>JABHFS010000205.1 GCA_018672475.1 Gemmatimonadota bacterium | reverse complement strand
CACTTAGTCGAACTGGCCTTCAAGCGGCTGACACGCAAACCCCGCAATAGCAGCCGCAGCATGTATATCGAACGCGGTGTAGCATCCGTCGACGGGGAGATCCTGCTCGCCGACGGCGAAGAGTATTTCGCGGAGAACCCCGTGCGCCTATTGGGGATTTTTCTCACCGCCCAGATGAAAAACCTGGAGCTGAGCGAGGAGGTGCAACGCACGGTGCGCGCCTGTTTGCACTTGGTCGATGATCGCTTCAGGTCCTCGGCCGAGGCCCGTGATATCTTCCTCAAGATCCTCAAACGCAAATACCGCACCGCCTTGACGCTCAGGCGGCTGCATGAGTTGGGTGTGCTCGGCTCCTATCTGCCCGAATTCGGTGGGCTGACCTGCCTGGTCCAATACGATATTTACCATATCTATACCGTAGACGAGCACACGCTGATAGCGTTGGAGAACCTGGAGGCCTTGGGGCAGCAGGAGGGGCGGATGCCGGCGATTTTTGCCGAAGTGGAGCGGCGCGACCTACTCTTCTTCTCGGTGCTACTACACGATGTGGGCAAGTGGAAACGCGACGACCATATCGCCCGCGGTATGGAGATGACCGCGGAATTGGGCGAACGCATGGGCCTTAGCGAGGAAGAGCGGTCAATGCTGCACTTCCTCGTGGAGCACCACCAGGACATGATGCTGATCTCTAGACGGCGTGACCTCGAAGACTATGAGATGATCGGGGAGTTCGCAGGGATCTTCGCCAATATGGAATGGCTCAAGGTGCTCTATCTGGTCTCGTACGCCGACCTTTCGGCGGTTTCGCCCGATGCCTGGACCGATTGGCAAGGGGCCTTGCTCTGGGAGCTCTATTATAAGACCGCCGAGCAATTGCGTTCGGGCATGCAGATGCTCGAGGAGAAACAGCGCGCCCGGCAGCTATTGGGGGAGCATCTCGAACATATATCGGGCCGCTGGCCGACGTTGAGGGTTGTGCAGTTCCAGGAGCATGTCGAATCGTTGCCGCCGCGTTATCTGGTCGCCTACGACTGCGCGCAGATCGAGATGCACCTCGGCATGAGCACCTCTTTGAGCGAAGAGTGCATTTTCGATGTGGAATTCGTCGAACAGGCAGGCCATACCGAGATTGCAGTCTGCACCCGTGACCAGCGTCAGCTGATGGCCAAGATTTGCGGCGCCTTGGCGGTTAACGACATCAATATCCTGCACGCCGACGTTAATACGCGTGACGACGATGTAGTGCTCGATGTGTTCCAGGTGACCGATGTGGATGGCAGTCCAGCGTTGCCCGAATGGAAGAAGGAGCGGGTGCGGGAACGGCTGGCGGAGGTTATTTCCCTGCGGACGAAGGCCCGCGAGTTGCTAGAAGGCTATAGCCACAACTGGGACCGGCGTCGCAAGCAGCAGCAATACGGCCAGCCGCCGCAGGCGGTGTTCGACAACCAGATCTCAGCCGGCTACACGGTAGTGGATATAGACGCCCAGGACGATGTGGGTTTGCTCTACACGATCGCACATCTGTTGGGTGAGATGGATCTGGATATTCATATGGCGATTATCAATACGGTGGCAGCCAGGGCGCAGGATGCGTTTTATATCGTTGATGGGCAGGGGCAGAAGATTGTTAATTACGAGGTGCTTGATGCGGTGAGACAGCGGTTGTTAGAGGGCTTGGCGTCGTAAAACGATTTGCGGAGAGCTTTTTGAGATTTCTCTTTGCTTATACACGCATCACTTTTCGCTACACGCCCTGCAGGAGTTTGTCTCACATCCTGTGAGGCTACGAGGGCTATGCTCAGATTTTACTACTCTGTGAAACCTCGGACAACAAGCCGCTCAGAGAAATTCACAAAAGCTCAAAATTGCGAAAGCCACGGAGTTTATGCTGCGTGGCTTTTATTTGTGGTAGACTGTTACCCCGGCTTCTTGTAGAGTGGAGATGTGACCATTGAGTGAAACAGGGGACAGAGGGTTGTTCCAGATTTCCAAGGTTTTCAAGGAAGGAAGGTTTAACAAGGGGGATAGGTCGGTGATTTGATTGTTGGCTAAGTGGAGCGTGTGTAGGGTGTCTAGGGCTAGCAGGGCAGATAGGTCAGTGATTTGGTTGTTGGATAGGTCGAGTATGGTGAGGGCAGGCGAGGTTAGAGGGGGCAGATGCGCTATTTTGTTTTGTGCGAGGCGGAGTTCTACGAGGTTTTGCAGATTTTGTAGCGGGCTGATGTCGTCGATTTTATTGTCGTCTAAGCGCAAGGTTTGTAATGCCCGAGAGCCGGCGAGCGGTGAGATCTCGATTATTTGATTGGACGAGAGGTTGAGGTGGCTGAGCTTGGATAGCTCGGCGAGGGGAGTGAGGTCTTGCAGTTGGTTGCCCCAGAGGTTCAAGTGGGTTAATTCGGCTAGGGAGCGCAAAGGGGCGAGGTCGTTGATTTGGTTTGCGGAGGCTTTGAGGCGGGTTAGCGCATGCAGAGACGAGAGCGGGCTCAGGTCGTCAATTTGGCAGTCGGGTATTTTGAGCAAGGTCAGGTTGGTGAGCTTTGCGAGATCGATGAGATGGGTGAGGGGGTTGGATCCGAGCGATAATTGGTGCAGGTGGCGCAGGTCTTTTAGGGGGGAAAGGGCGCGAATATTATTGCCTTCAAGAGCGAGTTCGCGCAGGTAGACAAAATCTGCTAAGGGAGCTATGTCGTCTAGGTCATTGTTGCGCAGATCGAGCTTTTCAAGTTGGCGCAGTCCTTTCAGGGGGGCGAGATCGGCTATATGATTGTTTGCTAATTGCAGTAACTTGAGATCGTGTAGTCGGGCGATGCCGTCGATGCGGGTGATGTCTCTGCGGTCCGCTTCGAGATAGAGCAGGCCGTCGAAGTCGTCTGGGCGCAATGCCCCATACTCCTTGCCCAGGGCCTGGCGCACCTGTGCTGTCAGACTGGAGTCGGGAAACTCGGTCGCGGTACACAGGGCGGGCCAGAGGACTAGGGCAAGGCGTATTAAGTGCATGCTTTAGCGCAGGAACAGCAATTTGCGCGTCAAATCTATCGAGCCGGTTTTCAGCCGGTAGAGATAGACGCCGCTGGCGACGATACGGCCGTTTTGGTCTTGACCATCCCAGGAGATTTCGCGGTAGCCGGCGATAACCGGTCCTTCGACTAGGGTGCGGACCTTTTGGCCTTGCAGGTTGTAGATGTGCAAGGCGGCATCGGCGGTGGAGATGGGCGCCTGGAAGGGCAGGACCGTACTCGAGTTGAAGGGGTTGGGATAGTTTTGCCTTAGGGACCAGTCGGAGGGAACAGAGCCGTTACCGGTTTCGGCGACGGCGGTGAGTTGGCGGATGGTTTCGGGCGGCCCCGAGGTGTTTAGGCGTTCGATGATTGCGGCGGCCGGTTCGCCGATGGGCAGTGGCCGGGGGCCACCACCGTCGCCGAAGGGGAGGGTGCGGATCTCGCGACCGTCGGCGAGCGTGATGACCAACTCCCATTCTTCGATCGGCGTGTTCTCCGGATCGGCGCAATCCCAACGGGCTTCGGCGAAGTGGATATTGTCGACTTCGGGCAAATCGGGGTTGTAGGAAAACATCGGGTCGAGGGTCATCTCGTCGGCCGATAACGTGGTGTAGAGCCGGGTGAGATAGGGTTTTTCTTCGAAGAGCCGTCTGACCTTCTGCAAAGGCTCGACGACGATGCGTTCGAGATCGTCGGTAAAGGCGATTGCGTTGAATTCGAGGTCGGTGATATAGCGGTCGTAGGCGCGGATATTATTGTAGAAAGAGCGGTCGGTTATACTCTGTAGTTGGCCTTCTTCGCGGACGAGGTCGTAGGCTTCGCGGTCGCCGCCGAAGACGACGTCGAGCACACCCTCTTCGAGCACGGCGGGCGGCATGGAGATATGACGGCGGATCAAGGCCTGCATCTGCGCGTCGCGCGGGAAACCCTGGGAGAGGGCGGTGTCGAGGAAGTCGGCCGGATGCTCTTGCCGGCGCAGGTTGTCGAGGTCGAACTCCCCGAAGAAGAAATCGTTGACGACTTTGCTGGGCCCGGCAAAGTCGGTGACGAAGGCTTGGCCCCCGGCCTCGTCGGCGGCTAGGGTAACGACTTCCGGATAATTGAAACCGCCGTTGAACCAGTCTATCGCCGCCTCGTTGATCCGCACATGCAGATAGTTTTTCGGAATGGCGCGGTGTTCGGCCAATACCCAGGCGATAACGCCTAGGTCGGGCGCGGTGGCCACGGCGGTGAGGCGGATCGGGATGCCGGGCTCTTTGGCCGCGTAGGTCAGGGCGATGGGTTGTAAATCACCGACATCGCGGTCGGTGATGAGCTTGAGCGCTAGGAAGAAGGCGCCTTCTTCGACATAGGGGTGCAGAAGGTCGATGCCTAGATCGCCGAGTTGGTAGTTATTGTCGACGAGCCAGTTGACGATGGCCTGGGAGTCGTCGGAGGTAATGACGGCGGTGTCATAGGGGCCGACTTGCTGCTGGGAGACCACCTCGACAGCGGCGGACTCGGCGACAACACTGCTGTCGTCTTCTAGGGTGCGGAAGATCGGTGGGAAACCGCAGTTGGCGTCCTCTTGGAAATTCAACTGAAAACCCGGTTGTGTGGCGAATTGCAATTGGTTGAAGATCTGGTTGTGACTGACGGCCAGTTCGGGCACGGAGGGCATCGGCAGAATCCAGGCGAAGTCTGAAGCCTCGCCGCTGTACTGGAGTTGCACGTGGGTGGTAACAGTGCCTTCCCCTTGGATAAAGAGGATGTTTTCGGCGACTTGGTTCATTGGAAAATTGCCGCAGAAGAAGCCACCGCAAGCGTGGGCCTGGGGCCCGGATAGATGCATGAGTGTGGGCAGGAGGAGGGTGAGAAACGGGCGAAAACTATGCAGCATAGATCATCCTTTCTTACGGGGGCAGGCTCCCTAGATTATACAATAAGACGATAATATTTTCCAATGGGTTAATGCTCGAATAATGAAAAGAGCAGAACAAGTGGTCCGTTATTCTTTTTAGTAACCGTTCACAGGTTTTCTAATCGACATTTGGTCTTTCCCATCCGAGTGTATTTATCATGCCAACCATCCCTTCAGATCGGACCTGCTCTAACTGCGTTGCTCTTCGTGGTGAGATGGTGGAGAGGAAACCGCAGATGCAGCAGCAAATCGATGCGTTGCAAGAGCGCATGGCTCGATCGGAGAAAAATGCTTCCAACCGTTCCAAGCTACCATCCTCTGACATCGTCAAGCCGCCTAAACCATATACTGTGCCAGTTCTCCATAGGGATCTGGTGCAGGCTTGTTCACCTTGGTCGCCGTGCTCCATCCGTAACCCGCCAGCAGAAAGGCAAGGGCGAGGATGCGCAGGCGCGCCGTCGGCACCTGTGTTATGCCGTAGGTGGCGGCCAGTACGAACGTGGGCAGTAGATACAGGTAGCTGCACGGCTGACCGGCCACCCCCATCACTACGGCGGCCAGCAGCGGAACTATCCAGGCAAGCCCGAAGTAGAGCGCCACATCACGGCGCCGGCGCACGGCAAGCAGTACGCCGCTAAGCGCGGCGACTGCCGGGATGATTCCCTCCGCACCTCCTATCCAGATTCTCGCGGTGTCGACGAACACCCCGGGCAGCGCCAGCGGATCTTCCCAGACGTCAATTCCCCAGTGTCCGCCTGCCCGCTCGAGCTCGGCGCGAATCGGCAGGTAAACCAGCACGATCACAGCTTGTGTCGCCAGTGCAGTGGCGACCGCAAACCTTTGTCTATAGTCGTCGTTTGTGGTGTATTTCTCGCCGCTGTGGTAGTCGCGCGATGGCAGCAGGGTTTATAGCTACAGTGAATATTTCACCGCTTAGGGAATATGATCCGGTAATACCGATAGCAATTATTCTCTTGAATAAGGGGATTGATAATGGGGGCCAAATATTTATTAGGCTCCCATTATTTTTCGCGTGAATGCCGATGATGATCGGGCCGCTTGTACGCGGCTATGTGCTTTTAGGACTCGCGCGCCGCCCGCCTATTGGCCGCCATGCGGCGGATCAACTCGTCGGCGATAACGCCGATTAGGATCACCGCGCCGATGATGGCGAATTCGAGTTGTGTGGGAATGCCGAGGATATTGATGGCGTTGTAGAGCACGCGCATGACGGCGGCGCCGATAATAACGCCTAAGATCGAGCCTTCTCCGCCTCGGAGCGAGCACCCGCCCAAGACTGCGGCGGCGATCGCGTAAAGCTCGTAGAAATTGCCATGCGCGGCGGGTTGTACCGAGTTGACATCGAGGGCGAAGAGGATGCCGCCTAGCCCGGCGGTGCCCGAGCAGATGACATAGGCGAGAATTTTCATGCGCTCGATTTGGATGCCGCTGTAGCGCGCCGCTTCTTCGTTACGGCCCAGTGCCAGCAGGTAGCGGCCCCAGATGGTGCGGTTGAGGAAGAGGGCGGCTATGATGCCTATAAATACGAGGATGAAAAAGGGGATGGGGATGGAGAAGCTGTCAGTCAGCGGAATTTTGCCGATGGCGAGATGGCGCAGGCCCTCGTAGGAGGAGCCGAACCCCTGGACCTGGTCGTGCGTGAGCCAGCGGGCGAAACCGCGGTAGAATAACAGGCCGCAGAGTGTGACGACGAAGGGCTGCAGACCGATGCGAGTGATCAGTAGGCCATGCAGCAGGCCTATGGTTAGCGAGAGCGCCATGACCATCGCGAGGGCGACTGGGATCGAATAGCCGTCGGCCAAGAGCAGTGTAATCGTGCAGCCGACGAGCCCGATCAGCGAACCGACGGATAGGTCGATACCGCCGGTGATGATAACGAAGGCGACGCCGATCGAGATAATGCCGAAGAGCGAGGTCCAGCGGATAATATTCTGCAAGTTGTAGGCGCTGGCAAATCTTGGCTCGAGGATCCAGGTGAGGGCGAAGACCGTGACGAGCAGGCCGAGGATACCGAAGATCTTTTTCACGTCACGCCGCCTTGCCCGTGGCTAAGTGCATAATGGCCTCTTCGCTGAGGTCGGCGCGTTGTAGTTGGCCGGTGATATGGCCTTCGTGCATGACGAAGGTGCGGTCGGACATGCCCAAGATCTCCTCCATTTCGCTTGAAGCGAAGAGCACTGCGACGCCGGTAGCGGCCAGCTCTTCCATCAATCGGTAGATCTCTTCCTTTGCGCCGACGTCGATGCCGCGGGTCGGTTCGTCGAGCAGCAGTACGCGCGGATCGAGCGCGAGCCATTTGGCGAGCACGACCTTTTGCTGGTTGCCGCCGGACAAATACTGGACTATTTGCCCGGCGTCGGGCGTGCGGATGGAGAGGCGTTGGATCAATTGTTCGGCATCGGCATTTTGGCGGGCATAGTCGGCAAAGCCCATACGGTGGTGCCTGTGCAGGCCGGGCAGGCCGATATTGTCGGCAACGGCCATTTCGAGGATCAGCCCCTGCTGCTTGCGGTCTTCGGGCACCAGGGCTAGTCCGGCGCGAATGGCGTCGACGGGGGAATGCAACCTTTGTGGCTCGCCGTCTATCAGGACGCGGCCGGCAAGCGCCGGGGCAATGCCGAAGAGCACTTGCAATAGTTCTGTGCGGCCGGCACCGACCAGCCCGGCGATGCCGACGATCTCGCCGCGGTGGACGGAGAAATTTAGTGGGTGTTCGGGCCAGGCGGGCACGACGAGGTCTTCGGCCTGCAGGATGATTTCGCCGGCTTCGTGGGGTTGGTGCGCGTAGTATTGCGAGACATTGCGGCCGACCATCAGCGAGACCATGGCGTTGTGGTGGATTGCTGTCCGAGCCAATTCGCCGGCGTTTTGGCCGTCGCGCAAGACGGTGACGCGGTCGGCGAGGGCGGTGACTTCGCTGAGACGGTGCGAGATATAGACGATGGCGACGCCGCGGCCTCGCAGGTCGTTTATGACGATGAAGAGCGCTTTGGCCTCTTCGCTGGTCAGACTGGAAGTCGGCTCGTCCATGATCAGCACGCGGGCCTGAGTAGAGAGGGCCTTGGCGATCTCGATTAATTGCTGGTGGCCGATCGGCAATTCGCGCAGCAGGGTATTGGGGGCGATGTTGAGGCCGATTTGCGTCAGAGCGGTGGTCGCACCCTGGTGAATGGCTTCGCGGTCGATCAGGCCGAATGTGCGGGGTTCGCGGCCGAGGTAGATATTGGCGGCTACGGTGAGATTGTCGCAGAGGTTGAGCTCTTGGTGGATCAGGGCAATGCCCAACTCCGTCGCCCGACGTGGGGAGTCTATGGTGACGGGCGTATCATCGATCAGGATTTCGCCGTCGTCGGATGCCTGGATGCCGGCGAGGATCTTCATCAGCGTCGACTTGCCGGCGCCGTTCTCACCGATGACGGCCAAAACCTCACCGGGTTCGATCGCCATATCGACCGCGTCGAGGGCGAGAACCCCGGGGAAGCGTTTTGTTATGCCGTGGACCTGCAATAGCGGCATTAGTTGGCGCCGGTCAACTGCTTCAACTCGCTCCAAAAGGCTGCAACATTGTCTTTGCGGATCTGGCGTGCTGGGATATCGAGCACGCCGCCCTTGGGCAGCACCGACCGGTCGCCGCGCTTGAGGGCGGCGAGGATGCGTACCGATTCGTAGCCGTATCGGTAGGGGTTTTGTACTACGGTGCCGTAGATGTGGCCGTCGATGATGCCTTGCAGAGTGGGGTCTTCCTCGTCGAAGGCGATGATCTGGATCTCGCCAGTCTTGCCGGCTTCTTTGATGGCTTCGAGCGCCAGCGGCGGGTTGTAGGCGAAGAGGCCGACGACACCGTTGAGATCGGGGTATTTGGCGATGGCGTCTTCGACCTGGGCTTTGGCCTTGGCGTAGTCGAACTGGTCGGTGCGCGTATCGAGCACGGTGTATTTGTCACCGGCGATAACCCCGCTGTTGGGGTCGCGGCGCTCGGGGTCAAATGAGCGATCGAACAATTCGTCGATCACACCTTGGCGACGCTGGCGGGCGTTGAGTTGCTCGAGGCGGCCGACGAAGATCATTATGTTACCGCCATCGGGCAACGCTTCTTTGACGAGTTTGCCGCACTCGCGACCGGCCGAGTAATTGTCGATGCCGATAAAGACCAGGCGGTTGCTCTTGGGCGCGTCGGAGTCGTGGGTGATGAGGTTGGTATTGGCGGCGGCCTCGTTGAGCAGGGCGGTCTGGTTGTCGGGGTCGATTGGGCTGATGGCGATGCCGTCAATGCCGCGGGCGAGCATGGCCTGCACTATGCGCTTCTGGTCGGCGACGCCTTCGCCGGGCATTTGTACTTCGGCATCGGCGTTGAATTCTTTTGCGGCGACTTCAACGCCTTTGGAGGCAATGGTCCAGAAGGCGCCGACGCCATTGGTAATAAAAGCCAATTGCGGTTTGGCCGCTTGTTCGGGGGCGTCCGACGTGCCCCCGCAGGCGGCGAGAGCGAGGGGGCAGAGCAGCAGCAGGAGGAACGTATTCATTATATGATCTCGCTGTGGGGGGTTGGTCGGGCAATTCGGAATGCATATTTTACGTCCGGCAATGATGGAACGCAAGCAGCAGGCAGAAAGGTCTATGATGCGGATACTTATTGGAATTATACTGGTGGTTGGATGGGCGACAACTCAAGGAGAAGCCAACGTGGGCAAAGAAGTGTTTGGAACGACGTCGACCGGGCAACAAGTTGACCGTTATACCTTGGAAAACGAACAAGGCTCGATCGCGAAGATTATCACCTATGGCGGGATTATCAACGAGCTATTGGTGCCCGATCGCGAGGGGGTGTTGGGCGATGTGGTATTGGGTTTTGATAATTTACAACAGTATGAGACGGAAAACCCTTATTTCGGCTGTATTACCGGGCGGGTCGCCAACCGGATCGCCAAAGGTAAGTTTAGTGTCGATGGCAAGGATTATACTGTTGTCGTCAATAACGAGCTAAATCATTTGCACGGCGGGACCGTCGGTTTTGATAAAGTGGTCTGGGATGCGGAGGAACTGAATACGGATCGGGGTCCGGCGGTGCGCTTGAGCTATTTGAGCAAGGACGGCGAAGAGGGCTATCCGGGTAATGTGCAGGTGTCGGTGACCTATACAATGACGAATGACAACGAGCTAGTTATCGAATACGAGGCGACGACGGACAAGGCCACACCGATCAACCTGACCAACCACTCGTACTTTAATTTGGCGGGCAGCGGTGATATGCTCGCGCATATTATGACGTTGCACGCGCGCTATTATACCGAACCGGATGATACGTTGATTCCAACGGGCAGGATTCTTCCGGTGGCGGGTACGCCCTTGGATTTTACCAAGCCGGCGTCGATCGGCGGGCGGATCGGGCGGATTGATATTGGCGGTTATGATCACAATTATGTGTTGGATAATGGTGGGCGGGATGCACCGGGTTTGGCGGCAGAGGTTTATGAGCCGGTGAGCGGGCGGGTGATGGAACTGTTGACGACCGAGCCGGGTGTGCAGTTGTATTCGGCGTTTCATCTAAATGACGTACAGGGCAAGGCGGGTGCGATTTACGATAAATACTATGCCTTTTGCTTGGAGACGCAGCACTATCCGGACTCGATTAATCAACTGGGTTTTCCGTCGGTGTTGTTGAGGCCGAATGAGACCTATCAGACGGTGACGGTGCATAAGTTTTCGACGCGATAGGCATGGTGCATCAAATAGAGGTAATAAGGTTATGAAGTGGCTCTTTTTTGTTGCAATGCCTTTTGTGTTTGTTGTCTGCAGTGACCAGCAGGCCGGCCTAGTCTCCGATGATCTGATCCCCGCCAAGGATCGCCGATGTGATAGACTACGGCGATGATGGCGTGGCCGTAGCTGCTCAGGGGCCAGGATTCGCCGCCGGTGTCGATTGTTATCGGTCATTGCGAGGCGAAGGCGTTAATGGTGGCGATGCAGGATGGGGATTTTCCGCGGCCGCTTTCGTATGACCTGCTGGAGGAGATCCTTGAGAACGTAGACGGGGAGGTAACGCGGTTGGTGGTGCACGCGCTCAAGGACGATACTTATTACGCCCATCTGTATATCGATACGCCGGACGGTGAGTGGGTGCTCGATAGCAGGCCGAGCGACGAGATGGTGCTGGTGACGCGGTTGGGCGCGCCGATTTATTTAAAGCAGCAGGTATACGAACGCGAAACCTCGAAATCGCAGGCATAAAATTATGGATAAACGACCGAATATTGTATTGATCCTCAATGATGATATGGGTTTTTCGGATTTGGGCTGTTATGGCGGTGAGGTGCAAACCCCGAACCTCGACCGCTTGGCGGCGGGCGGTTTGCGCCTGACGAATTTTTATAATACGGCGCGATGTTGTCCCTCGCGGGCCTCGCTGTTGACCGGTTTGCATCCGCATCAAGCCAATGTCGGGCATATGATGGGCGACGATGGGATCGACGGTTATCGTGGCGATTTATCGTCGCATTCTGCGACCATCGCCGAGGTGCTGAAGGCGGCGGGTTATGCGACCTATATGAGCGGTAAGTGGCATATCACGCGGCATAACGACGGACCGAAACACAGTTGGCCCAGGCAGCGGGGCTTTGACCATTTTTTTGGCACGATTACGGGCGCGGGCAGTTTTTACGACCCGAATACGCTGACGCGTGAGAACGAGCGGATCGAACTCGAGGACGGGCAAGATTTTTTCTATACCGACGCGATCAGCGACCAAGCGGTGGAGTATATAGCAGAGCATAAAAAGCAAAAAACGGATACGCCGTTTTTTGCCTATGTGGCCTATACGTCGCCGCACTGGCCATTGCACGCGCATCCGGAGGATAT
This sequence comes from Gemmatimonadota bacterium, assembly GCA_018672475.1. GTDB lineage: Bacteria > Latescibacterota > UBA2968 > UBA8231 > UBA8231. The sequence continues at coordinate 30,906 of JABHFS010000205.1, read as the reverse complement.
CGCCCGTTATAAGGGGCGTTTTGACCAGGGATGGGATGTTTTGCGCGCAGAGCGGCTTGAACGCATGGTGGAGATGGGGTTGATCGACGCGAAGTGGAAGCTGACCGATCGCGATCCGACACAACCGCCTTGGGGTGAGGCAGAGCATAAAGAATGGCAGGCGCGGCGGATGGAGGTCTACGCCGCGCAGATTGACCGGATGGATCAAGGCATTGGGCGGATTATTGATTCGTTAGAGAAGACGGGGCAACTGGAGAATACGCTGATAATGTTTTTGGCGGATAATGGGGGTTGTGCGGAAGAGATCGGCGAGGCGTGGTCGAAAAATGTCGTGGGTTCGATTAGTCGTCGTGAGACGCGCGATGGTCAGCCGGTGCAACATGGCAATGATCCGAACGTGATGCCCGGGCCGGAAGAGACGTATCAAAGTTATGGCGTGCCGTGGGCGAATGTGTCGAATACGCCTTTTCGCGAATACAAGCACTGGGTGCATGAAGGCGGAATTTCGACGCCGTTTATTGCGCATTGGCCCGAAGGTATCGGCGACCGAGGTGCATTGCGGAGGCAAGCGGCGCAGTTGCCCGATGTGATGGCGACTTGTTTAGAAGTGGCCGGGGTGGAGTATCCGCAGGAGCGTGAAGGGAATGCGGTGCAGGCTTTAGAGGGATTTAGTATGATGCCGATTTTTTCTGATCGGGCGCATGCGCGGGAGGTGCTCTATTGGGAGCACGAAGGCAATTGCGCCGTGCGCAAAGAGCAGTGGAAACTGGTGTGCAAATATCCGGGGGACTGGGAGCTTTACGATATTGTCGCAGACCGCACGGAATTGAATGATCTGTCCGCGGAGCATCCACAGATTGTTGCAGCATTGGGCGCATTGTATGCGGCTTGGGCTGAGCGCTGTAAGGTGATGGATTGGTCTGAACTACAGGAGATGCGGCGTAAGGAGCGCGAAGGATGAGTGAGGTAACGCTGAGCGAAGAACAGATCGCGGAATTTCACGAACGGGGTTTTGTGCATCTACGGGAATTTATTCCTGAGGATATGCTCGCCGAATTGCGCGAAGGCTACGATGCGGCGACTAGGGGCGTATACGATGTCGATGGTTGGAACCAGAAGATCGCGGTGGGTGATATCCTGCAATTGGGCATGCCGAATACGCATATACCGGGTTGGCGAGGGCATGAATATTTGCAGCGTATCGTGCAGACGGGCAAGCAGTTGTTGGGCGACGATATCGAATACAAATACGATCAGTTGATTTACAAACCCCCGGGCAGTGAGGTCGAGTTGCTATGGCACCAGGATGCGGGGTATGGCTGGCCTGGGAAAGCCAACTATCGCAGTACGACCTGTTGGCTGGCGCTATCGGAAGCAACCGAAGAGATGGGCTCGTTGCAGTTTATGCCCGGCTCGCATAAAGAGGGCATCGCCGAGCATGTGGATGCGACGTATAAAAACCCGATCGGCGGCGCGCTAGAAGTGATGGTGGATCAGGATAAAGCCGTCGTTGTCGAATACGGCCCCGGCGACGTGACTTTTCACCATGGCCGCACCTTGCACTATTCACGCGGAAATAGCACAGATCAGCCGAGGCGCGGTCTTTCGACCCACCTCTGGCCGGAACCCAATGAGGAGTAGGACATGAGCTATCGAGTCGGTCTTGTCGGCACTGGGGGAATCGCCCGGGCACACGGCAGCGCCTGTCAGCAAATTGAAGAGGCTGATCTCGTCGCTATCTACGATGTATCGAAGGAGCAACTCGCTAGTTATGGCGAAGAGTTTGCAGTGCAGGCGCGCTATACCGATCTCGACGAGATGCTCGCCAAGGAAAATCTGGATATTGTCGTGATTTGCACCTGGGGTTGTTTCCATGCCGAAGTGGGCATTGAGGTTTGTACCTCGGGCAAAGTGAAAGCGGTGCTTTGCGAAAAGCCTTTTACGCAGACGGCGGCGGAGGCGGCGGCCTTTGTCGCGGCGGGCAAGGCGAATGGGGTGTTAGTGGCTGAGGCCTTTAAGTTTCGCCATCATCCGATGCATCTCAAAGCGCAAGAGATGATTGAATCAGGTGCGATCGGTGACTTGCTCAATGTGCGCAGCACGTTTTGCACCAACTCGGGTCGGCTTGTTACGGATCGCACACCCGAATCGAATTGGCGTTTTAATAAAGCCAAGGGCGGCGGTAGTATTTACGATTTGGCTTGTTATAATATTCACCATGCGCGCGCTGTTTTTGGCGAGGACCCGGAGCGGGTATTTGCCTCACAGGAATTGGGTATTGAGGCGGATGATGCGGCATCGATTATGTTGGCTTTTTCCGGTGGGCGTACGGCGCAGATTTCGGTTGGTTTCAATTCGTTTAACTCGCAATATGCCGAGATTTCGGGGCATGCGGGTATGTTGCGGTTGGATAGTGTGTGGAATAACGAGAATCGCGCAGTGAATATTGAGCACAAGACGCAGGATGGTGTGGAAGTCATAGAGTTTGACGCTTGTTTTCAGTTTGCGGAGCAGTTGCGTCATATGTGTGAATGTTTGCAGACGGGGCAGGCGCATCGCATTTCTGGCGAGCATAGTATTGCGCAGATGCGAGTGTTGGATGCTGTGAAGCAGTCGATGGAGAGTGGTGTTGCGGTAGAGTTGTAGTGGGGACGGTCCTCTATGGGGTAGTCTTTTCGCTCATTCTCGCCCGACTCCTGTCGGGCTGCGAGGTGTAGTCCTCATATTTCACGTCCTGTGAAATATGGCTCTACAATCCGCTTAGAGAATACCCCATAAAGGACCTCCGCTAATTTCGATGGACCCCCAAACCAGACCGTCCATCGACACTCCTTACCGTCAATGTCGGATCAACGCAAAAATAAAAATAATAGAAGAAGAAAGAGGATTGATATGAGAGTTGGCATTGTCGGGCATACGGGCCGGGGGCATTACGGCCATTATTTGGATATGGCCTTTGTCGGGGTCGAGGGAGCAGAAATAGTTGCACTCGCGGATCCAGACGAAGAAGGCAGGGCGGTGGCGGTGGCCAAGACAGGTGCACCGAAAGGTTATGCAAATTATATAGAAATGTTAGAGACAGAGAAGCCGGATATTGCGGTGCTGGCTTCGCGCGAGATCGGCGATCATTTAGACCTGGTGCTCCATTGCGTCGAGCGGGGGGTGCATGTGTATCTGGAGAAACCGGTGGCCGCTTCGGTGGCCCAGGTCGATCAGATGATCGCGGCGCGCGACAAGGCGGGGGTGCAGGTGGTCGTCGCGCATCCCTGGCGCGGGCATCCGCCGATACAGCAGGTGGCGATTCCGGCGATAAAGGGTGGCAAGATCGGTGCGCCGAGATTATGCCAGATTTATGGGATGGGGGGAGAGCATGGTGGGGATCAGTTGTTTTTGGATTTGTATCCGCACTTTTTTGATTTTGTTTGGCAGTTGTTTGGCGCGCCGCTATGGTGCCATGCGCATCTGACGCAGGACGGGCGCAATGCGACGCCGGCCGATCTCAAAGAAGGTGTTGAGGGCATGGGCTTGGTGGCTGGAGACGGGATCAAGGCCTATTACGAATTTGCCGGCGGGGTCGCGGTCGATTTTGAATCGTATCGCGGCGACGGCAAGGAAATCCCCTATCGGATTGATATCCACGGTACCGAGGGCACGTTGTCGATGCCGGGGCCGATGGTCAACAATCCGGATATTTTTTATCACCCGCTGGTCAATCCCGGGTTGATCGGCGATGAGCGTTGGGAAGTGGTGCCCTCCGAGCCGCCGCCGGATGATCAAAAATGGCTCAATGCGCACCGGCGTATGGCCCGGTCGATGATCGACGGGTTGCAAGGGCGCAAGCCAGAGTGGGACTTGGTGGGGTTGGAAAACGCGCGGCTCTATCTGGAGATGGCGATGATGGCGCACGCTTCGCATATCGTGGGCGCGCGCGTCTCGCTGCCGCTGGCGACCACGGCTAATCCATTTGATGATTGGAAATAGGGTATATGGCAGACCGGAGGAAGTTGTGCGGATGCACAGGCAGCGTGGGAATGAGCGTACGCTTTGTTGGTAAAACAAGAAAGGGACGAGTAGATCATGTCTTTTGTATATAGCAAAGAAATGCCGATAACGGCCAAACCGGATGTCCTGGTCTGCGGCGCGGGTTTGGCCGGCATTGGTGCGGCGGTGGCGGCAGCTAGAGGCGGTGCGCGCACAATGCTCGTCGAGCGCAATGGTTTTGCCGGCGGTTTTTTTACTGCGATCGTCGGTTCGGCCTTTGACGGCTTTGTCGACGAACGTACGGGCACACCGGTAGTTGGCGGTTTGGTCTTCGAAATGCTCGAGCGGATGGGGGTGATCGACAAGGGGCAGGGGCCGAGATTGCGCTACAATGTTAATGGCGACCTGACCTGGGTCGAGATGCATCCGGAGCGGGTGATTCCACGTTGTGACCCGGAGCGCTTCAAACGGGCAGCCGATGCCATCCTTGAGGACGCGGGGGTGGAGGTGCTCTTGCACTCGCAGGTGGCGGATGTGGTGGCGATGAACGGACATGTCGAAAAGGTAATCGTTAGCAATAAGGCGGGGTTGGTAGCGATCGAGCCCCGGGTCGTTATCGATTGCACCGGTGACGGGGACGCGGCGGCGTGGGCGGGTGCGGCCTTCGCAAAGGCGGAATCGCTGCAGCCGATGAGCCTGCATTTCCGCATCGCTTATCTGCAGCCGACGTATGAACTCAGGCGACGTTGTGCCGCGGTGCTAAAAAAGGCGCATGAGCGCGGAGATTTGGGGCTGTACGCCGGGCCGTATCTGGCGACCTTCTCAGGGCGCGACGCCTATTTCAACGCCACGCGCTATCCGGGTGACAATACGATCCCCGAGGACTGGACCCAGGCGGAGATACAGGGGCGCAAGGATGCCTGGACGATGTTTGAATTGTGGCAACGGGAATTGGCGGAATTTGAGGAGGCGTATTTTATGACCAGCGGGCCGGTCGCCGGCGGCCGAGAGTCGCGGCGTATTGTCGGGGATTACGAGTTGACGGAAGAAGATGTGCGCGAGGGGCGGCGCCATGAAGACGTGGTGGTGTTAGGGGCCTGGCGGCTCGATAAACATCCGGCCGGCAGCGCGGGCTATCACGAGATCTCGTGGGTTCCGCCCTATGATATTCCGTATCGCACGCTTTTGCCGAAAGACTTCGATAACCTATTGGTGGCGGGCCGTTGCCATTCAGCGACTCCGGCTGCGCTGGCTTCGAGTCGGGTGACGGCGACAGCGATGGGCATGGGGCAGGCAGCTGGAACGGCGGCGGCGTTGGCGGTGGCCGGGAACAAGACACCGCGGGAGGTGGATACGAGTCGATTGCAAGAGATATTGCGCGCATCGGGGGGTATTCTGCAGGCGCCCGACGCGGATATTGAAGTGGGAAATCCGGATTTTTAAGCGTTAGACCAGGCGAGCTGGCTTTTTACGCAGGCGTTCGAGCGTCCTGCGCCGCTTGTGGCGCGCTAATCCCAGTAGACTAAGTAAATACTTCCACATAATAGGCATCAATTTAGTGTTGGGGGGGGTGTGGGGTGGTATGGATATAGCCGATGCAACCGACCGCTGCAAGGGAAAATATTGCCGAGAAGAGTAAGTGGCAGTTTTTGGCAGGGTTAAGGTTTTAAGAAAAAAGAATATAGGGTTTGAGTAGCGGTTTATTGCGCGGGGAAAAAAGATAAATCACAAGAAAAAGGGCAATAATTAGGCTTCGGCTATTTTTTAGCGAACCAAAAAATATCCTCCTAAGTGGGCCAAAACAGGTAAGCCTGTCAGGAAAGGTCCGTTTATCGGCTTGCAAGTCGCCGCCCTTGACCCAGGCTTCGGGGTGTTGGCGTGAGGACAGATAGGAATCACATTCACCCGCTTTCAGTATAAAATTGATAAATGGAGCGAATGTGTCCCGCTTTTTGTGACTTGAAGGAACGTTATAGAGTTGATATCTTGTCGCGGTAATTGGCTCTACTATTGAAGGAGAAGACCGTCATGTCCGATATGCGTCCGAGTGTGCTCATTGCTTGCAATAAAAGTGTGCGCAATACCTACTTATCGACAGTGGAATTGCAGCGGCTGGAGGTTTTTGCCGACTGGTCGTGGTTTGCATGCGAAGGCGGAGGAATTTACGAGGCTCAGGAAGATCTCGAGCAATCGGCTGCTTTGGTCGAGCGCTTAGATGGGGTAGATGCGTTAGTTGTGTGCCACGGAGCGCCGAGGCTCAATGCGGCGATGATGGACAAGAAGCAGGGGTTGAAAATTGTAGGTGAACTCGAAGGCGACCGCTTTGCCGCGCGCATTGATCTCGATGCCGCCTGGCAGCATGGGATCCGCGTTGTCGATACCACGAATGGTTCGTCTTATCCGGTGGCCGAATGGGCGCTGGCGCTGATTCTTATTTCGCTCAAACAGGCAGGGGCACATTTTCGGCGGATTATCGCCGGCCAAACTGGTCGCGATGCGAACTTAGTGGCCAAGATGAGTGGCGTGCTGAAGGGCAAGCGGGTGGGTTTGATCGGCTGCGGTCATATGGGGCGGCGGTTGATCAAATTGCTCGAACCCTTTGAAAACGAGATCTGGGTCTACGATCCCTATTTACCGCGGGAGATGGCCGAGGTGGTAGGTTTTGTGCAGACCACGCTCGACAATGTGCTCTCGCAATGCGATGTGGTGATCTGTCTCGCGCCTTTGACGCCGGCGACGGAGGGCATGTTGGCGGCGCGCGAGTTTGGCCTGCTGCGGTCGGGGGCGGTTTTTGTCAATGTCTCGCGCGGTAAAGTAGTCGACTCTCAGGCCTTGATCGACAGACTCAAAAAGGGCGATATCGCCGCCGGGATCGAGGCCTTTGACCCCGAGCCCTTTCCGCCCGACAGCGAGATTTTGCAATTGGAGAACGCATTTCTGAGCCCGCATTTTGGTGCGATCACTGGTGACGAGGGCCGCCCCGAGTTCTTCGGGCTGATGGTTGACGAGTTGGCGCGTTTTTTTCAAGGGCACGAAACCTGGTACGATTTGACGCCGCGTTCGCAGGCGAATCGGCAGGGGGACCAACCGCTATGAAAAACTATCGCATCGCTATTATTGGGCTCGGCGGCATGGGTGGACACCACGCCGAAGCCGTACGGGCGGAGGAAAATTGTGAACTCGTCGGCGGTGCTGAAATAGACGCCGAACGCGGAAAAGCTTGGGGCGAGCGTTTCGGGGTGACGGCGGTTTACGAGGAGTATGAGCGCTTGCTCGACGAGGTAGCACCGGATATTGCCCTGATCTCGACCCAGGCGCCGCAACACCACGGGCCGACGATTGCCGCGGCCCAACGCGGCATACACGTCTTCTGTGAAAAACCCACCGCGCTCAACTTGATCGAGGCCGATGAAATGGTCGCCTCCTGTGCGGCGGCCGGGGTGAAGTTCGCGATAAACCATATCAAGCGCGCCAGCCCCTATAATAAGCTCGCGCTGGATATGATCGAGTCCGGCGATATTGGTCAACTTGTGCAAATGCGGGCTTTTGACAAGGGCGGGCGTTGGGCGGGCAATTCGCTGATGGAGATGGGCACGCATCTCTACGACTGGGTACGGCTTTTCGGTGGCGACGTCGAGTGGGCGCACGCGCACCTGATGCAACGCGACGGACGCGAATCGACCGTTGTCGATATCAAACACACGCAGCAGGTGCACCCTAAGGACCGCGATGCCGGTTTGGTGTTGGGCGAGCGTTGCGTGGCGGCGTTTCGCTTTAAGAACGGATTGCATGCCGACGTTGCTTATCTGGGACAGAAAGAGACCAATGATCGCGCTTATGGCATTGATCTGATCGGCAGCGAGGGGCGGATCGCGGTGCGCGAGAGTGTGCAGACCTCGATGTTCGCGCATAAGGGGCAACACCAGGCGCCGGACGAGCCGTGGCAGCGGGTACAACTCGTCGAAGAGGATCGCGATGAGACGGGCAACGAGCGAGATGCGGCGGGCAAGCGGCTATTGTTGCAGCAGTTGATGCTGCGGGATTTGATCGCGGCGATAGAACAAGACCGTGAGCCCTTTGCCAGTGGGCGCGACGGGCGCGACTGTCTGGAGATGATCCACGCGACCTGGGCATCGCACCGGCAGGGGGCGCGGGTGCATTTGCCCTTGGATTCGCGTGAGCATCCGCTGGAACGCTGGCGGCGTGAAGAGGGGTAGGCGGTTTGGTGTCGGGCGTGTCTGATGATGTTTTATTGTGAATTGTCCGATCGATCCGACAATTGGTAGTATACTCGCACTAAGAAGGGGAAATCGCGATGATTCCGATGATCGGTAGTATCTGCCAGGGTAGCCTCGGCGTCAGCCAACTCGGCCGCACGTGGTGGAAGACGCTGACGAGGACGGTTGATCTGCTTGATTCGTCCTATCCGGATCATAGCGGCGGGCTGGACACCTGGTGTTTAGAGGCATTGGAACTCGATATCGACGAGGTCTATGCGTATTTGCGCGACGAGCTGCCGGATTACGTGCGTTTTGAACGATGGATCCTGCAAAAAAAGGGCGGGGTGCTGCCCGCTGCAAAAATCGCCGAGTTCAACGAGATGCTCCTGCATCGCAGCCACAGTCATCGCCCACACAAAATTGCCGAGACCTACGCGGATATCGGTTTCGACCCCGAGGTCGATGATTATACATCGGCGCTTCTGCTCAATACGCTGCAGGACTGGCATCTATTTCACGCCAATGATTTTCTCGCTGACGGCACGGATATGGTCCCAGGTATGCCGCCGCTGGTGAGCAGCCTCGACGTGGGGCCGCTCAATGTAAAGCAATTGGCGCGCACCTGGTATAAGGTAATGTTAGAGGCTAAGGGGTGGCTGCACGCGGATTATCCGGCTTTCGGTGGCGGTTTGGATCGGGGGGTATTCGACGCGTTGCGGCTTGATCGCGACGGGACGCTGGCGTATTTGCGGGAGCATTTGCCGACGTATATGGATTTCGAACGATGGATCGTAGCCCAGGTCGGTGAGGTTGATCGGGCCAACGTTGAAGCGTTTGAAGCAAAGTTGCTCAATCGCGAGCATGCGCAGGAGAAACGCGCGGGCATTTACGAGCTGACCGGTTGTGAGCCGACTATTACCAATGGCGTGTTGCTCAACCACCTTGAAGATTGGCGCTACGCCTACGACATGGCGATCGTCCCGCGCAGGCCGTAGGTCCTTATTGCTTCAATCCGACTAGAAGGCATTGGGTGTCGGTGAGCAGTTTTCGCGTAAGGGCGCGTCTGTGTTTTGGTGCGATTTTCATACACACTCGAAATGATTTCCAATGCACGCTAAAACGCTGATCTGCGACGAAGGGCAACATTTTACGCTGGCCGATGTAGTGCTTAACCGACCCGCCGCCTGACCGGGTCGCGATTCGCACGCACTTTGCAGGCCGGCAGTTCGGTCGATGGGCGCGATAGCTCCAATTAAATCGCGCCGATCGCCGGCGAAATCAGTGTATGGTTTACGCGCAATCGATCGATCCTCTCAGTAGGCTACTGCTATGGCACGCAGACGCAGGTCCTCGCCGTGGTCGGCGCCGAGGTCGATGCGGCACAGGTAGGTTCCCGGTGGCACTAACGCGCCTTGTGCGTCGTGTCCAGACCAAGGAAATGTCAGTCGCCCATCGGTTTCAGTAGCGGCCAGGCGGGTGATGAAGCGCCCCGCCAAATCGTGAATCTTCACTTCGGCATTCGCCGCGGTTAATTTCAAGACTACAAAACTGATTGCGAGTTGCTCGTTGGCTCCATCGCCGTTGGGCGTGAACAGCGCGGGTTCGACGCGCAGGTCATCGATTAGTTGGCCACTGCGGGGCAGCTCGGGCAGTAGGACCACATTGGAACGGCGCGTGGCCGGTTCGACCGATTGCCAGATGCCCGGTCGTTGGCCATCGCCCAAATCAAGGGTAAAGACCGCGGCATTTTGTAGCACGCGGGCCGTGAAGCTGACTTGCACCGAGTCGCCGATGACTTTTTGCGGTAGGGCGATAAAGAGCGAGTCCTCTTGCGCCGATATGCTGGCGGGCACGGTCGATACGCCGTCGATGGTCAATTCTACTTCTTCTGTCGAAAGCGGGCCGGGCAGGGTAAAGCGTAGGATGTCGAAGCCGCTGTCCCCGGTGTCAGCCTCGGGGAAGAGGGTGTAGCTGAAGCGGGTGTCGGCATTGGTGCGCGCGTTGCGCGGGGAAATGGTGCCGAGAGCCCCTTGGATCAGTGCTTCTTCGAACTCGATTGACAGGCTGGCCACCTCGGGCGCGACTTGCGGATCGGCTGTCGACAGGATCATCTCCAACTGAATAAAGCGCCTGGGGCTCTTCGATTTGAAGGGCTCGCCCGAGACCTGGTAAAAATTGCTCCACTCGTCCCAATCAGCACCCGTTACAACCGTGGTATCGATCGGGCCGCGCAGCACCTTGGGTTTGCTGATCCAGGATTCCTCGGTGGTCAAATTGCCGGCGCGGTCGTAGAAGGTGTATTGCTCGCCGAGGGTATTACCCGAACGCGAGCGCAATTCGAGTTTGGTGTCCGGCGGCTGATCTATATCCCACGACAGCGCGCGGATCACCTTGGTGCGGCCGTCGCCGGCGGCCTCGCCCAGGTCGATAAAACTAGACTGCATCGCGACACTAGCCGGGTGCCCGGGTGAAAATAGCATTAGCTCGCCCCATTTCAACAGCGCAAAACCGCGATTGCTCAGGCCGTGCCAGTAGATATAGCGCATTTTGCGCGGTTGGAAACGGTAGCGGATATAGAACAGATTGTCGCCGCGCGGGTTTTCGTGCGTGAAGAGCTCGCTGTAATTGAACGAATCGGGGCCGGGCAGCGAGGTGCTCAGGCTGCGTTCGCCGTCCGATATCAGCACCGTGTGGCCCGTGCCGCCGCCGTCAATGCGGTTGGGGCCGATCACGCCCTCGTCCGCGCCAAAGGCGTAAATGAACATGTCATCGATAAAAAAATGCGCGCCTAGATCGACGCGGAACCAGGTGCCCAACTGCCATCGGTCGGTGAGCGCAACAATGCCGGTGGTCACCGTGTTGAGGGTGTTCATATCGCCGTCAAAGAGGTTGTTGGGGTCGACGGCGTTACCACCGTTGACGAAGGAGCCGCGTTGGATGGTGCCCAGGCTGACATTGTCGCCGACGGCGATGACCTCGACCTCGGCGAGGGCGGCGTCGGCGTTTTTGTCGTCGGCGACGATCAGCACGTGGTGCACGACGCGGAAGCGGTCATCGACTTGCGTGTCGTTTAATTCGGGGTCGACCACCAGTGTCGAGTCGCGCAACGGGTAGTTCAGAGAGATGCTAATGGAGGTCTCTTTATTGGGGCGCGTGGTGCGGAAAACGGGTTGGTAAAGCAGCAGGTCCTCCATGACCGAGATGCGCGTGCCGGTGTTGATGTAGACGGAGAACTGCTTGAAGGGTCGCGCGCCCTCGCGATCGGGGAATTTCAGCGTTATTTCTTTGGCGAGCACTGCACGCCCCAGGTCGATGTCTACGAACCAGTCGTCGGTTTCGGCGGCCGGGTCCGGTTGCCAGAAAGTCGCCGTGTCGCCATCGATGACTAGAGGCGCCTGGTTCGCATTGCTGCCGGCGTTCCAGATGCCGCCGTTGACCTCGCCGCGTTCTGGGCTGGTATAGGAGAATAGGTGCGCGTCTTCGACCACATTGGTATTGCGGCGAAATTTCACCAGGCGCAGGCGACCGTCTTCGCCGATGTCGACTAGGCCGTGCGGCATGTTCCACGAGACCCAGTCGGCGGCGCTGGCGAAAGTCAGTTGCTCGGCCGACGTCGTGGTGGCTAGCACTGCAGACAGCAATAGGGCAAAGAGGGGGATCTGCATGAAGACTGCTCCCGTGATACGCTGTGGTATAAGAAGTTTAATAGACGATGCCTATGGGCTGTATTTTCTTGCTGCCGGCGGATTCGGAGGCCACCGCGATGGAGAGCAGGTAGATCCCAGGCGATAGCAACTGTCCGTCCTGGTCGCGCCCGTCCCAGCGCACGCTTTGCGTGCCCGATCGTTGTGCGCCGGTGTCGACGGCGGCGACTTTGCGTCCGTCGAGGGAATAGACCTCCAAGACGACAGGCACGGCTTCGGGCAGATGAAAGAGCCCGTAGCGGATCTGCAACTCGTCGTTGACGCCGTCGCCGTTGGGCGTGAAGGCCGAGGCGGACAGGGTTAAATCCTGTAATAAATCGGGCGCCGCGCCCGATGTGCCCAATACGCGCAAGCTATTGGTAGAAAGCTCTTTGGTGACATCGCCGTCTACAATAAATTGCGGTAGGCCTGCGCGCGACCGGTCGATTACCTCCCCTTGGAAGGTGGTGGCCAGGTCGAAGACTTCGGCGGCGAAGACTAGGCGTATCGGGCGATTGCGCTGGCCGGTAATCGGCTCGGGCAAATGGATCAGCAAACCGTCGGCCTCCTCGATGACCTGTTCGGGCGGGACCTGGGTGAAGGATACGGATTCGGGCGGGTCTTCCCCGTCGATGGCCGCGCCGATTTCCAGGGACTTAAAGAGCGTGCGCGCACCGGTACGCACGCGTAGGGCGTCGAAGCCGGTCTCGCTTTCGAAACGCGCGCTGATATCGTAGACGAAATCGGTCATTTCGCCCAGGGCCACCTGGGTGAAACCGCGTGCGGGTTGTTTTTCGTCGAGCCGGGCCACTTCGCCGACGACTTGCTGGGCCAAGAGCGGTGCTTGCTCGATCCACAGCGAGTCGAGGCGGACGAAGTCGCTGAAGGTGCGGCTTTGTAAGGTGATCAGCAATTGGATATAACGGCCATTGCGCAATTCGAGCGGCTTGCCCGATTGGCTGATCGCCGTCGACCAAAAGGTCCAGTTGTCGCTGTCGTAGGTGATTGAGGCGCGCAGGCCGGGTTTGGGCGCGCGCGGTTCGGGATCACAGAGGGTACAGCGGCGGACGAAGCGGTCGATGAGCACATTCTCGTAGTGCTCGCGCGATACAATTTTCTCGCTGCCTAAGATGGTGAATTCGTGGTAGAGATTGGGATCGTCGTCGCGGCCGGTGCGCACTTCGACTTCAACCCAGGCATCGGCTTTGGGCGTCTCGACTGCAGTGCCGTCGATTACGCGCATAGGGGTGGCGGCGAAAAATAGCCGGCCGAAATTCTGCTCGGTGCCCAGGTCGATGATCTTGGTTTTGTAGACGACGTTCTTTGGGGCCCCCTCGCCGAAGAGTTCGAAGTCGGCGACGGTGCCCTTGAGGGCGGTCGCAAGATTGCCCTGGCCGGCACAACCCTTGCGGGTGGCTTGCGCATTGTTTTTGCTCTCACCGGCGACGACTTGGCCGCAGCGGTTGAGGTCTTCGGCGTCGATGATCGACAGCTTGCGTGCGTAGCGGATGAAGCGCACGTATTGCGGGGGAAAATCGACGCGTATATCGGGTTCGAAGTTTTCAGTGACTTGGCCGACGATTTTTTCCAGCGGCAGCACACCGCAGTCGTCCGATAGGATCGATGAGCTAGACGAGGCCACCGTGGCGCAATCGGCCTTTTGGTCTAGTAGCGGACTGTCCTCCTCCTGTATCGATACTTGGTAGGCGGGTACGGCGTCCTCGCGCAGCTTTTTGCCATTGGAGCGGAAACCCTGCGAAGGCGTAAAAAAACCGAATTGCTGGGCGGGGACCGGCACGGCGAGGTCGATGGTGAAGAACTGTTGTTCGATTTCCTCGGCCTTGGGCACGTTGTAGGTGGTCGAGTCGCCGTCGACCAGGAAGGTGCCGTTCTCGGTATTGGCGCCGGTGCCATTGTTCCACTTCCAGATGCGCGGGGACTCGCCGCGGGCGAAGTTGAGCTCGCGCGGGGCGCGGCGGAAGAACCAATCGTCGGCCAATTGGATGATGTTTTGGCCGGCTTCGATATATTGCGGTTGGATCGAGCCCGCGGAGGCGGCGAAGTCGATCATCACTCGGGTGGTGTCGTTGCCGACCCAGTCTAAACCGCTGCCGCCGAGTTGCCAAGTTGTGATCTGCGCGTTGCCGACTCCCGTCCCTAGTAGACTCAAAGACAAGCATATTCTGATCAGCATGGTGGGCGGATTACTCCCGCGTTGAATGGGTTGTGCATTAGGTTTGGCCGCAGAGGGCGCGCATCGTTGCCCCGAGGATTTTCCGGCGGTCGTCTGGGCCGAGAAAATCGCAATGTTCAATATAGGACAGCGATTGGCGGTAGGTGCAATAGCGTTCGACATTGGGCATGTCCGAGCCCCAAATTAGGTAATCGGGGCCGAGTTGTTCGTAGAGCGCGCGAATATGGTTCTGCGCCCGCGTATACGGATATTCGCTCTTGCCGCCCCAGCCGATGGGGTAGAGCACCTCGCTGTAAACGGGGTAGTCGCGCAGGATCTCAAGCATATAGTCGGGGATGATGATGCGGTCCTGCGCATCGGCAAAAAGCGCGGTGGGCAGGCCGTGTACCAGTACCGAGGGAATGTGTGGATAGCGTTCGAGCCATTTTCGAAACAAGCCCATTTCCTCTTTGAACCCACCGACGGGCGAGTCGCCAAGAAAGACCCAGAAGACGGGTATTTGCAACGCCGCAACGGCATCCCAGAAGGGGTAGAAGGCCTCGTCGCTGAAGTATTCGCCATAACCATTGCGAAAAAATCCGGACAGAGTGTAATAAAGTCCACTCATGCCCAGTTCGTTTATGGAGCGATGCAGGACGGCAAGTTGCTCGTTGGTGTAGGCGAAGGCCTCGTCGACATTGGCCAGGCCGATAAAGCGGTCGGGATAGCGCGCGATTGCCGCGGCGAAATACTCGGCCAAATCTCCGTAGATATGATCATTTTGCAGGACGGCGGTGCGGATGCCGGCATAGTCCATCTGGGTGATCATGGCCTCGGGGGCGCAGTGCATATCCTGCAGGCTCGGTGGCAGAAACTGCACGTAGTAGTCTTCGCCGTCCTTGTTCCACTCGAAGCGGCCCATGCGACCGACGCGGAAATTTACATCCGTCGCTCGGCCGTTTTCGCTGGGATCGTCGTTGTCCCATAGATCACGGGCGGTAATGATCTCGGGGTCGCGCAGGCGGCGCACGGGCTGGTTGCCGTGCGTATGCATGGCCCGCTGTTGGTAGAGTAGGTGGGTCTCGGCGTTAGGCATGCCGCAGGCTCCGCTCAGGGGCGGGAAGATATGCGCGTGGCAATCCACAATGTCTAGCTGGCTGGTCTCGCTCATGCTATTAATTTACTCATGTTCAATTGTGTAGGGCAAATATGCGGGCAAAGGGCGTTGATTTAGCTGTGGCGCGGAACTATACTACCCGGCGAATATTCGTTGTCCTATAAGTTATAAACTATAAACGAATTCTTGTAGGTATGGCGAATCACCAGACGACGATTATAGTGCTCTCTAGTGGGCTGAGGGTCGCGATCAGTATGGGGCTACGCCAATCCCTTCGGGCTTTTCATGCAGCCGGTCAGTCAGGGGGGGGCTGGGCCGTGAAGTGTTCAGCCTGGCGATGGTGCTGCAGAATCTGATATTCGGGCTGTCCCTGCTCGGCATTGTCGCTGATCGCTATGGCGCGCGGTGGGTGGTGCTCGGCGGCGCGGTGCTCTATGCAATTGGGTGTCTTGCTGGTGCCGACGAGCGGTGGTCCAGTCGACCTGTAGCTGACCCTTGGCCTGATTATCGGGCTCAGTCTCAGCAGCACGACCTATGTGGTCCTATTGGCGGCCTGATCGATTTTCTGTGGTTGGCGACGGTGCCGTTGACCAGTGGGACCGTCGCGCAGATATTGGGCTCGCGGTATTTGTCGACGCTCTACGGCATTGTCTTTTTTAGCCATCAGATTGGCAGTTTTTTTTGGGGGGGCTGGCTGGCGGGTTGGCTTTTTGATTCGACCGGGTCATACGAGGTCGTTTAGTGGATCGCCATCGGGTTGGCTTTGGCGGCTACTTTGTTGCATTTGCCGATTGCAGATCGACCGGTTGAGGTAGATTAGGGCGAGAGGATGGACGGTCGGGATTGAGGGGGGCAGCGATTGTGAAATTGCTGTTGGGGGATCTTTGTTGGGCCGTTTGTTTATATAAGCGTGTAGCATGTGCCTTTTGCCACATCCCGAGAGAATGAGCGAAGAGGGAATAGGCCCCCCGCATCCACGTGCTTAAAACGATAATAGGCATTATCTAATAATAACATAGGAGAACAGTTATGGTAGCTTCCTTCAAAGAACTTACGGCCTTCTTCAAGGAGGTCGGTGCCGCTGACGTTGGGCATACCAACAAGAGCTATCTGGCCCACTGTATCGGTGTGCAAAACGATATGAAGAAGTGGGGTGGGGACGAGGAGATGTGCCGGGCGGCGCTTTTTCATTCGATGTACGGCACCGAGCTTTTCCAGGATTTTGCCTTGCCTGTAGCGCGCCGCGACGAAGTGCGGGCGCTGATTGGCGAGCGGGCCGAGTATCTGGTCTATGTCAATTGTGCGATGCTGCGCGACACCTTTGACGCGATACAGCAACAGGTCGATGAGCCTTATATGATCAAGGATCGCTTGACGGGTGAAGATATCGAGATGAACAAACGGGACTTCGACGACCTGGTCACTATGCACTTGTGCGATTGGCTGGAACAGGTGGCGCGTTGGGGCAACTGGGACTATCGTCGTGACGCCTTCGAGCGGATGGCGCGGCGACTCGGTGGTATTGCTGAACAGCGTTGGGATGAGGTTTTTTCTGAGGCCCCGGCTCCAGCCCCGGCCTCGCAAGGAGCGCGCGCATGAGTGCGAAATACAAGGCTGCGATTATCGGCCATACCGGTCAGGGTAACTACGGCCACGGTCTTGATGTGGTCTATGCCGATATGCCCGAGGTCGAAGTGGTCGCGGTGGCCGATCCCGACCCCGAGGGTTTGGCGGCGGCCAGTGAAAGGATTGGCGCGGCGCGTTCGTATGCCGATTTTCGCGAGATGTTGGTGCAGGAAGAAGTCGATCTAGTCAATGTCTGTCCGCGCGTGGTCACACCGCACGCCGAGATGGCGATCGCCGCCGCCGAGTCCGGGGCCAAGGGCATCTTCTGCGAGAAGCCCGTAGCGGCGACATTGGCGGAGGCGGACGCGATACTAGCAGTGTGCGAGCAACGCAATGTTCGGATGGCCGTCGCGCATCGTCGCGCCAACCCTTATGAGCAGCATGCGAAAAAACTGGTCGACGCGGGGGAGATTGGCCAATTGCAGGTACTCAGGGGGCGCGGCAAATGGGACCACCGCGCCGGGGCAGAGGATCTGGCGGTATTGGGGCCGCATATGATGGACAGTATGCGTTATTTTGCCGGGTCTGATGTCGTGTGGGCGCACGCGCATATCGCCCAGGATGGCCGCGAGATCACTCTTGACGATGTGCGCGAGGGCAACGAAGGCATTGGGCCGATCGCTGGCAATAGCCTGGCGGCCTATTATGTTTTTGCCAATGGAGTCACCGCGCATTTTGAGTCGCAACCGGGCGATACGGCCGCCAGGGTCAACAGTCGCTGGTTCGGTTTCGAGGCGCATGGTAGCGAAGGCATTATCGCGTTGCGAAATTCGCCGAATGGCGAGATGTATATCCACCGCCACGGGATGTTCATCCCCGACGGCGAGGTGCCGTGGCAGCGGGTACTGCTCGACGAGTGGGAAGCGGTGCCGGAAAGCGATCGCACGCACCACAGCAATATGCAGATCGCCCGCGAGTTGATACAGGCCATTGAGGAAGACCGTGACGTGGTCGAAGCTTCGAGCGGCAAGGATGCGCGGGCGGCGTTGGAGATGGTGATGGCGGTGCACGAGTCCCACCGGCTGAAAGGCAGGGTCGAGTTCCCGCTGGCCAACCGGGAGAACCCCTACGAGGTCTGGCGGTGCGCATCGGTTTAGCAGGTTGGAACGGGTGCAAGATTATGCCGCGAGAATACGGTAATTGAGAAAAGCCACGCGGCGGGCAGCCCGTTTATTTATGAAGCGAGCAGTTTTCTCAGGTATTTTACCGCCAGCGCAATGGCTTCTTGATCGGAACACTGGTTGTCGTGGCCCTCGAAGACGATCGACATATTGCCGTTGAAATCGGCGCGACGGATGATCTCGACGATGCGCTCGTAGTCCAATAACTCCTCTTGGCCGCTGTCTATTTTGTAGATCTTGGCACGTATATAGGTGGCGGCGGACGCAGTCTCCTCCATAAAGGCGTAGAAGTCGATATCGGGCAGCGTCGCACCCGGCGGTGCGGCGCCGGGCGAACCCGGCCAACAGCCGGTGTCGAGGATAAAGGTGAAGTTTTCGCGGTCGACGTCCCGTAAGAGTTTTAGCACATCGTCTCCGGTCGGGGCGAGCACCGGTGTATGGTTGTGCAGGCCACAGAAAATGCCCTTGTTGGCGGCGTAGTCGCAGACCTCGCGGAAGCTGCTGACTACCGTCTGCCACAGGCCGTCATGGTTTTCGGACTCGGCGGGGATTGATCCGGCAAAGAGGCGGACTAGTGGCGTGCTCATAAAGGCGGCCAGGTCAATGCCCTCCTTGACTTCGGCGATGCGCTGGCGCAGTACGGGCTCCGGTAGGGGGATGCCGACCTCGCCTTCGGTCCCGACAAAACCACCGCCGACGCCCAAAAAACCGATGGGCAGGCCCAATTGCTGGCAAAGGCCTTTGATCGAGCGCAGGTAGGCAGGGTCCTTGCCGCGGAAACCGCGGAAGAGTTGGAAGTCGACGATGTCGAGGTCCAACCTGCGGGTCATCCGCACTAATTCCGCGATGTCGATCCAGTTACGCGGATCGTTTTTTCCTGGGTAGCGGTGGTCTTCAGCTACCGGTAACATTGCGTTGCAGCCGAGTTTGATCATGTCGGTTCCTGGTGTGGGTACTGATATATAACGGAGAACTGCGATGGCAATCAACCCGGTCGTAAGGCCGGATATCGGCCGTGGTCTGATTTCTTTCCTGCATTCGTCCGGTGTTGTGCATTATCCGCTATCGGGATAGGTGGATTTGTCGCGGTTACGCCGCCGAGGACGAAGCGGTGTATCGTCTGCCAACCGAAGCTGGATGGGCATACGTTTGTCGGGCGGGCACTAAGCCCTGCTGATCATTAGGGGAGGATGGAAAACGTCTGCCGGACTATGCGTGGTTTCAGGGTAATGCGCGCGATATTGGACCGTTCTACGGTGATCCGGTTGGAGAAAAAATGCGAACCTCTGGGGCTTGTACGATATGCACGGTAATGCGTGGGAGATTGTGGTGGATGGTTACGGGCCGTACGACCCATTGGGTATCGAATCTGGGACGGAACCATATCGCGCGGGGTGGCAGCTTTGGCTAACCACCCCACAATCTGCGCTCGACTAAACGCGTCCACGGTCCGTTGGATGATCTCGGGGCTGGGGTAGGTGCTCGTTCTTGTGCGGGTGATCCCCGCTCCCTCGACGGTGGTGAAAACGGGAACTTGGAGCGGCGTGAAGATAAAAAGGAAAAAATAAAATAACGGGCTTGCTACTTGCCCAAGGCCAGATAGATTCACCTCGTAGTCAGGCAATAATGCTGCACGTCTCCGAGGAAATCGCATGCTACCCCTATTGAAGATCGCTTTTTGCACGGCATTGTTGGGTGCCTTTTCAGTCAACGCGACGGATTGGTCCCAGTGGCGTGGAGCCCAACGCGACGGTGCAGCGCCCGGCGCGCCTTGGGCTGCTTCGCTCGCCGGTATAGAGCTGCAATGGCGCGTCCCGCTGGGCAAAGGTTATCCGGGGCCGGTGGTGGGCGGCGACCGGGTTTTTGTCGTCGAGACCATCGACAAAAAGACCGTGGGTGTGCGCGCGTTGTCACGGGCGACTGGGCAACAGTTGTGGCAAGTGACCTGGTCGGGTACGGGTAATGTGCCTTTTTTCGCAAAAGCCAACGGCGACTGGGTTCGTTCGACGCCGGCGTGGGACGGCGAGACGCTCTATGTCGGCGATATGGCGGAAGTAGTGGTCGCCTTGGACGGGGCGACGGGTGCCGAACGGTGGCGGGTCGATTTTCCCCGGCGCTACGAAACTCCAGTGCCCGATTTCGGTTTCGCCTCTTCTCCTCTGGTCGTTGGAGATTTTCTTTATGTCCAAGCCGCCAATTCCCTGGTAAAGCTCGACAAGCGTACTGGGCAGGCCGTGTGGCGTAGTCTGGTAATCGAGGAGGGTATGGCGAGTAATGGCGCGTTCTCCTCGCCTGTTTTAGAGGTGCTGGCTGGTCGCGAGCAGTTGGTGGCCCTGAACCGGGAGTCGCTTTACGGGCTTGATCCCGAGAACGGGCAGGTCCTCTGGAGCAAGCCTCTGCCGCATTTTCGCGGTATGCATATTCTCACCCCGACCATCTGGCGGGACGCGATATTCACCAGTCCCTATCGCGAACGATCTTATCTGATCGACCTGTCGTCGGAGGGTGAGGATTGGCGTGTTGCTGAATCCTGGCAGAATAAGGCCAGCGGTTATATGTCGTCGCCGGTGGTTGTCGACGATCACCTCTATTTGTTCCTGGGCAACGGGCGGATAGAGTGTATCGAGCTGGCGACGGGGCAATCCCGTTGGCGTAGCAGTCGCAGCTTCGGCAAGTATTTGAGCATGGTCTGGCGGCAGGACCGCATCCTCGCGCTCGATGGTGAAGGTACCCTGTATCTTTTTGCCGCCAACCCCGAACGTTTTGAACTGCTGGACGAGCGCGAGGTCGCTCAAGGGTCAACTTGGGGGCACCTCGCGGTCAGCGGCGACGAACTCTTTGTCCGCGAGTTGCAGGCTATTGTCTCGTTGCGCTGGGCACGGGACGACCGCGCGTCGGCTGATTGATTCGATCTGGGCCGCTTCTTTTGCCTGCACCCTAGTCATTCTTCGTCAATTATCGCATAGGGCAAAAGCTAGATCAATGGTGCAATAGCAATTCGCACGTTCGTCCATCCTCAAAAATAATACGCGTCTCAATTGTCCGGCGATCGAAATCGCTCGGTAATTCGTAGAGGTGTGTGCCCAGGCCGATCGAGGATTCGGCATGGGGGTCGATTGCCGCCAACGGTCCGAGTTCGCCGGCTTCGACCCGCGTTTTGGGAGAAGCGTCGTAGACATTGATAAAACGCCGGCCCGACGCCTCGTGGAGATAACATTCGGCGGGTTGGTCTTGTTCGGGCACATAGGCGATAAAACGGCTGCTGATCGCGCCGTCGTCATCTACTTCGATCAGGCGGTAGCCTTGCGGTTCATGGCCCCATTCACAACGGCTGTCGAGGCCGTTTTTCCACCAGGCGCCGGCGACGGCGGCGGTGGTCATGATTTCGATATGCTCGACAAAGTGGCGGCAATTTTCGTGGTCGTGGCCGTGCAGGGTCGCCACGTGCGCGAAGGGCTTGAGCAGGTCTAGGACCTTGTCGGCGTTGGCGACGGCGTTGGTGGGGAAGGCCATATCCGGCTGCAGGCCCAGGCGGAAGGGGAAGGTCGTCGACAGCGACACGTGGCTGGCGACGAAGATCGGGGTTTTCGGGTCGAGGCCGGAGAGATCGTCTGCGAGCCATTCGAGCATGGTCTCGTCGGCGAGCGCATGCCAGTTGTTGGGATGCGCCTCGGTTGGCTCGAAATAACGGATGGTATCGAGGATTGCGAAGTGTGCGCCGCCAATATTGGCGCTATTGTGGGCGGTGCCGGCGCGTTCGCGGGGCAGATAGCCACTGCACATCTCGTGGTTGCCGTTGCTGTGCAGAATGGGTACTGGTACTTCTTCGGTCAGTTCGTCGTAGAGAGCCAGGGCTTCCGGCGTGATGCCGAGGTCGCCGCCGTTGACCAGTAATTGCGGGCTGTGGCTGAGCATCGAGTCGAGGCAGCGTTCAAAACCCTTGCTATAATCGCGTCCCTCGCACAGATGGATGTCGGTGAAGTAGATGAATTTCATGGTGGCCTTTTTTGTAGGGAATATCAACGGCTATTTTGCGACCAGACCAACGGCGTCTGCTCGTCGTCGTTGTGCAGATCGCCGATTTTCATGCTTTCACAATGCTCTTTCGACAGAATATTCTGGATGCCGTTGAAGGTCGCGCCATCGGGCATATAGGCGCAGGTCATCGCCCGGCGGGCATATGGCGTCATATTGGGACCGGCGGCGTGGGCCATGAGTCCATTGTGGAAACCGGCGGAGCCGGCCTTCATCGCGGCGGGGACTGGTTCGATCTCCCTAAACTCGGGGTATTGGTCGAAGAGGGCGCCAATATCGGGGCTGAAGCCGCCTTTGCGCTCGTAGTCGGCCTGTTGATGCGAGCCGGGCAGGAAATACATGCAGCCGTTTTGCACGGTGGCGTCGTTGAGCGCGATCCAGATCGAGATGGCGTTGGGCGAGTGGAAGGACCAGTTGGGCACGTCCATATGCCACGAGGTGGGGTTGCCCCAGGCGGGTTTCTGCAAGGTTTGGTCGTGCCAGACGCGGATGCCGTTGATGTCGGCGAGTTGGCAAAGCATTTCGCCGAGTGTCGGGTTAAGGAAGAAATTCTTGATATCGTCGTTGACTCGCCAGAGATTGACCCGTTGCAGGAATACCCGGTTGTAATAGGTCTGGCTGTCGTCCTTGATGCTCTCGTTGTGCTCGCCGGAAACTTTGTTGCCGCCCATCGTCTCGACACCGGTGTCGACGGCGGCGTTGAGGGCGTGCAACTCGTCGGGAGCGAGAAAGTCGTCGACGATCAACCAGCCTTCTTTCTGATAGTTCTCTATTTGAGCAGGAGCGAGTTCGGTTTTCATTCGGTGTCCTTTTTTAGTGGTTTTGCATCATTGCCCGCACTTGTTCGCCGTCGATTAAGGTGACGTGGTCGACTTTGACGCCGGCCACGTCGGTCATGACGGTGATGGCCTGGATTATACGGGCCGATGGCGATGCCGAGGTCGCGAGCTCTGGGGCGGATATCGGCGTTGGCGCTCATCCGAGCTTCTCCTGAGATGCGTTAAAAATGCTGCTAGTGTTCATTCGCGGCTCTTCTTGGATATGCTAAATATGCGGATTGTCGAAGCGCTGGTCGATTCGCAGTACGTCACCTAGGGGATTGTTTTTGTCTTCATAGGGTGTCGGCGACGACCGGGCCGATCGATCCACCGAATTTGAAACCCGTGCCCGCTGCCGCAACCGGCGGCCGGCCTCGGCTGGTGTGAGCAGTTGCAAGCCGGATTTCCTTTCGCCGAGTAGTTGCCAACGTTGATAGTGCCGGTCGTCCTTGGTGAAACTCTGTAAGATATCGAGTTTGCCGGTCTGATAATAGATCGCGCCGCTGAGCTGATGGTGCCAGGCTTGCCATTGCTCGGCGGCTCTTTCGAGCAGTTCGAGGTAGGCTCCGTCGTAATGGGTGCGGCGGATTATTTTAGACAGGTCGGTGGAGGACGCGCGCTCGCAGGGGATGGTGCCCTCTCGAAGAGGCAGGCCTCGTGGCCGCGCCCGCGCAATGTCAAGGCGGAGGCCAAGCCGAAGATGCCGGCGCCGATTATACCGATGCGCATGGAGGATTGTCCGTTCGCTGCATGACTGACAAGGTATTTTTTACGTTGGGGTCAGTATACGAGGTTTACACTGGACGAGCAAAGTCGCGACCGTTCGCTATCGGTTGTTTCGTCATATCTCAGTTAATATGCGAGTATTGATTATGGCGATAAAGATACTTTTCGGGCGTGTGGAAACTCGCTATATTGTGCCGCAGACGAAACCATATAGGAGGTGGAGATGAGCGAGAAACTGCGCTTGTTGTCGATTGGCGCACACCCAGCCGATATTTTTGACCAGTCTGGCGGCACTATGGCCCACCACGTCGCGCGTGGCGACTGGGTCGGTTGTGTGGTGCTGACACATGGGGCGAGGGTGCACGACAAGGTGCTCAGCGATGAAATGTTTCATAGCGATGAAGTACCTGAAGGGGAAGCACTGGAATCATTGATGCAGGAACGGGCCGATGTCAAAGCGGACGAGGTGCGTCGGGCCTGCGGGATCTTGGGCGTCGAGGATCTGCATTTTTTTGGCGCAGACGACGCGGTGTTGTTGGTGAGCGAAGCAATTGTGCGGCGACTGGCTAGGCTTGTACGCGAGCTGAAACCCGATGTCGTGTTGACGCATTTTCCCAAGGAGGGTGATGGCCAGACCAACCCGCATGCGGTCTGCGGCCAGATCGCCACGGCGGCGATGTCGTTGGCTGCCGCTGTTGATCCAGGGGACAGCCAACCGCCGCACAAGGTCGCGCAGGTCTTTTATTTTGGCACAGGGGCGGCGGCCGTGCCCAATAGCGTCTGGGACTCGGAGGGCGGCTATTATAATGATGTCTTTATCGATATCACGGATGTTGTTAAGAAAAAGCTGGCGTCGTTGGATTGCCTGGAAAGCCAAGGGTATGGCGGGGCTTATGCGCGCAAGCGGATCGAGACCAGTGACGGGGCGTTTGGTCTAGCCGGTGGGTGTGCCTATGCCGAAGGGTTTATTAAGGCTAAGGCCGAGACGCATTATCATCTGCCGTTGACGGAGTATGCGCTGAAGTGGGCGCGGGCATCGGACCACGAGCAGATCGCAGTGCAGTCGTTTAAGATTCGCACGGATTGAGTAAGACAAAAACGAAAATCAACTTCGTCAAAACGGAATATGGGCTTATTTATTGCGCAATAACTAGCCTGGCGCGCGCGTTATTTTCCGGTGCCGGTGCCGGCGACGAGGTCGTCGAGCAGGAGCAGTTGGCCGCCGTTTTCGGCGGATGTATTGGCACCTAAGACAGCGGCGAGGCTATTGATCGAAGGCACATAGGGGCTGCGCGGCATGCTCGGGTCACCGGCTTGCACCGCTTCGATAAAGGCACGGGTTTGGGAGAAAAAGGCGCCTCTGGCCTGGGTTTCCCCTTCCCATACGACTTCACCGTTTTCCGTGACCTTGGTAGGAGTCCATTCGATAATCGAGTCGTCGCTGATTACGAGGATCTCGCGTTTGGAGTAGGGCACATTGCTCATCACGCGCGAGACGCTGGCATTGGCGGTGAGGCGTTCTTTGAAGCGGTAATTGACATTGTAGACGTGCGGTAGGTTCATCGGCTCGATGCGCTCCTCGGGCAGCGACTCGACGTAGAAGGCGGAGACCGCGTCGATATCGCCGAGGAAGTAGCGCAAGAGGTCGACGCTGTGAATGGTGTTTTCGACGAAGGAACCGCCGCACAATTCGTAGCGACTGGTCCAGTAGCGGATCGGCTGGCCGCTGTAGAAGTTTTGAATCTGCGCGTGGCGCGGGGTGCGTTGTAGGATCAATTCGCGCGTCGGTTCGGAAGAGGGCTCGTATCGGTAGACATAGCCTACTTGCGTGACAATGCCGGCTTTTTCGATGGCGGCGTTGAACTCGGCGGCCTGCGCGAGGTCGAGGGTCTGCGGTTTTTCGACGAAGAGGGCGATGTCTTTGTCGGCGGCGATCAACAGTTCGTCGCTGTGCACCGCGGGTGGGATGCACAGATAAACCGCATCCAGTTCTTCCTTGTCGAACATCTCGTGGTGGTTGGTATAGGTGGCCTGTGGTTTGTAGATGGCGGCTTGTGCCTTTAGGGTCTCTTCGCTCATGTCGCAAAAGGCCTGGAAGACGATCTTGCCTTCCTCGGCGAGGGCGGCGAGGGCGGGCAAATGCGCGTGTTCAGAGATGAAGCCGAGGCCGATACAGCCGACGCGGATGGGGGGCATAGGGTATTCCTTTTAAGAGGGTATCGCGTTGATGCGGGCGATAAGTTCGGGAGATAGATGGCGACCGTCGGAAACGGCGGTCGAGGTTTCAAGTTCTGTTGTATTGGCGGCGCCAGTGAGGATCATCGAGACCTGCGGGTCGGAGAGCAGGTAGCGCAGGCCGGTATCGGGCATGTCTCCAGGTTCGTCGGCTAGCAGGGCCTCGACCTTATCGAGCTTGGGGTAGAGATCGGCGAAACGGCCGGATTTCATCCACGCGTCGCGTTTGGAGCCGAGCAGGCCGAAGTGCAACGGCGAGGCCAATATGACGGCGACGTCGCGTTCGGTGGCGGTTGGTATCAGCACTTCTTTAGCCGTCTGGACCAACAGATCGTATTTGAGGAAGGTGATCACCGAGACGAAGGCGTCCGATTCCTTGAGTACGTCGCGCATCAGTTCGAGATCCGAACCGGTGAGGCCGATGTGTTTGACCAGGCCTTGCTCTTGCATTTCGAGCAGGGCTTCGAGGGTGCGCCCCTTGCCGAAGATGCCGTCCCAGCCGGCCTGTTCGGCCTCGTGGATTTGCACCAGGTCGACGGAGTCGCGTTGCAAACGTTGCAGGCTGGCCTCGAAACCGCGCCAGACGGTGTCGCGGGTGTAATCGTAGGGGCTGGGGAAATAACCGACTTTGGTTGCGAGATAATAGGGTTCGGTCACGCCTTTGAGCGCATGGCCGAGCACCTTTTCGCTGCGTCCCTGGCCGTAGAGCGGGGCGGTGTCGAAGTAGTTGATGCCGAGTTCAAGGGCTCGTTCGACCATGCCAACCCCGTGGGCCACGGGCAGCAAGCCGTATTCGGGCCGGCCGTAAAACCAGGACCCACCGAGCGATATTTCACTGATCTGCCAATTCGTTTTGCCAAAGCGTCGATACTGCACGGGGCCTCCGAAGTGAGCGGTTAAAGATTCGAGCGATGCGAGTTAACTTAGGCAACAGTGCTTTCCGGCGTCAAATTTGTGTACAGCATGTTGGGGCCGGTGACTTGCCGGAAAGTTGTCGAGGCGGGAATAGCAATTGTTTAACGGGTATTGCAGGAGGGATTCAGGGAAGGATTCTCTCTGCTCGGGACGGGACATCGGCGCCGTTGTCGATGCGCAGGTTTTGCACGGGTGTTCGTTGCGATCTTGGCCGGACAGGGCGATCGATACTTTGTAGCAGCTCAGCGCCAAGGGCGAGGCCAATAGCTGGCTGATGAACGCTTCGTCGTCGATGACCAGGATGTGCTTTTTCATAGTGTCTGGTCGAGTGGGTAACGATTCCTTCGCGCAAGCAGACCGACTTGACGGGCGAATCGTCAAGTGGTATGCTTGCGCGAAAGATACAACTTATGGGTAGCTTAAGGCACTGAACGACATATTGATTTTTTGTCAAAAAAGAGGGCACATGAGGAAGAGTAAAGTTTTGGATAAAATTCGCGCGGGCCGTGGTGTCCGTATTTGTGGCCTGGGGCATTATCTGCCGTTTTTCGTGCGCTACGCCGCGCACAACGGCTATGACGCCATCTGGCTCGATTTGGAGCACCGGGCGATGGATCAGCGCGAGATCCAAGGGCTTTTGGCCATGTGCCACGCCCACGATATCGATTGCATGGTTCGGGCACCGACGCTCGAACGCACCCGCCTTTACCGCTATCTCGAAGACGGGGCGACGGGGCTGATGATGCCGCTGGTATCTGATGCGGGCCTCGCCCGCGAGATCGTCGAAGCGGTGAAATACCCGCCTTTGGGTAACCGCGGGTTAGACGGGGCGGGTTTGGATGGGGATTTCGGTCTCGACGTATGGCACGAGGGCAGCACCTATATCGACGATGCCAACCGCGAGACGTTTATCGTTTTACAGATCGAAACCCCCGGGGCCTTGGCCAATGTTGACGAGATCGCGGCGGTCGACGGGGTCGATGGGCTTTTGGTCGGTCCGGCGGATCTGGGGTTGCGGCTCGGCCAGGCCGGTGGCAACGCCGACCTCGACCAGGCCATCGCCCGGGTCGCGGAAGCGGCGCAAAAACACGGCAAGGCCTGGGGCATGCCCGCGGGCACCCCCGAGGCGCTGGCCGCTTTGCGCGCACAAGGGGCACAACTGCTGGCCTATGGCGGCGATTTCGCCCTGGCCAAGGTGTTGGCCGATTGCAGCGATGACTTAGACCGGGCCTTCGGCGAGTAGGGGGTGGGGAGCATGCATATGAAATTACCTTCTGGCCGTGTTTGGTCGCATCCGTTGTGCGATATGTTGGGACTGAATCTGACGCACCCCCGTTTTGTGATCGATGATGTCGACCTGGGTAAAAAAGACGCGAGCGGGTGCCGTGGCGACTTTCCCAAATTCGCAGAATGGGGCATCGGCGTGGTGATGTGCAAGGGAGGGGCGGCGTATTACGACGAGAACTACACGCCATTGTGGCGCGAGGCGTCGGAATGGCGTCCGGGGCGCGGCAGCGAGGATATGTTCCTCAGCTTGGCTATCAAGAGCCCGACGCAACTGGTATTGGGGGTGCTCGATCGCTTCTTGCTCAATGTCGAGGCTTATCCCGAACAGGTGACGCTGGTGCGGACGGCTGGCGACTTGGATACGGCAGCGACCGAGGGTAAGCTCGCGGTATTGATGGGCGCTAATCGCAGCGATTGGTTCGGTGACGGGCCGGGTGTGTTGCGGATGTTTGCCCGTCTTGGACTGCGCATGGTCACCATAGGCCAGGCGACGCGCGAGTTGGGTTGGGACGCCTCCAACGAGACCCGTTCGGGGGGGCGGATGACCGAGTTGGGCGTGCGCATGATCCGCGAGATGAATGAGGCCGGCATCCTGATCGACCTAGCCCATAGCAATGATCCCTGCGCTCTCGATGTCATAGAAGTTTCGCAAGTGCCGGTGGTCGATTCACATTCCAATCCCCGGGCTTTGGTTGGAGTTGACAGGTCGGCGCCTGACGAGGTGATGCGGGCATTGGCTAAACGCGGCGGAGTACTCGGCATTCCTCCACCGATCACCCGTCCGGCGGGTGATGCGCCCTACCAGGGGGTAGAACCTGCCGAGTTGCAGGAGACCGTGGTGCAAGTGCAATATGCAGTTGATATAATGGGGATAGACGGCGTGGGTATCGGCACGCACTTCAATAGCGCGGTGTTGCCCTGGGTGGTAGAGGCTTTGTTGGACGCAAGTTTCAGCGAGCAGGATGTGGGCAAGATCTGCGGCGGGAATTATCTGCGGGTCCTGCGCGAGGTTTTGCCCGCTTAACTGGAGTATTGTGATGCGCTATAGTTATATGGTGATCGATTTTTCGACAATCGGTGACGACCTGGCGGCGAATCTGGATTATATCAAGGCCTGTGGCTATGAGGGCGTCGAGCTCAACCTGACGCCGGATTGTCTCGCTCGGCTGGACGAGATTGAGCCTTTGCTCGCTGAGCGCGGGTTGCTCGTGCCTTCTTTTTTGACGGGCGCGGCGTATCAGGAGGGCTTGTGCCTAAGTGTTGCGGATGCCGAGCGGCGCGCGGGAGCGGTGGAAAGATTGTGCAGTTATCTGCCCATCGCTCGTCGTTTCAACGCGATTCTGGTCGTCGGACTGTTGCAGGGTTTGGCAAAGGACGAGCCCAATGTTGAAATTGCGAACGAGCGGATTGTGGCGGGTTTGCGGGAGGTCGGTTGGGCCGCGCAGGAACTGGGCGTCGAATTGGTCGTCGAGCCGATCAATCACTTGCAGGTTGGGTTCAATAACTCGGTGGGCGAAGTGCGGCAGTTGATTGCGGCCATCGGCGTGTCGTCGTTTAAGCCGATGGTGGATACGATCCATATGAATATCGAGGAGACGTCT
The DNA here is from genome assembly GCA_018672475.1 of Gemmatimonadota bacterium. Taxonomy (GTDB): domain Bacteria; phylum Latescibacterota; class UBA2968; order UBA8231; family UBA8231. The sequence goes on along the minus strand of JABHFS010000205.1, from coordinate 1,368 downwards.
ATAGTACAACCGATCCACGATTGCGGATCGGCGCTCGGTCATGTGCATTTGTGCGAGAGTAGCGGTGGCATATTGGGCAGCGGGCATATTGATTTTCAGGGGGTATTGGCTGCCCTTGCTGCTGTTGATTATGGGGGTTTCGCCTCGGTTAAGGTCTACCGCAAGGCGGAATTCCGCGAAGCGGCGCAGGTGAGCCTAGCGTATTTACAGGGCTTGGGCTGACTGGCATATTGGGCTAATAGATTTATAAACCGCAAATGAAAAGAAGACCGGCGCTGGTGTATGTTTCGTACCCGCCGGTTTTTTTCTACCCGGGCTAAGCAGGAGCAATAACGATGGACGAAACGGAGAAGTATCTCTTCGAAGTACATGGCTATTTAGTGATCAGGGGCGCGCTCTCACAGCAGGAGGTGGCGGCGGCCAATGCGGCGATTGATCACCATGCCGATCAGATCGGAATACGCGCCAATGATCTGGCGCACGAGTCGGAAATGCTAAAAGGCACGCAGGGGCGCGGTGATCTAGGCGGCATGCTGACGTGGGAGAAGCCGCATTGCGATCCGTTTCGGCAGATGATCGCGCACGATAAATTTGCTCCCTATCTCGAAGAGGTGCTGGGGCCTGGTTTTCGTTTGGAGGGGTTGAGCATCATCACGATGGACGAGGGGGCCGAAGGGTTTTGGTTCCACGAGGGTGGCGAGCCACTCGACCGCTCGCGCGGTTTCTTCTACCGCAACGGTCGCATGTTTTGCGGTATGACAAATATCGCCGTGCAGTTGACCGATGTCGGGCCGGAGGACGGTGGTTTCGCGTGCCTGCCCGGTAGTCATAAGGCCAATTACCCCTGTCCGGATGCGATCCGGCTGTATGAGGCGCACCAGGACCGGATTGTGCAGATCCCGGCCAAAGCCGGCGACGCGGTGTTATTTGTCGAGACGTTGATGCACGGGGCCATTCCTTGGCGTGCCAAACATCAGCGGCGGTCGGTGATCTTGCGCTATAATCACGGGGTGCAGGGGGAGTCTTGGTTGGGGACCTATGCGCCGCCGGATTTTTATAACGAACTGACGGAGGCGCAGCAAGCGGTGATTACGCCACCTAAGTACCGGGGGGAAGATAAGGGCTCGCGGCTTTATAAGCCGAGGTAGGGTGGCTGCCTTGGTGGGGACGGCCCTTTTGCGGGTGCGCTTACGCGTATTTTTTTGGTTCCCAGGGCCGCCGCTCGCATTTGCCCCGCATTCAGGCGGGGCAAATGCGAGCAACAGCCTCGTCCGCACCAGCTTGATGGGCTTTGAGCAGGCTTTGGGCCTGTTGCTTGTACTGCTCGAGATTGTGGCGAATGGATTGCTGTACAGACATGGCACAACT
>JABHFS010000204.1 GCA_018672475.1 Gemmatimonadota bacterium | reverse complement strand
CCGTGGATCGCCGCGCAGAACAGGCCGAAGAGTTCGTTTTGCTGCGTATCCTGGATCGGCCAGAATAAAGGCGTGAAGGACAGACCGGCGTGCAGGGCGATGCCGAGCAGCATCGCGAAGCCGCGCAGCGCGTCTAGGTCGCAGCGGCGTGCGTGTGGCTTAGTTGTTACTCCTCCCACTCGGTGAAGCCCCCATCCATGCTATAGACGTCTTCGAAGCCATTCTCCTGAAAATAGGCGGCTCCGCTCTGGCTGGTGTTGCCGTGATAACAGTAGATGATATGGACTTGCGTTTTGTCGGCAGCGGCGAGGAAGGATTCGACATTGCTGTCGTTGAGCTGGATGGCGCCGGGGATATGCGCAGCCTCGTAGGAGTCGGGGTCGCGGATATCGATAAATACGGCGGTGTTCTCTGTGAGTTTTTCTTTGGCGGCGGCGACCGAAATGGTCTTGATGGTAGTTTCTCCCATGGGGCCTCTTTTATTGTAAAGGTAGGTCGTGGATACCCGCTTGGCGCGCGCGAATTTTGAACCCAGTTTGTTGGTAACGTATCGCTGGGTCCGAGTCTTCTTCGGTGACGATAAGTATATTTGGAAAAGAGCATCAGCCCCAATTATATGAACGGCTATCACACGACGATATTGCACGAAGTGGCTTATGAAGGTCAGCTTGAGAAGACACAGTTGCTGCTATCGCACGGCGCAGATATCGACGCGATTGACGAGGAATATCGCTCGATGCCGCTGGGGCTTGCGGCGCGGACCCGACGTTGGGCCGGAGCGGAATGGGCTACCCCTTTAGCTCCGGGCACAAAAGGGCGGCTCTGCGTGCCGACTTGCAATAGCGTTTAGCGCTCGATGGCGCGCACGTCGTCGAGTGTTTCTTTAGCCTTGGCGTAGAGCAGGTTGAAGTCGCCGCCGAGCGAGATCCATTGCAGCCCGAGGTTGAGCCAGTGCGTGACCGCCTCGCGGTTGTACCCCATTGAGATGCCGATGGTCTTGTCGGTCTGTCGGGTTTTGCGGATCACCTCTTCGGTCACTTCGATTACCTTGGGATCGGTGACTTTGCCGGATAGTCCCATCGAACCGGCGAGGTCGTTGAAGCCCACGCACAGTCCGTCGAGGCCTTCTACCGCGAGTATCTCGTCGAGCGCGTTAACCGCGTCGATGTGCTCGATCTGCACGATGACCATGATCTGCTCATCGGCGTCTGTGAGATATTCCGGGTAGGGCTGGCCGCCGAAGCGCCGGCCGCGGCGGGGGCCGAAACCGCGGATGCCGATGGGTGGATATTTGCAGGCGGCGACGACTTTTTCGACATCGGCGACCGTTTGCACCTGGGGTGCGATGATGGCGGCGGGGTGTAGTTCGAGTACGGGTTTGATGATGATCGGATCGCCGGCGGGCACGCGTACGAAAGGCGCGGCGCCGGTGCCGCGTACGGCCATTACATGATTCAGAGCTGTGCTGATGTCGATGGGACAGTGCTCCATATCGATCCAGGTAAAGTCGTAGCCGGCGTCGCCGACCAGCTCGCTGATGGCCGGGTCTGTGAAGGTAATCGAGGTGCCGACGCAGAGTTCGCCGCGGGCGATTTTGGCTTTGAAGCGGTCGATGTTGTTGATGGTCATAGCAGTTCCCGTAGTTAATCCACGTCCACATTGAGGATATAGCGTGCCGCCGGTGAGATGCGTTTCCAGGTCTCGTAGCGCAGATGTTCGCGCTGGTTGAGCTGTTGCCCGTGTTCGCGGGCGGTGAAATAGCCGTGCATTGCGCGGCGTTGTAGGGCCTTGCTCTTGTTGAGGGTGCCGCCGTGCCAAGTGTGGCTGTTGAAGACGGCGACGGTGCCCGCCGGGGCGACGAGAAGCTCTTGCTCGGGATGCGGCGCCATGTTGTCTTCGAGCGCATTTTTCGGGTGCGGCCCCTTGTGCGAACCGGGCACTAGGCGAGTACAGCCATTCTCTTCGCTGAAATCATCCAATAGCCAGACCGAGTTGCAGACGTGGAATTGGCCGTCGTAGTCGGCGCCCCAATCGGCGTGCAGCCCTTGTAGGCCCTCGCCGGGCAACGCGTCGCGGGCGTTGAGCGAGGAGAGCTTGAAGTCGCGGCCGATCACGTGGTAGATGGCGCTGAGCACTGTCGGATGGGTATAGACTAGGTCGAAGGCCGGCCCTTTGTTACAGAGATCGGAGAGGCGGCGGGTGCCCGCTTCCTGGTGGACTTCGATGCCGGCGTGCAGGCCTTCTTTTTCGCACAGCTCTTCAAAACGGGTGCGCAGACTTTCGAGCCACTCGTCGTCGATAAGCCCTGAGAATACGGTGAAGCCCTTGTTGTCGAGGTCGGCTTTGTGCTGCTCGGTTAGTAGATTGTCGTCGGTGCCTAGGGCGCTCAGTGCGGCTGTGATATCCACGATGTGATTCCCTATCAGGGGTTAATTGTTGGTTTGATGTACGGGAATGGCTTATAATGGGTTCGCGATGTTTGTAATGGCGTTCCATTTTAAATAAATCGGATATCCTCTATCTTATATATTAGAGATCCGTTCGTAAAGGATCGCATTTATCGTCCTATACATTATGCAACAAAAAACAAATAGAAAGAAGCTTAAATGCCCGCACTCGACGGTGTCCGCGTTCTCGATTTTACCCAGGTAATATTTGGCCCTGCCGCCACGCAAGTATTGGCTGACCACGGCGCCGAGGTTATCAAGATCGAGAGGCCGGGCGGCGGCGACTTGGCGCGTGCTTTCGGCCCGTGGATACAGGAGCAGAGTCTGCCTTTTGCCAGTCTCAATCGCAGCAAGCGGAGTGTAGTGCTCGATTTGAAGAAACCCGAAGGGCTCGATGTGATCCATCGCCTACTCGAAAACACGGATGTGTTGGCGCACAATTTCCGCTCTGGTGCGGTGATGGAAAAGTTGGGGCTCGATTACGAGGCGTTGAAAGAGCGCTATCCCCGGCTGATCTATGCGGTGGGTACGGGATATGGTTCACAGGGGCCGTATGTCGAGCGCAATAAGGGCGGGCACGAATCGATGGCCCAGGCGCTGAGCGGGATGGCGGATCGATTTATCGGCGCCAACGGCACGCCGCAGCGCCTGCCCTACACGGTGGCCGACTTCAATGGTGGGATGTTGCTGGCCCAGGGGATTTTGCTGGCGCTGGTGGCGCGCGGGCGCACAGGGGAGGGGCAGTATCTGGAGACGTCGTTGTTGGACGGGATGATGAGCATGCAGGCGTGGACGACGAGCAAGATTCTCAATCTGGGCGATGATGGCGAGGACGACGGCTCGGGCGGCGCGACGCATCCACGCGGCAATCCGCTCGATGGGGCGGTGTTTCGAACGGTGGACGGCTTTCTGATGGTCACGGCGCTTTTCCGGCCCTTTGACCGCTTGCTCGGCGACCTGCAAGAAGCGTTGGGTATTGAAGGTTTGAGCGGCGACCCGCGTTTTGTCACGCTCGAAGAAGCAAAAAATCATCGCGAGGCGCTGTGGGCGTTGTTGGCGCCGGTCGTGGCAGAAAAAACCACCGACGAGTGGATACCGCTATTCGAAGCACAGGACATTCTGGTCGCGCCGGTGCGTTCGACGGCGGAGGCGTTGGCAGATCCCCAGCTGGAGGTCAATGAGATGTTGATTGAGGTCGAGCATCCACAGTTGGGTAAGATGCGTCATGTCGGCACGCCGCTGCGGCTCAAAGGGACTCCAGCGGCGCAGGCAACAGCGGCGCCCTTGGCGGGTGAAGACACCGAGGTGGTGTTGGGGGAAGCCGGATATACGGCAACAGAGATCGTCATGCTGCGCGAGCAGGGCGTTATACTTTGACCAAGGAGGCCCATTATGGCCGATATAGTGCGTTATGGGGTATTGAGCACGGCGCAGATCGCCCTCAACCGGCACCTGCCAGCGGCACAGGCGGCGGCTAATTCGCAGGTCGTGGCGATCGCGAGCCGGGATCAGGCAAAAGCCGATAAGAGTGCGGGCGAGCACGGCATCGCCAAGGCCTATGGATCGTATCAGGCGCTGTTGCACGATCCGGATATCGACGCGGTGATCAACCCCTTGCCCAATAGCATGCACTGTGAGTGGAGCATCAAGGCGGCGCAGGCGGGCAAACATATCTTGTGCGAGAAACCGCTCTCGGTGACGGTGGACGAGTCGCGCAAAATGATCGATGCGGCCAAGCACAATGGGGTGTTGTTGGTCGAGGCCTTCACGCACCGGCTCAACCCGCAATTGCAGTGTGCGCGCCGTCTGGTGCAGCAGGGTGAGATCGGCGAGGTAAAACTGGCGCGGGCCGAATTGACCTTTAGTATCCGCGACTGGGAGGGGGATGTGCGGGCGCAGGCCGATTTGGGCGGCGGTGCGTTGATGGACGCGGGCTGTTACTGCGTCAGTGCGGTGCGCTTCGTGCTCAACGCCGAGCCGGTGGCGGCGCAGGCTTTTCAGCATGTGCGCAACGGTGTCGATGCGACCCTTTCGGGGTTGTTGCGTTTTCCTGGAGATTCGGTGGCCCATATCGTCACGGGTATGGAAGAGCCGTTTCGTTGCGTATTGGAGGTGGTCGGTAGCCACGGTGCGATCACGGTGCCCAATATGTTCGACGAGGGTGCGGATGTACATATCGCCATTGGCAATGATGAACGGGTCGAGCGATTTTCAGGCCCGGATCGTTTTCAGGTGCAGCTCGAGCGTTTTTCCGACTGTATACTGCAGGGTAAGGCGCCTGAGTTTCCGCCTGAGGACGGGCTTAAGAATGTGGCGGCGTTGCAGGCGTTGAAGCAGGCGGCGGATTCTGGGGCTTTGGTTGAGGTGAAATACTGAGTGTTATTTGTTAGTGAAGTGCGTATCAGGCTGTGGTGCGGGGGGCGGCTTTCGGGAAAAGCTAAGGCGGCCCGTACTAGCTTGCGGAAGGTCGTAGCGGCGGCGTGGCAGAGCCACCTGAGCGGGCGGGCGGGTGATTTCCCGGCCCCCCCGCTGCTACCTTCGCTGCGTTGGGGGTAACTCCTTTGGGCCTAATTGTAGGCTTGCAGCCTAGGTGTCAGAGTTAGATTTATAGCGAAGTGGTATAATTTTATTAATAGAGGGAGAGTTGTAGATGGGTTTTGCTGAGGATCGGTATGAGAGTATGCAGTATAATCGCTGTGGGGCTAGCGGGGTCAAGCTGCCGGCTATTTCGTTGGGGTGTTGGAATAATTTTGACGGGCGGGCGGAGCGCGGCGTTATGGCTGGTTTGTTGGGTAAGGCGTTTGATTTGGGGATTACGCATTTTGACTTGGCGAATAATTACGGGCCGCCGCCGGGATCGGCGGAGTTGAATGTCGGGCGGCTGTTGGCCAAAGAGTTCAAGGGGTATCGCGACGAGCTGATTATCTCGACCAAGGCCGGTTATGCGATGTGGGACGGGCCGTATGGGGATTTTGGTTCGAAGAAATATCTGGTGGCGAGCTTGGACCAGTCGCTGCAGCGGATGGGGCTAGACTATGTCGATATTTTTTATCACCATCGGGTCGATCCAGAGACGCCGCTGGAGGAGACGATGGGGGCGTTGGACCTGATCGTCAAGCAAGGCAAGGCCCTGTATGCGGGGGTGAGCAATTATAGCGGCGCATTTACGACAGAGGCGCACGCCACGCTCAAGGCTATGGGGACGAAGTTGTTAATTAACCAGGTGCCTTATTCTATGCTGCGGCGCGGGATCGAAGAAGACGTGCTGCCGCCGGTGGGAGAATTGGGCGTCGGGGTGATGGCCTTTGTGCCGCTTTTTCAGGGGATTCTGACCAATAAATACCTCGATGGAATTCCGGCCGATTCGCGCGCGGCCAGGCCCGAGGGCACTTTGCAGGAGGGGGCGGTTAAGCCGGAGGTCGTCGACAAGGTGCGGCAATTGAACGAGATCGCCAAAGAGCGCGGGCAGAGCATGGCGCAGATGGCGCTGATGTGGGTGCTCAGGGACGAGCGGGTGACGAGCGCTTTGATCGGCGCGAGCCGGCCGGAGCAGATCGAAGAGAATGTCGCGGCCTTGCAACAGGCGGAATTTTCCGCAGAGGAGTTGGCGAAGATCGAGAAAATTTTGGCGGGGTAGGTTGGAAATTTTGCAAACAAGACAGTGAAAAACGAACCGCATGACGCGGCGGTGAGTGTGGAGTCGCGCTGGGGGTAGGTCTGGGAATTTGCGGCGGCGGCGATGGTGTCAGTGCCGTTTGTTATACTGGATCTGGCACCGTCGTACTGGATCGATGCACCCCTTGGCCTGCGGCCATTTCCCAATGACCTACCAGCGCGAGAGCACGGTCTTCTGCCGGGTGTAGAACATCATGCCCTCCCGCCCTTGCACGTGCAGGTCGCCGAAGAAAGACTCGTCCCAGCCCGAAAAAGGAAAGAGGGCGACCGGTGCCGGCACGCCGATATTGATGCCGATCATGCCGCACTCGACTTCGCGTGCGAACTTGCGGGCGGCGCCGCCGTCTTGCGTAAAGAGCGTGGCGGCGTTGCCAAAGGGCAGGCGGTTAAACCATTCGAGGGCCTCGTCGAGCGTTTTGGGGTGCAGCATCGAGAGCACTGGTCCAAAGAGTTCGTCGCGGAAGATATCGCGTTCGGGGTCGACTTGGTCGACGAGCGTCGGGCCGACGAAGAAACCGTCTGCGGGCACGTTCTGACGGCCGTCGCGGGCCAAGGTCAGGCCGTCTGATTTGGCGTCTTCGATACGGGCGAAAAGACGGTCGCGCGCTTGGCCGTCGATAACCGGTCCCATCTGCGCGGCCGGGTCGTCGTAGGTGTTGCCGAGCACTAATTCATCCATCGCCGCGACCACTTGCTCGCGCAATTCTTCTCCATTACCGACGCCCATCAATAGCGATCCCGCCATACAGCGCTGGCCAGCGCAGCCGAAGGCCGAGCTGAGGATGGCCTGTAGCGTCGCGTCCGGTTTGGCGTCGGGTAGCACTAGTAGGACGTTTTTAGCGCCGCCGGCCGACTGCACGCGTTTGCCGTGTTGGCAGGCTTCGGTGTAGACGTGGCGGGCGACGCCGGTGGAGCCGACGAAGCTTATCGAGGCGATGCCGGAGTGCGTGCACAGTGCGTTGACCACGTCGCGGCCGCCGTGCACGATATTGAAGACGCCGTCGGGCAGGCCCGCTTGCAAAAACAGTTCGGCCAGGCGGTTCGCAGTCAGCGGCACTTTTTCGCTCGGTTTGAGCACGAAAGTGTTGCCGCAGGCGATGGCGATGGGATACATCCACATCGGCACCATTGCCGGAAAATTGAAGGGCGTGATGCCGGCGCAGACGCCGATCGGTTCGCGCGAGGTGTGCGCGTCGATGCCGGAAGCGAGTTCGGGTAGGTATTCGCCCTTGGCCAGTTCGCCGATGCTGCAGGCGTAGTCGGCGACTTCCAAGCCGCGGCGCATATCACCGCGGGCTTCCTCTATGGTTTTGCCGTTTTCGCGCACGATAATCTGGCTGAGCTCTTCAAAGTTTTCGTTGAGCAGGTGGCGGTATTTGAAGAGGATGGCGACGCGGTCGTAGACCGGGGTTTTGGACCAAGTGGCGTAGGCCCTTTGCGCCGATTGTACCGCTGCATCCACTTCGGCCGGACCGCACAGCGGTACCTGGCCGATGACCTCGCCGGTGGAGGGGTTGTGCACGGGGCTGAAGCTTTGTGTTTTGGGGTGAGTCCATTGGCCGTCGAGCAAAAGAGGTACGGAGCTGGTGCTCATAGTTGGTTCCTATTTTAGGCGAATTGACGAAGTCTGTATGTCTTGTTTGCGCTTTAAGCGAATAGGTCCTGCAGCACTTCATTGGTCTTGTCGACGACCATTGCCAACGCCTCGGGTGCCAGCTTGCTCCAGAAGCGTGTTTCTACTTCGTGTCCGCCGCGCGGAAAAGCTTCGGCGATCGGCAGGTAGCCGCTGTACATATTGCAGCAATGGGCGACCAGGGTGCGGTCGGCGGGTGAGGCCATCTTGATTTGCAGTTGGCCTTCGACAAAGGGCTCGCCCGCCAGGCCAACGAGCGCCGCGCGACCGATGCGGAAGGCTTGGATTTCGTAGTGCACATTTTTTTCGCGCTGTTGCTGCAAGTGCACGCTGACGATCGAGGCGGCGAGTATCCATTCGCTGTCGATAACTTTGGTGCCGGGGGCGACCGGCGACCCGCCTTCATAACCTTGATAGGCGTTGTCCACGTTCCAGGTCGGTTCGGGGTGTTCGGCGAGCAGCGCCTGCGACTTGGCCAATAGCTCGGGTTCGACCTCGCGGATGCGGATCGGCAGGCGGCAGCTTTGCGTGATCAGTTGCTCATCTTCTTCGACATCGGTTTGTTCGAGCACGCGTTGCGTGACTTCGGCGAGACGGCGGCCCATCAGCCGGTGATCGGGTTTGTAGTCGGGGTCGAAGGGGTTCCAGGGGTTGATATTGCCGCAGCAGCCATTGGCGACGAGGGCGATGCTATTGGGGTGCAGTTGCTCCATTTCGGCCGCCCAGGCACCCGGCCAGTCCGAAGAGATAACCGCTTGCGGGAAGACGTTGACCGGATGTCCGGTGTGGTGCAGAAGCAGCGCGATGGGGCGTGCGGATTGGCCCTGGATACAGACGACGCCGACCTCGGGGTCGGTCGGGCCTTCGAGATAGCGGATATAGGTCGGTCCCAGCGGCTCGGGCCAATTCGGTCCGGGCATGCGCACGCTGCCGTCGTTGGTGACGGCGCGGCGGTTGAATTGGATACGGCCTTCGATGCCGCTGCCCACGCGCAGGCGGGCGGATTCCAGGCAGGTGTTGGCTTCCACCGCGGCGGCGACAATGCGCTGGGTCGCGAATTCGGCGTAGTGCGCTACGCCGCCGGCTAGCCACTCAATGCCCTCGGGCATGGGAGGGAAGTCCTTGTCGTACATAAATGAGCCGAGCGCCGGGGCGGCGTGCACTTGCGTGGCGTGTACCATGATCGCTTCTGGGGCGATGTCGCAGGCGCTGGCGATTTGCGCGCGGATCTTCTGTGCCACGTCTTCGGTCACGATGGTTACGTCGAGGCTAATAAAACAGAGCTTCTGGCCCACTTGTTCGAGGATTAGCGCGCGCGCGTAAAGCGGCGAGTCGACGTATTTTCCTGGGCGAAACCAGCCGACTTCGCCGGCGAGTGAGACATCGCGTTCGGGGGTGATCTCGGTGCGCGCGGCACCGGCTTGCAGGGATCCCATGCTCATGGCCGTGTCCTTTGATTCATGTGAGCTCTCCCGCGGTCTTGCCGGTGTAGCGGACCAGTAGGTCCTGCATGTGAATAATAGTTTCGGCGTGCTCGGCGTTGGCTTCGTTAGCCTCGGCGAGCCGTCGGCTGAGCAGACAGAGCAGATTCTGCAGGATCTTGAAATGCATTTCCTTGTTGGTTTGCAATATGCGGAAAAGGTGTTTTTTGCTGATCCTCAATCCGTTGGCGGCTTCCATCGCGATGACGCTGGCCGAACGAGGCTGCTCGGTGAAGACACCCATCTCGCCAACCGGTGCGCCCGGTTCGATATTGGCCAGCGCGTCGCCGGCTTCGCTGCGAATGCTAAGACGGCCGGAGAGCAGGATCAGCAACTCGTCGCTGGAATCGCCGAGCGCGTAGACCCGCTGGCCTTGTTCGTAGCTGCGGTAGGAGCAGATGCGCAGCAGGCTTTCGATTTCCGGCAGCGTCAAGCCGTGGAAGAGACGGATCTTCTTGACGATTTTGGTTAGGCGCAATTGTTCGTTGTCGTTCATGTGAGGGTCGTCTCGCCGTGGAAGGTGTTTATAAGGCCATCAACGCTTAACTTGTCGCAAAGGGCGGTTCGGGTGGCGCTTGGCCGACGGCGGACTCGCCCGCGAGTAGGAAGGGTTCGGCGTTGCCCCAGAGTTTGCTGCCGTCGGCGGAGGCCAGCGGCTCGCAGGAGTATTGCGCGAGATAGACACGGCGCATTTTGTCGGTGGTGTTGATGCCGCTGGAATGAAAGTTATAACTGGAGAAGACGGCGATACTGCCGGCCGGGGCGATGATGGGGATGCCGGGGTCGCTGCCAAAATAGCCGATCTTGTCGCCGCTCTCTTCGTCGCGGATATGCTGGACCCAGGTGCGGATGCCCGAGCGCGAAAAGGGCAATAGGTGCACGGTACCGTTGGCCTCGGACATGTCGTCGAGCGTGCACCAGCAGGTGAGGTAGGGTTTGTGCTCAGGGTAGCCGACGTAACCGGAATCCTGGTGCCAGGAGAATTCCTTGCCGGCTTCGGCGCCTTTGACGACGTATTGCTCCCAAAACAGATACACGTCATCGCCGAGGGTGGCTTGGCACACTTCGGCCATCAGGTCGCTGAAAAGAAACTCGCGCAGGCTCGGCTGGTCGCGGAAGCAGTTGGAGACGAAGTAGCGGCTGTTGCGGTGGTTGAGGCCGAGGTGGTCGGTGCCTTCGGCGTCCATTTTGTCATTGGCTTTGTCGATGAAAGCCTGGCATTCGCCGCGCAGTAGTTCGATATGTTGCTCGGGGATCGCGCTTTCTAAGATGAAATAGCCTTCTTCTTTGAACTGTTGTTTTTGTTCTGCGGTGACAATCGACATGGTGGCTCCTGATTGGATTTCTTTGGCATGGCCGGTGGGCGGCTGCGCGACAGACCCTGCAGCCTTGGCGGGCCTGGGGGAATGATGTAATAGTGATAGGGAGATTGAGGGGGGAGCGCAAGTAGTGTGGGGTGGTGTTTATTGCATTTAAGTTAACCGTATGGTCAACCTGATTTTTGGCCACACGATAATATGTGTTTTATAGGTGAAGAACCGAAATCATCCTCGGTCGCCTTTTTTCATAGGTATTGGCCTAGTATTTGCGTTTCTCGATCCACTCATCTCAGGTCGAGACATGTGATCGTTTAATGTCAAAAAGCTGAGATGATAATTATTATGGAGGAAAAAATTGCGATGCGGAGGTAGCAGAGGATCGCGCTGTGGATGCGGCGGATCAATTTGGCTATTTGTCGCAAGATCTGCGAATGGCATCAGAGGTCGATCAAAGCGCCCTCGGCCCCAGGTTAGGGCGCCACGTTTATTGTGGCATTACCAGCGAAGAAGAAAAAACAACTAGTCCATTCGGGTGCGATGATTTTTTTAGGCAGTCTGCTCGAAACCATGTACATTGCTCAATTCTGAACAGGCTGCAATACACTGAGGTGGATTATCGCTCTGGCGGCGACGTCAAAGGCGGGTACAACTCAGCGGTCGACCGGCAAGCGATTGCTCAACTGGCGCACTTCCCATTGCGCCGAACCCTTGCTTAGCGGTCTCAAGTGGAGATGCTTCTTGTTATGTGTACAGTGCCCGCATTTTTTGTAGATATCTAAATACTATTGCAAAGGCCCTCATGACTTCCAAGCAACCCATCGCTCCGACAAAAGACAACCGTCTATTTTTTTTCGACAATGTGCGTTATATCGTCATTATCTGGGTGACGATCTTCCACGTTGCATCCGGTCTGTCGGGCAATCAAGAATTTATCCGCGACTCCAATTCCAGCCTGTCCTTTTTCATTTTCGGAGCGTATTCCGTCACGGTGATGATGGCGATCATGTTTTTTGCCGCCGGTTATTTTTCTACGACCTCACTGCGCAATCGCAGTACCGGCGCATTTCTGCACAATAAATTGCTCCGTCTCGGCCTGCCCTGGCTGCTCGGCATTTTATTCCTCGGCCCGACGATGCCCTACATGGCGTATTACAGCCGCTCCTTTGCCGGCTTGCAAACCGCCAGCTACTGGGATTTTTGGCAGCGCTATATGGGTAGCATTTTCAGCGATTGGCTGTTGCCCATCAACTTTACGGCCAATACAATTTTTCACCAACAGCACTTCTGGTTTCTTTCCGTGCTTTTTGTTTTTTTTGTCGTACACGCCCTGTTGCGCGATGCCCGTCGGCGCTGGGGCTGGCCCGCCGCGCGCAACACCGAGTCGCAGACGATATCACAATTCGCTTTCGCCCGCGTTTTTTTTCTCGCCGCAATGGTCGGCGCTCTCGGCATGACTGCCTCATCGGCTTTAGATCTGCCCAATGGCAACTTCGCCTTTTTCTTTAAACTTAACTTGGGTGAATATGCGCTCTATGGCGCGATTTTCTCTCTCGGCGTTTACGCGCACGCGCGTGGCTGGTATGCGAATGGCCAGGCGCCGGGGTGGAAGGCGGCCGGCCTGCTCTTTGCCGGTATTCTCTTTTTTGCAGGCTGTGCTGCGGCCGTATTTCTCATGCTCGGGTCGGAATCGTCGCTGCTCCTTTCTTTTGGTGTACCCGCCGCGATGTTGCTCAATCTGCTCTCGGTGCTGGGTTTTACTTCCATCATCTACCGCTACATGAACAAACCGTCAGAGACCAACGCCAACTTTGCCGCCAACTCCTACTATGTCTATATCCTGCAATATCCAGTCGTGCTCGTTTTTCGCCTGATGACGTTCCAATGGGAGACTTCGGCTTTTGTCAAATTTGCCGTGGTATCCATTCCGGCGCTCGTGGTTAGCTACCTCATCAGCGAGTATCTTATCCGTCGACAACCGCGGCTGTCGATCGCTGCCGCCGTTGTCCTACACGTAGGCCTCTGTCTTTTTGGCCTACCGCGCACTTCGTTTTCCCACCAACTACTAGATCGCCAACCGCAAATGCACGCCGTAATTCCCGCAGCGGCCGAACCGATCCCCTTAATGGAAGTGAAGACCGGTAGTCCAAACTGGGATCCGGATCCGACGAGCGTCGCCTGGCAAGATGGCAGACTGTATTATGGATCTCAGGATGGCCTGCAAATGATGGGCGCAGAAGGCGAATGGGAAATGTTGGATGAAACGCTGCAAATCAACAAGCTTGCCCCGCTGGGGAATAACCAAATAGCAGTAGGAAGCACTAATGCATTAGCTATTTGGGATGTTGAACAGAGAGCTATGCAGATTGAAAAAGAGATCGACGATGGCACTCTCGACGAAATTACTTCCGACGGTGGCGGTGGTTTATTTTATACCGTAATCGCCGAAGACAAACCCGCGACGCTGACGCATCAGACTAGCAAGGGTCAGATACAAACAACAGAACAGCCGCTCGCCGGTGCCGGAGTGCTGGGCAATGACGGCCAGACCTTGTTTTGGACCGCGGACGGAGAGCTAACCCTCCAGGCATTGGCGCTGGATAGCGAACACCAGCCCACGGATGTCCGTGCTTTTGCCGAGATATTTATGGCCGACGGTAAATACGGCCGCCAGCGCCCCGACCGCATGCAGCACACCGCCAGCGGATTGACCGTTGACCGCGATGGCCGGCTTTTTTTACTCAATCGCGTTGGTCTGCAGGTGTTTGATCCGGAGGGCCAATTGCTCGGTGTTGTGCAATTCCCCGAGCAGCCTTTCGATTGCACTTTTGGCGGTCAGGGTTTTTCGACGCTCTATGTCGCCACTGCTAGCCAAGTCTACGCACTCTCGACGCATACGACAGGGGCGATAGTGCGTTAGTACACTTATTGGAAATCGGCGGGGATCGATTCGCAGGGTGTGGCGGGTGGTGTCGGCTGTGCCGGGTAGAGGGCGAATACTATTTATTGTGTATGGGGCCGAAGAGCAACCCCATGATGCACTCGGTGATCTCGCGCTATTTGCGTATAGATGGGCATATCAGTAGCGAGAAAATCTAATATAGACGGCCCTAAAAGAGAGATGTTTACACAATAAGCTGTGCCACATTTAATCAGACCTAGTTAATCCGTTTCTCCCGCCCTGCCCACTCCTTCTCCCGCAACACAAACTTCTGCACCTTGCCCGTAGAAGTCTTCGGCAGCGCCCCGAATTTGATCGCGTCAGGGCATTTGAAATGCGCAAGCCGCTCGCGGCAATGCGCGATCAGCTCTTCTTCGCCGACCATTGCACCTTCCTTCAGTGCGACGAAGCCCTTGGGCCGCTCGCCCCATTTTTCGTGCGGCACGGCGATCACCGCGCATTCCAACACGGCGGGATGGCTAACGATGGCCTGCTCGACTTCAATCGTTGAAATGTTCTCACCGCCGGAGATGATGATATCCTTTTGGCGGTCGCGTAATTCGACGGTGCCATCGGGGTGCCAGACGGCCAAGTCGCCGGAGTGGAACCAGCCGTCGCGGAAGGCCTCGGCAGTGGCGTCGGGTTGTTCGAAATAGCTGTGCATGACATTGTTGCCGTGCATTACCACCTCGCCCATCGTCTCGCCGTCCTGCGGCACGTCCTGCGTTTTTTCGTCGACCACCCGCATCAGATCGGCGGTGCGGTAGGATTGGCCCTGGCGCGCCAGCAGTGCGGCTTGTTCGGCGAGTGGTTTTTGTTGCCACTCGCTCTGCCAGGGGCTTATAGCGATGGGGCCATAGGTTTCGGTGAGGCCGTAGAGGTGGATGGGGTGGAAGTTATAATCGCGCAATTGGCCCAATAGGGTCGGTGAGGGTGGGGCGCCGGCGATGGTCGCGGTGATCGGCTGGTCGAGTTTGTGCGCGCTGGAACTGTTGAGCAGCATGGTGTGCACGGTGGGGGCGCCGTTGTAGTGGCTGATGTTTTCGTCCGCGAAGAGCTGCCAAATGCGCTCGGGGTCGACAGTGCGCAGGCAGACGTGCGTGCCGCCGACGGCGGTTACGGCCCAAGTGAAACACCAGCCATTACAGTGGAACATCGGCAGGGTCCACAGAAATGAACTATCGGCGGTCAGGCCGGTTTCGAGCGCCTCGCCGAGGGCGTTGAGGTAGGTGCCGCGGTGCGTGTAGACGACGCCCTTGGGCCGGCCGGTGGTGCCGGAGGTATAGTTTATCGAAATCGGTTCTTCTTCGTCGACGAGCAGGTCGGGGCCGGGCTCGGGTGAGCCGGTGGCGATAAACGTTTCGTAGGGATCCTCGTCGTTGCCAGTGTCGTGTATTTCGATCACTTGTAAGGCGCTGAGATCGAGGCCGGCTATTTGCGGGTAGAGCTCACGGTCGACGAAGAGCAGGCGCGCGCCGCTGTGTTGCAGGATATAGTCGATCTCGGTCGTAGCGAGGCGGGTGTTGATCGCGACTAGGACACCACGGGCGGCGGGCACGGCGAAGTGGGCTTCGAGCAGGGGCGGGATATTGGGTGCGAGGAAAGCGACGCGGTCGTGTTTTTCGAGACAGGCGGCCAGCAGGGCGGAGGAGAGGCGGTTGACGCGCTTGGAGAAGGCGGCGTAGCTATAACGCCGCTCGCCATGTACGACGGCAGTCTTGTTGGGGTGCACATAGGCGTTGCGGCGCAGAAAGGCCACGGGGGATAATTCGGTGCGGTAGACTTTTTCTTCGTGCATTGCAAGCTCCTACAGCATGTGCAGGCCGCCGTCGATATCGATACAGCGGCCGGTAAAATAATCGTTCTCGATAATAAATTTGACGCCGAGCCAGACGTCGTGCGGCTCGCCGATGCGGCCGAGGGGAATTGTTTTGACCAGGGCTTCGCGCGCAGGCTGATGCATGTTTTGCGTCATCGGGGTTTCGATCAGCCCGGGTGCGAGGGCGCCGACGCGAATGCGGAAGGGGGCGAACTCGCGGGCCCAGGTGACGGTATTGGCGGCGAGCGCGGCTTTGGCGGCGACATAGTTGGATTGGCCGCGGTTGCCGTGGCGCGAGAGGGAGGACATGTTGACGATGACGCCGGCTTTTATTTCGTCCGCGGCCATTTTAGCGACCGAATCGCGCACTATCCAAGTCGCACCGGTCAGGTTGACGTCAATGACGGCTTGCCATTGCGCGCGGCTCATGGTAGTAATCTTGCCGCTGTCGCGATCCTTCTTTACTAGCAGACCGTCGCGCAGAATACCCGCGTTATTGAGCAGGCCGTTGAGCCCGCACATGGCGGTGTGCGCCCATTCGACAAAAATCGCAGTGTCTTCTTCTTCGGCGACGTCTAATGCATGGATGTGCAGTGTGCCGGGCAGCGTCGCGGTCTGTTCTTTGAGCGCGGCGAGGCCTTCGAGATTTAGGTCGCCGGCGGCGACTTGCGCCCCGGCTTCGAGCAATTGCCGGGCAAAGTAGGCGCCCATGCCACTGGCGCCACCGGTGACGATGATCTTGAGTTCGGTTAGTTTCATAGTAGATCTATAGTAGGGTGTCGGCGGTTATTGATCAATCCATGGTCCGGCGGGTCGGGGTGTGCTTGTGCCATGGTGGATATCGATATAGTATGTTGATAACGCTAGGGCGCTCTAACGCCTTTTGACGCATGAGAACGGCGATTTGCGCTGATGAAGACCTGCGGTATCCATCTATTGAGTGGTTAAAAGACCCAGTCTAAGTCCGCCAAGGCGGCAGTCCCTGCCGCCGCCGATCACGGACATCCACAGAATAACAGGAGCAACACACCGATGAACGCCAAGAGCAAAAAACGCCACATAGACCAGGCCGTGCAAGCCCAGGCACAACAGGCCCGGGTGATTTCCCGCGAGATACATGGCTGGGCCGAACGTCCCTTTCGCGAAGTGCAGTCCTCACAGCGCTTGGCCGAATACCTCGGGGAGAACGGCTTTGCCGTCGAATTCCCGTTTAAAAAGATACCGACCGCCTTTAGGGCTGTTTGGGGCGCGGGTAAACCCGTCGTCGGTATGCTCGGCGAATACGATGCGTTACCTGGGTGCAGCGTCGACGAGGACGGGGCTTGGGGCCATGGCTGAGGGCACAACCTCCTGGGCGTTGCCCCGGCCGTAGGTGCGGTCGCCGCGAAAGAAATACTCTCACAAAGCAAATCCAAAGGCCAGATCGTCTATTATGGTTGCCCGGCAGAAGAGACGCTGGCCGGCAAAGTGTACATGGCCCGCGACGGTGGCTTCCGCGATCTCGACGCGGTGCTCGCCTGGCATCCGGGCGACAGCTCCGGTGTCAATAATTACGGCGGCTCGGCGATCGATTCGCTAGTCTACGAATTCTTCGGCAAAACGTCGCACGGGGCCAGCGCGCACATGGGTCGCAGCGCGCTCGACGGGGTGATGTTGATGGATGTGGCGGCCAATTATTTGCGCGAACACGTGCCCGAAAATGTGCGTATTCACTGCGTGATCCGCGATGGCGGCGATGCGCCGAATGTGGTGCCGGCCTACGCCAAGGTTTGGTATTATGTACGCGGTAAGGATCGCGCCGAAGTAGACGAAGTGCGCGAGCGGCTGACCGATTGCGCGCGCGGCGCGGCATTGGCCACCGGCACCCGGATGAAGTGGCATCGTATCAGCGCAGTCTATCCGCGCTTGCCGAATGATGTGATGTGCGAGGCGGTGCGCAAAAACTTAGAGCTCTTCGGCACACCTCGGGTGACAAAGGCCGATCGCGATCGCGTCAAAGAGATGGGGTATGCGGGAGAGTTCAAAACCGCGATAGAAAAAGGCAGTGGCTCCCAAGGGCGAGGTTCGACCGATGAAGACAATGTCTCGTGGCTGGCGCCGTTGGGTCGTTTCCAGATGGTGTGTTATACCGAGGACACGCCGGGCCACCACCGCGATATGTCCGCACAGGCGCTGATGCCTTTCGCCGAGCGGTCGATTCTGCAGACCGCGAAGGTCTTCGCCGGCGCGGCGGTTGATTTATGCCAGGACCAACAGTTGATGCGCGAGGCTAGGACGGAATTTCGCAAGCGGACCCGTGGCTTCAAATATGACCCGCTCGTCAGCAAAAAGCAGCCGGTGCCGATCGATCCTCCATAATTATCAGAAATATAGAGCAAAGAGATACCGACGGTCCGAGTGTTTGGACTCGTCGGTATTTTTTTGCGCCGGCCTCTTGGCGCGCACCTTGCAAAGCGCAATGCTTCCCAGGGCAAGCGATAGGGCGGCAGGCAGATGTAGTGCGCGGCTAGTTGGCCGGCCTGGCGCTCGTTAATTGCAGACGTTGGGCACCGGCTCGTCAATGCTCGATTCCGACCACATTGGGCATTTCAAGCTATTCTGAGGATAGGTAGATCTATGGCCTAATGAACGCATACGAATTTTACCAGAAAGCGCGGACATTCGCATTTTCTGATCTACAGCCATTGTTTGGCTCTGATTAGAATTTCTGCAGTGGGTTGGATTCCGGCTCGATGGAGGGTTTGCGCACCGACAAAAGGTAGTGGCCGAAAGCGGAGAGCACACCTAAGAGGTCAGACCATTGCTCAAGAGGATTTTCGTAAGGTCTTTCTCGCCAACGCTGCGGGCTATTACATCGTCTCAATGCCGAGGATGTAGTAGCCCAAAATACAAGACCAGGACGCGCTTGGGGTCGACGTGTTAGGTGTGTATTGTGTCACCTCCTGAGCATGCTGTCGCACTCGTTAACGCAGGAACAGATTGCTGGTTAGGAGCTGTTTTATTTAACCAGCCCGGCGATCGTTTTGAACTCCGCTGTGCCCGCCTGTTTTAATAATTCAAACAGACACATTTCGACGCCGGTAAGCTCGGCTCCCGCCTGCGCCATTCGCTGCAACCCCAATGCTTTGTTCTCTGCGGTGCGCGACGAAACCGCGTCGGTGACCGCTTCGACGTGGTAGCCCGCGTCGAGCAGGTCGCGCGCGGTTTGGTAGACACAGATGTGGGCCTCGATGCCGGCGAGCAGGATTTGCCGGCGACCGGTGGCGCGCAACTGATCCTGAAAGTGGTCGAGGCCGCAGGCGGAAAAGCAAGTCTTGGCCAAGGGCGCTTGCTCGGAAAGTAACTCGGCGACCTCGGGGATCGTCGGGCCTAAACCCTTGGGGTATTGCTCCAGCCACAGGATGGGCAACGCTAACGCCTGTGCTCCTTGGATAAGGATTTGTAACTGGCGGTAGAGTGCCTCCTGCTGGTGCATTAGTGAAGCGAGCTTGCCTTGGATGTCGATGAGCACCAGGGCGGTGTGGTCGCGTTTGAGCATCGCTTAAATGTAGCCGGTCGAGCCGTCGGGACGCACCGGACTGGAGCGCTCCCAGTGACAATATTCGTCATCAGTGAAGGCTTCTTCGTTGATCTCGATACCCCAACCCGGCCGGTCGGGACGCAATTCTAGGTAGCCGTCTTTGGGCAAGTAGGGCTCGTCGACCCAGTCGCCCCAGTCGGATTCGGTGGGCAAGATGTATTCGAGGATCTTGAAGTTGGGTGCCGAGGCGCAGAAGTGCAGGTTGACGGCGGTGGCTAAGGGGCCCATCGGGTTGTGCGGTGCGATGCTGACGTAGTGGGCTTCGGCGATGGCGTTGATCTTCTTCATCTCTAGCAAGCCGCCACAGACGCAGATGTCGGGCTGGATGATGTCGGCGCCTTGGTTGCTAATGAGATTGAGGAATTCAAAGCGATTGTACAGGCTCTCGCCGGTGGCCAAGGGCACGTTCATTTGCGACTTGAGGCTGGTCCAGGCGGGAATGTGCTCGGGGCGCAGCGGCTCCTCGTAGAACATCGGGTCGTAGGGGGCGAGCGCGTTGGCTAACTGCAATGCGCGGATGGGCTCGAATATTTTGGCGTGCGGGTCGAAGGCAAATTCCCAATCGTCGGGGCAATTGACGCGCAGCTCTTCGAAGTATTTGGCCGCTTCTGAGCAGACCCGGCCCCAGCGGTTGGCGTCGGGGTCGATCTTGTAGGGGCTGAGCTTGAAGGCGGTGAAGCCGTGTTCTTCGTTGAGGCGCTTGGCGGTGTCGGCGGCTTCTTTGCCGTCGCGGCCGCCGATGCCGCGGTAGACGCGCACTTTGTCGCGGGCGTGGCCGCCTAGAAGTTGGTAGACCGGTACGCCCGCGGCCTTGCCGGCGATGTCCCACAGCGCGTGGTCGATGCCGGAGATAGCCGATAGCCCGATGCCGCCGGGGGGAAAGCGAAACTGCTGGTGCAGCTTCATCATGATAAATTCAATGCGGCGTGGGTCGATGCCTTTGATTAGCTCAAAGCAGTAGTCGACGGTCGGACCGACGGCGAGGTCGGGGCCGATAGAGTAGGTCTCGCCCCAGCCGGTGATGCCTTCGTCGGTCTCAATTTTGACTAAGACGCGGGGGCGGTTGCCGAAGCGGGCGACGATGGGGGTGATCGCGGTAATTTTCATGGGTTGCCTTTCTGGGGTGTCGAAAGCTGGATGGCGTAGACGTGTTCGGTCGAGTCGGCGTACAGGCCCTGCATCTGCTGCATAATTTTGTTTATGACCTCTCTTTGGATACCGGTGAGGGACGGGGTATCGCGGGTGATAAAAAGATAGTCGTCTGGCTGCCATTGATGTTTGTAGGCGAGGGCGCGCGCGTGGGCCGAAGGCAACAGATCGTCCTGCTTTGGGTTACTTATGGGGAAAATGTGGCTCTTTTGGGTCAGCATCAGCGTTTCGGTCGTATGTTCGGGGTGCAGGAAAAGCGCGATCCGTGTTTTGTCGGTGGCGTAGCGCCCGATCAGTTCCAGCGCGCCGCTCACCTCCGGATGGCTCGGGGCCGCGGTCCATGGGGTCGTTTCGGCGGGGGGCGTGTGGAATAAGGAGTATGGTGGCGACGGTGGCCACTTGGCGATGAAATCTGCTCCCGTTTCGGCTAAGAATACAAAGGTAGCGACAAAAACACAATACGCCGTCGAATGCGCGAAAGCTTGCGGGCGGTGCTCGGAGT
>JABHFS010000203.1 GCA_018672475.1 Gemmatimonadota bacterium | reverse complement strand
CCGATGCAGAAGAAGCAAGCCGTAGCCCACGTGGTTGATCAAGGGCTATGCTCGGTGCGTCGGGCCTGTCGCTATCTGGATGTATATCGATCGACTTATCGATATCAGGCGCAGCCCATTCCGTCCAAACAACGCCAGTTGCACCAGCGGATCGTGGCGTTGTCTTGGCAATATCCTCGCTATGGGTACCGGCGTATCCGTGCACTGTTAGCCCAAGAGGGCTGGCCTGTCAGCCGTAAGCAAGTCCAACGGATCCGTCGTAAAGAAGGCCTGGAAGTCCGTCCCAAACCCCAACGGATACCGCGTCAAGGCGTATCGACGGGCTTGCCTAATCAGGCGCATCACCTCAACCAAGTATGGACTTGGGATTTTATTTTCGATCGAACGGATAAAGGCAGCACGTTGAAAATGTTGACTATGCTGGATGAGTATTCGCGTCGCTGTTTAGCCATCCGAGTTGAGCGCCAGATCGAGTCCGAGCACGTGTTAATGACCCTATGGCAAGCTATGACGACATATGGTATTTCGCGTTATATCCGTAGCGACAATGGATCTGAATTCATCGCGCAAAAAATCCAGATATGGCTTAGAAAAAACCAGATCAAAACGCTTTATATCGATCCAGGCAGTCCGTGGCAAAATGGCTATATTGAAAGTTTTCATAGCCGCTTTCGAGATGAATGTCTGAATCGGGAGTGGTTATTGAATCTGCGCGAAGCACGGGGCGTGATCGAGGAGTGGCGAGAACATTACAACGAGGAAAGACCCCATAGCCGGCTGGGCTACCTCAGTCCAGAAGGTTTTATAGCGAACCAAAAAGTCTCACCCTAAATGGGCCCAAATAGGTAGGCCTCTCAAGGCAACAACACGATAGGCTCGTCGAAGACGAATCGGATACGCGATCTTTGCGTAGTCGACCTCCCTCCCGTCGTATCGCTGGCTTTACAGCTTTTTTCAACAATATCCTTCAGAAGCTTGTGGTCCAGGCTAAGCTCGGCATACATCTGTTTCAAACGCCGATTCTCATCCTCTAATTCCTTGAGCCGTTTAATATCGGAGGCTTCCATGCCGCCATATTTACTTTTCCAGTTGTAGTAGGTCGTTTCAGGAATACTGTATTCTCGGCAGATCGCTTTGACGTTGCGCCCGCCTTCTACCTCTTGTAACGTCTTGACGATTTGGCTTTCACTATAGCGTGTTTTCTTCATCCGTCATTCTCCTTTCGCTTAAATATACGCGGGAGAACTCTACGATGAGATGCCTCTATTTTAAGGGATGTTTACAGGTCGCTCCTTGGTTAAGTGTGGGTATTTTGTGGTCAATATACGGAATGTACGGCGGGTGCGGGCGAATAAACGTGACGCAGGTTACAGGCCGATGGCGGCGGCTACTGGAGCGGTAGAGATCACCATGCCGGTGGCTATTGTGGCTGCGGCCTATATCATTGGCCAGGGGTTCGTCGATGCGTTTGGCGATTAGGTAGGACGCCATCTATAAACCATCTATAAAAAGCGGTGGGAATATGCGATAACGGTGTGACTCTGTAAGTATTGGCAATGTTAATTAAATCCTTTAATATTAGTAGCATACTACGTTATTAGGGTCTGTTGTAAAGGGTTGTTAACTCGCCCTTGTATCAACGCCGAATACACCACTTGAAAGGCGCCAATACTATGCCGCTTTCACACAATGTACAACGAGTACAGCCGTCGGTGACGATGCAGATCTCGGCCAAGGCGGCTCAGATGAAGCGCGATGGGATCGATGTGATCGCGCTGTCGGCGGGCGAGCCGGATTTCGACACCCCACAGAATATCAAAGACGCCGGTATCCGCGCGATAGAAGAGGGTTTCACCAAATATACCACCCCGGGTTCGGGTATTATCGAACTCAAAGAGGCGATTTGCCGCAAGTTCGACCGCGACAACGGGCTGGTGTATAACACCGATGAGGTGATCGTCAATAGCGGCGCCAAACATTCGCTTTTTTTGGCGGTAGCGGCGCTTATCAACCCAGGGGACGAAGTCATTATCCCCACGCCCTATTGGGTGACCTATATCGAGCAGCCGCGACTGGTTGGCGGTGAGCCGGTTATCGTCGAAACAAGAGTTGAAAACGGGCTCAAGCTCACGCCGGATGAGTTTCGCCAGGCGATCACGCCCCGGACTCGGATGCTCTTTCTCTGCTCGCCGTCGAATCCGAGCGGTTCGGTCTATGCGCGCGAAGAGCTTGAGTCGCTGGCGGCGGTGGCCGTCGAGCACGGGATTTACGTACTCAGCGATGAGATCTACGAGAAGCTGGTCTATGACGGGGTAGAACATCACTCGATAGCCGCCTGTAGCCCCGAAGCGAAAGCGTTGAGTATCGTGGTCAATGGCGTGTCGAAGGCCTATTCGATGACGGGATGGCGGATAGGTTATACCGGGGCGAGCGAGGAAATTATCGCGGGGATGAACAAGGTTCAAAGCCAGGAGATATCGCATCCCTCGTCGATATCGCAAAAGGCCGCCGTTGAGGCGCTTGAGGGTCCGCAGGAGTCGGTTGAAGTGATGCGCCAGGCCTTTGACGAGCGACGGCGCTATATGGTCGAACGGCTCAATGCCATAGAGGGAATAGAGTGCACTTTGCCCAAAGGGGCCTTCTATGCTTATCCGGATGTGACGGCTTATTATGGTCGGCGGGCTGGCGATCGCGTACTCGCTGATTCGGTGGCGCTTTGTGAATATCTACTCACTGAGGGCAAGGTCGCCTGTGTGCCCGGCGCCGGTTTTGGCACGCATCAACATATGCGGATCTCCTATGCGACATCGATGGAACTCATCGAAGCGGCAATGGACAGGGTCGAGGCCGCGCTTGGTGCCTTAAAATGAATGCGAAGAAGAGCCAGGTAGATGGTGTCTCTTAAGGGTGGGACGCAGAGTACTGTCAATTTGACCAAGGGGATTTGCCCGTGAGCAGCAGTAGTGGTTTCCATCTCGATTTTGAACGGCCGATCGTTGAATTAGAGAAAAAAATAGAGGAATTGGACTCGCAATCCGAGATCGACGGCTTGGATTTGCAGCAGGAAGTAGAGCGGCTCCGGGCGCGGGCCGAGAAGTTGCGTGAGGAGATCTACAGCAACCTCAACGCCTGGCAGCGGGTGCAGATCTCGCGGCACCCCGATCGGCCTTATGCACTCGACTATGTCGAACGCATGCTCTCCGATTTCACTGAATTACACGGTGACCGTCTCTTCGGCGACGATGGTGCGGTGATTGGCGGCCCGGCCCGTATAGATGGTGAACCGCTGATGGTCATTGGCATCCAGAGCGGTCGCAACCTCGAAGAACGGCAAAAACGGAATTTTGGCATGCCGCATCCGGAAGGCTACCGCAAGGCCCAACGCCTGATGAAGATGGCTGCTAAATTCAAGATGCCGGTGTTGACCATGGTCGACACCTCGGGCGCGTATCCCGGCGTACAGGCTGAGGAACGAGGCCAGGCCGAGGCGATCGCCCGAAATCTTTTCGAGATGTCGCACTTGCCGGTGCCGATTATCGTAGCGATCACCGGCCAGGCCTTTAGCGGTGGTGCGATTGGTATTACGGTCGGGGACCGGATTTTGATGCTGGAGCATGCCTGTTATTCGGTCATCGTGCCGGAGAGTTGCTCGACGATCCTGTTTAAGGTACGGGAGCGCAAGGAAGAGGCGGCGACCGCGCTCAAGCTCACGGCCGAAGACCTGAAGGAAGAAGGAATTATCGACCGCATCGTACCGGAGCCCTTTGGCGGGGCGCACCGCGACTGGGATGAAATCGCGATTGCACTCAAACGCCACATACAGGAGGCTTTGGCTGAACTGCGACCGCTTGATGCGGACGCGCTAATCGCTCAAAGAATGGACAAATTTGCGGCAATGGCGCGTTTTGAGGAATAGACCGAAAGAGTAGACACAAAAAAGCCCCAGCCGTTTTGCGGCCGGGGCTTTTTTGTGTCTACTCTTTAGAACTGTTTGGGCTTTTAGACCCGGCGTATGCGGTCAAATAAGCGTTCGAGGCGATCGAAGGCCACGCGGATCATATCCTCGTCCCAATCACCGTCGATTTTGATCTGCACGACGGATTGCACCGTATCCAAATATGCTTTCTGGGTTTCGGTCAATGGACGGGAAGAGCGGTCCGGGCGTTCCGAAGGTTCCGGGCGTCCCGAAGGTTCCGAGCGTCCCGAAGATTCCGAGCGTCCCGAAGATTCCGAGCGTCCCGAAGATTCCGAGCGTCCCGAAGATTCCGAGCGTCCCGAAGGTACCGAACGTTCTTCCCGGGAAGAACGTTCTTCTCGATTTCCGCGACCGGAGCGTCCACCGCGTTCTCTCGATGCGGGTGCGCGGGAACGCGCAGGTGCTGGCGCAGGCTCTGGCGCAGGCTCTGGCGCAGGTGCTGGCGCAGGTGCTGGCGCAGGTGCTGGCGCAGGTGCTGGCGCAGGTGCTGGCGCGGCTTTGGCTGCGGGCTCAACGGTTTCAATACCCTCGGGCGGCTCGCCAAAGTCGGCCTCGCCGATAAGATATTTGAAAAACATCTTCATCTTGTTTGCCGAATCGCGCCCCATGCCCGTGCGGTCGCGAAAATAGTCGACGACTGCGTCGTCGCTCATATTGCCGTCGGTCTGCTCCCATTCGGGCAGCAATTCCTTATAGAGTTCGCGAATCACCTCAGCCAGCGCGAATTTGCGCGTCTCCTTGGAGATCAGCCGCGTGAGTCGGGGGGTGAGGTGCTGGTCGCGGTCGATCAAACCCATGGCTTCGATACCGCGCAGAAACCGGTAGATCATCGAAGGGGTGCGGATGATGGCGCGCACGTAGTCGCGGTCGATCTGTTCGGGAACTTTGCTTTCTAGCCGCGAAAGGAATTTCTCGAACTGGACCTTGGTTATATAGGGGTACCAGGTTTTGCCCTGTTTGCCGCCGTTTTCGTCTTGGCCTTCTTCTGCGGCCGCTTCTGCGGCGGCGCGTTCTTCTTCCATCTTAGTCTCCGTTCGAATGGGCGATATGTTCCGGGGCCCTTATGGCTTTTGGGCGAATTCGACCGTCACGACGGTAGAGATGCCCCCGCGCACATTAAAGTCTCCAACCACGGTCATATGCCGTGGTGCGCAGGCGGCTACTAGGTCGTCGAGAATGGTATTGGTCACCGCTTCGTGGAAAGCGCCTTCTTGGCGAAAGGACCAGAGATATAGTTTGAGCGATTTAAGCTCAATGCACTGCTGGTCAGGCACGTAGCGGATCTGTATGGTGCCGAAGTCTGGTTGCCCAGTTACAGGACATATCGAAGTGAATTCCGGACACTCCATCTCGATTGTATAGTCGCGGTCCGGATAGGGATTTGCAAAAATTTCCAGGTCTTTACTAGGCTCAGTGGCCATCTATGCTCAATTTCTAACGATTTCAAAAGTATCTGAAAAATACAAATATAAGGTCTAAGCGGGCCTTTGGCTATACGGTGGTGAAGCGTTTGATAACATTGGCGGTGATTTTCGAAACAACCTCGTCGACGAGGATTGAAGCCGGGTAGGTGATTGAGCCGGCTGAATAGACCGCGCCGCCGCTGGCGGTTTGGTAATGCACGATCTCGGCGCCGCCCTGGTCGGGATTGAGACCGCGGGCGACGATTTCGGTGTTGGCGGGTGAAGAGGGCGAGGTTTTATCGGTTTCGTGGCCGGAAGCGCCGCCGGGGATGCGTTCGTGCAGGCTGGCTTCGCCAAAGACATCCCCAGTTTTGACTCCGGTGTCGGCGAAGATCCAATGCTTGGCGTCGAGAACCTGGTAGGGGGCGGCGGTCATGATGCCGGGATGGGTAAAGACCACGCCGAGCAGGTTGGCCTCGGACTCGTTGTAGATGTGGAAACGGCTCTCTGTTTCCTGCGCTCGTTGGCTGCGCCCGTCGCCGTTTTTGACCACCATGGTCTGTTCGTCGGGGAATTCGACCTCGCAGTTGAGGCCGTTGCCGCCCAAATACATGAATTTGCCGCCGCGTTCATGGACCCAGGCCTTGACGTCATAATACATCTTGCGCGACCAGTATTCGGGGTGGGTGGTAGTGATCAGGACCTTGTACTGGTCGAGGTCGAGCCGGTCGAAGTGTAGTTGTGTCTCCGAATAAAGGTCGTAGGCGAAGTTTTCGCGTTCGAGCCATCCCAAAAAACGCCACTCGGCAGGCGCGACATGGCTGGCGGCGCGGCCGGCGATCGGGTCGGTGATTGCGACGTCTTCGGGAATGTGGTTGATCGGCTCGGGGCGGTCGAAGGAGAGAGGGGCATAGTCTTCGGTGTCGTAGTTGATATGTTCGGGGTCGGTATAGCGTTTGAGTTCGAGGCGGGCATTGATTGTCGGAGTGGGCGGACAGCGGTCGGGATGGATATAGTTCGAGCGGCCGCCAAAATTATTGTAGGCGTTCCAGTTGATATCGGCGGCGAGCACCGCGATATCGCTTGCGGGAGTCGCCGGGGCTACGATCCAAGGGAAGGAGAAGAAGGCCCCCGATTCGCCCTTGGCATGAAAATAGTAGAGGCCCGAGCGTTTGGGGGCTTCTACAAACTGCTTATGATTGGGGCTAGTATAGCCGAATTTGTTCCACATGACCCCGGTCTGGGTATAATCGCCGTCGGGTGTGATTTGCATGGTGGCACGCGGGCCGTGTTCGTCGAACCAGCCCAGCGGGCGGATGTGCTCTTTCTGGTAGCCATAGCGGTAGAGATCGAGCTTATAGGCTTCGAGCGCGTGCACACGGAATTCGGCTTTCTCCCCAGATTTTACGCATTTAGGCCAGGCGTAGCCGAGCAACTTGTGCGAGAGCAGGCGGAAATGATGTGGTCGGTCGGGGGTGAGGTTGACCTTAGCACGCTTGGGACCGAAACCGTTTTTTTGCAAGGTGACGGTGTAGGGGCCGGGGGGGATATCGGCGAAGATTTCGCCGGTAGCCCGCGAGCGGGCTTCGATGTGCAGCGTCTCGTTGGAGATTTCGAATTGTACGTCGTGTAAGGCGATATAGCGTTCGTCGCTTACATAGCCGATTAACATGGTACGCTCCTTGAGGAAGGCTCCAGAGGGGTGATCGGGATTATGGTGTATGCCCTTTATTGGTCCGGATTGGCTTGTGACAGCCTGGTTCAGGTATAGGGAATGGGATCTTTTATTCCAGCGCAGAGAAAACCTGCTAAGCGCAGGCGGCAGCTCATGCATTTGCCGCAGGCCTTATGCGTATTCTGGTAGCAAGACCAGGTCAAATGTAGGGGGGCTGCTAATTCCAATCCGCGGCGGATAATGGCGTTTTTGTCGAGTGCAATCAACGGCGTTTGCAGGCGAATATGGGTTTGTGGTCCAGTGCCGGCGGCGATCATTTCTTCATAGGCTTTGAAAAACTCGTGCCGACAGTCGGGATAGACGCTTTCCTCCTCGTGGGCGCCGATATAGACGGAGGTCGCGCCGATGACCTCGGCCCAGGCCACCGCAACGCCGAGCAGGTTGGCATTGCGGAAGGGCACATAGGTGTTTGGCAGCGCAGCCTCGGTCTCTTCTTCCGGCACGGCTATGGACTCGTCGACCAGGCTCGAGCCGCCGATCTGGTGCATATGGGAGATATCAACGACCAGGCGTTTTTTGACCCGGTAGTGATCCGCGAGGGCGGTGAATGCGGCGAGTTCGCGCGCTTCGGTGCGCTGGCGGTAATTTAGATGCAGAAAAGCCAGTTCGACGTGCTCCGCGGCAATCGCCGCCGTGACGCAGGAGTCGAGACCGCCGCTGACCAGGACAATTCCCAGATTCAATTTGATTCTCGATCGGTTGGAGACGATGTGCGGCATAGACTATGCCCTGTGGCTGTTAACTGTCAAGCTATTGACAGCCAAACGCTATGTTATAGTATACTATAATAGTCTACCCGGAGCCCTTATGGCCTATACGCAATTCGATCGAGTGCCCAACCACTATGCCGGTCCGATTATCCAAAAGGTCAAGGATTTTCGCCTGGCCAACGGCAAGCGCTCGCTTAGCCCGACGTTATTAGAAATCGGCCAATTACAGGTCCTGATCCCACGGCATTTCGGCTTCTGCTTCGGGGTCGAGCGGGCGATCCACATGGCCTTTTCGACGCTTGAGAACAATCCCGAACACCGCACCTTCTTAGTCAGCGAAATCATCCACAATCCCCTGGTCAACAATGAGCTCAAAGAACGCGGTATCGAGTTTATTTACGACGCCGAGGGGCGTCGCCAGGTAGCGGCGGATGAGTTGAGCGATGACGATATCGCGTTGATCCCGGCTTTTGGTACCACGTTGCAGATTGAGGACTCGCTCAAGCAGAGCGGCATCGACACCTCTACCAAGGAGTACCGGGAAAGCTACGATACGACCTGTCCCTTCGTGTCTAAGGTGTGGAAGCGCGGCGAGGAATTGGGGCGCGAGGGCTATACGATTATCATTCACGGCAAGTACAAACACGAAGAAACTCAGGCGACGCATTCGCATACTAAGGAACATACCAAAACCTTGGTCGTACTCGATGAAGCAGAGGCCAAGAAAGTCGCCGCCTATATCACCGGTGAGATGGCTTTAGCCGATTTCGAGCGGCAGTTCGCTGGCATGGCCTCCGAGGATTTCGATCCTGAACGCGATTTGCAAAGGGTGGCGGTGGTCAATCAGACGACGATGCTCGCCGAGGAGACGCAGCAAGTGACCGAGATCTTGCGCGAGGCCATGCGGCAACGCTACGGCGAGGAAAACCTCGACTATCACTGCGCCGATACTAATGATACCCTTTGTTATGCGACGAATCAGAACCAAAATGCGACTCGGGCCCTCTTGCGTTCCAGTGCTGATCTTGCGTTGATCGTCGGCGGCTACAATAGCTCAAATACAGCGCATCTGGTGGAGATTTGCTCGGAGATTATACCGAGTTTCCTCATCGCTAATAGCGATGAAATTCTTTCGCAACATAGTATTCGCCACTTCGACATCCACGCGAAGCAGATGGCCGAGAGCCAGGATTGGCTGCCGGGCGAATTGCCGGTGCGGCTGATCATCACTTCGGGCGCGTCTTGCCCCGATATTCTTATGAATCAGGTCTTGCAGAAAGTCGCCGGTTTTTATGGCTACAGCGAGGCTGAGATCGCTGAGGCCAACGTGAGCCTTTTCGAGGAGATATAGCGTGATACTCGCCATTGTCAAAGGCCATGTCGTCTCCAGCGCCAAGGTCGACGCGTTAGAGGGGGAGAAACTCTTAGTGGTCGAGATTCTCGCCGCTACCCCCGAGGGTTTGCAGCGTACCCAGAAGCACATGGTTTGCATCGACGCGGTGCAAGCGGGTGAGGGCGAGTTGGTCGTCGTGGTGCAGGGCAGTTCGGCACGGCAGGCGTCGGAGAAGAAGGATGTGCCGGTTGACGCGTTGATCGTCGGCATCGTCGATTCGCTAAAGGCTTTTGGTCAAGAGTTGGAAACGGAGGTCTCATGAAGGTCTGCACGGTTATCGGTCAGGTGATCTCGGTGAGTAAGCACGCCTT
This sequence comes from Gemmatimonadota bacterium, assembly GCA_018672475.1. Classification (GTDB taxonomy): domain Bacteria; phylum Latescibacterota; class UBA2968; order UBA8231; family UBA8231. The sequence continues at coordinate 61,766 of JABHFS010000203.1, read as the reverse complement.
GTTGCAAGGGCAGAAGATTATGGTGGTGAAGGCGGACGGTGAGGAAGGCGGCTTGCAGGTGGCGGTCGACGGGGTGCAGGCGGGGATCGGTAGTCGGGTGCTCGTTACCCAGTCGGGCTCGGCCGGAGCGGAGTTGACGGGGGAGGAGATGTCGCCGTTTCGCAGTGTGATTGTGGGCATTATCGATGAGGAGACCAGTAAATGAAATTGGCCAAAGTCGTAGGGACGGTGGTGCTTTCGCAATGCATAGAGGCCTATCGCGGGCAGACCTTGCACATTATACAGGATATCGACGAAGCGCTTGAATTGACGGGCGAGGCAGAGGTGAGCGCGACTTGGGCCGCGATGAACGAGGGCGATACGGTGATCGTCGAGGTGGCGCGCGAGGCCTGCAACGCCTTTGATCCGCCGCTGCCTACCGATACCTCGATTATTGGCAAGGTCGAGAAGGTGAATCTCGCGGGGTGAGGGAAGGTGCAGATTATTGTAAAAGGCCCGGAGTATCTACTCCGGGCCTTTCGTTGTTTTACGCGAATGGTCTTTCTCTATGTTAGGGCCCGTGACTCTTGTATTGCGGTCTTGGCTGATCGGGGCCGGGCCTGTATTAAAACGATATGGGCGATCGGTCCGGCAAAGAGAAAGACCAGCACTATCATCGCGACCACCAACCCGTAGAGCAACTCCATGCTAAGAAGGTCTTCTTTCAGCGTATCGCTGCGAGGTGGTTGTATAAGGTATCCCTCCGTTTAAGCTGAGTGTGCAGGACCAACGCGTCGATATTGTGATGCGCTATTTAGTTTATTCATTAAGTAAAATCTTATACTATTGGGCCCTATTTATAGTCGTTCTCTCTTTATAAATATGTATGCATCGCTGCATCCCATTTCGTGTAGTAATGATCATGGACACTTTGTATGAATGGTTAATACTGATCGCTCTCATTGTTTTTGCCGTCGTTTGTCGGTCCTTCGTAGTCGACTGGTTTTCAAAGCAGGGTAAATGGGCGCTATGGGTCTTTTTTTGGCCTCTGCATTCCTTTGCTGTCGCTGAGAGCGCCGGAGACGCCGCCTGACGGTTGCTAACGCCGCTTGGATACGACGGGGGCTTTTCTTTGGCCGATGTGATCAGGGTCACATAGTTGGACCGCACCCATTTGTTAACTTGTACTTGTGATGCAATAAAGGATTGGCCGCGTAGCCTTGTTTTAGGCGGTTTAGCGCTTAAGCTTCATAATGAGCTAGCCAAGCACAATTACGAGGAAAGCGTGGGCGGCGAAGGCATATTACCCGATTTCGATTGGACCAAGCAAGAGCAGAGCCAATTGACGGCCGCCATTCGGGAGGGGCTTGAGGCGACCGATGCCTGGCAGCGATATCTAAAAGATGTTCCAGAGGACGGCAGACAGGGGATATCTCGATGGTCTGATTACCTTAAATGAGCACAATTGGCCATGGTTTTAAAAAGGTGCGTGATATGGGCTATCGCAACACGCTAACGCCCTGCTGCCGCGCTGCGCCTAATCCCCTTGACCGGCCTTAGCCTGCACTCGGCTACGCCTGGCATCCATCTGCAGTTTTGTAATATAGGGTCAAGCCGCAAAACGGCGCGGCGAGAAAAAACTCGCCGCGCCGTTTAATTTTTTCTTCTGTTGCCTTGGTATTACGCGTCGACGACCCTGTTTTGCAAACGTCCGATCTGGTCTAATTCTATAATCACATCATCGCCGGCTTTGAGCCACACCGGCGGCTTGCGTGCAAAGCCCACGCCCTGCGGCGTGCCGGTGAGAATGACCGTACCCGGCAGCAAGGTCGTGTCTTGGCTGAGGAACTCGATGATCTCGACGACGGAGAAGATCATATCGCCTGTGGTATGGTCCTGCATCGTTTCATTATTGAGGATGGTGCGGATGCCTAGATTCTGCGGCTCGGGAATTTCGTCGGTGGTTACCAGCACCGGACCCAAAGGGCAGAAGGTGTCGAAGCCCTTGCCGCGAATCCACTGGCCGCCGCCGGCGTTGAGCTGCCATTTGCGGGCCGAGACATCGTTGGCACAGGTGTAGCCTAACACATAATCGAGCGCGTCAGCCTGGAGTACGTTGCGGGCGGGCTTGCCGATAACTACGGCCAATTCACATTCGTAGTCGACTTCCGGGCCGTCGTTGCAGCAAGCCGGCAATATAATTTCGTCGCCGGGGCCACAGACGGTACTCGTCGGTTTGGCGAACACTATGGGCTGGGTGGGCGCTTCCATGCCGGATTCGGCGGCGTGTTCGCGGTAGTTGAGCCCGATGCAGTAGATATTGCTCGGTGCGAGCGGTGCGAGCAGTTTTTTGACCGTAGCCCGCTCGCCGGATGGCGTTAAACCGGCGTAGAGGTCGCCGGTGAGGACTTCGGTCTGATTATCCTGGGATTCCAGGCCAAAACGAATAGTGTCGGTCTCGTCTACGAAGCGGATGATGCGCATATCTTTCTCCTTGGTTTTCCGTAATTTGCAGAAATTTCAAGGTAGGGTGTCCCTGGGGCGAATGTCAAGGCAAATGGACCTTGACGCACCGTGAGAGGCCGACTATTTTTCTGATCTTACTTATGTGTTTTTATATAGTGTAGAAGCACGAAATAGTGTAGAAGCCCGAATGCGAGGAAAATAGCGTGGCCCAAAACGTCAACGAAGAACATATACGCAAAATCGTCGAAGAAGTGGTCCAGCGCGTCGTCACCAGCAATACGGGCGGCGGCAGCACGGCTGGGGGAGAGGGCGGTGTATTCCAGACCATCGACGCCGCGGTCCAGGCTGCTACCCGTGCCCAACAGCAATTAGTGGAAATGTCGCTCGAACAGCGCAAGCAGATCGTCGAGGCTTTTCGCCGAACCTCGCGCGAATACGCCGAGGAGTTTTCGCGTCGGGCTTTGGCTGAGACGGGCATGGGGCGCTATGAGGATAAGATCCTCAAGCATCAGGTCGCCGCCGACAGCACACCCGGCGTTGAAGACTTAGAGGCGACCTCATGGACGGGTGATAATGGGCTAACGGTGGTCGAAATGGCACCCTATGGCGTTATCGGTGCGGTTACCCCCTCTACTCATCCTGTTCCGACGATGGTCAATAATGCGATTTGCATCGTCTCAGCCGGCAACTCAGTGGTCTTCAATGTGCATCCGGCAGGTAAGAAGGTCTCGATGTTTGCAGTACGGCTGATCAACGAGGCGGTGGTTAAGGTCGGTGGTCCGGCCAACTTGGTGACCGCAGTCGAAGAACCGACATTGGAGTCGGCTAATGACCTTTTCAACCATCCGGGGATTCGCTTGTTGTTGGTGACCGGTGGGCCGGGTGTCGCGCAAGCCGCGCTGGCCAGCCCCAAGAAGGCCATCGTCGCCGGTCCAGGCAACCCTCCAGTGGTTGTCGACGAGACCGCCGACCTGGCCAAGGCGGCCCGCGATATTATCGACGGCGGCGCTTTCGACAACAATATTCTTTGTCTCGGCGAGAAACAGGTTTTCGCCATCGACAGCATCGCCGACGAACTCAAACGGCTGATGGTCCAGTACAGCGCCTACGAACTCAATGCGCAACAGATCGACGCGCTATCACAGGTGGCTTTTGTCGACGGGCCGGACGGGCACCCGATGGCCAATCGCGAACTGGTCGGGCGCAATGCTTCAGTGTTGGGTGAGCGCATTGGGCTAAAACTTGACGATTCGTTGCGGATGCTTATCGGCGAGACCGACGCCAACCATGTCTTCGTGCGGGAGGAGCAGATGATGCCCTTTCTGCCGATTGTGCGTGTCCCGAATATCGACCAGGCGATCCGCGAGGCGGTGATCTCTGAAAATGGCTACGGGCACACCGCGATCATTCACTCGCGCAATATCGAAAATATGCACCGCATGGCCCGCGCCGCCAATACTACCATTTTTGTTAAGAACGGTCCCTCGTATGCCGGCGTCGGTTTGGGCGGTGAGGGTTTTGGAACCTATTCGATCGCTGGGCCCACAGGCGAAGGATTGACTTCGCCAAGGACTTTTACCCGCCAGCGTCGCTGCGCCTTGGTCGACTACTTCCGTATCACCTAATGCTCTTAGGTCAGGTCAAGGGGCACGTGGTTTCATCCGCGAAAGTCCCAAGCCTCAACGGCAAGAAGCTTCTAGTCGTCGAAATCGTATCGGTGAGAGAGCACGGTCTGGTTACGACGGGGCGTGATATGGTCTGTGTCGACGCCGTTCAGGCGGGCAAGGGCGAGTTGGTCATTGTGGTACAGGGCAGCTCGGCGCGGATTGCGCCGGAGTTTGCTAAAGTTCCGACCGACGCAGTGATTGTCGGGATCGTCGATTCACTGCAGGCGTTGGGCAAAAATTTGCAGCTGCAGGCATAGAGTATGGCATTGGATATAGAAAAAATCGCGGCAACGGGAGCGGGTATGGATCGAGCGCAGATCGAGGCGCTGGTGCGCCGGGCGGTCTACGATCAGTTGCCCGATGCGCAGTTGGGACGGGCAGCTGCAACGGATATACCTGCTGCACCGAGGTTGGTCGTCAGTATCTCCGCGCGCCATATCCATCTCAACCAGCAGGCGATGGACGTGCTTTTTGGTGCTGGCGTGGAATTAACGGTGCAGAAGATGCTCTACCAACAGGGCGCTTTCGCCTCGCAACAGACGGTGTCGGTCTTTGGGCCGCGCAAACAGATGATCGCCAATGTGCGAATTTTGGGGCCGTTGCGAGAGTATAATCAAGTCGAGCTGGCGTTTACCGATGCCCGTTTCCTGGGGATCGACGCACCCGTGCGTATCAGCAGCGACACTGCGGGCACCCCGGGTTGTTATCTGGTGGGGCCGGCCGGCGGTTTGGAGTTGGACCACGGGGTGATACGGGCGGCGCGCCACGTGCATATGAGTCCGGCCGAAGCCGAGTATTATGGCGTCGAGCCGGGGGATCCGATGCGATTGGTCATAGATGGTGACCAGGGCGGGGTGTTTGAGGGACTGATCAGTCGGATTAGCGACAAGGAGCGTTTGGAAGTTCACATCGATACGGACGAAGGCAACGCCGTTGATTTGGCGAATGCCCGCAAGGTACACTTAGAAAAATAAACATGAGAAATTCGCACAATTACTTAGGAGGTAAGCGATGTCGGATGCAATAGGCATGGTGGAAACCGTAGGGCTGGTCGGGGTGATCGAAGCCGGCGATGCGATGGCCAAGGCGGCTAGCGTGCAGCTGTTGGGCTGGGACAAAGTTGGTTCCGGTCTGGTGACTATTTTTTGCTCGGGCGATGTAGCGGCGGTCAAATCGGCGGTCGATGCCGGCTCGACGGCGGCGGCTAGGGTTGGTCAGGTACACTCGGTGCATGTGATTCCCCGTCCACACAACGAGCTGAGCGCGATCGTGCCGGAGCGCGCTGATGATGACGACCGCTCCGATGGTGCCGTTCGGGCTTTGGGGCTAATTGAGACCAAGGGGGCGACAGGCGTGATCGAGGCAGCTGACGCGATGAGCAAGGCGGCTGATGTCGATATTCTCAAGATCCAGGAGATTGGTGGCGGTTATGTCACCGTTATGGTCAGCGGAGATGTTGGTTCGGTGCAGGCTTCGGTTAGTGCCGGGTCTGAGGCTGCTGAGCGTGTGGGCGAACTGGTTTCGCAGCACGTCATTCCCCGCCCCCACGACGATCTCGTCGCGCTATACTTGTAGAGGAGGATAGATAATGAAAGCATTGGGTATGGTAGAGACCCGCGGTCTGGTCTGTGTCGTTGAGGCACTTGACGCGATGTTGAAGACGGCAGATGTGAGCTATGCGGGCCAGAAGCGCGTCGGTAGCGGCATGGTGGCGGTGTTGGTCGAGGGCGATGTGGCGGCGGTCAAAGCGGCGGTCGACGCTGGCGCACAAGCTGCCCAGCGCGTTGGTGAACTGCGCAGCGTGCATGTGATTCCTCGCCCAGCTGATGGGCTGGCGGGCCATATCGGGTAGCTGAGTGGCCGCGGTCTTGCACATAGATGATACGGTTGTCACCGGCGATTTGCTCAGTCGGGCGCATCAGGGCGAAAGGGAGTTCAGTTTTGTACCCGACGCAATTTTGACGCCTACGGCTTGGGACTATATTCGCCAGCACCGTTTACAGGTGAGTCGGGGTGATGGAGTTTCGGCGGCGACGAGTTCGAATGCGGGGCAACCGGATACGGCGGAAACCGCAGGCCAGATCATCAGTGAGGGGCGGTGCGAGCATCCCGACCGCTCCTGCGGCTGTCAACACAAAGAATTTGGTTCGGGTTATGTCGAGCCGTCGTGTTGCCATGACTGTGCGATTCACAAGTTAAAACGGGAAGGTGACGCCGAGGCCAGTTGTGAGGGGTGCAATCGGCACAAGACGCTTATGCAACTCGTCGCAAGAGGCAAGGCCTCTGATCCGGAAGAACTGGTTCGGCGGATCTCCGAGATCGTTGCGCACAGGTTGGAAGACTAATCTATGGGTATGGATCCAGCCATCGGGATGATTGAAGTAGAAGGGGTCGCCGCAGGAATTGTCGGCGCCGACGCTGCCTGTAAGTCGGCGGATGTCCAGTTAATGGGCTGGGAGTCCATCGGCGGTTATACCACCGTTTTTTTTAGCGGTTCGATCAGCGATGTGGCCGCTGCGCTCAAAAATGGCGAAGAGGCGGCCAAAGGTATTGTCGAGCACGTAGTCGCTGCACCGCTTAACCAACCTGAACCCGCCTGCCGCAGTTTTGTCACTTTTCCTGTGCGCACTGATGCCGAGTTTCGCGCAGGCGCCTTGGGGCTTGTCGAAACGCGGGGCTACGGGGTTCACATCCATACAAATGACCAGATGGTCAAGACGGCTGCCGTCGAAGTGATTAACGTATTGACGGTCCACGACCGGGTGGTGTGTTCGCTGGTTTTGGGCGATGTCGGTGCGGTCAAGGAGGCGATTGCCATTGCGCGTGGCGAACTTGCCACCTATGAACACCTGATGGGTACGGCGTTGATCCCACAGCCGCGGCCGGAAATACTTGCCGCCTATGGGATGCCGATGGGAGGTGGGGGTGTCTAAGGCAGCCATAGGTATTCTCGAAACTCGTGGTATGGCATCGTTGATGGCAGCGACCGACGCGATGCTTAAGTCGGCGGAAGTACAGATTTGCGGTCGGCACGGCATTGGTTCCGGGTGGCTTACAGTAGCAATCGAAGGACAAGTCGCGGCAGTGCAGACGGCGATTAGCATAGGTGAGGCTCAAGCCAATCGCTCTGGCGAGTTGATTAGCTCACGTGTCGTACCGCGTCCTGAGGCCATGGCGGTTGACGCGATGCCGCACGGTGGCGGCCTCGGTACAGGCCAAGTCGGTCAACGGGCGATCGGTCTTTTGGAGACACAGGGGTTGACGCCGCTGATTGTCGGCGCCGACGCGATGGTTAAGTCGGCCAATGTTGTATTGGGGGGCTGGGCCTTTATCGGTGGGGCGTTATGCCATGCGCCGGTTTTTGGTGATGTGGCGGCGGTGCAGACGGCGGTCGAGGCCGGTCGCAAGGCCGCTGAGCGGGTAGGCACGGTGTACGCGACGCTCGTCCTGCCGCAGCCGATCAGTGGTCTGGGGGCGCTGTTGCCGGCTGAGCCGGTGGCCGAAGCTCGTGCCATCGGCGCGATGGGGTTACTGGAGACGGTCGGCTACGCCACGGTCATCAGTGGCGCCGACGCGATGATTAAAGCCGCTGATATACAGGTCGAGCGGTTGAATATTGGCAGTGGCGGGCGCATTACGGCACTGGCCACAGGCCATCTCGATGATGTGCAAGTGGCGGTCGCCGCCGGTGTCGCATCGGTCGAAGTGCCGGACCATCTCGACGCCTCAGCGGTGGTTTCCCGTCCCGATCCAGAGTTGGTCGCCTGTTTCGCCGGGGTGGTCGAGGGGGCTAGACAGGGCGGCTCGCGGCGGGCGATGGGGCTTCTTGAGACGCGTAGTACCGTGGCCTTGGTTAGCGCGGTCGATCAAATGCTCAAATCCGCCAATGTCGAATACGAAGGCTCTTATAAGGTTGGCTATTATTTAACGGCCACCATAATCCGCGGCGATGTCGGCGCGGTACGGGTGGCTATCGACGCGGGGCGGCAAGAGGCCGTTAAGCACGGCGAATTGGTGTCTGCCTGCGTGATTCCGCAACTATACGGTGGTGTGGAAGGCTGTTTGCCGCATGTTTAGCCGGAATAGTGCCGCTTAGGAAATTGAGGATATAGAAATGATACGTATCGACGATTCGGTAATAACCGCCCAGACGCTGGAAGGGAGACTTTCGGGGGAACGGCAGGTCGAGATTTGTCCAAGGGCCAAGTTGACGCCTTCGGCGCAGGATTTCCTGCGCGACCAGGGGGTTGAGGTCATTCGTCGCGAAGCCGGAAAACAAGCGCCGCAATCACCTTTACAGCCTCGTAAAACGGCCCCTGCCCCGGCTGTAAGCTCGGGCGGCCGCAAGGCCTTTACGGGTATTTTCTGTCCGAATATCGTAATCTTCGATAGCCAGGGTAAAATCAATTACCCTGAGATGGAACGCTATATCAACTGGCTGATCGAATCGGGGATTCAGGGGCTCTATCCGAATGGCAGCACCGGTGAGTTCGTGCGCTTGTCGTGGGAGGAGCGCCAGGATGTGGTGCGGTTGATCTGTGAGGTAAATCAGGGACGGGTCCCGGTGTTGGCAGGGGCCAGCGAAGCCAATTTGCGCGACGTATTGAAGATGGCCGAATTTTATGCCTCGATTAATGGTGTCGACGCCATTTCGTTGGTGCCCCCCTATTATTACAAAATTTCCGACGAAAGTCTTTTCGAGTATTTCGCCGAGATTGCGCAAGAATCGCCGCTCGATATTCTGCTTTATAATATTCCACAATTTACTCAGGAAATTTCGCTGGACTTGATGGAGCGCTTGCTGCCGTACGAACGGATTTTTGGCACCAAAGATTCGAGTCGCGACCAACCCCGGTTGATCAACACCATGCATCGCCTGCGCGCCGTGCGTCCCGATTATGTGGTATTGGTTGGTTGCGAAGAAATGCTACTGCCCTCGGTGATGATGGGCGCGAGCGGCGGTACTATCGCGACCTCGGGTATCATTCCGGAAGTGATCGTCGAATTATATGATAAAGCTCGCGCCGGCGATATCGAGCGCGCTCGGACTTTGCAGTATCGCATTCTCGACTTGATCAATTTGATGCTCTTAGGGGTCAATTTCCCCGAGGGTTTTAAGACCGGTATCGCGGCACGGGGTTTTGATGTAGGGCCGCCGCGCGCCTCTTCGAGCGCTGAAGAGCAGGAGTACTTGCTCAGTCTGGAGTCTCAGATCAACTGCGTGCTCGCCGATATGGGCTATGATGTTCGTGGACCTCGTGCCTGCCCGGTGACCAACCTGCCGTCTATCATCGGTCGGTAGATGGCTTCTTCCGGGACGCGGGTCCTGGTGGTGGGCGCCGGTATTGTCGGGCGCTCGGTAGCTTATTTTCTCAGTCGACAGGACATCGAGGTCGTCTTACTCGATAGTACAACCCCCCCCTCTCCGACTACTCGCGCCTCTCTTGGCGTACTCACCCGTTTTAATGGCGGCACCAGCTCTTATGCGGGTCTCTTCCGCGACGGTTACGCGTTACATGCGCGCTTGGCCGCCGATCTAGCGGTGGAAATGGGCGTGGATGTCGGCTGGCGGCCTTTGGGCAGCATTGAACTCTATCTCAATCCTTCTGACGAATGGAGACTCGAAGAATTATTGGCTTCGAGTCGGGAGCGGGGTTGTCCGGTCGACCGGCTCGATGGACGGGCCTTGCGCGAGATGGAACCGGCGCTGGCGGCAGAGGTTTGGGGAGGCTTGTATTTTCCCGGTGATCACCGGGTCGATCCGTCGAAATTGGGTGCGGCACTATGGGCGTCGGCGGCCCGCCGTGGCGCCGTGGCGCTTTGTGGTGATCGCGTCGTGCAGATTGCGCAACGGGGCGAAGGTGTTGAGATTGCAACGGAACAGGGGAATCACTGTGCCGATTTTGCCGTATTGGCCGCCGGGGCTTGGTCGGGAGAATTGGCCGGACAGTTGGGAGCCCAGGTCACGGTGCGTCCGGTGAGGGGCCAGCATGCGCGATTTGCAGGATGCCCGCTGCAACATCTAGTGCATGTTGACGGGCATTATATGGTCCCAGACGGCGATGAGACGCTCGTGGGGGCTACAGTGGAAGAAGTCGGTTTCGATTTGCGGACGACGGCGGCTGCGGTTGTGGATCTTAGTGCGCGGGTGGAGAAAGTCCTGGGCGGGGTATTGCCCTTTTTGAGCCATCGGGCTGGTTTGCGCCCCAAACCCAAAAACGGGCGGCCGCTCATCGGACCGCTGCAAGCGTTCCCACGAGTTTTTGTAGCCTCTGGCCATTATAAGAATGGGGTTTTATTGGGGCCGATTACCGGTCAGATTATCGCTCGATGGATTGCGGAGGGGGTGCCGGGACGCGATATGAGCCGCTTTGCGCCCGAGCGCTGAGGGGTGTAGATTGGTGCAAGGGGTAAAATAGATAATTTTAAAATTCACATAGTATGTAAGTATATATATTAAACGAGTTGGAGGTTGAAATGGCCTTGGATAAAGACGAATTACTCGATACGCTGAACTCGGTTACTTCGATACCGGTGATCCCTTTTCGCCAAGGGGCGATCGATTATGATGCGCATGGTAAGAATATTAATTATTTAATGGAAAACAATCACTTAGATGGCGGTAGGCGACGGGTGATTGGCATTGCAGGAACGAGTCTGATCCACCATATCAGCGCTGATGACCAGGTGCAGTTGATGGGGTTTACTGGTAAGCAGATGGGGGGAAAGGGGTTATTGATGGCGGGGATCGCGCCGAATCCAATCGGTGAGGCCGAGCGCCTGATCGAGCGGGAAGCGGCGCTTGAGTATCCGCCGGATGTCTTCTTGATCATGCCGCTTACGGGCGTGGGCAATGCCGAGGGTCTTTTTGCTTATTACATGGATATGGCCGAAAGGTTGGGGCGTTCGTGCGGTGCCAAGTTGCTCTATTATTTGCGCAGTCAAGCCGAACTCGATATCGCCGTGCGGCTGATGAACGAATCCGAGCATTTTGTCGGACTTAAGATCGGCACCACGGTGGATGATGTCGAGCCGATTGTAGCCGGCGTGAAGGAAGGGGCCGCACTGGTCATTTGGGGTGTGGGCGATCGTTCGACAGGGCCTGCTCGCCGGGGGAGCAAGGGGCATACTTCAGGCATCAATGTCGCTTTTGTGCGGGCGTCTGACGAAATCAACAACGCGCAGCGTCGCGGAGACTTTGAGGCATCGCAGCGGGTCGAAGACGAGATCGCGGCCTTTGAGGATATTCGCTTTCGCAATGGCCGGATGTACAACTATTCGGCTGTCGTCGAGGCGATGCACCTGGGGGGCTTTGACGATGTGGCGGGCGGCGAAGGCGGCCCATTCAATCCGCGGGTGCCCACGGCGGTTGCCGATGAAGTCGCGGTGGCGATAGAAGGTCTTTTGAAGTATCACTAATCTATGTCTTGTCTCATCGGGTTAAGGGTCGGCCGAGGCGCGTCGGTTTTGGCAAGTCGACAGCATAGATTGGTTCATAGAGGAGGAAGGAACGATGGAAAGGAGGAGGCGCTACAAACCTTCGCGGCATCGAAAGACGGGTTTCAAAACCTATCTGTTGATTTTTCTACTTTGCGGCGTGGCGGCGGTAGTGCTCGATTTTCTCTTCGGGGTGCCCGATAAGGCGAAGCAATTCGCCGAAGATAGCCTCAATGCGGCTGTGCGCAATGCGGTGCGCAATGAAGTGACAGCGGCGGCGAAGAATGCCCAAAAGAATGCCCAGGGAGGCGCAGGAATCGCCAAGATACAGGCTGCGGCGGCGGCAGCGGGCAGATAAGTTAGGGGGCGCCCTGTTGGCGCAGACGCTCGATATAGTCTGTCCATTCGAGCGGGAGCAAGTGTTGTTTTTGGCTGTTGCAGTCCTTGCAACAGGGGACGACGTTGGACTTGGCGGTTAGGCCGCCACGGCTGAGCGGCACTACGTGGTCCATGGTTAGTTCCCTCGGTGGGAACGATTCAGCACAATAGTGGCATTGGCCGGAGGATCGCTTGCGCTTCCACCACTGGGAGCGGCGAAGTTCTTTGGCTTTGTTTTTTTCCCGCGCGATATGTTCAGTATCCGCCGGGATGAAATATTCACCTTCCATAGGGCTATAGACTAGCCCAGGATTCCCCGGAGCGCAACCGATTAGATGGCAGATTACGCTACTATCCCGATTTTCCCGCTGCAGATCGTTGTTTTTCCTGGGGAAATGGTGCCCCTACGTATTTTTGAGGAACGCTACAAACAAATGTTCGCCGATGTGCGGGCGGCGCGGGAGCGGGGTGAGGTGTTGCAGGTCGGCATTATCCTGGGCGAAGGCAGTGAAATGCTTGCGGAGGTGGGTTGTACCGTTGTACTGGAAGAAGTGCTCGAAGAGCATGAAGATGGGCGGCTCAATATTATCACTCTGGGTGCACGACGTTTTCGCATCGAACAGGTCGCCGGTGACAAATCCTATCTTGAAGCTTGGGTCGAATACGTTGACGACGAAGAGGAAGCAATCGACCGGGTCCTGCAGACAAGGGTTCTAGCTGGATATCAGCGTCTGCTTGAACTCGTCGAGGAGGAATCGGGTGCCGAGGTTGAAGGGGGTGACGCAGAGAATGCGTTTCAGATCGCCCAGGCAGTGGCGGTCGATCTGGGGGGGAAGCAACGCCTATTGGCGATGACGACGGAGAATATGCGGCTCGAAATGCTCGGCGAGTATTTCGAGCGGTTGCTACCCACGCTTGAAGAGCGCAGGGCCGAGCGTCTGCGGGTGCATTCGAACGGACACAGCAAAGGTAGTTGAGCGGAGGATTAAGACGCGTTCTAGGGCGCGAGATCGACAAAGATATTATAGGCGACTTCCAACCCCAAGGCTTCCTCTTTGTCGGCGTCTATTTTCAGTTGTAATGGGCCGCTGAAAGGCGCTTTTTCGCGTACTTCGACGCGGGTCCCCAATTGCAAACCCATCTGATCCATATAACGCAGCATCTCTGGATTGCGGTCGCTGACCCGACGGATGATAGCCGGTTGTCCGGTTTCGAGATCGGACAGGCGAGGGTAGTCCAGGTCTTCAATCTTACCTTGTTTGGTCGGGATGGGTTCGCCGTGGGCGCCGATAGTGGGATAACCGAGGGCCTTGTCAATACGATCCTCAAATTCCTCTGAAATCGCGTGTTCTAAACGATCGGCTTCAGCGTCGATCTGATCCCAGGGATACCCCAGCGCTTGTGCCAGGTAGAGTTCGATAAGGCGATGGTGGCGAATCGTTTCTAATGCTATTTTTCTGCCAGCACCCGTGAGTCCTACCCCTTGGTAGGGGGTATGGACCAAGAGGTGCATTTCAGCCAGCTTCTTGATCATATTGGTCGCCGAGGCGGCCGCTACCCCCATGCGGTCGGCGATCACCGAGGTGGTGACCCGTTCGTTTTCGGTGCCGCCGTGCTGCAGTTTGTATATGGTCTTGAGATAATCTTCTATGGCCTGGCTGATCAATCCCCACCTCCTCCGACTGTGATCAACGACGTTAGTCTATATAAATATAGGACTGAGGAGAGGTATTTAGCAATGCTCTTGACATTATTTTAGCCATGGCTAAATTAAATCTATTGCAAGTCTAATAATTCTATAGAACAAAAACATATAGGCCTTTCATCAATGGGCTAAGGGCTATTTAACCTAGGCGGTAAATCAATGCGAAGAATATACATACTACTGTGCGCTCTGATTGCCACGGCCTGTAGCGCCCCTGAGCAAGAAGCATCAAATGGGCGCATAAAGATTGTGGCTACTACGGGTATGGTGGCCGATTTGGCAAGGAATATTGGCGGTGATCGAGTCGAGGTTATCGGACTAATGGGGCCAGGCGTCGATCCGCATTATTACAAGGCGTCTCAAGGCGATTTGGCGCGGATAACCGATGCCGATATCGTGCTCTTTAACGGTCTTTTTTTAGAAGGCAAGATGGAGGATATCTTCGCCAAAATGGCTCGGAGCAAGAAAGTGGTCGCGGTCGCCGGCGGGGTTGATGAGAAAAACTTGCGTCGCCCGCCCGAATTCTTGGGCCATTTTGACCCCCATATATGGTTTGACGTATCCCTGTGGATGCAGACGGTTGAGGTTGCGGTTGCGAGTCTGAGTGAATTGGATCCGGAGGGCGCAGAGGTCTATCGCCGCAACGGCGAGCAGTATCGCGCTCGTCTCGACGCGTTGCATCAATGGGTCATCGAGCAAGTCGGGCAGATCTCCGAGCAGCAGCGGGTATTGATAACCGCCCACGATGCTTTTGGCTATTTTGGTTTGGCCTATGGGTTCGAGGTGGTCGGTCTACAGGGCATTTCCACGGTGGCCGAATACGGGGTCAACGACGTGACACAACTGGTTGACCGGATCGTCGAGCGGCAAGTAAAGGCAATCTTCGTCGAAAGCAGCGTGCCGGTGCGTTCGATCGAAGCGGTGCGCCAGGGGTGCCTCAATCGCGGTTTCGAAGTGGTGATCGGCGGCACGCTGTATTCGGACGCGATGGGTGGTGCCGGTAGCGGTGCCGACAGTTATGTCGGCATGGTCGAAAGCAATGTCAATACAATCGTAGGAGCGTTAAGGTGAGCCAAAACACCCATCCGATCCAAATCCACGATATGACGATTGCCTATCACAAAAAGCCGGTGCTTTGGGATGTGGATCTCGATGTGCCCGAGGGGCAACTTGTCGGGATCATCGGTCCCAATGGTGCGGGCAAGAGCACGATGATCAAGGCCATTATGGATCTGGTGCCCAAGGCTTCAGGGTGGGTTAAGATTTACGGGAAGGACTACGGCGAAATGCGCAAGATCATCGGCTATGTGCCGCAGCGCGAGTCGGTGGACTGGGATTTTCCGATCAGCGCGCTCGACGTGGTGTTGATGGGGCGCTACGGCCATATCGGGTGGATGCGACGACCCGGTAAAGAGGATCGCTGTATAGCGCGGGAATCGCTGGACAAGGTGGGCATGGGGGATTTCGCCGAACGGCAGATCAGCCAGTTGTCGGGTGGCCAACAGCAGCGGGTTTTTTTGGCGCGAGCGTTAGCGCAAGACGCACGCATCTATATGATGGACGAACCCTTCGCCGGGGTTGATGCGGCGACGGAGCGGGCTATTATCGATATTCTGGTGACCTTGCGCGAGCAGGGCAAGACGATCCTGGTTGTCCACCACGATTTGCAGACGGTCACCGAATATTTCAACTGGGTCATCATGCTCAATATGCGGGTCGTGGCCTCCGGTCTGACTCGTGAGGTCTTCACCGACGAAAACCTACAAAAGACCTATGGCGGTCGTTTGACGGTGCTTTCGCAGGCCGCCCAGGCGATGGCCGAACAGCGGCGCGGGGACCGATAATGCTGGAAAACGCCTTGCGCTTTATGACCTTAGCCGATGCCAATGTGCGTTTTGTGCTCTTAGGCTCGCTGTTGATCGGGGCGACCGGGGGGCTGTTGGGGTCGTTTGCGGTGTTGCGGCGGCGGAGCTTGGTCGGCGACGCGTTGGCGCATGCGGCATTGCCCGGAGTGGCCTTAGCCTATCTGTGGACGGGCAGCAAGGCTTTGCCGGTGCTCTTGGCGGGGGCAACGGTCTCTGGCGTGCTCGGTGTATTGTTGATGCAGTTTATTATCAATTTCACTCGTATCAAGGCCGATGCGGCGATCGGTATCGTGTTGTCGGTTTTTTTCGGCATAGGCATCGTGCTGCTGACGCATATCCAACGGACCGGGTCGGGCAATCAGAGCGGTTTGGACAAATTTCTCTTCGGCCAGGCGGCCTCGTTAGTCGAGGACGATTTGAAGGTCATGAGCGTCTTGGCCGGCTTGATCATCCTGGTGTTGGTATTGTTTTTTAAGGAATTCAAAGCGCTGATTTTCGATCCGAGTTTCTTGCAGTCGCTCGGCTATTCTACCCGTTGGATTGACGTGTTGCTGATGGGGCTGATTGCTTTGACGGTGATGGTGGGTTTGCAGGCGGTCGGGGTGGTGTTGATCGCGGCCATGCTGATTACGCCGGCGGTGGCGGCGCGCTTCTGGACCGAACAATTAAACAAAATGGTTCTGCTCGCCGCGGCGTTTGGCGGTGCTTCCGGGATCGTCGGAACCTTTATCAGTTCCCTGGCTCCGAGGATTCCCACCGGGCCGGTGATGGTATTGGTCGCCACATTCTTTTTTGTTGTTTCGGCACTCTTGGCGCCGAAACGGGGGGTATTGGCACGTGGCTTACGGCGGCAGCATAATGCGCGCCGCGAGGCGCAACAGCACTTTTTGCGTGCCTGTATTGAATTGCAGGAGAAATTGGCGCAGCAGCGCGCCTGGGCGATAGAGGAGTTGGCGATCGAGATGGGGCATTCGCCGGACAAGGTCAAGCGTATTGGGCGACAGCTCGAAAAAGCGGGGTTGGTGCTGCGGCAGGACGGTCGTTTCTCGCTGACCGAGGCTGGCCTGGAGGAAGGGCTTTTTGTAGTCAAGTCTCATCGATTGTGGGAGCACTATCTCTATTACCGGACGATTCTCGATGCTGACCACGTGGATCGGCCCGCCGATGAGGTCGAGCATCTATTGACGCCGGAGATCATCGTCCGGCTCGAGGAAATCCTCGCGCGCGAACGGGGTATCGATACGGAACAGATCATCAATTTGCACGGCACGGGCAGTCAGTATCGCCGGGGGGGGCGCGAATGATCGAGATTTCTGGATCGTTCTGGATCGTGCTCACCGGCGTTCTTGCTACGGCATCCTGTGGCTTGTTGGGCACCTTCCTGGTATTGCGAAAGATGTCGCTTTTGGGTGATGCCTTGAGCCATGCGGTGTTGCCTGGCATCGCGATCGCCTTCCTGCTTTCCGGCAGTCGGGCGATAGTGCCGATGTTTTTGGGCGCGACCCTCTTTGGCCTAGTGACCACGCTACTGGTCGAGGCCTTCCATAAAAAGTGGCAAGTACAAGAAGACGCTTCGATCGGCGTGGTCTTTACCGCGCTCTTTGCGTTAGGTGTAGTGTTGATTACGGCCTTTGCCGGCCAGGTTGATCTCGACCAGGAGTGCGTGCTTTACGGGGAGATTGCCTATACCCCTTGGGATCTGCTTTTATGGGGCGAATATTCGCTGGGGCCTCGGCCGGTGTGGATACTCGGTGGGGTGCTGGCGGTCAACCTCTTATTGGTCACCTTATTCTACAAAGAGCTCAAGATCGCCTCGTTCGATCCGGCAATGGCGGTATCGGTCGGGATCAATGCCACGCTTATACACTATCTGCTGATGGCGATGGTATCGCTGACGACGGTCGCGTCGTTCGAGTCGGTCGGTGCGATCCTGGTGGTGGCGATGTTGATTGTTCCCGGGGCGACGGCTTATTTGTGGAGCGATCGGTTGGAAGTGGTGATCGGATTGGCCATGTT
Source organism: Gemmatimonadota bacterium (assembly GCA_018672475.1). Classification (GTDB taxonomy): domain Bacteria; phylum Latescibacterota; class UBA2968; order UBA8231; family UBA8231. Next base: position 44,253 of record JABHFS010000203.1, on the reverse strand, counting down.
CTTTGGGATGTCGTCAGCGGTCGTGGGTTATTATCTGGCGAGTTATTGGGACTCTTCTATCGCGGGGGCGATGGTGGTGGTGGTGGGTGGGATATTTCTTTTTTCTCTGCTCTTTTCGCCCAACCAGGGTGTGTTATCCCGGCTTTGGCAGCGATTGCAACTTTCGTTACAGGTGGCCCAGGACCACATGCTGCTGGCTTTGGTGCGTCGAGACGAAGAGGTGGAGGAACGGGCTCGGTTGCGGCCCGACGAATTGGTGGGGTCGGCGGCGGTCTTGGGGATCTTGGCGCAAATGGCCTTCAGGCGACTCCGGTGGCGGCGTTTGTTACAGCAGGTGGATGGCATGGTTGAATTGTCTGCCGCTGGTGAACAGGTGGCACTAGGGCTTTTGCGTAAGCATCGGTTGTGGGAGACTTATATGAATCGCTTGGGTTTGCCCGAGGATCATGTGCATGCCCCGGCCGACGTGATCGAGCATTTTATCAGTGCTGAATTGGAGGCCGAGTTGGGGGCGGAGGTTGGTGACGAACGCGATCCGCAGGGGAAGCAGATTCCGCCTTCTGGCTAAAAGCGGGCAGGGTGCAAAGTATCTCTTGGTTGCAGTGAGGGGATATAAGCACTTTTGCGGTAGACTGCGATCGGGAGCTGGGCGATGATTCGGCTGAAAAGTAAAATGGTGGATCTCAAGCGGTTCTATCCGCGGGACCTCGGTACTTCGGTCGGCCTGGCGGTATTGTTGTCGACATTGGTCTTTGTTATTGATCCTGAGATCGCGATTGAGGCGATCAAATCGATTCGCAAGCCTTTAGCCATCGAGTTGTAGAAGATTCCACCGACCAAACAGCCGTTGTCTTTGCCGTGGTACCGGCCGCGTATGCGCCGTCGGTGGTCGTGGCGGAGTTCTCGTTGGAGGAGGACGGTCAAAGCGGCGGAGTTGTGGATGGTGGAAAGGGAGCCGGTGGTGGTACGGCAGGTCGTGCCCGCCTATCCCGATAGCGCGCGGCTGGCGTCAGTGGTAGGTTGGGTCTTTGCGCTGGAGTGATCAGCCGCCGGCGCGTTTGGCTTGGTAGCCTTTTTTTATTAATTCGTTTATTATAGCGTCCGCCTTATCCCCCTGGACCTCTATTACCCCGTCGACAATCGAACCGCCGCTGCCGCATTTGCGCTTGAGTTCGGAGGCCAATTCCTTGAGTTCGTCACCGTTGAGAGGGAGGCCGGAAACAGTCGTTACGGTTTTGCCACCGCGGCCCTTTTTTTCTAGGCGGACTCGGGCGATGCCGTCGTTCTTGGCCGCAGCGGGTTGTTGTTTCTGTTGTAGCTTATTTCCCTTATTGTTCTTTTTTTGTTGCTGTCCCTGCACGAAACCAGTGTCGGTCGAATAGGCAAGTTGGCTGTTCTTGGCCATGAACGCTTAGACCTTGTTGACGGTGTCGCCGGCGCTGATGCTACCGGCCTGCACGACTTTGGCGTTGATGCCGCGCAAATGCAGTTTTTTGCCCTCTTCTGAGTTGACCCATTGCATCGCGTCGAGCCCGAAGCGAGCGACGAACTTCTTGCAGCCGTTGTGGGGAATCGCGGTGACTTCGATGATCGCCGTGCCAAGCGACAGACGTGTGCCCGGGGGCATGTTGTGCTCGCTGATGTCCATATCGATGAATAGCTGGTCGCCGGCCAATTGCCAACGGTCTTTGTCTTGCGCGATGTGGGCGATGGCGCGGGTATTCATGATATTGAGTTGCATTTCCGGGTGTGCGTTGCCGTCGTCGGTCATCGAAGAGCCGCGCGCGCCCCAATTGTCGCCGACCAGGCCTTCTTGCAGATCCAACTCGCCTTCTTCCAGTATCTCGCGTTCCTCCGTTAGGGGGCGTCGAACGATCAACTCCAGTATGCCTGTGTCCTTGGGGGCTTGGCGAATATGGTCGAGTCCGACGTCTAATTCGGCTGTAGTCAAATGAGTTATGGTGGTCATGGCCGGTCTCCTTTGCGGTTGGGTTGAGCGGGTGGAATGGGTGGCTCATGGCTTAAGCTATTTAAACAATTAGATCATCGCCAGTAATTTTGCAGGTAACGATTTCAGCCGGTTAGCCTGTTATTTTTGTGGTCGCTGATCGTTTTTTTGAGTTGCTTGTAAACCGGCTTTGAAATTCTGCTCTAATATGCGGGAATATATGCCGCCCAGCCCTTCGCATGCGCCGATTTTTCCACGCGTTGGGTAGTATTTGAGTACGGGCTAACGTTTGCGCTGCACCTGTTTCTTGTTTTGCAAGCCATAATATTCGATAGCGGCGTTCATTGATTTTCATAATGATAACGCGCCGAATAGCGAAAATTTATGCCCCAGTCGTTTTGTGTTAAAGGCTTTATGTATTGGGATTTTCCATTCCGTGCCCGGCTTCCCGCCGCCCCTGCAATTCTGCTAATGTTTCTTTTCGCCAGGTCATAAACTCATCGGTATCAACCGAGTCGTGCAACGTCGCTCGCCGTGCGTAGGGCAGGTAGTTGCCGATATGCCATAGGGTGTTGCGATAGAGGCAGAAGTCGCCGGCGTCCAGGTGGAGTTGTTGCGCGCCGGGCATGCTGCGCACGTATTCGAGGCAGGCCGATTCGCGTTCGGCGTACGGCTTGCCGTCGAGGTTGGGGCCGGAGATGGGACGTGCGGGGAAACGCGCTATTTCGCGCGGCAAGTCGCGGCGCAGGTGGCTGCCGGGTACGACCCAGGTGCAGGTGTCGGCGTAGAGTGCGCAGTTGACTTGGTTAAAATAGCGGTCGTCGGTGAAGTGCGCGTCCCAGCGGGCAAGGTCGAGGCCCGTCATATTGTCGCGCCAGTCGCGGTGCCAGGCGGTACACCAAGGTAGGTCGGCCGGTTCGAAGAGCACACCCATAGTCGCGGGACCGCCGAGGTGGAACGCCGGTGAGAGTAGGCGGTGGATTGCGTCATTGAGTGCGGGTAATTCGACATAGTCTAGGAAGGGCTGTTGATCGAGGGGGAAGTTGGTGATGGGTTGTAAGCGTTGGGCTTGCGGGCCGCGTTCTGTGCGAGCTAGGTCGCGGGCTTCGTCGCAGACTCTGCGCAGACCGGTAACCAAGGAGATCGGCAAAATTTGGCGAAAGATCGTAAAACCCTGTGTGCGGTATTCTTCAATATGGCGGTCTGAAAAAGCGAAGGCCACGGCGTTATTTCAGCTTGTAGGTCAAGAGGCTGTCGCGTCTGCCGGTTGTCACCCGCCCGTGCAGGACTAGGCGTTCTAGATGGCCGAGTAGGGGAAAACACGCGTAGGCGTTGGATTCGGCGGGCCACTCGCCGAGGTCGGGGCTGAGCAGGTCGGTCAGGTCTTTGAGCGTGTGCTCGGTCTGTAGGGCCTTTATTAGATTTTCGTCGACGCGGTCGACAAAAGCACGGCTTTCTGCCATGAATTGTGCGACGTCGGCCCCCTGGTATACCGGGTAGTGGCTGGTGAACAGGAAATTGGCTTTTGTCGCGGCGATGCGTTGCATCGAGGCCAGATAGGTGTCGACGTAGCGATAGGTGGGCGGGAAGGCGGCTTGGCCGTCAGCGCGCAACACCGCGTTGTAGAGCGTTGCGTCGGCGATGATTAGGTTGTGCCCGCGTGGGTCATAGAGGCTTATATGACCGTAAGAATGCCCCGGGGTATGCCAGACCTCAAGGGTCCACTCGGGACCGAGGCGGATGGATTCGCCGCCGGTGAGGGTGAAGTCGATGGGGCAGGTGCGGGTTGCGTTGCGGATAAAGGCGAGGGCTTCATCCGGGTCGACGATACCGTGGTCCTGGGCGTATTCGCCGTAGCGGTCGGATATCATCAGCTCGATATCCTCGGTCTGTGCTAGGTCTAAACCGTGGCACATAAAGAGGGCGCCAGGTAATAGTTCTTTTGTAGATTGGTTGCCGGCGACGTGGTCGAAGTCGGCGTGAGAGTTGACGACATAGCGAACCTTGTCCGCGGCGAGGCCGATCTCGTCGAGGTAAGGGGCTAAATATTCGCTGGGGGTGGAGTCGATGCCGGTGTCGAGCAGCAGGGCGTGCTCTGATCCGACGAGTAGGTAAAGGCAGACGAAGCGGTCGCCTAACGGGGTTTCGATACGATGGATACCGGGGGCGATTTCCATAAGTAGGATGCTCCTTGCTCGATATTCGTCAGAGGTGGGAGGATTGCGCCTGGGGCGCCGGGCTCGCCGCGGATTTATTCCTCGGAGATAGATATTTCGGAGGTGACGACGCGGTTGCGCCCGTTGTTCTTCGCTTCGTAGAGCGCGTTGTCGGCCTTTTTGAAGAACAGGTCCGAGACGACCTGGATTGAAGGATCGGCATTAGCCTCGGTGTCGACCAAAAGAGTGGCGACGCCAATGCTGATGGTCACTTTTTCGTCGTCGGGGCGGCGCAGCGACTCTTCGACGCGTTCGCGCATCCGCTCGGCCCAGATCAGTGAGGCGTCTTGGCTCGTACTCGGCAATACGGCGATAAATTCCTCACCGCCATAACGGGCGGCCAGATCTGTGGAACGGCACGATTTTTTGAAAAGATCGGCTAGTTGTTTAAGTATCTGGTCGCCGATATCGTGGCCGAATTTGTCGTTGACGTCTTTGAAGTGGTCGATGTCGAGGATGGCCAGCGAGAGCGGTAGGCTATTGCGGCAGACGTGGCTGATCTCGCGCTCGATAAATTGATGCAGCATGTGGCGGCTGTACAGACCGGTGAGCGGGTCGTGGAAGGCGATGTGTTCCAACTCTCGGTGGATCGGTTGCGCGATGTTGACGATGCGTTGGATGACGTTCCAGACTAGCGCATAGAGCGAGTTGTCGGCCTCCTCGGCCTCCTTCAGCGAATCTTGGAGGTCAAGCAATAGATGCCAGATCAATTCGGCGATATGGCCGTCGATGACGGTGATGTCGCCGAGCTCGCGGCTGAGGATATGGCGTTGGGTGATGGATTTGTGGGTGACGTTGATCAACCAGTCGATCGATTGCTCGAGGATCAGCTGTCCCGAATCGGTATAGGTGTCGATGCCGATATCGCGAGCGATGAGCACGGCGGGGGCTTCGGGGTTGATATCGCAGATACCGACGATATTAGCCTGTGGAATATCCTTGAGTGCCTGTAATAGGGCCGTGCCGCCCTTGCCGCCACCGATAATGCCGATGTTGACTGGCTCGATTGCTTCGTCTTGTCGGTTTTCTGCCATGACTTTTCGTCTTGTTGAGTGTGCGCCCAATAAACTATCGAAAATCTTTGTAAACTTCAACCGGCCTGTGGATTACCATTCCGCCACGCGTTTTTTGGCGAAATAAGCGCGATCCCATTCGGCCCCCCAGCCCGGTCCGTCGGGTGGTGCGATATGCCCTTCGCTCGGTAGCGGAGGGTTGATCAGGCCTATTTCGCGCCCGAGTTCGTCGCGGCTGCCGCCGGGAAAATACTCGTAGTAGGTGGTGTTTTTCAGAGCGCAGACCAGGTGCGCGTGGACCAATCCGAAAAGACCCCCTGGGCCATTGAATTCGATGGTGGTGCGCCGTGCTTCGGCGAGGTGGTCCAGTTTGATCGCGGCGGTGGTGCCGTGGCGGGCGTTGGCCCGGATCAGGTCGGTGGCGCCGGCGAGGGTCCAGGCGGCCGAGAGTTCGTAGTCGTGCATTAGGGTTTCCAGCGCCATAACCGGTATGGTTAGCTCGGCGCACAGCCTTTGTAGGCCTTGCAGGTCGCGGTCAGAAATCGCCTCCTCGAACCAGCCGTAGTCCAACTCTTCAAGGACGCGGCCGACGTGCAGGGCCTCGTCGTAGGTGTAGGGGCTGCCGGCTGCATCGTGTAACAGCTCTATATCGGGGCCCACATGCTCGCGCATGGCCCGTGACCAGGTGATGTTGGTCTCGGGCGTGTCGCTCCAGTGATCCTTGAGTACGGTGAACCCCATTTCGAGGGCCCGATCGGCGCCCTCAATGGCCGATTCGAGGCTGCCCGAGGGAAAGTTGTAATAGGCTTTGCAGCGGGGGCGGGCCCGGCCGATCAGGGCGTAGACGGGAAGATTGGCGGCTTGGCCGGCGATATCCCAGAGGCAATTGTCGAAAGCCCCATGCCAGCCCGGCCTGGAAAACATAGAACGGGCGGCAAAACGCAGCTTGTCGTCGAGGCGTTCACGGTCGAGCGGGTTTTGGCCGACGGCCATGATGCGCAATTGCTCCAGCTCTTCCCGGCGCATGGTCTGGTAGCGGGCATCACCGACGGTGCAGATACCCTCAATGCCCTCGTCGGTCAATACGTGCAGCACGTGGATTTCGGATCCGGCGCGGCCTTGGCCGCGGCTTTGCCAGCGCGTGCGGCGGCCGTAGGGCACTTCTTCGAGATCGAACAGGGCGGTATTGCTCGGCAGGTCGAAGACGGAAATGTTGATGGCGGTGACTTTCATATATGGCCTGTGGTTGTGTGTCTTGAGGACTGACCTGTCTGTGTATGGGGTATTGCGCTATGGCGATTGCAGATCCTGTAGTGCGTCGTGGATGATAGCGTTTTGCGGATTGATCCGAAGGAAGGTTTCGAGCACCGTGCGGGCGGTGGGGCGGTGTCCGAGTTCGATCAGCGCTTGGGACAGTCGCAGGTAGAGCGCGCCCATTTTTTCGAGGTAATCCTCCGGGTGTCTTTGTCGGATGTCGTGTATATCTAGATCCAGGGCTTGGCGGTAAGTTTGTGCGGCTTGCACGAATTCCCTCCGCTCTAAATAGATATCTCCCAATCCGCTGAACTGCATAAAAGGATCTGGTTTGAAGACGATGGGTTCCCCCATGGTGGCCCGTTCGCTACGGCCTATTTCTTCTGGGGATGGATGGCGATAGGCCTCGATGTTGATGAGATGTTCATAATGACCGGTGTTCATCTTCCAGATCTCGCTCCAGCGCTCGGCGCTAAAGAGGTCGCCGCTAGTAATGATTTTGAGTTTTTCGTGGTAGCGCGCCAATTGGGGGTCGGCGATCAAATTGGGCCCGTAGAGATAGCTTTCGAAGTAGCCGTCGGGCAGCAGGCGTTTGAAATGGCCGATGCGCCAGGGTTCGTCGCGGCGAGAGGGGAGCCTAGCTAGGAGCGGATCGCCCAAACCGAAGATGTCGATTAGGTGGGCCCCGGGGCCGGCGTAAAAGCCGATAAGACCGACAAAGGGCCAGCGGACGACGGCGGGTAGCCCTCCGTCGGAGAATTCTCTGAGGCGCCGGCCCCAATCGGCCCAACCGTGAATGGGGTAGAGCGTGTCCTGTTGAGTAGCGGCATTGAGCAGGCCGGTGTAGGGATAATAAAAGGCGCGTTCGTCGCCGATGCCGTGTTGGGATTGATTGTCTTCCTTGCGGTCGCTGCCATAGGCCGGGGTGTTAAATGGCGGTGGATAGGGAGCAAGTAGGCCTATGATTAGGGCGATGGCTGGTGCGAGCAGCCAGGCGCGCGTTTGCGGTAAGGGCCAAGCGCGCAACAGCAGAGCGACGGCGACAAAAAAGGGCGCGGCGTAGAAACGCCCGCTCATAAAACCACCGCCGATGCGCACGGTATACAATAAATAGAGCGCCAAGCCAAGCACTAGGGGTAACAGGCGGGTATCGCGTTTCCACAATACCACGATCGCTGAGGCGATTATGGTACATAGCGTCAGCGGATCGAGTTGCAGCGAGTGGGACGCGTAGTGGAGCCCTTGTATAGCCAGTTCCCCCGGGGCAATGCCGGCACCGAGTTTGGCGTAGGCGGTATTGGGGACGGGGAAGCCGTAATAGAGGATCGAGAAAATTTCCCAGAGCGCGAAGGGCGCAAAGCCGAGAGCTAGCACGGCTGTGCTGCGTAGGCTGCGCTGTGGCCACCATGCGAACGCGAGCGCGGGCAGGAAGAACAGCAGGGTGTCCATGCGGTTGAGGGTGGCCAGACAGGTAAGTAGCGCAAGGCGAAAAAGATCTCGGGGCCGATTGATATAGCTGCAGATAAAGAGGGCGAGCAGCAGGTGGGTTAGCGGATTTTCCAGGCCTGACGTAGAATAGTCGACAAAGGCCTTGGAGCAGCTGAAAAGCATTGCCCCGAGTACGACCGCACGCCAGTCGTTGGCGATGCGGGAGAAGACCAGAAAGACGGCGAGGACGGATAAGGCCCAGCTGAGCAGGATCGCGGTATAGTAGATTTCGCCGCTAAAAAAATAAAAACCGGCGATGGTGAAGAGCCACAGGGGATTGGTAAAGGTCTGGACGCGTTCGCCCGCGTTCCAGGTCAGGCCGTGGCCATTGATCAGGTTATCAGCTGTGCGGTAGGTGATAAAGGCATCGTCGCAGAGCCAGGCGTTCTGTAGTATGACCAAGGCGAACGCGCCGAGCGCGATAATTAGTGTGCTTCGTTCGCTCATGCGGGGGACACTCCGACGCCTTCGACTCTTTTTTGCGTTCGCTTGCCCGCTGCGCATTCTATCAGGGTCTCGACGTCGTCCTTGATGCCGGTGGCTTCTGGATGGCGGCGTTCCTCTTCGAATATACAGCGGGTTAAGGTGGTGCCATTCTGCATATGGCGGTCCTATGGTGTATAAGTGCTATATTTACAATCCGATAACAGATCAGCAATGGCCTCGATCTATTAAACCGCTCAAGAGGGCCCGATTTTAGCCATTTTTGCGACCCCAAGAACTCGATTCATCGCATGAGCAACTTCGTTGCGATCGGTAGGGTAAAGATGCCCATACGTGTCTAGTGTAATTTCTACCGAGGAATGTCGCAAATGGCTCGACACTTGTTTGATATTGAGTCCCTCGGCAATTAGCAAGCTCGCGCATGTATGCCGCAGATCGTGCGGGCGTATATGTCCAATCCCCGCTCGCCGAGATGCCCGACCCAATCCTTTTCTCAGCGGGCTTTGTGCTTGAGGATTGCCCCAATGCAAACACCGACCAATGCGCGGAAATATGAGATCGTGATCCGTCCAATCGTTCCCCGCCATCAGTTTCGCCGCCGCGACTCTTGCTCTATGTTCGCGCAATGCCTCGACGACGACCGAAGAGAGGGCGATCTCTGCCCTGGGAGATCTTGTCTTGACATCGCATAATTGACCGCGTCTATCAACGTTATACTCAACGGCATACAATCCGACCCCGTCGTCGCCCTCAGTTAGATACTCCCATTGCATCGCTAGTACTTCGCCGAGCCGCATCCCTGTATAGACCATTGTCAATAGCACCGTCCAATATTGCGGCGAGCTATGCGTTAGTAAGAGCGCTACCTCGTCGCGAGTCAATGCTCGACCGCCATCGACCAGGGTGCGCCCATCCGAGTATTTTTTGGTCGTGATTGATCCGTTGAGTTTCTTCGGTGCTTTTGAAGATGGTGGGTATTTGAATGCGGGCGATCCCGAGGCGGCATTGCGCGGCAGACGATCGTCGGCAACGTATGGTTGCAATATTGCCCGCAGGGTCGCGACCAAATTCAACCGCACATATCCCGCCGAGAGAGTGGCAGTCTTGGCGCGGATGAAGTCTTGCACCTCGGCCCGCTTAATCTCGGCGATGCGTGCAATGTTAAAAAGATAACCGCGAGATCCCAAAGAGATCGCGTCGCCAAACGAGAAGAATGCCGCATTTTTACGATGGGTCGCGAGGGCAGACGACGAGGTACTCAGGCGCAAGGCAGCAGAGGAGGCTTTAAAAGAACGGGCAAGTCAGGCACGATCGTCGAAGCACGACGCGAAAGTCGCCCGAGGCGAGGTTGTCACATTGACACGCGAACAGAAAGCAAATGAGGAAGCGAGTAAGGCGGGATACTGGTCAGGGAGTGCCGCGATATGCGTCGCCCTGTTTTACGAACGTTGCAAAGCGTCGAACCAGTGGATCGGTGGGCGGCAATATCAGGAATTTTGGCAACATGAGGCGATGATCTCGACGTTGACATTTATCGCGACCAGAGCGTTCGCCTGGGTTTACAAATTCGCCCATCCCAACAGTAAGTAAATAAAGGACGATACCGCCGAGCAAGCGATCCGTCAGTTCGGCGACCAATCGGGGTTGATTGTACTGGTCGAGCAATATGCGATGTGGGCGATCGTCGGTTTTGCGTTGTTGTTTCTGCGATCGAGCATCGAGAACGCCCTGGCGGGATTGGCGATTTTTATCGGCTCGGATTACCAAGAGAACGTGGTGTGTTGGATACAGACCAACGGCACCAGACGACCGGCAAGGATCTCTCAGACGAGACTATTATCAACCATTTTTTACTTATATGACATCGACGAGGCGGGAATAATTACCGGCGGGACACTGCTCAAGCTCCCAAACTCAGAACTTAAATCGTTACGGATTGAGCGACCGCTCGATCACTTACCATTGCCGCAACCGGCACAACGGGCGACGGACAAATGACAGACGCACCAATGCCCACCGAGGCGCACGATATCGATTCTAAGCTCGCGCAATTACAGGAAGCACAACAGGGGCGACTGAATGAGATCGCACAAGCTGATCCCGTCTGGGCGCATCTGGCGGGACAGATCGAGGCGTTGCGATGGGCGCAAACAGAAGGATCGAAGAATGGATCTAATCAAAAAGTTGGCAAGACGTAAGCTTGGGGTCGCGGTCGGCGGCGGTGCGGCATTGGCCGTTGCCTCGCCAGAGGCGATCTGGCCGACCGCATTCGTGGCGGCGGCATATATCCTCGGGCAAGCAATCGTGGACACCTGGGGCAACTGAGGCGTAGTATGGGGGTCAATGGCATCATATACAAGCAAGGAGTTATCGTTCAAGCTCGGCTTGCCTGAGCGAACCGTCTCGACATGGGCCGAGAAGCAACTCCTTTGCCCGTCCATCGAGGACGCAACGGGTTGCGGGTCGATGCGGATCTGGTCAGAGAATGACTTTCGGCAGGGCGAGTTGTTGGTGCGATTGATGCCGATCTTGCGTCCCGAATTAATACGGGAGATCGCCAAGCAATTTAAGAACGAATAAGCGGGTCGGCGATTATCTGCCGACCCGCCTGTAAGTTATGGAAATAGTAATGTATCGTATACATCGGCCCCTTTTTTAATAAATGCTGTCAATCAATAAGGCCCTTTCTTTTAAAACGTGATTAAGTCTTACTATTGTGGGTCTTTTTCATCGTCGTGATCTTCGTGGCGAGTATCCCAGTATTCCTGACTTTCTTGGTCAAGGGCCTGAAATTTCAGATCTAACGCCTCAAAAGCATCTTCCTGCGCTCCCTCTAACTTTTTCCAATCCTGATCGTTGGTGTTAGGATCGCTGCTGAGTTCTTGAAGCTTGCGATTGTAGTCTTCGCTATTATCTATCCGCTGCCCTTCTAGTTGGATACGGCGTTCCATCATAGAACGTTCAAACTCATATGCTTCTTCGTCGAAATCTTCGCCCTCTTCGCTGCGGCGGCGATCGGTCTCATCCTCAAAATCAGCCTGCATCTGTGCCAACCCGGTCCGCATATTGTCTATCTCTGCACGCTGACGATCCATATCCTCGCTCTGGCGAGTATCCCAGTATTCTTGGCCTTCTTGGTCAAGTGCCTGATATTCCTCATCCAACGCTGCAAAAGTATTTTGCTGCTCTTGGTCTAACTGTTCCCATGCATTCTGATCCTCCCCACCAGCGCCGTTGCCGAGTTCTTCACGCTTGCGATTGAAGTCCTCGTCAATAGCAAGCCGCTTCTCGTCTAGTCCGATGCGGCGTTCCATCATAGAACGCTCAAATTTATACGCTTCTTCGTCGAAATACTCTCCCTCTTCGCCGCGACGGCGATCGGCCTCAGCCTCAAAATCGGCCCGCCTATTGTCGATCTCTGCGCGCTGGCGATCCTTGTCCTCGCGCATACGATTCGACCAGTATTCTTGGCCTTCTTCATCAAGCACTCGAAAATCCTTATCTAAAGCAATGCGCCTCTCTTCAAGTGCCATACGACGTTCCATCATAGAGCGTTCAAATTTATACGCTCCTTCGTCGAAATGATCGCCTTCCTCGCCGCGGCGACGTTCAGCCTCACTTTCAAATTCTGCCAACATCTGTGCAGGAGAAATTTCTTCGTGATGCTGTTCATGATGGTCAGCGGAAACACTAGAAGGATCGCACGTTAGCGATACGCAAGCTAGCATGGTTATAAACTTGAGCTTACTCATGACGATGTTTCTCCTTGTTAAATCGTATGATAAGGACATTGCGGGACAAATACGATGTGAGCATATAGTAATATACGATGTCATAGAAGAAATATGATGTGATTCATATCACATAGAAAGATTATACTTAGCATATCTAAATTTCTGATTCTCTACGTGCCACATTCATTGACATACGCGAGGCGAGAAATCGTACATTGCCTTTCGGAGAATGACTTTCGGCAGGGCGAGTTGTTGGTGCGATTGATGCCGATCTTGCGTCCCGAGTTAATACGGGAGATCGCCAACCCGCTTCTTTTTACTTTGCCGCCAACTTCTTCTCGTTTTTCAATTTTCGTTTTTCCTTTGTACTAAGCCGGTCCTTCTGCTGCTGTTGCTTTTTGTCTTTATCTTTTTTAGACGTGTCAGCCATATCCGTTTCTCCTTGTTTGGGATTCCCCAATCATTAGAACAGAGAACACCGCTAAGAGCCTATCTCTAATTAAGAAATTGTTAAGCTTTTCGAAAGGTGTAAGTAGTTTAAGAACGAATAAGCGGGTCGGCTTATCGCGCTATTCTCCACTTAACGCCTATTTAGCACTATCTTTTCTGTTGCGCTGTCTGTGCCGCGGCAATATCATGGCCCAGGTTTCAGCGTTCGCCCCATCCCTTTTCGGTTGCCAGCCCATACCACGCCGTTGCCGTATTCGTCGGCATACATCTGAGCGATGGTTTCGCTTGTCTTGTTGTTGACTTCGACGCTGCTGCCGTTGAGTTCCCATTTCGTAGACAGCCTCACCGACTCTTTGCCGTTGGGCTGATAGGTCGTGACCGTGCCGTATTCGGCAAACGAAGTTACCTCCACCAACTTTTTGCCGCTAGAATTATAGGTTTCGACAAAGCCATTGGGCTGATCAGCGTCGTCTTCAGAACCCAGCCTCACCGCCCTTTCTCCATTGATGTGCCAGGTCATGACCTCGCCGCCGAGGAGACCGTCAGAACCTAAGCTGACGGCGGTTTGGGTATCGTACCCCGAGTAATAATTACTGTGGTAAACCTCGACAAGACCGCTATATCCATACTGACCGAGGCTAACCAGCATTTTGGCGGTATCGCTACTAGCGTCGTACGTCTTGATATGGCCACTATTCTTGTCCTCGTTCATTTCCTCGTCGCCAGGGGCCAAAGTGATAACGATTGCACCTGAGTCATCCACCACGGCGATACTCCGCGCCACCACGGTATCGAATTTGCCGATCTTGTCGCCCGTAGAGGCCACCGTGACCACCGCGCAACCCAAAGACCCCCGTCTCATCCAAGCAGCGGGGGCGGTAAGCGACAAAAAGCGGGACAAGTCGAGCCACATTTTCTGCCCGCCCTTGTCCCGCTTTGTCAATCTATTGCTGATCTATTAATTTTATCGATACAGCTCGTTTTGATTCGATATCGATTTGATCGGATTACCTTATTATGCATAGAGGATTTAGCACCTCATGATACGTGGCAACAACCCCTATCGCCATTCTGCATGTGGTGCTCCGTGCGTGTTGTCGGCTGGCGATGATCTTAGTACACTTGAGCTATTATTGAATAGGTCCTGAAAAAGGTGTCGTCAACCCGTCGCGATCGCTCAGAGGGTGCCGCCGCAGTATTTGCAGTGCACGGCATCGGTGTCGTGGCCTTCGGCGCTGCACTCGGGGCAGCACTGGGTGGAGACCGTTTGCCTGCGGGCCTCGAGTGCGAGTTCATTGGTGACGATACCGGTCGGTACGGCAATGATTGCGTAGCCGAGGATCATCAGCACCGAGGCCAGGGCTTGGCCAGCGGGGGTTTGGGGTGCGACATCGCCGTAGCCGACGGTGGTGATTGTGACAATCGCCCAGTAGATGCTATGTGGGATACTGCTGAAACCGTGCTGCTCGCCTTCGATAAGATACATGAGGGCACCGACGACAACGACGATATTGATCACGGCGAAGAGGAAGACGGTGACTTTGCGGCGGCTCGCTTGCAACGCCTGCATCAAGAATTGCGCCTCGCCGAGATAATGCGTCAGTTTGAGGACGCGGAAGATACGTAATACGCGCAAGGTGCGGATCACCAGCAGATATTGCGCCTGCGGCAGGAAGAGGCTTAAGTAGGTCGGGATCGTGGCCAAAAGATCGACGATGCCGAAGAAACTCAGGGTGTAGCGCAAAGGTTGGCGGACGCTGATTAAGCGCAGGATGTACTCGATGGTGAATAGTATGGTGAAGCACCATTCGGCGATATGGATCGGGTTGGCATAGCGGCTATTGAACCATTCGACGCTGTCGAGCATGACGGTGATGATGCTGAGAAAAATGCTGACAATGAGCACGATATCAAAGGTCTTGCCCGCTTTCGTGTCCGCTTCGAAGATGATTTCGTGTAGGGTGTTTCGCCATGCGGCGACTTGCGGCGTTTTTGGTTGGTTTTCTGACAAGGGTATGCGTCCCGTTGGGGTGTTTTCCTAAAGATAATAAAGGCGATCGAGAACTTGAAAGGGTAGAATATGATCAAATTGGCGACAATGAGTAGCGTATGCCCGGATTGGACCCTTGATGAGGTTGTCGTGGGGATGAAGCGCCACGGTTACCAGGGCTTTGAGCCTCGGGTCGAGTGGGGGCACGCTTCCGGTATCGAAAGCGGGCTTTCAGCCGATGAACGCAAGGAGGTACGCGCGAAGATGGAAGGCGAGGGACTGGCGATCTGCTGTATCGCCAGTGGCGCGCGGATGGCGGTACCCGATTTGGAAGAGCGGGCCGAACATGTGGAAGACTTGCGGCAATATATCGATCTGGCGGCTGATTTGGGTTGCGAGATGGTGAGGGTTTTTGGGGGGGCGCGCGACCGAGGCGAAGAGTTGATCGCGACCGTCGACTATGTGGCCGACGGTTTTGTGCAAGTGCTCGACCATGCCGCCGACCGCGATGTGCTCTTACTATTGGAGACCCACGACGATTGGTGCGCCTCCGCGCCGGTCAGGGCGGTTGTTGAGCTGGTGGGCCACCCCAACCTAAAAGTGCTCTGGGATTTTATGCATTCGCAGCGGATGCTGGAAAAACCGGAGGAAAGTTTTCAGATCCTTGGCGAGTACACTCATCATACCCACGCCCACGACGGGCAGATTATTGACGGAAAGTTGCAGGTCAGCGGCACTTTGGGCAGTGGCCTTTTTGACCACGAGATCCCGCTGCGCCTGTTATCCGAGGCGGGCTATAGCGGCTATTTTTCGGTTGAGGTGATCCACAAACCGGGCAGCGAACACAATGCCGACGCCGTGCTCGCCCAGTACGCCGAGCAGTTCCAGGCGATTATGGCGGGTTTCTAGGCGGCGACGATTTTCCGCTTAGCCGAATCGACGCCAGGTTGTGCGTTGGCCAAGGGGTCAATGCCCCTCAGGATCATGCCCTGGCCGCGCGAAATATGTACGTCGGCGGTCGGCAGGTCGGTGGGGTCGCGCATTTGCACTAGTAGGGTAGTACGGGCCTGTTGGCTTTCGTTGAGGCCGGAGCCGTGGATCGTGAGATAGCTGAAGAACAGTACGTCGCCGGCTTCTGCTGGGCAGGGCGTCGCTGCGGCGACGGGGTATTCTTCGACTGGCAAGTGGTGACCGCCGTCGTGCAGGTGTTCGAGCGGCCCGCGTTTGTAGGAGCCGGGTACGACCCGGACGCAGCCCTTTTCGATCGGCGCGTCGTCGAAATGGATGATCGCGGCGATCATGCTGTGGTTTTCGTGCGGGAAATAGGGTACGTCCTGATGCATCGGAAAGGGCGCGCCTTTTTCGGGTGGCTTGATAAACATCTTGGTGTGGTGCAGTTGGATATTGGGGCCGATGATATCGGCGGCCCGGTCGGTCAGACGAGGGTCAGATATTAGGCGGGTCAGGGCGGCGGACTGGTATTGCACATTATGGCAGTGCAATAATTCGCGCGGCAAATCGGTGACTTTGGCGCCGGCGCCCCAGCCTTCGTTGGAAACACCTTCGATATTGGCGGCTTGTAGGCGTTGGGTGATTTGGTGGGTTTCGTTGCGGAAGTGTTCGGCTTCTTTGCGTGTAAAGACGCTTTTGGCGAGCAGGTAGCCGTTTTCTTTGTAGAACGTTTTTTCTTCCGGAGTAAGTCCGTGGTCTTTGGCGGGGGTGATCATGGGCACCTTTCCTGATTGTGATAGGTCGATACCCGATAATATCCGCTATACTGCGCGTTGTGTCACGGAGATTTTAACCATTCGCCAATGACTTTGGCGGCACCGACGCCTTGCGGTTTGAAGCCCAAGTTGCCGGTAGAAGGGGACGGTTTCGTCTTCGGTGAAGAGATCGACGTGTTGGCCCTGGAATTCCTCGATGAGCAATTCTTTCATGCGGGTCGCTATACCTTGGTGAGACAGCAAAATACGGCGACCTCCGAGCCGTCTGCGCCGGGTGCCGACGGAAGGGGCGAGCTAGGCGGCCGAGTTGAAATCACTGCTGGCCGCCTTATGGTTGAATCAAAACCAAGTGCGGGCGCAGTCCGCACCAGAGCAGCTAGCCGAGCCGGTGCGGAGAACGCCCTGGCGCAGAACGGCAAGGCCATAGCAACGGCCACGCGGCGGCGCACCCGGGACGATATTATCCCCCTTGATGTAGAGGATCTCAATACGCTGCAGGAACTCTAACGGTTGCTTAGATCTGGTTATTGTCGCGCAACCAGGTCACCGCCTCCTGTACCGCCTCAAAAGAGCGATAACGCGGCTGGTAGTTTAACAGGCGTCGCGCTTTCTCTATGCTGCAATTGGGGCTGTGTGAAATGTGGGACCAGGTCGCGTCGGCGTCTTCGGCGGCTACCGTTTCTTTCCATTCCGCAAAAGGCAGATAGCGCAGTTTTGCTTCTTGGCCAAACCAGGCGGCCATCGTTTCGGCGTAGCCGCGTAAACTCACGGCGGCTGGGGAGACGGCGTGGAAGCTTTCGCCGACGGCTGTCGCGCGATTGGCGAGCGCTTGCATAAAGATCTGGGCCACGTCGTCGGCGTGCACGTGGTGCACAGTTTCAAGCCCCAGGTTCGGCAGTAACAGTTCCTCGCCGCGGGCGAGTTTGGTGAAGACTTCGAGGTTTCTGTGGCCAGCCGGGTTCAAGGGCGCCCAGCCCGGTCCGACGATGTGGCCGGGGTGCAGCATAGTGGCGGGAAAACCGTTGCGCCAGGCCTCGTCGCGCAGATAGGCTTCAATCGCGGCCTTTTGCCTGCCGTATTCCTCCATGGGCGCGCGCCGCTGGGTTTCCAGGGTCGGGACCTCGATGCTTGGGCCATGTATCCAGATCGTGCCGCAGGAGAGGAAGTGTTGGACCCGGCCTTTGAGCGCCTCGACGAGGTGCTGGCAGCTTTCCAAGGTAAAGCAGATCATATCGATGACTACGTCGGGATCCAGGTCGCGGATCGTTTGGCCGAAGGAACCGTCCGCTTCGGCGGCGGTGCGATCGATTTGTATTTGTTCGACCTGGGCCCAGGCCCCGTGTGGCTGGTAGGGCTCGCGTTCTTGGCGACTGATGACGACAACTTCAAAACCTTGTTCCACCAACCTCGGGACCATATAGGTGCCGACGTGTCCCGTGCCTCCGATAACGACTACGCGCATGGCGAATCCTTTCTTGTTTGGGTATTCGTGTTACAGATCAATATAAGCCGAGGATCTGGTGATGGTGGCTCTATTGCTGGCGAAAGGCGGCGACCGCCGTCGCCACACCGAGCGAGGGGTTGCTTAAAGCAGGTCTTGGGAGGTCGGTGCAGAGGGCGGTGGCACCGGCCATCGAGGCCTGCGCCAAGACGATTATTTTTGCGCCGATGGACACCGCTTTTTCCGCCATCGGCCGATCGACGCGGATGACGGGGACTGGGGTGAGGCTGTTGGCGCTTTCGGCGCTGCCACCGATCGACGAGCAGGTGCACAATACGACATTGGCGCCATCGTCAATTGCCGCGATAATTTTGTTGTGGATGCGTTTAGTTAGTTCGGGCGAGATGCCTTTGTCGCGGGCTTCCGAGAGGAAATCTTCGCCGACGAGATGGGTAACCGGGATATCGGGCGCCTGGTCTTTGATCAGGGCGTCGAATGTCGGAATGTGAATAGGCGAGGTGTGCAGGAAGCTCAGGGTGGCGGGCATGGGTGCTTATTTCCTTTCGCGGTGAAATCGGCCAGTTGATAGATTAGCTTGAGTGGTGAATCTGTGCAAGAAATTTGCTTATGCGAGGAGGATCGTATGAAAATCGGCATACTCGGTTGTGCGCACGCCCATGTAAAGATCTACTGCACGCAATGGAATCGCGATATATCGTTGGATATACAGCCGACAGCAGTATGGGATCGCGACACCGAGCGGATGGTTCAGATGGCAGCACAATATGGCCTGCAAACATGCGAGACGGCGGCGGGGCTGCTGGAGCGGGACGATTTAGATGCTGTAGTGGTGGCTGCTGAGACTTCGCTGCACGCGGATCTGGTCGAAGCCGCCGCCGCTGCCGGCAAGGCGATTGTGTTGCAGAAGCCTATGGGGCTGACCTTGGCCGATGGCGAGCGCATCGCGGCGGCGGTCCATGCGACACGGGTGCCTTTTACCATGGCCTGGCAGATGCGGGTCGATCCGGAAAATTTGAAAATGCGCGAGCTTATCGCCGACGGTGTTTTGGGGCGCATATACCAGATCCGCCGCCGCCATTGCCTGGGCATGCTGCTCAACCCGGCGTTCGAGTCGTCTTGGCATGTGGATCCCGAGTATAATCGGGACATCTTTGCCGACGACGCGGCGCATGCGATCGATTTTATTTATTGGCTCTTCGGAATGCCGCAAACGGTCACCGCGCGTATGACTACGGCGCACAAGGCGACGATGCCCAACGACCACGGAGTCGCCTTGTTTGAGTATCCGCACGGGCTGCTGGCCGAAGTATCGTCTTCCTTCGCGGCGATCGCCGGTGAAAATACCACGGAAATCGTCGGTGAAAAAGGCGTGCTGGTGCAAAATTACGGTGATGCCCCGAGCGCCGCCAAGCGCTTCGACCCGAATGCGCCGAGTATGAAATGGTATGTTCGCGAGGCTGACGAATGGGTCGTCAGTGAGGTCGACACGCCGAAGGCGCAAGGCGAGCGGATTGCAGGCTTGGCCGGTCCGTTGGCCGAATTTCTGCACGGTAGGCGCCCGCCCTTGGCCACGGTCGAGGACGGGCTGAACGCGTTGCGGATAGTACTGGCCTGTTATGAGGCAAATGAAACGGGTCGCCGCGTTGTAATGACTTAAGATTGTTCTTTGCTTTTACAAGCTTCGCGTGCCGGCATCGTCTCTTCTTTAGGCTATTTCGTCGCCGCGCACACTAATATTTAGCGGTTCGTGATCGTCGGGCGTGGCATGGGACTTGTTGTATGCGGTCAGGCTGTCGGTGAGGATTTTGCGGTCTTCGGAAGTGGTGTCGGGTTCAAGGGCGATATCGCCTTCTACGCTAGCATGGTAGATGCGTAGGCGGGCGGCACAACGGCGGGTAGTGGTTGCTCGGGCATCAATTACGGGCTTGTTGTTGCTCGTAGAGATATTGCGCTAATTCGTCGTGTTTGTATTGCTTGGCCCATCCGTCGGGGGTGCCGTTGTAGAGCAGGTCGCGCAATGTGAGATCGGCACCGCGTGCAACCAGGTGTTCTACGAGCGCGCGGTCGCCCTGAGAGGCGGCGATATGTATTGCGGTGGCACCTTGAGCGTGCCCGCCGAGCCAGCCGGTGGCGTTGATATTCGCGCCGTGGTCTAGGAGCCAGTCGACTGCTTGGCGTTGCCCCTTCCAGGTGGCGCGCAAGAGGGCGGTGGTTTCGTAGGCCTTGCCATTGGGGTTGGCACCCTGTGACAATAAAAAATCCATTGCTTCTACGCGGCCATTGCACGCCGCATAGATCAAGCCCTCGTCGAGGATTTCCTGGTCGTCGCCGGTAGGTGTCCAGGGGAACCAGCCGTAGTTGCCGCGATAAAAGGCACGGCCCTGACGGGCTTGCTGCTTGAGCGAGCTGTCGGTGGAAAACATCGTCTTGAGCAGTTCGATGCGTCCCAAGCCGGCGGCGACGCGCAAGTTGGCTGGGGACGCATCGTGCTCGGCAATCAGCTCAGCAATATCGGTCCAGCCCCAGACCAGCGCATGGACCAGGGCGGTGCCGCCGGCTAAGGGGGTTTCGGTGGTGAGCGGGGTGCCGGCTTGGATGAGGATATGGGCGACTTCGAGTGTGGCGGTGCTGTGTAATGGTGTTTTGTGCGTGGAACAATTATAAGTGACGAGGTCGGGGTGCCGGTCGAGGCCTTGCCATACTTGTTGCGTATTGCCCTCTTCACAGGCGTGGATAAAGGCGATAAAAGGCTCTTCGACTGCGCCGCTGTTGATTTTTTCGAGCTGCTCGACAAAGCAAGGCCAGTCGTCGAAACCGTGCTCGCGGGCGTAGACCCAACGCGCGTCGTCGGCATCGGGTTGCGCGGCGGGAATTTGCTCGGGTTTGGAGATCTGGAAGCGAGGCGTGTGGGCGATGAGCCGGTCAATGGCCGGGGCGAAACCGGCTGCGGCTTCTGCGGCCAAGTTTGCAATATACCCTTCGTAAAAAGATACGTCGGCGGTGTAGATTTTCAGCGGAGTCATCAAATAACATCCTAGTGGATATGGCGCTCTACGGGGGTGGTGTATTCCATAATAAGACGGTTTGCTGCCGGTTGGCGTTGAAAGTGTATTAAGCACAATAATATAAAGGACCGCTGGGGACAAGGCGCGGTTCGGACTTGGGGCGACTCTTTTTATTTGCTATATTGGCGCCCGGTTTATCAAGGAGATTATTACATGGCAGTTGAACAAAGGGCTATCCGCGAAGCGCCGACTGGGGCTCGTGGTCTGTTGCGCAATATTGGGCCGGGCGTCATCGTGTCGGGCTCGGTGGTCGGTTCGGGCGAGTTGTTGGTGACCACGCGAATGGGCGC
The DNA here is from genome assembly GCA_018672475.1 of Gemmatimonadota bacterium. Taxonomy (GTDB): domain Bacteria; phylum Latescibacterota; class UBA2968; order UBA8231; family UBA8231. Next base: position 23,172 of record JABHFS010000203.1, on the reverse strand, counting down.
GGAAGTGGGTTTTATCTTTCTCTGGGGCGTGATCCTAGCCTGTTTGGTCAAATATGCGATCCAACTCGAACTGGGACGGCAGTGTATTCTGCGCAATAGTAGCACGATCGATATTCTCGATCAGGTGCCTGGCCAGCGTTTTCGTGGCGTCTCGTGGATCGCCTGGCTTTGTGTCGCGGGTTATTTCTCGGTGACGGTGGCGGTGATCGGGATATTGGGTTCGGTGGCCGGGCTGATGGTGACGATATTCCCCTTTGTGTCAGAGCACATATGGGCGGTGGCGGTTTTTCTGGTGATGTCCGTTTTGCTCTGGCGCGGTTTGTACGACGACCTGGAGATGATGGTCACGGTTTTAGTGTCGACGTTCAGCCTGGTGGTTATCGGTTCGGTGCTGGCCTTGCAAGGGACGAGTTATGCGATTGACGGTGAACAGATCGCCTCGGGCTTTCGTTTTGCGATGCCGTCCGAGGGGGCATTTGTCGCGCTGGCGTTGATGGGGTCGGTCGGCGCGACGGCGGTTGAGCTTTTTATGTATCCTTATTGGATCGTCGAAAAGGGCTATCCCGATTTTGTTGGACCGAAAGAGGATTCCGACGAATGGCGAGCGCGTTATCGCGGCTGGATGCGGGTGCTGATGACAGACGCTGGGGTGTGCACGGGCATCGCGTTGGCGATTACCTGCGCCTATTACTTGTTGGGCGCGTCGGTGCTGAATCAACTGCAGGTTTTGCCCGAGGGCATGAAAGTCGTCGAACAGGTCTCGCTGATCTTTACCGAGACCATCGGCGGCTGGGCTTATTACATCTTTATGTTTGGCGGTTTCTGCACGCTCTTTTCGACGCTATTGGTCTTCGCCGCGTCATCGGGGCGGATCGGCGCAGATTTCCTGCAAAAGATTCAGGTGGGGGCTTTAGCAGGCGAGGAAGGTTATCGGCGCTGGGTGCGGATCTTACAGATCGGCTTCCCATTTTTATGGCTGCTCTTTATTCTGGCCGATCCGCGCACATTAGACTTTGTACTCAAGGGCGCGAATGCCAATAATCTATTGCTGATCCCGATGGCCTACGCGGTACTGCATCTGGCGATGCGGGTACCGAAAGAAGAACGAATGTCGCTGTGGACGGAGTTGGCGTTGTTGTTCACGATCTGGGCGATTATCAATTTTACGGCGATTAATGTCTTTCAACTGGTGGGGTATTAATGAATTGCTATTCCGCCCTGTTGATTGCCGCCATTTGCTCGTAGTTCAATCCCGTCCCCCCGAAAATGTCCAGCGCCGACCCGACCGTAAAATCCAGCTTGCCATGGCCCAAGCGGTCAATGACGTCGATATCCGTCTGGCTGCGCACGCCGCCGGCATAGGTCGTCGGTATCGGTGCGATATTTCCCAATAGCGAGATAAGTTCCTCGTCGACGCCCTGTTGCTTGCCCTCGACATCAGTGGCGTGCACGAGGAATTCGCAACACGACTCGGCGAGGAAAGCGAGGTTTTTGGCGTTGATTTCGAAGTCAGTGGTCTGCTGCCAACGGTCCGTCATAACGACATAGCGGCCATCGCGCTGGCCACAGCTCAGATCGAGTACCAGGCGGTCGCGGCCTGCGGCGTCTACGACGCGTTGCAGATTGTCGCGGTGCAGTTGGCCGTCGCGGAAGGCGTAGGAGGTGACGATGACTTGCGCCGCGCCGCGGTCGAGCCAGTCGGCGGCGTTGTCTGCGTTGATGCCGCCGCCCAATTGCAGACCACCGGGAAAGGTGGCGAGCGCATGTGTTGCGGCTTCTTCGTTACCCGGGCCGAGCATGATGACGTGTCCACCGGGCAGGTTATCATGCCGGTAGAGCTCAGCGAAATAGGCGGGTGGTTTTTCGGCGACGAAATTTGTCTCGGGAACGGCCCCATCGCGGAGTGTGGAACCGACGATCTGCTTGACCTGGCCTTGGTGTAGGTCAATGCAGGGACGGAAACGCACTAACGGTCGATCCGGTATTTGTCGAGGGCGGCCTCGTCGAGGCTGACCCCGAGGCCGGGGCCGGAAGGCAAGAGCATATAGCCGTCTTCGATGGGCAGTTTTTCGTTGATAACGTCGCCGGAATGGTAGACGCAGCCGTTGACGTCGCTGGCGTAGCCGAGGTTGGGCATGGCGAAGGCGAGGTGAGCCTGAGCGGCGGTGCCGATGCCTAGTTCGGGCATACTGCCGATAATACAGGGCAGGCGCGCGGCTTCGGCGATGGAGAAGATACGCGCGGCGGAACCTAATCCGCCGGCCTCCGATACATAGACGTTGAAGACGTCAACGGCTTGGTGGCGGATACAGTGCATGGCGTCGTGCGGAGTCCAGATGCTTTCGTCTGCCATAATCGGAAGGTCGACTCTTTCGCGCACGAAGCGCAGGCCTTCGATGTCGTCGGGCGGTAAGGGCTGTTCGACCAGTTCCAAATCGAAGACCGAGATCTCCTCTATATGGCGCACGGCTTCTTTAGCTGACGGCCAACCCATATTGGCGTCGACGCGCAAGGTGATCTCATTGCCGACCTCGCTGCGTATGGCTTCGAGCACGTCGATGTCGGCTTCGATATCGCGGCCGATTTTGGCCTTGAGGGTCTTGTAGCCTTGTGCGACCAGTCGGCGGGCTTGTGCGGCGATCTCGGCGGGGTCGCCCATCGACAGCGAATGGCTCAATAATACGCGGTCTCGGACCTGCCCTCCCAAGAGCTGGTAGACCGGCATATTATAGGCTTTGCCGACCAGGTCATAGAGGGCCATCTCAATGCCGGCTTTGGCGGGGTAAGAGCGGTGCAGGACCTGGTCCATATGGTCGGCGATTTCGCGGATGCGGAATGGGTCGCGGCCAATGAGCGTTTGTGCGAGGAAGTCGTTGATGGTCTCGCTCTCGCCGCGGCCGCGGCGGTCCCAGATGCTGGAGGCTTCGCCGATGCCGGTGAGTCCTTCGTCGGTGTGGATGAGCACCACCGCATTTTCGGAAGCTTGTTGCACGCCGAGGCTGCTTTTGAAGGCTTGCGGTCTGGGCACGCGGACCGGGATAGATTCTATTTTAGTGATTTTCATAGTAGAGAATTAAGTTGGTGCCCTTGCGAGCGTCAAGCGAGTTGATAAATGGCTAAGGCGGTATTGCCGTAGGTGCGCTGTTGGCTGCGTTGCAGACGGCCGCTGGATTCGGGCAAGCTCAATTCGGTCTGGTGCTGGGCGAAGAATAGGCCGTCTTCGTTGAGCAGCGTTGACTCGCCGAGGGCTTCGATTAGCCCGAGTAAAAGAGGTGCGCCGGCGTAGCGGGCGTGGTAGGGTGGATCGGCATAGATGATATCGAAGCAGCGGCCCTCGCTCGCTATGCTGGGGATCAGCTCCTGGGCTTTGGCTGAATGCAGGGCGGCGACCTCGGCGCGCCATTCGTCGAGCAGTGAGCGGATCTGGCTCAGTCGACGGCGGTCCGGTTCGTTGAACTCAACGGTAGCACCGCGGCTCAGAGCCTCGAGGCCGATCTGCCCGGATCCGGCGCAAAGGTCGAGAAAGGTCTGGCCTTGGAGGTCGGGGCCGAGCATGGAGAACACGGCTTCTTTGAGGCGTGTAGAGGTGAGGCGGATGTCGCCCAGGCGGTTGCCCGAAGGGATCCGCCGACCGCGATAAATACCGGTGACAATGCGCACGGATAATTCCTGTGGAAACGCGTTGGGGGAGTGCAAAGTATCGCTGATGAGCGTGACGACGTCAAGGCGCTCGGAACGCGGGAAAATCGGCTTGATCGCCTCTTCGGATGGGATTTTAACGCTGGCCGATGCTCAGGTGACCTGGCCTTCGCGGAGGCAGAAGGGGGCGCCTCGCAGGCAGGCGAAGGCACGCTCGTTGACGGCCTGGATCGCCAGATCGGTATCGGCGAAGACGGTGACGATCATAGCGGGGATTTCAGAATGGTGGTCGCGGACCTGGTGCAGAACTTATACCGTCGATATCCGGCATCCGCACATCGCTGAGAATCAGGTCGATGGGCTGTTTTTCGAGGAGTTCGAATCCAGCGCGGCCATGTTCGGCGAGATAAGCGGTATCTCCGCGTTGCTCGATATAGCGCTGTAGGGTGCGGCGGACAATTTCTTGATCGTCTATGATCAGGATGCGCATCAGAATCCCCGGACCATTAAAATTGTGGAAAGACCGGAGAAATAACTCCCTGTGTCATTGTATGCAACTTCAGATCGCATTTTTTATCTTGACCGATCTCGCCGCGAATACGAGTCTTTAGCGATTATTACTTTATATCAAGGAGCATGGCAGTGGGGGTGGAACAATATGACGCGATTGTCGTGGGTGCGGGGGGGATGGGCAGCGCCGCGCTATACCATTTGGCCCGTCGCGGAGTCCGGGCTTGTGCCGTAGAGCGCTTTGCCATTGCCCACGACAGGGGATCTTCGCATGGGGATACACGCATAATCCGCAAGGCGTATCTAGAGCATCCGGACTACGTGCCTTTGCTACATCGCGCCTATACGCTGTGGGAGGAGTTGGAAGCCGAAGGCGGGGAGGAGCTTTTTGCCCGAGTCGGCCTATTGCTGGCAGGGGATCCCGAGACCGAGGCGATGCGCGGGCAGGTGGCCTGTTATCGTCAACACGATTTGCCGCATGAGACGCTCGACGCGGACGAATTGGCTAACCGTTACCCCGATTTTTCCTTGCCGCCGGATTACAGTGCCTTTTACGATCCCCTCGGCGGTTTTTTGCGGGTGGAAGACTGCGTTCGCCGGCACGCCGATCTGGCCAGAGCGTATGGCGCGGTTATTTACGAGGGAGAGGTGGTGCGCTCCTGGCGTGGCGAAGGAAGTGGAGTGGTGGTTGAAACGGATCGCCGCCGCCTGTGCGCCGATCGTCTGATTCTCTGCGCTGGCGCTTGGGCGGTACCGGAGCTGCATCGGTTGGGCGTGTCGGCTCGCGCGGTGCGCAAAGTGCAGTTGTGGTATGGGGGGCGTGGTGTGGAGCGTTATCGACAAGGAGAATTACCCTGTTTTTTCATCGCCGACGGCGAACATTATTTTTATGGCTTTCCGGCCCAAGAACCGTGGGGGTTGAAATTGGCCGAGCATAATATATCGCACGACGTGGTGGGTAACCCGCTGGAGCTCGACTGCGAACTGAGGCCTAATGACGAGCCTCGCGTGTTGGATTTTCTATCGCGTTTTTTCCCCGCGCTAGAACCGCAACTGAAGAAGCACGCTGCTTGTATGTATACGCTGACCCCCGACAAACATTTTGTCTTGGATATTCATCCCGAGTGCCCCGCGGTGGTTTTGGGTGCTGGTTTTTCAGGCCACGGTTTCAAGTTCGCTACGGTGGTCGGTGAAATACTGGCCGAATTGGCGCTGGATGGCAAAACACGGCAGCCGATAGAATTTCTGGGTCTTTCACGTTTCGCCTAAAGGAGGTTGCAAATGGATCTGGGCTTGGCGGATAAGGTGGCATTGGTTACTGGCGGCAGCCGCGGGATTGGCCGCTCGATTGCGTTGGCGTTGGCCGGCGAAGGGTGCAAGGTGGCGATTTGCGCCCGAGGCGAAGAGCCATTGGCGCGTGCGTTGCAGGAGTTACAAGCTCGCGGTGTCGAAGCGATCGCCGCGGTGGCCGATGTGCGTTCTCAGCCGCAAATCGAGGCGGTGGTCGCGCGGTGCGTTGCGGAGTTGGGGGGGGTCGATATACTGATCAATAATGTGGGTGGTTCGGCGGGTGGGGCCAGCCTGCTCGATTCGACGGACGAGGATTGGGCGGAGACCTTCGATCTAAATCTGTTCCATGCGGTGCGGGCGACTCGGGCGGTGTTGCCGTATATGCGCGAACGCGGTGGCGGGGCGGTAGTGATCGTCTCGTCGATTTCGGGATGGAAGCCGGGGCCAAGGGCCCAGTACGGCAGTGCCAAGGCGGCGGAGATTTTTCTCGCCGGGGCGTTGGCACTGGAACTGGCCGAATACAATGTGAGAGTCAATGCGGTCGCGCCGGGTTCAATTTATTTTCCGGGCGGCGGGTGGGAGCGTTTTCGGGAAGAAAACCCCGAGGCCTTTGCGCGATTTGAAGAACGGGAGCAACCCGCAGGTAGATTAGGCGCCCCCGAAGAGGTCGCCGATGTGGTGGCGTTTCTGGTTTCGCAGAGGGCCTGTTGGGTGAATGGGGCGATGATTCCCATAGACGGAGCGCAGGGGCGACCAGCGGCGTTTTGACCATTGAGCGACAAGAGTGAGGGACATGCCCTGCCCGTCTCTCACTCGCTATCCCTGAAACAAAGACAACGCCCCGTCGACATAGATCTCAGTGCCGGTGACATAACTGGCCTCGTTCGACGCCAAAAAGAGAATGACGTTCGCCACTTCTTCGGAACTGGCGGGGCGTTGTTGTAGCGGGACCATGCCCTCGGGGTATTCGCGAGGGATTTTTATTTTATCGATGTCGCGCGCGAAAGTGTTCTCACCGATACTTGTTTTGGTCCAGCCTGGGCAGACGACATTGATGCGGATAGCCCATTGTGCCAACTCGACAGCGGCCATTTTGGCGAAGGTCACCTGGGCGGCTTTGGAGCAGGAGTAGGAGGTGAAGCCGAAGTTGGAGAAGATCCGATTGCCGTTAACCGAGGAGACGACGACGATGCTGCCGCCGCCGGCTGCACGCAGGTGGGGGATGGCGTATTTGACGGTGAGGAAGGTGCCACGCACGTTGATATTTTGGGTCTGGTCCCATTCTTCGGGGGTGATGTCCTCGATGGGGGCAAGTACCCCGTTGATGCCGGCGTTGGGCACGACGATGTCGAGGCGGCCCCACCGTTCGACGGTTGCCGCGACGAGGGCTTCGACGTGCTCGGCATCGGCTACGTCGCCGGGCAAGGCCAACGCTTCGCCGCCCATTCTTTCGATTTCATCGACGGCTTCCTGGCAGCGCTCGGCTCGGCGTGCGGTGAGCGCTACTTTCGCCCCCTCGCGCGCCATGGCCACGGCTGCCGCCCGGCCGATACCGCTGCTGCCGCCTGTTATCAGCGCTACTTTGTCCTTGAGCTTCATATCGATTACCTAACTAGTATGTAGTTGACGAGAAAATGCGGGGGGAATATTCTTTGGAGTCGATTTACTAATATATCTGAACAACATATGGAGGCAAGGATGACAGACAGTGTCGAAGAAAATGTCAACACGAGTTCAAAACCTTCGGACCTGCGGATCACCGATATGCGCATCGCCAATTTGCGTGGCGCGCCCTTTCGTTCGACAATTATCCGCATTGACACCAATCAGGGCATTTCGGGTTATGGCGAAGTGCGCGACGGCGGCAGCGAGACGTATGCGCTGATGCTCAAAAGCCGCCTGATCGGGGAAAATCCCTGCAATGTCGACAAGATTTTCCGCAAGATCAAACAGTTCGGGCACCACGCGCGCCAAGCCGGTGGCGTCTGCGGCGTCGAGATGGCGCTGATGGACCTGGCCGGCAAGGCCTATGGCGTGCCGGCTTACCAGTTGGCCGGCGGCAAGTTCCGCGACCAAATCCTCTGCTACTGCGATACGCCTTCGCGGCGCGATGGCAAGGAGATGGGCACGTTGCTCAAGGAGCGCATGGACGACGGCTTCGGCTTTCTCAAGATGGATGTCGGCATCGGTTTGCTCAAAGGGATGGAAGACGCGTTGATCGCGCCGCCGGGCATGTTGGGTACCAATCATATCATGCACCAGTTCACCGGTATTCAGATCTCGAACAAAGGCATCGATATTCTTTGCGAGTATGTCGCGCAGGTACGCGAGGTAATCGGTTATGAGGTCCCCTTGGCCGTCGACCACTTCGGCCATATCGGCGTTGAATCCTGCATCCGCCTGGGCAAGGCCTTAGATCAGTTCAGTCTGGCCTGGTACGAGGACATGATCCCTTGGCAGTTTCCCGATCAGTGGAAGCGTTTGGCCGACGCGGTGGATACGCCGGTGTGCACGGGCGAGGACATCTATTTAAAAGAAGATTTCCTGCCATTGTTTGAAAATCGCGCCATCGCCGTCGCGCATCCCGATTTAGCTTCTTCCGGCGGTATTTTAGAAACAAAGAAGATCGGCGATCTGGCCCAGGAACACGGCGTGGCGATGGCGCTGCATATGGCGATGTCGCCGATCGCGGCACTGGCTTCGGTGCACTGCGCCGCGGCGACGGAGAATTTCATGGTGCTGGAAAATCATTCGGTCGATCAGTTGGCGCAGTGGAGCAGCTTGGTCGAGGGCTTGCCGGTGCCGCTGATTGAGAACGGGCATATCGCGGTGCCGGAGGGGCCGGGGCTGGGTTTCACCGGGCTGAATGAAGATGTGTTACGCGAGTTTGCCGATCCGGACCGTCCGGAGGTTTTTGCTTCTACGGAGGCTTGGGACAACGAACGGGCGCACGATCGGTTGTGGAGTTGAGGCGTTAGTTTTGGAGGCGGGCGGGGATTTCGAGGGGATACTTTTGCTCATTTTACCCGCCATCCCTGGCGGGCTCTGAGGGCTTAGCAAGCCGCTACAGGTATACCCTCGAAATTCCCTCTGCTACTTCTGTGTTTAAGTATCTTTTTAAAATAGAGGAAGAAGATTGCTATGGCCGGTAAGACCTACGACATCGCCGTGCTCAAGGGCGACGGTATTGGTCCGGAAGTAGTCGATGAGACGCTGAAGGTGCTTGAGGCCCTAGGGACGCCAGATTTCAACTTCACTGATTCGCCGTGCGGGGCAGGGTGTTATCTGGAGCAGGGTGACCCATTGCCGAAGGAGACTGTAGAGGCCTGTCGCCAGGCCGATGCCGTATTGCTCGGGGCGATGGGGTTGCCGCATGTGCGTTGGCCGGATGGTACGGAGATGCGGCCGCAGATTGATTTGCGCATTGAATTGGATCTGTATGCGGGGGTGCGGCCGATTTATTTGTACGCAGCCGAGCACTCGCCGCTCAAGGGCCTGGGCGCGGGAGAGATCGACTTTGTTATTTTGCGGGAAAATGTCGAAGGGCTATTCGCTTCGATGAACGGCGGGATCGAGTTGAGGGGGGAGGTCGCGGTCGATTCGATGGTGATTACCCGTTCGGGCACGGAGCGGGTGGTGCGCTATGCTTTCGAGTTGGCTAGGCGGCGCGGCAGAGATCCGATGAAGGTGACCTGCGTCGACAAGGCGAATGTCTTTAAGTCGATGGCTTTTTTTCGCCGCGTATTCGATGAGGTCGGCGAGGCTTATCCGGAGATCGAACGCGACTATGCTTATGTCGATGCCTTGAGTATGTATTTGGTACAGCGGCCGGCGAGTTATGATGTGCTGGTTACCGAGAATATGTACGGGGATATTATTTCGGATCTGGCGGCCGGTTTGGTCGGGGGGCTGGGCATGGCGCCTTCGGGAGATATCGGCGAGGATTCAGCCGTCTTTCAACCCTCGCACGGCACCGCGCCCGATATCGCTGGTCAGGGGCTGGCCAATCCGTTAGCGGCGATCCTGTCGGCGGGTTTGATGTTGCGTTGGTTGGGCGACCGGAATGATGATCCTGCGGCCACGCAAGGCGCTGATCGCATTGAAGCGGCGGTGCGCGGGGTGATTGCGGAAGTTGGAGTGGGCACGCCGGATCTAGGCGGTAAGATGAGTACGGGTGAATTGGGAGATACAATTGTCCAAGCGCTCTGAAATAGACCGACGAACCTTTCTCGGTATGGGCTTGGGCGCGGCGGCGCTGCCGATATTGGGTTTTACAGGGGGCGCTGGCGCGCTAACCGCCGAGCGGCGGGTGCGTTTGCGTGCACTGGGGATAGTGATTGGCGATTTGCAACCGGGCGAACATAACGCGATCACCGATGTCGTTGGGGTGAAGGTCGGGCATGTGACGTTGATCAAGGGGGAGGGCCCGTTGGTTGAAGGGGAGGGGCCGGTGCGCACCGGGGTGACGGCGATTTTGCCGCACGGGGGCGATCTGTCACGGTCACCGGTTTTCGCCGCTGACTTTACGCTCAATGGCAATGGCGAGTTGACGGGGATGGGCGCGGTGCGGCGTACGGGTTTGTTGGGGGCGCCGGTATTTTTCACGAATACTTCGAGTGTTGGTGCGGTCTACGATGGGGCGATGGGATGGATGTTGGAACAGAATCCTGACCTTTTCAAGGGCGGTCTGCACCCAGAGCCGGCTGTCGGCGAGACCTGGGCCGAGTTTCTGCACGATACGACCGGTCGCCATGTGCGCCCCGAGCATGCGGTCGAGGCGATTAATGCAGCGTCCGGTGGACCGGTAGCCGAGGGCTGTGTGGGGGGGGGCACGGGAATGCGCGCTTATGGCTTCAAGGCGGGCATCGGTAGCGCGTCGCGCAAGGTGCCCTGCGGTGACCAAGTCTATACTGTCGGTACGCTGGTCCAGGCCAATTTTGGGCGGCGACCGCAGTTGCGCGTCGACGGCGTTCCAGTGGGCAGGGAGATTACCGACCTGATGGAGGAGCGTGGCGGCAAGACCAAGTCGATGCTGGCAGTAGTTGCCACCGATGCGCCGTTGATTCCCAGCCAACTGCGACGGGTTTGTAAACGAGTCGCTCTGGGCATGGCGCGCACTGGTGCGATCTCGACTCCCGGCAGCGGTGATCTCGTGTTGGCCTTTACCAATGGAAATCGTCTACAGGCTGACGAGACGCCTGCAGCTCACTCCGTCGGGATGCTCACCGACCGCTGTCTTTCGTCCTTGTATAAGGGGGTCGTCGAAGCGACGGAGGAGGCTATCCTCAATTCGCTGACGATGGCTGATACCATGGTGGGACGCGACGGGAACACTATTCACGCGTTGCCGCTATATCGTCTAGTCGAGGTCATGCGCGCCCACGGGAGGCTAAAATGAGCCGCCTGCGCGCGTTGGGCATCAACATCGGTGATTATTTGCCGGGGCGGCAGAATGCGATTACGGACGTACGGGGGGTTAGCGTCGGTCATGCCGATATTCGCGCCGCCAATCTGCGCACCGGCATTACGGCCGTCGTGCCCTATGCGCCCGATATTGCCGAGCGCAAACTCTTTATCGGTCGTTTTGCGGTCGATGGTGGCGACGCGATGAGTGGGCTCGGCGTCGCCGAGGATTTCGGCACTTTTTCTTCGCCTATCGTCCTGGCTCCGGCCCCGGTCGTCGGCCGTGTTTACGAGGCGTTGATACGTTATGGTCTGGCGCGCGATCCCGGGCTTGGTACGGAGACGGGCTGGCCGCCGGTGGTCGTCGGGGTCGATGATACGGCGTATAACGAGCCAGCTTTAACGTACGAGCAGTTGACCCAGGCCCATGTACACGAGGCGCTGGCTAATGCCCGCGCGGATAAAGTGGTGATGGGTGACGCCGGCATCGGTGGTGGGTTGCAGGCCTTTGGTTATAAGGGCGGAGTCGGCACGGCTTCGCGTATGGCCGGCGATTATACCACGGGGGTTTTGGTGGCGGTTAACGGCGGTCGTGCCGGTGCATTGCGGATCGGTGGTTATTCATTGCTCGCAGGCGGTGAGCCCGACGGGCCGGATACCTTTGTGGCGATAGTCGCGACTGATGCCCCCTTGATCCCGCGCCAGCTCGAGCGTCTTGCCGGCCGCGCGGTATTGGGGCTGGCCACAGCAGGTTTGTGGGGACCGTATACGCGCGAAGGGCTGGTGTTGGCTTTTTCGACCACAGGTATTGTGCAACAAGAGCGCCAAGGGCCGACGATTGATGTGCTGTCTGTGGATGAGGAAGGGCTCTATCCACTTTTTGCCTCGGCTGCCTTTGCCGCTGAGGAGGCGGTCCTTGACGGGTTGTTGGCCGCAGGAGAGACCGAGCGGCTCAAGGCCCTTCCGCAGCAGGGCTGGCCGGAGGCTGTGCGTGCGATGCAGCAGGACGCACGGTGAAAAAACTCTTAGATGACTCGGCTGCCATCGGTGAATTCCGTACCCATTTACTCTCCTGGTATCGCGACCACAAACGACAGACGAGTTGGCGCGACAGCAGCGACCCCTATCATATTTGGATTTCCGAGATCATGTTGCAGCAGACTCGAGTGGATCAGATGGGGGGTTATTTCGAACGGTTTATCACCGCTTTTCCCACGGTTGAGGCACTGGCTGGGGCTTCCGGGGATGAGGTCCTTAAGGTTTGGGAAGGCTTGGGCTATTACGCCCGGGCGCGCAATTTGCACAAGGCGGCCAAGCGCATCGCCTTTGAGCTTGAAGGACAGATACCCAATACCTACGATGGGCTGATCGATTTGCCCGGTGTCGGTGAATATACAGCCGCGGCGGTCAGCAGCATCGCCTTCGACTGCGACCATCCGGTACTCGACGGCAATGTAATTCGTGTGCTCTGTCGTCATTTGCGGATCGAGGGCGATCCGCGTCGCGCTCAGATCAAAGCCGAGTTGATCGCGGCGGGGGAAGCGTTATTGGCGCGGGGGCAGGCGGGGGATTTCAACCAAGCGATGATGGAGTTAGGGGCTAGGATTTGTACGCCGCGCAAGCCATTGTGCGAGACTTGCCCTGTCGGTGCGACGTGCCGCGCTCGTGCGGAACTCGATGACCCGACGGCGTTGCCATACAAGGCACCCAAAAAAAAGAAACCGCATTATCAAGTCGCGGCCGGGGTAATTAGCAAGGGCAGTCAGTTGCTGATTGCACAACGTCCGGCGGAGGGCATGCTCGGCGGTTTGTGGGAGTTTCCCGGTGGCAAGCAGGAAGAAGGCGAGACATTAGAAGAATGCCTGGTGCGCGAGATCCACGAGGAATTGGGCATTGAGATCGAGACCGTCGCGCGCCTGACGAGTGTCGATCATGCTTTTTCGCATTTTAGTATTACCTTGCACGCGATAGCCGCGCGTTATATCAGCGGCGAACCGCAGACGCTGGGTTGTGCCGATTGGAAGTGGATTGCACCAGAGGAGTTGGATGAGTTCGCCCTGCCGCGGGCAGATCGCCTGATCGTGGAATTTCTGCGGCGGGACGGGCATCAAATGCAATTGTTCGATGGAGGAGTCGATCGTGGAAAATGAGCAAAACTTGATGGCAGAGGGCAAGCGCCGCGGTCCCGGTTTAGTGTTACGCGGTATCTGCATGGGCACGGCCGATGTGATCCCCGGTGTCTCCGGGGGGACGGTCGCCTTAATTATGGGCATCTACGACGAACTCGTCGGGACCATTGCCTCGATCGACCAACGAGTCGTTGGCGCACTGGTGCGGGGGCGGATCGCAGAGGTATTGCGGTTGATAAATGCCACGTTTTTAATCCCGCTGCTTTTTGGCATAGGCCTGGCGATCGTGTCGTTGGCGAAGTTGATTACCTGGTTGTTGGCGACACATCCGCAGCCGGTGTGGGGTTTATTTACTGGTTTGATCCTGGCTAGTGCGCTCTTCGTCGCGCGGCAGGTCAAAGGGTGGTCCGTGCCGCAATGGGGTTTGACTGTGGTCGGGGTGGCCGTCGGCTACCTGGTCACGACGCTGGTGCCGGTAGAGACGGGTACGGAAAGCTATAAGTTTGTGCTGGCGGGCATGGTCGCGATTTGCGCAATGATCCTGCCGGGGATCAGCGGGTCGTTTCTGCTGGTCGTGATGGGCAAATACCAGCAGGTCTTCGGTGCGGTGCACGAAAGAGAATTTGGTATCATTGCTCTCTTTGGCGTTGGGGCGATCATTGGCTTATTGGGTTTTTCGCGTTTGCTCAAGCGGCTGCTGGCCCGCTTTCACGCCGAGACGATGGCCTTTTTGGTCGGGTTGATGCTGGGGTCTTTGCGCAAGGTCTGGCCGTTCCGCAATGTGCTGGAGGAGAAGCTGATTGGCAGCAAGGTGCGGGTCTTGCGCGACGAGTGCGTTTGGCCGCAGGAGTACAGTGGCGAAGTGTTGTTGAGTTTCGTGCTGATGGTCGTAGGGGCGGTGCTGATACTGGCGCTGGAGCGGTTGGGACGCGAGAAGAGTTAGTTCGAGCCGTTTAAAAATCTGCGGGTTGAATTCGCCGCTGCTTGCGGCGTTAGAATGCGCAAGCTAACCCGATACTCCGCTGCTTGCGGCGGGGTCGTTCATTTTACTTATCTCGATTGCCCGGATCTGGTACTGCTTCTATTTGCGGCCCTTCGTCTGTGCTTTCGCTCATGGCGTCGCGGGCGGCGTGGAAGCGGCGAATGCGGCGGATGAAGACATAGACCAGTCCGGCCAGCGCTATGTAGAGCAGATACTGGTAGATTGCCTCGGTCCAACCCAAAACTACCGGCCAGAGGCTGATGATACAGAGCAGAGTGAAAATATCCTCGATCAGCTTGCTCTTTTTCTCTTTACTCGAGTCTTGTTCAGGCGTCATTAGATAGGGCCTTGTAGATGGCGTAGTTTTTGAGGACTAACTTGACGTAGAGACGGGTCTCTTTGTAGGGGATGCGCTCGACGAAGGCGTCTATATCGTCGAAGGGGAAGCGGTCGAGCCATTTGCGGGCGTTGTGCGGGCCGGCGTTGTAGGCGGCTAGTCCCAGCTCGAAGCCCATTTCGGCGGCCGGTCCCTCGGTGAATTGGCGCACCTGGTCGCCGAGAAAATAACTGCCGAGGCGGATGGAGACGGCCGGGTCGAAGAGCGAACTGCGTTCGAAGCTCGGTATGCCCAATGTCTCGGCCAGAGTTTGCCCGGTGTGCGGCATGATCTGCATCAGGCCCATCGCACCCGCCCTTGATACGGCGCCTTCGTTGAAGGTGCTCTCCTGGCGGATAACCGAAAGCACTAGAAATGGGTCGACCTTGGCTTCGGCGGAGGCGGCGAGTACTTGGTCCCAATAATAATCGGGGTAGATCCGCGGCAGTTCGTCTGGTTCCTGGCCGTCGACGAAGATTCGCATCGACAGCCGCAATGCTCGGTCGAGGAAGCCTAGGCCCTCATAGCGGTCGCGGATGACTTTCAAGGCCGCCGTATTGCCGCGATTGGCGCGGGTGGCTTGTTGCATCTCGGCCCCGGACAGTTGTCTCAGCCCCAATTGGTATAGTGCTCCCGCACGTTGCAGATACTCCAGGCCCTTGAGTCTGGCCTTGTCCTCGGGGCGCGGTCGCATGGTCGCCAGCGGGCGGCTCTTGATCTGGATTCGGTCTAAGTAGCCTAATTTAACGGCGCGGGACGAGTAGTAGGAACGCGGGAAACCGGCGGCGGCCCGGCGGTAGAGTGCTGTCGCTTTATCGTCCTGGCCCAATTCGGCGGCACTCTTGCCGGCCCAATAGAGGCACTGGTCGACGATATGTTCTTCGCGCGCCAGTTTACTTAGGCGTTCAAAAACCACGAGTGCCTTGCGGTATTCCTTCCGGCAATAGAACGTAAAACCTATGCTCCAGCCCGCTTCGTCGCGGTATTTGCTTTCGGGATAGTCCTCGGTCAGGTGGCGATAATCTTTTTCGGCGCGGTCGAAGTGGTTGTTGCGTTCAAGGGCCTTCGCCGACTGCCAGAGGGCATCGTCGGCCAGGTCGTGTTGGGGGAAGCGTTTGACGAAACGCTGATAGCTGGCGATAGCCTCTTCTTCGCGATTGCGGCGTACCTGGATTCCGGCGATGCGGTAGAGGGCCGACGGGCGGCCGTATTTGTCGTAAACTTCGTTGAAAGTTTTTTCAGCTTTGTCGTAATTGCCGGCGGCGAGATAGGCTCTGCCGAGCATGAAACGGGCTTCGGCCACGCGCTGGTCGCGGGGATACGAACGGATAAAGCGATCAAAACCTTTGACGGCCTTGTCGAACTGCTCTTGGCTATAGCGAACCAGAGCGGCGGCATAGGTCGTGCGGGCATCGAGTGATCGCGGCAGCTTGCTAAGGGTCTTGAGGCCTTGCTGGGACTTGGGATGGTCTTCAATGAGTTGCAGGCGCCATTTTTGCGCTTGCTGCGTATCCTTTTGCTCGTCGCTGGTCGCGGCGAGTTGATAGAGCAGGTGTGGTGCCTGATCCGGATTTGCTGCCAGTTGCTCTTGGTAAAGGGCCAGGGCTTTGGCAGGTTGCTCGTCGGTCCGATAGAGGGTCGCTAAGTGCAGGCGGGAGGAGTGCTGCAACATCGAGTTCTGCGCGGTGATTAAGAAGTCTTGATAGGCGGCGACCGCACCGCGCGTCTCGCCCATATCCTCCAGCGACCGGGCCATCCAAAAACGGCGGTACTCTTCTAGATAGGGTAGGTCGTCGGGTAAGTCGTGCAACCGGGCGTAGGCGCGGCTAGGTTTTTTGAGTTGACGTTCGCAGATCGCCCGTTGCAACTGGATACGGGTCTGGTCTGGGAGAGGCAGTTCACCTAGGTCGAGCCGCATCAGCTGGCGATAGGCCAGGGCATAACGCTCTTGAGCGATGAGCTCGGCAATATCGCCGCCGGCCGGAGCGCGGTGCTCGATGACCCCCGAAAAATAAAAATAGGCCACGAAAGGCAATAGTACCAGCAGGCTCAGGCCTAGCGTTTTCCATGCTAATTTGGCCTGGTCGGTCATTTAAATCGGGACCTAAGGTGAGGAAGGTGGTATATCTACACTGAAAACCAAAAATACGCTAAAGAGTTGCAATGAGCCAAGCGGAAAATATCAGCCCTTTGCGTACAGGGGGCGATCAAGAGGGTTTTTTGCTATTTTGCTCGTCGATTGATGCTTTGAGCAAGTCGGCGAAAGGAGCTTTACCGGCCGCATTTTTTTCCGCTTGTTCTAAGGCTTGAATATGGCGGCGCACTTCGCTGAGACTGTGTTGGATCTCTCGATCCAGTTTCTGCAAGCGCGGGCCAAACTGAGGAGATAGAGGCGTATTATTCATGGTTATTGCATTGGTTTTAATGGGTGATACTAAAGATATATGCAAAGTTCATGCCTATGATTTAATTGCGTGCAAGATACTGTAAAATAATAACTTGTGTTATTTGAAATAATAATAATAAATGGAAATAATTTCCCTCGGTTCTATAAGATCGAGAAAAGTTTGCCCGAAGATGAAAATATGGAAAAGCGGAATTATTCCCTCTTAGAGTAGCGTTTAGCGGGGTTGGGCTCGATGCAATTAGTTGCCGAATACGGTGATTATTCTGTTCAAGGATTGATATTGGGTACGGCGGCTGAAGCACAAATTTTACTGACAGCGGGTTTGCACCGTGATGAGCCGGCCGGGTCCGGAAGCTGTGCTGAATTTTGTTGAGGGATTGCATCCGCGATTGTTAGAACATTGCCAATTTGTCGTCTTGCCCGGTCTAAATCCCTATGGCTTTTCACAATACGCGCGAAAACGAATCGGGGCTGGATCTCAAGCGGGAAATTGACGGAGACAAGGTGGAACTCGTCGCAGGTGTCAAAATATTTCTACGCGACCGGCGCTTCGATTTTGTGATCGATTTTCATGAGGATCGGGAGGTGTCGGAGTTTTATTTTTACGAGGCCAAGCGCGATTGAAAATGGTTTGGTCCAGCGATTATAGACCAAGTGCGCGATGTGATACCGATCGACGTGGAAGTTGGCGAGAGCGATGATCGGTAATTTCCACAGGTGTCTTTCAGCTCGACCCGAAGTGGGGCACTTCCGCGGTGGCGTCTCATTTATATGTGCACCATACGGATCATGCGATGATGGGCGAGTCGCCGACGGGACGCCCATTGGCCGAACGGGCGCAGGCGCATCTATGCTTATCGCTCTGTGCACCGTGCTTGCGCTACGGGGCTGGGACCTTAGCCTAACTTCGTTTCGGAGCGTAGAGGTGGGGGCTCTGGCCGTAGTGGACTTCGGCCGCTTCCATCACCGTTTCGGAGAGCGTCGGGTGCGGATGGATCGATAATTGGATATCGGAGGCCAATGCCGCCATCTCTATCGCTAATACGCCTTCGGCAATCAGTTCCCCGGCGCCGCTACCGGCGATGCCGACGCCCAATACTCGGTCTGTTTCCGGGTCGATGAGCAGCTTCGTGACGCCATCGTTGGTATCCTGGGTCGTGGCGCGCCCCGAAGCAGCCCAAGGGAAGCGCGCGACCTTTATTCGGCGGCCGATTTTCTTGGCTTCTTCTTCCGTCAGGCCGCACCAGGCAATTTCCGGGTCGGTGTAGACGACGCTGGGAATTGCGTTGGGTTCAAAGACCAGTTTGTCGTGGCCGGCGATGACCTCGGAGACCATCGCGCCTTGGTGCGAGGCGGTGTGCGCCAGACCGGCGCCAACGAGGTCGCCGATGGCGAAGACCGAGGGTTCAGCGGTGCGCATCTGGCCGTCGACTTGCACATAATTGCGCTCGTCGACGGCGATGGCAGTGGTCTCCAGGCCAATATCGCCGCTATTGGGCACTCGGCCGACGGAGAGCAGGATTTTGTTATAGGTTTTGGCACTTTTTTTGCCGTCGAGGTCCTGCAGGTGGACGGTAAGCCCGTCGGGACCTTCTTCCAATTGGGTTACCTGGGTGTTGAGCATCACTTCCTCAAAGCGTTCGGCAACCTTGTTCTGCAGTGGTTTGACCAAGTCTCGGTCAGCCGGGGGGATAAGCCCCGGCAGCATTTCGACGACGGAGACTTTAGTGCCAAGCGCCGCGTAGGCCTGGCCGAGTTCCATGCCGATGATGCCACCGCCTACCACGAGCATCGAGGTGGGGATGTCGTTGAGTTCGAGTGCTCCGGTCGAGTCCATGATGCGGTCGGTGGCGAGGCGGAAGACGCCGGGCACCGCCGGGCGCGAACCGGTGGCGAGGATGGCATTTTCGAACTGCAGTTGATCTTGGTCGCCGTCGGCTTTGTCAATATGCAGGGTGTGGGCGTCGACAAAGCGGGCGCGGCCCTGTATATGCTTGAGTTTACGTGCTTTGACCAATTGGCCCAATCCCCCGGTCATCTTGGTGATGACCTCGTTCTTCCACTCCCGCAAACGGTCCAGGTCTATCTCAGGTTCGGCGAATTTTACACCCCACTTTTCGGCCTCCCTCGATTCATTGAGTAATTTGGCGATATGCAATAGGGCTTTGGAGGGGATACAACCGCGATAGAGGCAGACGCCACCGGGGTTGACTTCTTCGTCGATCAGGGTGACGTCCAAGCCCAGGTCGGCGGCTTTGAATGCGGCGACATAGCCGCCCGGACCGCCGCCGATGATGGCCAGTTTAGTTGTGTTCATATGGGCTTAGCCTTCTAAGAGGACGACGAAGGGATTTTCGAGGGCCGCGCAGATCCAGCGCAGAAAACGAGCGCCGTCGGCGCCGTCAATCAGGCGATGGTCATAGCTGAGCGAGAGCGGAAGGATGGTCCGCGGCAGTAACTCGCCATCGACATAGGTGGGTTCGATGCTCGAACGCGCCACCCCCAAAATCGCCACCTCGGGCGGGTTGACGATGGGCGTAAAGGCGGTGCCGCCCATCGAGCCGACATTACTGATGGTGATCGAGCCGCCCTGCATATCGGCGGGGCCGACTTTGCGATCGCGGGTCTTCTGCGCCATCTCGCCCAATTCGACCGAGAGTTCGATAATATTTTTCTGGTCGACGTCGCGCACGACGGGAACCAACAAGCCGTGCGGGGTATCGACGGCGATACCGATATTGCAGTAGCTCTTATAGATGATTTCCTGGCTGGCGATATCGATGCTGGCATTGAATTGCGGGAAGGCTTTGAGCGCCGCGCCGAGGATCTTGATGATAATCGCCGTCGGGGTCAGTTTGCCGCCGGTGGCCTCGGCCTTCTTGCCGTATTCTTTGCGCCATTTTTCCAGGTCGGTGGTGTCGGCCTTGTCGAATTGGGTGACCATCGGGATTGTCGACGAGGCCTGTGCGAGGCGCTGGGCGGTTATCTGGCGCACCTTGCTCATCGGCTGTCGTTCGATCTCGCCCCATTGGCTGAAGTCGGGCAGCGGCGCGGCTTGGGCGATACTAGGAGCCGCGCTCGGTGACTCGTGCAGTTTTTTAGAATGCGCTTTGACGTCGTCTATCGAGATGCGGTCGGCGGGGCCGGAACCCTTGACTTGGGTGATATCGACGCCGATCTCGCGCGCCAGACGACGGGTCGAAGGTGCGGCCGGTACCAGCTTGGTTGGTGTTGTTGTCGCCGCGGCGGTTATAGGTGCTGGCGGTGTTGCGGCCGCCGGTGCAGCAGAAGGGGTGCCGGGTGAAGGTGTCGGTGCAGGAGTAGCTGTAGTTTCTTGAGCTCCAGCCGTAGATGCCGCAGCCGCAGCAGGCGCGGCTGCGGCAGATGGTTCGACTTTGATTATGGCTTGCCCGATGGTGACAGTGTCGCCCTGCTGTACGAGGATTTCGGTGACGGTGCCGCTTATAGAGGAAGGGACCTCGATAACGGCTTTGTCGGTTTCGAGTTCGATGACGGGTTGGTCTTCGGCGAGTGTGTCGCCGACGGCGACCAGTACGCTGATGACGTCGCCGTTTTCGATATTTTCGCCCAAATCGGGCAAGGCGAATTCTATCGGGCCTGCCGAGGTCGGTGCTGGTTGCGGCGCAGGTACGGCTGCTTCCGCTTGCGCTTCGGGCGCAGGGGGGGGCACAGCAGCAGCAGGCGCGGCGGCGGCGGATATTTCGACTTTGATTATGGCCTGCCCGACGGCGACAGTGTCGCCCTGCTGTACGAGGATTTCGGTGACGGTGCCGCTTATAGAGGAAGGGACCTCGATAACGGCCTTGTCGGTTTCGAGCTCGATGACGGGCTGGTCTTCGACGAGTGTGTCGCCGACGGCGACCAGCACACTGACGACGTCGCCGTTCTCAATATTTTCGCCCAAGTCGGGCAGTGCAAATTCTATCGGCATAGCGTAGGCAATCTCTTTAGGGCTAGTCTAAGTGAATGTCATAGATACAAAACCGGCATTGCTTAGAGATAGGCCGGATTGGCTTTCTCGGGATCGATCTTGAGGTCTTTCATGGCTTTCGTAACCACCGCGACATCGATCTCCCCCTCGCGGGCAAGGGCGCCTAATGCACCCAACACGATAAAGCGGGCATCCACTTCGAAGTGGTCGCGTAGGGCTTCGCGGCTTTCGCTGCGCCCAAAACCATCGGTGCCCAAGGCGACGGGAGGGTTGGGAAACCAGCGAGCGATGGACTCGGGCAACGCTTTGACATAGTCCGAAGCCATGACATAGACGCCGCTTTCTTTTTCGAGACATTGTTCTAGATAGCTGAGTCGGGTTTTGTCGCCGGGATGCATACGGTTCCAGCGCTCGGCGTCAAGACAGTCGCGGTGCAGGGCCTTATAGCTGGTGATACTCCAGACATCGGCACTGACCTTGTAGTCTTCTTCGAGAATTTTCTGCGCCTCCAGGGCGCCGTTCATAATGGCGCCGCTGCCGAAGAGGTTCGCTTTGAGCTTGGCGCGTTTTTTGGTCGAAGCCTTGAATTTGTACATGCCTTTGAGAATGCCCTCTTCGACCCCGTCGGGCATTTCCGGCATCCGGTAGGGGTCATTCTCAACCGTCATATAATAGAAGATGTCTTCTTGCTCGACATACATCCGGCGGATGCCCTCGCGGATGATGACGGCGATCTCATAACCGAAGGCTGGATCGTAGGCTTCGAGGTTGGGCACAGGATAGGCCAACAGGTGGCTCTGGCCATCTTCGTGCTGCAGGCCCTCGCCGTTGAGGGTGGTGCGCCCAGCGGTGCCGCCGATCATAAAACCTTTGACGCGCATATCGCCGGCCAGCCAGACTAGGTCGCCGATGCGCTGCATACCGAACATCGAATAGTAGATGAAGAAGGGGATGGTGTTGATGCCGTGTGTCGCGTAGGCGGAGCCGGCGGCGATAAAGGAGGACATTGAACCGGCCTCGGTGATGCCCTCTTCGAGCATCTGGCCATCGATCGCTTCTTTGTAATAGGCGATTACGTCCTTGTCGACCGGCTCGTATAACTGCCCCCTACTCGAATATATGCCGAATTGGCGGAAGAGCGGATCCATGCCGAAGGTGCGCGACTCGTCGGGGATGATCGGCACAATGAGCTTACCAATTTCTTTGTCCTGCATTAGTTTGCGCATTACCGAGACAAAGGCCATGGTGGTGGCGAATTCGCGGTCGCCCGAACTCTTTTTGAATTCTTCCCACATTTCCTCTGGTGGCATAACCAGTGGTGCAGCCTGTACGTGGCGCGCCGGTACGGCACCTCCGAGTTTTTCGCGGTGTTCGCGGATATACGCCATCTCTGGGCTGTCTTCGGCAGGCCGATAGAAGGGCGTCTCGGCGATTTCGTCGTCGGAGATGGGGATGCCGAAGCGCGTGCGGAAGATGCGAATCTCGTCTTCGTTAAGTTTTTTCTGGTTGTGGGCAATATTCTTGCCCTCACCTGCTTCGCCCAAGCCATATCCTTTAATGGTTTTGGCGAGGATGACGGTCGGGCCGCCCTTGTGCGCTACGGCCTGATGGTAGGCGGCGTATACCTTTTCGGGGTCGTGCCCGCCGCGGCGCATCTTCTGCAATTGATCGTCGGTGTAGTGCTCGACCATTTTGGCCAACTGTGGGTCGGCGCCGAAGAAGTCTTTGCGAATATAGTCGCCGTCGGAGACCGAGTATTTTTGGTATTGGCCGTCGACGACCTCGTCCATACGTTGGGCCAAGCGACCGTCGTTGTCCTTTTCGAGCAGCGGGTCCCAGTCGTCACCCCAGACCACTTTGATTACATTCCAGTTGGCCCCGCGGAAGGCGGCTTCAAGTTCCTGGATGATCTTGCCATTGCCGCGTACCGGGCCGTCGAGGCGTTGCAGGTTGCAGTTAACGACCCAGATGAGATTGTCGAGGTTTTCGCGCGAGGCTAGGGTGATCGCGCCTAAGCTTTCGGGCTCGTCGCACTCGCCGTCACCTAAAAAGGCCCAGACTCTGCCGTCATCGGCCGGTTTGAGGCCGCGGTGTTCGAGATAGCGGTTGAAGCGCGCTTGGTAGATCGACAGAATGGGACCTAGGCCCATCGAGACGGTGGGGAACTGCCAGAAGTCGGGCATCAACCAGGGGTGCGGGTAGGAAGACAGTCCGCCGCCCTCTTGTAACTCGCGGCGGAAGTTCTCTAGTTTGCGCTCGCTCAGGCGGCCCTCGACGAAGGCGCGGGCGTACATCCCGGGCGCGGCGTGGCCCTGGAAATATATTTGGTCGCCGGGATGCCCGTTACTGGGGGCGCGGAAGAAGTGGTTGTAGGCGACCTCGTAGAGCGTTGCAGAAGAGGCGTAGGTTGAGATATGACCGCCGGGGGCCGCCTTGTCGCGGTTGGCGCGGGTGACCATCGCCATGGCGTTCCAGCGCACGATG
>JABHFS010000202.1 GCA_018672475.1 Gemmatimonadota bacterium | reverse complement strand
TTGATCGACAATAAAAACGTAGGCGGTAGGGCGAGTAAGTCAAAGACGTGGGCTAGGCGGTGAGTTGTCTCCTACTTGACCGAAAAGCCTCAAAAGCGCTATATACTTTCCCATATGACTAATTCAAATAATAATAGTGAGCTCTACGAAGATAGTATCCGCGAGGCAAAGGAGGCTGCAGCCGTCTTTTTTCGTTCTGAGCGCGTCGATTTCCTACAAATATCATCCTCGTTGCACCCGGAGGCTAAATCGGCGATTGTCGTGCATAAGCCGTCGCGGCCGTCGCCTATGCTGCTTTTTACGCACGGCTGGCATATGAGCGTGCAGCGGCCGGTAGAGGATACGGAAAACCCCTACCCGGGCTTTCTGTCGGTGCAAGTGGATATGCGGGGGCGGGCTTTTTCTGCTGGCCAGCCGGATGCGAACGGATTTGAGCTATACGATGTCTACGACGCACTGCAATTTGCCAGAGAAGATTACGCCGATTTGATCGTCGATCCCGAGCGCGTGTATTTTGTCGGCGGCAGCGGCGGGGGCGGCAACGCGCTCGGTTTGGCGGGCAAGTTTCCGGATCTGTTCGTGAGCATTACCGCTAACTTTGGCATCAGCGATTACGCGGATTGGTACGAGAGGGATGCGGTCGGCGAGTTCCGCGACGAGTTGAACCCGTGGGTCGGTTGCAGCCCCGAGCAAAACCGCATGGCCTATGCGTCGAGGGGCGGCATCACCACGGTGGAGAATTTGCTCTCGCCCGTGTATATGGCGCACGGCGAGCTCGATCCGCGCGTGCCAGTGTCGCAGAGTAGGGTCTATTATGAAAAGGCGCTCTCCTTGGACAAGCAGGTGCACTATCTCGAACTGGCGGGTGTCGGCGACCGCAGTCACCTCGGTAAGATCACCGACAAGCAGAGCGCGTCTTTTGCGGCATTTTGCGATCGCGCGTTAGTCGATCATCAAGCACCCCCTGTATTGCCACAAAGCGGGGAATTGGTCGTCGCCGGGTATCTGGTGACGAAGCATTTTACCGTCTTTCTCGACAGTATCGATCATGTCGCGCGGATCCGTTATGACCTAGATCTTAGGGAAGTGGATTTTGTGGATGGTGCCGGGGTGATTAGCTGGCGGTAGGCGGTGTATTCTCCAATGTGCTTGTTGTCAGGTGCGGTCCGTCAGGGTGAGCCTGGCCGAGTCGCAATTAGCAAAAAAACCTCTATATATTCCGCGATTCTTTGAAAAGAAAGGCCAATATATACATGAGCATTAGCGAATTACACGCCAAAGCCGATCGCTTGGAAAAAGAGTTGCGAGAGACGCGCGATCAAATTGCGCGGGAAACCCACGACTCCGAAGTTGTGACGGCCGAATTGGCGCGCACCCGGGCCTATGCCTTTAGCGCGCAGGCGGATCCGGTCGAGGAGCTGGTTACTGGTTGCGCCGATTCGCTTAGCCGCTACGGTTTTTGCGTTATCGACAATGTGATTCCACGGGATCAGGTCGATGCGATCCGCGATGAGATGGTGGAGGCGCAAGCCGCTATTAGAAAGAATGTCGAAGGGATCAAAAGGTTGTTCGATGAAGAGGGCGCCAACGCAGAAGAGTTACTGGCGGGTAAAGCGGCGGCTAATGGCGTAGAGTTGCGTCGAGTGCGTCGGGTTGGGCACCCGCCGAAGCCGCCCAACGATATTGTGCGGATGCCGCAATACGCCGAGCACTTGGCTAACCCGGTGGTTACGGCTGTCGCCCGTCATGTGCTCGACGATCATTTGCGCATCGCGCAGTTGCATCCGCGCATTATCGAGGCGGACGCCCCCGACGGCACGCCGGGCGGTTTTGGTTCGACGAAATACCGCGGGCGGGCGGACAGCCGCGAATGGCATACCGACTGGCCGCACGACTTGTCGGCCTATGGAAGGGAAAACCCCAACGATAATGTCGGTTGCGTGCGCCAGCCTTTTCCGGATGTGACGATGTGTCTGGTGATGATCTGGTATATGACGGATGTCGACGAAAACTCGGGCGGCACTTGGGTCGTGCCCGGTTCGCACAAGGACCCGAGAAATCCGCGCGGACCGGCCGACGATATCTCGGTCACCGCGCCGATTCCCGGTGATATGCAGGTTTCGGCACCGGCGGGCTCGGTTTATATACAAGACTCGCGCTGCTGGCATGCGTCGGCAATGCACAATCCGAGCGGCCGGGCGCGGGTGGCGGTGGTCAACCGCTGGTGTCCGTGGTGGGTGTCGGTCGACGACTACGCGCCGGGTGATAAATACAGTGCGAATACCGTCTGTCAGCCGCTGTCGCATGCAGAGTATCGCGGCCTGCCGGCCAACGTACAGCCTTTGTTGCGGCATGTATGCCCCGACGAGCGGGATACGTTGCAGGCTTCGGTGCTCGAACGCGCCGAGGCGGCAGGGCAGCGTACGGCGGCGGGTTTTCGCCAGCTTGAAGAAGATGTTGAGGGGCGGGTGCAGGCGAATGCGCATATCCGGGTGCCGGTGGGCGTAGTGAGCAGCTGAATCTCCAAGGATTGCTGAGGGAAGCCTATCCGTTCGACCCCTTACCTCGGCGATGGTAGTATCTGTTAGGATTTATATAAGTCATAGAAAATGGGAGCCAACAGAAAATAGCTGGCTCCCATTTTTCTGTTATAAGCGAAGCTTCGCTTTAAAGGTTATTTTGCGGCGCCGAAATGTAAGGCTCGCGTTCGAAGCGGCAGTCCGACTCAACGAGGCGCGGGTCGTTTTGTTCGCGCAAAACATGCATCAGCTGCTCGTGCAATTGTCGGCGCGTGTCGGAGTATTTGGAATCTTGTGCGACGTTGTGCATATAGTGCGGGTCGACGCGCAAATCGAAGAGCTCTTCTTGCGGGCGTTTGCCGAAGCCGAGTTCGAACAGGGGTTGTACCGCTTCTTCTGCCCGATGGTGGATGATCCAGGCTTTGGTCGGGCCGGCGTCCATATCGGGGTAGACGGCGAAAGTGTCATTACAGAGTTCGGCGAAAGAAGGAGCGGTGACGGTCGGGTCATCGAGCCCACCGGGGTTGCCTGCGGGCCAGCGGTCAGGGGCGAAATTGTAGATGTAGAGGAAGTCTTTTGTGCGGATGGCGCGCTGGGGGTAGGGCAGAAAGCCTTCGCGTGCCGCTGCGACATGGCGCTCGCGTCCGAGCACGACGAAGGTGCGTTGCTCATCGACGAGGCCGCTTTCTGTACTTTCGAGTACGGGCAGTAGGCTGCGTCCGGTCATGCTGTCGGGGATGTCGACGGCGGCGGCCTCTAAAAAGGTCGGCGCTAGGTCCATCAAGTTGACGGCGTCGTCGACGGCGCGGCCCGCCGGTATGCGACCCGGCCAACGCGCGGCCAGCGCGACCTCGCAGCCGATATCATACAAATTGCACTTGGCTCGCGGAAACCCCGGGATGCCGTGGTCGCCGCTGACGACGACAAGCGTATTGTCCAACTCACCGATGGCTTCGAGGCGCGCGAGGATAACGCCCAGGCCGGCGTCTACGGCCAAGCACTCGCCGAGATAATCGGCTACGTCTTCGCGTACATCGTGCACGTCGGGCAGAAAGTCGGGCAGGTGGCCTTGCAAGTCGTCGGGCTCTAGGTCCCACAGCGCTTTGCCGGAACCGCGTTCCCAAGTCCGGTGGGTATTGGTCGGTCCCCACCAATAACAAAAAGGTTGCTCCGCGGGGCGGGCTTCGAGGAAGGCGTCGAAGTTTTGTCGGGTTTCGTCGTAGAGGGCCTGCTTGGCGCCTTCTACGCCTAACTCGTCGGCGTTATCGGTAACCCAATGCGAGAAGCGGCTGTAGTTGGTGCCGGCGGGTTCGTAGCGCGTGCGGTCGGCGCCGTACGGGGCGTTGATCGCCTTGCCGGGCGACCAAACCTTATAGGTATAGCCGATATGGTAACCGGCTTTTTCCAACTCCAGGGGATAGGTCGGGATGGTTTCGTCCCATTCGGCGCCCTGTAAGATAGCGCCCATGCCAGTCTGCCAAAAATATTGGCCCGATAAAACGGAGCTGCGGCAAGGTGTGCAACTCGGCGCGGGTACGGCCGCGTTTTTAAACAGCACGCCTTCGCGGGCGACCCGGTCGAAGTGCGGGGTGTCGATTAACTGATTGAGGGAGTTGGCTTCTTCATAGGGGCGATAGGCGCTGGCGTAGCGGCCCCAGTCGTCGGCGAAGGCGAATACGATATTGGGTTTCATATAAATAGTAGCCTTTGGTTAGTACAACTTTAGCTCGATTATATCCGCCATCCTGGCGAAATATTTATCGTGGTGCAGTAGCGATAGTTCGTTTTCGCGCTGCACAGCGCCAGAAAACGGCTTAAGAAAGAGTGGATAAAGACGATAAAAGAAAATTTACAGACCGAGCGGCCATCAAGAAACCGAACGGCCGTCGAAAGGGCGTGGCGGGAGTCCAAGAGCAAGACTTACTCATCCCACTCAAAGATCACCTTGCCGGTCCGACCCGTGTCAAAGAGCGAGAAGGCTTCGACGGCCTCTTCGATTTTGAAGCGATGGGTGACGATCTTATCGAGCGCTACGGGTTTTTTGAGCATGAATTCGACCGCAGCAAAATAGGACGCCATCGAAAAGACTGAATTGCCGCGGACGGTGAGATCTTTTGTTAGCACGTCCGCGAAGTCGACGGTCAGGTCGGGAGCGGAGCCGCCGCCGACATAGACCACGGTGGCGCCGCGACTAGCGACGGTGGCTGCTTGCTTGCGGGCGATGGCGTTTCCCGAGCATTCTAACACGCCGCCAACACCCGTGCCCCCGGTTAAGTCCCTGATCGCGTCAACGGGGTCGTCGTTTTGGGCGTTGATCACCTGGCCCTTGCCGACCTTTCTCGCTAGGTCGACGCGATAGGGGTGCGTATCGACGCCGATGCCGCGATAACCCATGCCGATGCCGAGCAACAGACCGGATAGGCCCACCGGCCCGAGACCGAAGACCACCAGCGTGTCGCCGACATGCGTCGGAATTTTGCGCAATGCGGAGAAAGCAGTGCCCGCCGTACAGGCGAGTTGTGTGGCGACGGTAAAGGAGAGTTCGTCGGGTAGGGGTAGGCAATAGCGCGCTTCCGTCAGCATATAATCGGCGTGCGAGCCGTCTTGTGTGCGTCCGAACGCGCCGCTGCCGCTGCCTTCGTCGCAAAAGGCCGCGTTGCCCGAACGGCAGTCCATGCAGTGCCCGCAACCGAGTCGGTGATAGACGCAGACCCGGTCGCCGACGCAAGGATGATCGACATTGGGGCCGACGGCGGCGACGATGCCGGTGGGTTCGTGTCCGGAGATCATACCGTTTCGTTCGTTGGCCCAGGTGCGGCTGCTGTGGTACTTGTGCAAGTCGCTGCCGCAGAGCCCGGCGACCTTTGACTGTATGAGCACCTGTCCCGGACCGGGTTCGGGTTGGGGGAAATCGCGCACTTCGACTTGGCTATCGCCGAGGTAAACCACACCTTTCATCGTCGCTCTCCGATCTTCGCTAATGTATCAGACTTAAGCCGTCAGTCGTTGGATCGCTCGGCGCCCGGTACGTCGCGGTCGGGCAAAGTATAGCTCATCCAGCGCGTCAGGTCGCGCTGCGCGGGGGTGAAGCGTTCGCGCAGCGACGGCGGCATCCAGTAGTGCCGGGCGTTGTGGTGGTCCCACATGGGGCTGGCCCGGTTGCGTTGCACGTGGTTGTATTGCAGGGTCGTGCGGCGGCGCTTGCTCGTCTTGTTGGCGCCGGCGTGCGTGAGCGCTTCGGTAAAGAGCATCACATCGCCGGGCTCGCCGGTAACTTCGATGGCGCCGGGCGTATCGAGACCCGCCGTGCCCCAGCGCTCGCGCTCGAGGTTTAGATTCTTCTTGTGCGATCCGGGTATGATGCAAAAACAGCCGTCGCCTGGATGATTTGGCGTGAGCATCGTGACGACGTTCAGCATCGGCGAACGGATCACGCCGTCGCGCACGGTGTACTCTTCTGTTGGCAGCCCATTGTGCCATCCTGTCGCCGTACGGCCGGCGTATTTAGAGATCGACCAAGTGTTGACCAACTGCGGCTCGGCCATGAATTCTTTTAGGTAGGGCAGATAGGAAGGGTGCGCGATCAATTGGTCGAAAACGGGGTCGAGGCGCGGTAGACCGTTGAGCCGGATCTGGTTGTCGACATTCGTGTCTTTGCTGAAGTGTTGGCCGTTGACTACGGGTATGCTCTCGGCCCAGCTTTCGTCGTGTTCTTTGGCTTCGTTTTCGACAACGGCAGCGTCGAGCGCATCAATCAGGTCGCGGTCGATGGCACCGCGCAGGATCAGATAGCCCTGTAGGTCGAAAAGGAAGCGTTGTTCTTCGCTGATTTCGTGCATGTGGTGTTCTCGTTTCTATCTATCTGTGTTTTGGATGGCAAGGCTGCGACATTTCAGTATAGCACGATTCCCGGGCCATTACAAAGAAACGCTGAGGCCCTAAGTTCGGCAGGTGATCTTTGCAGCCGTTGCATTTTTTTAAATAATTAGAGAAAGATTGCAAATTAAAACGTCTGCCCGCCTGCGCTGAATACCTCGTCCAGGGCGGCGAGTAGATCCAGCTCCCGAAAGGTCAATCCCGTCGCCTCGTCGTCTACGATATTGCCGGTGCGTTGGAAAATCGCCAATATGGCGTCGGGGATCGTTGCGCCGTACGCTTGCCAGTCGCAGTTGGATTTTTTGATGGCTTCCCTTAGCACTTGCGCGCTGGCGGCGGCGTAGGCGTTTGATGACGAGGTCGCCTGGGCGCAGACCAACAGGTCGATGCCGTGGTAGCGGTCTAGGTAGACGGCGTGCTGGCCCGGTGTCGTCGCTCCGATCCCGAAGCAGTGCGGCTGGCAAGCGGGCCAGGAAATGCCCTGAGTGTGGTTGTTATTGCCGCTTGGGGCGCTGACCCAGATCTGCATCTGCCGTAGGGTTTGCAGTTCGGCGTCGATGGTCGTCGGCACCGGCGCCTGGTGTTCTTCGTCGTCCAACGCCGAAAGGTTGACCGCGGTGATGTTGAGGCGTTCGGCGTTGTCGGCCACCCAGCGCAGGCCGGCGGCGATGGTTTGTGACTCGTCCTGCCGCAGGTGCACCACCGTGATACACCGCACGTGCGCTACGCGGTTGCGGTAGGCCAGGCCGCGCGTGCCGTCGAGGTTTATCGATGAAGGGTAGCCGACCGATGTGCCGTGATAGCCCGGGGGCAGGGGAGCACAGTCCTCATTGCCGTCGATGCTGTTCCACGTCGCCGTGACCTTGCCTGCGACTTGCCAGGCCGGGTCGTTTAGGTCGCAGCCGTCGTCGAGGATCGCCAAGCACTGGTTTTCGCCCCAAGTCAGGACGCTATCGTATTTTTGCCAGGCCTCGGTTACGCGGATCTGGGCGAAACTAGCCGCGTTATAGGGTGTGGCTGCGCCGTGGGAGGAAGCGGTTTGCGGGTCAATGCCTTCGAATGGTATCATGTCGTCGCGTTTATTTGTTGGGCGCGTTTGCGCGGGGTATGCAGAGGCATTTCACAGGATATCGTTAGCTTATTTTTTCCGCTCGGTTGCATTGGCCTATTGCTTTTCGTCTAGCCCGCAAAGGTGCAATAGCCGCTCGTCCATCGTGTCGATCTGGTGTTGCACGAAGCGTTCGGTCGCCTTCGCGGCCCACTCATGGCGCTGCTGCGTGTCGTCAAAGCCCTTGTAGTGGGTAAACAGCACCTTGCGCGGCACGTCCAAGATATTCTCCGAGCGGTCGTGCACGAGAAAGGAGTGGAAGAATACGGCTGTGCCGGCGGGCACGCACACTTCCACCGGTTCGGGCAATCCGGGGAAGCCGTTGAAGTTCTGGTCGAGCATGCGCTTTCTCAGTTTGGGATCCTCTAAGCTCTTTTCGACCAGGCGGTGGCTGCCCGGACAGATCATCAGCGCGCCGCCACCGGTCTCGACGGTGCTGAAGTGCAGGGCGCAGTTCAGGTGATGGTCGTCGTGGGGTTTCGGCGGGTTGTTCGGCCAGTCGACGTGATAGCCCAGGTCGAAGCGCTCAGCGCCCGGTGGGCTCTTATAGGTGATCACCGGCGCCGAGGTTGATTGAATGAGAAAGCGCGGGCCGATTAGTGTATCGACGGCTTCGATCAGATGCGTGTGCCCCGCCAGATTCGACAGGCGGGGGTCGGTGTGCTCGGAGATCAGCGTTTTGCGCCCGTTGAGGCCAGCATCGGGTATGCCCGGCGGTAGTTTGTCGGCGGGCAAATGCTCGGAGAAAATGGGCGCGAAAATTTCTATTTCGTCGGCGGATAATACATCGTGTACGAAGGTAAAGCCATCGCGCTCGAATTGGCACTGGTTTGCCTGGATGGGCTTGCGCATGGTTTAGACCTCTTTGCCCACCATCGGGGCTTTGGGTAGATCGCCGTCGGCGTAAAATTTGCCGCCGGCCGAAAGTGGTTCGGGTGAGTCCAGCCCCAGCAATACACGCGTTTGCGGGGACACCCGCCGTTGGACTTCAGGGGACAGGTAGAATCGCTGGTCGCACATGCGCGGCAATCCGGTCTTGGTATAAAAGCAGGCCAAAGCCCTGCGGCGGCGTCCGGAATAATTATTCGACATCGCGTGCAGGATGCGTGCGTCGTAGATGATCACGCAGCCGGCGGGCAGGCTCATCTGCAGCAGCCGGCCCTCGCTTCTGACCCAATCTTCTGTATCGAGATCGGCCGGAAGAGTGAGCTTGTGTGTGCCGATGCCGAAGCGAGTCGCACCATTTTGCTGGTCCATCGCGTCGATGAGCCACAGCGACTGGCAGCCCTGTAGGCCTTCCACTTCCACGCCGCCGCCCAGGCCGTCCCTGTGCATCGCCTGCACCTGGCTGCCGTTTTCACCGGTGGCCCCCAAGCGGGGTTCCAGCGCAGCGATAGTCGAGAGCACGGTGTTGGCGCCGAGCAATTGCTGCATAATCGAATAGACCGCGGGGCGCAGGCAGAGCTGCTCGAAGAAGGGGTCGTGGTTTACCAGATTGCTGCACATATTAAAATGCTGCACCTTAGCGTCTTCTTGTAGCGGGTGCAACTCGCGGATGGCGCAGACTCGATCGATCAGTGCCGGCAGTGTGCGGAGTTCGGCCGGGCTCAGCACCTCGGCGACGACAGTGATGCCGTGTTCGTCTATCTGCGCCAAGTGGTGTTCGAAATCGGCAGTCGAATTATTGGCTCGTAGGGCGATGGTCATCAGATGTCCTTTAATTTTTCCGCTGAAGTTCAGCCACTGCGCTATCATCGGCTTAGCCTAATATGTGCACAGTCCTTTTCGCAAGTCCCCACGAACAATCTATAACACGGTGCCCGCCTCGTCGGAGGTCTCCTGGTCGTCGGCCGATTTCTGGTCCTCTTCGAATGCGAGGTGTTGGAATTGCTCGGGCGTATTGGTTTTGCGCCACGCGCGGTAGTCCGCTTCGATTTCCTCACTCCACTTGCTGTCCATCTGATGCGAGTTGTAGACTCCCTCGTGGATACGCTGGAACTGAAAAGTCTCGCGCAACTGCGTGCGTTCGGCGCGGATGCAGCACTCTTCGGCTAAATGCGGCGGGATGAAAATGATACCGGCGACGGTGCCCAATACCACGTCGCCGGGCATGCAGATGGCCTTGCCGATACGGCAGGGCACATTGATCCCGGTCAGCGTTACCTCGCCGATCCCGGTCGGGTCATTACCGCGGTAAAACGTCACGAGGTCGTCGATGTCGGCGACCTGCTGCACGTCGCGGATACCGCACCACAGGACCTGGCCGGTGCCGCCGCGCGCGGCGATGGTGTTGGCGAGGTTGCCGCCGACGTAGGTGCCCTGGAAGATCTTGTCGAACATGTCGATGACCATCACGTCGCCGGATACCAGGGTCTCGATCACCCAGGAATTGAAAAAACCGGCGCGGCCCTCTTCTTTTTGGCCGTATTCGAGCAGGGTGTCGTGCAGATCCGGCCGCTGGGGAACCATCACGCCGGTGACGGCGCGGCCGACGAGGGTCTTGCCCTCGGGCACAACTTTCCACTCGTCCTGGAACTGGTGTTTGTAACCATTGCCCCATAATACACCCCAGGCTTCTTCCAGCGCCACGTGCTGCATGCGTTTGAGAATGTCGTCGCCGACTCGGGGTCGACCATTTTCGAAGCGGTCGCCTTGCCAATGGGCGGTCAATTGCAGGATATCTTCTTTATTGTCGAATTTCATGGCGTTCCTTTTTTAATCAATGAGCCTGTCTGTTGGGTCTTGGAAGTTTTGTTAAGACGTCTGTTGGTGGAGGAGGGCTGCCGGGTTAACACCTGAGGTAAATGAAGTGAGTGCCAACGAAGGTGCGCAGTCGGCAGATATTTAACGCATCTAAGAAATAGCGGTCCCTAGGCTGGGTCAACTAATGCGGGCGATGAACACGCATTTTGTCGGTGGCATCTGGATGACGGTGCGTTAGCATGCGAACTGAAAAAGAGGCTGTCTGATGAAAACTCAGACGACCTCTATTTGATATGCAGGACTCACGCGAGATCTACATCGTTGATTGGCATCAGAACTCGGCGCTCTTGGGCGCCCGTGGGAACGGAATGACGTCACGGATATTCGTCATGCCGGTGACGAACATCATCAACCGCTCAAAACCGAGGCCAAAGCCGGCGTGCACCGCAGTACCGAAACGTCGGGTGTCCAGATACCAATCCATTTCCTTGGCGGGTATGTCGAAAGCGGCGCAGCGTTGTTGCAAAACATCTAATCGCTCCTCGCGCTGGGACCCGCCCATGATTTCGCCGACACCTGGAAAAAGAATGTCCATGGCCGCAACCGTTTCGCGTCCCTGCTCGTCAGGGTCGTTCAAGCGCATGTAGAAGGCCTTGATCGCCGCGGGATAGTCTACTAGGATCACCGGTTTCATAAAGTGCTTCTCGACGAGATAGCGCTCGTGCTCGCTCTGTAGGTCGATGCCCCATTCGATGGGGTATTCGAATTTGTTCTTTTTGTATGGCTTGGAATTGCGCAGGACGTCTACCGCTTCGGTGTAGGTTAGACGCTCGAACTCATTGTTGACGACGAAGGCCAACCGTTCTAAAAGTGGCATTTCGTTGCGCTGGGCTTTGGGCAGTTGGCTTTCGGCTTTGGTCTCGCGCTCGTGCAAAAAGGCCAGATCGTCGACGCAGTGGTCCGTCGCGTATTTGACGCAGTATTTCAGGAAATCCTCGCCGAGGTCCATGTTGTCGCGCAGGTCGTTGAAGGCGACTTCTGGTTCAATCATCCAGAATTCAGCTAGGTGTCGGGAGGTATTCGAGTTTTCGGCGCGGAAGGTCGGCCCGAAGGTATAGACCTGGCCCAGGGCCATAGCCGCCAGTTCGGCTTCTAGTTGGCCCGAGACGGTAAGACTGGTTTCCTTGCCGAAAAAGTCCTCGCCATAGTCTATGCCGCCTTCTTCCGTGCGTGGGGGGGCATCGAGCGACAGCGTGGTCACCTGGAACATCTCACCCGCACCTTCGGCGTCTGAGGCGGTGATAATGGGCGTGTGCAGATTGTAATAGCCGCGCTCATTGAAATACTGGTGCACCGCGAAGGCCAACGCATGCCGGATCCTGAATACCGCGCCAAAGGTATTGGTACGGAATCTGAGATGCGCTTGCTCGCGCAAGGTCTCCAAGGTGTGCGCCTTTGGTTGCAGGATGGTCGTCTGCACCTGGTCGGGGTGGGCCTCGCCCAAGAGCTCTAGGGTTTCGGCGAGGATCTCGACGGCCTGGCCAGAGCCTTGCGATTCTACTACTTGGCCCGTCGCCGAGACGGCGGCGCCGGTGGTCAGTTTTTTGATCAGCGCTTCGTCGAATGACTCGTAATCGACCACCACTTGAATATTGTGTATCGTCGAGCCGTCGTTGAGCAGCAGAAAGCGGTTTTGGCGAAAAAACCGCACCCAGCCTTTGACGGTCAGGGTCTGGCCTATGTTGTCCGTGTTTAAGATGTCGACGACGCGCGTTCTTTTTGCGGTTTGTTGCATGTAGTTTCCTGTCGATCGAATATCTTCCACGGACGCCCTTCCGTGGTTAAATATTACTTACTTAATAAAGCTGAAAGATCTTTTTCGAAAATGGCGATCTGTATCAATAATACGATTTTAGATCGCGACGTCCACGCTCTTGCCCGACGCGCCGGATTGCCTTGCCGCCTCTAATACCTGCATTACGCGCAGGGCGTGCGACGCGGGGATAATCAGCTCTTTCCCTTCGCGGATGTGCTCGGCGATATTGATGTGCAGGCTCAGTTGCTCGACGGACTTGGTGCGTTTCATCTCGTAATCCGGCCCGTGGATGGTGCAGTATTCGTCCTGGCCATTCTCGTAGGTGAGGGACGCTTCGGTGCCGAGGGCAACCCATTTGTAGGGCAAGTTGCAGTAGGAGATATCGGCTTTTGACGCGCGGGCACGGGTGCCATTGTCGAAGACCATGGTGATGTCGAAGAGATCCTCGGCGTCGCCCCATTTGATATTGCGTACATCCGCGAAGACGGAGACGACGGTGTGGCCTTCTAGCAGGTCGAGCAACTGTTCGACCCAGTGCGGCCCGAAGTCGAGCATTGTGCCGCCGCCGGCCTGCGCGGTGACGCGCCACTCCTGGTTGTAGTCGGGCACGCCGAAACCGACGGCCGGCCGGGCGCCCATGGTGCGATTCTCGACGGTGATGATATCGCCGATCAGGCCGTCGCGCACGGCGGCTTTGACCAGGCGGTAGTCACCGTCGTAGTGTCGGTTGTGGTAGGCGGTGATCATCACGCCATTGTCGGCGGCGGCCTGGACCATCTCTTCGGCTTCGGGGCCGCGCACGGCGAGCGGTTTTTCGATCAGCATGTGTTTCTTCGCCGCCGCGACCTTCAGCGCGGATTCGTAGTGCAGTGAGGAGTGCGTGGTGATAAGAATCAGCTCCAGGTCCGAATCGAGGAAGGCGTTGATGTCGTCGGTGGCACTCAGGCCTTCCTCCTCGGCGGCCTGGCGGCGGCTTTCGGTAATATCGCAGACGGCGGTGATGTCGAATAAACCGGTCTCGCGCATGGCGGTCAGGTGGTGGTTGGAGGCCATGCGGCCGAAGCCGATGATACCAGTCTTGATGGCTTTCACGTATTTGTCTCCTTCGATTGGGCATTTGTATGCATTTTGTCGTTGTTGGCCTATGCGCAAGATAGAACGGACGGCCTGACTTTCCGCCCGGCTCTAGTCAATCTGCGGCGCAGATAGTTTCTGCTGGTGGGCACGGCGAATTATTCGGGCTGTATTAGAAAAGAATCGAGGTCCCCCGCAATCGCCTGCAACAAGGTCGATATTTCCCGTTTGTCGCCTTCGTCGAGTGCCATCTTGCCGGCGGGTGCCCGTTCCACCAGCGTGCTAAACACGCCGCGTCGCTTGAGGATATAGCGCATAAAAGGGTGACTTTCCAGATTGATCAGCGGCAACAGCCGGCGGTGTAGGGCGCGCGCCTCCTCCTCTTGGCCGGCCCACCACAAGTCGCTAATCTTCACCAATACGTCGGCCAGTTCACAGGCCGGCATATTGCCCTTGGCGCCGCGCCGCATCTCGTCGGGCAAAAACTTGCCGCCCGCGCCGCCGAAGATGCATTTGACCTGGTCGCTGACCAGGTCGGCGACCTCGGCGATATGCTTTGGCCCCGGCTGCCGTTCTTCTTTGATGTATTCGATCTGCGGGATCTCGTCGACGAGCGCGGCGATCTGTTCGCCGCGCAAGGGCGCGTAGTTGTCGGCGTTCTGCACCATGATCGGGCCGTCGTAGACCTCGGCCATGCGCCGGTACATGTCGATGGCCCCGTCCTGGTCGGTGCGCGCCGGCGCCATGGCAATGATCGAATCCACCCCCGCTTTTTGCCCCGCCCGCGCATAGAGCAGGACCTGCGGCACCGAGATGCCTGAGCAGCCGAAGACGACCGGCAGGCGGCCGTTTACCGCTGCCATTACCACATCCAACGCGCGGATCCGCTCTGCTTCGCCGAGGAACCAGAATTCGCCGACCATAACGGGCCAGACGATACCATGTTGGCCGCTCTCGCAGCAGAAGTTGGCCACCTTCTTCAGGTCGTCGGTGTGGATTTCTAGATCTTCTTTATAGGGCGTGGGAAGCAGCCCGAAGATGCCCTTCATATCGTCAAATCGCGCCATCGTTGGTCCTTTCGTATTGCGGGGCCTATGGGCTCTCGCCGTACATGCGGTATTCGCAATTGTAAATATGGTAGAATCGGCCGGTGAGGGCTATGATCCCACCGGCAGCACGACGGCGATCCGGCTACCTAATTCGTAATGTCAATATGCGGCGCTACATAAAGCTCGACAAGAACCCCAACAAAAAGAGACCGCCCGTGCTCGCGTCAAGCTCCTTTTCCATTTGTGTAATTTCATTGACTGGGGGTGGGTGCGAAGTATGGAGATAGGTAGAAAGTCCGATTTTGCGGGGCGTTGCGCCGTGTTTTCTCGATACGGCGCATTTACCCGGAGCCATTGTGTTTAAACGCGAGTTGGTGTTTTTGCTACTGCAGAATGTCTGCGGCGAAATGGGCCCCTTAATACTTTAATACCCAGACACGTGGCCGTCGGCGCGAATCTCGGCACCGCCGGCGAAGTGTCCCGTCTCAGGGTCAATGGATACGGCGTTGACCATGCCGACGATGGGACGGCGCCCTCCCGGCTCCTCGGCCAGTACGTGTCCCATGGCCTGGAGACTGTCGCCGATGGCGGCGCGAATCTCGGGGTCCAGATGCAGCGTCGAACCGCCGGTCCAGTGCAAGATGTCGCCAAATACGACGCGGGGCGCTTCGATGGCCGACTGCGGGTCGAGATCAAAGTCGAGCATGTTCAACAACACTTGGGCGATGCCCGGCATGGTGGTTTCAGCGGCCGAACCACCGATGAGCACCACGGGTTTGCCGTCTTTGAAGACCATGCCCGGGCTCAGGGTGAAGCGGTTTCTCTTGCCAGGTTCGAGTACGAGATGGCTAGGCTCGGCGCTCCACACGTTCTGGTCCAGGTCGAACCAGTCCATTGAATTGCTGCCCAATACTCCCGTCGTGCCGAGCACGTCGTGCCCACCGTAGATATTGCCGAGGGTGTGTGTGAAGGTCAGGCAGTTACCCTCCGCGTCGGCAGCGATCAGGTGTGAAGTTGAGCCTTCGAGGGGAGCGCCGTCGGGTGTGCGCGGTGGTCTGGGCGGCAGCGCCGGTAGTGGCGACGGCAGTTTTGCGATGTCGGGATCCTGCGACCAGGCTTGCGGATCGCCGTAGCGCGCCCGCCCGTCGGCGGCGCGTGTTGGATTCATGCGACGGCGTTGGACCGCGGCGTAGACGTCCGACAGCATGGCTTCGAGCGCCACCACTTCGCCGTCCTGGGGGCGGTAGACCAGATAATAGCTGCTGCCGCCTGGGCCGCCCATCCACGCCTCCACAGCCGACAGCACTAGGGCTGCGGCAATACCGGCGTCGAAGGCGTTGCCGCCGCGTTTCATGATATCGATGCCGGCCTGCGAGGCCAGCGGATGCATGGTCGAGACGATACCGTGTGTCGAGTAGACAGAGTGCTTGCCTAGCCACGGGCGTCCCGCGAATTTGAACTCGGGGTGGGCAGCCGATCTGGCCAATAGTGTCAGGCAGATGGCGGCCGAGGCGATTGCATACCAGTGCAAACGGAATGGCCTAGGGGGCATCGCAAGTCTCCTTATTCCATTAGCAGGCGGCGGTAGAATTTAAAATAAAGCCGTGCTGTGTTGTCGCGCTTGGCTGACGGTTAACGCGCTGTTAAGTCGTCACCGAGATCTTCGCTGTCGAACGCGCCGCGCTGCATACAGACCGCCATCACAAATACCTCGAGATCTTGTTGCGTGTGGTTGTAGAGCCCGTGCGCGCCGCCGAGTTTGTTGGGGATCGAGTCGCCCGCGTAGACCTCTTCGGTTTCATCGTCGACCGTCATACGGCCGGAGCCGTTGATAATGACATAGGTTTCTTCGATGGTCTGGTGGCGGTGGTAGCCGAATGATGTGCCCGGTGGCAGCAGGGCGTGCGCCACCATGCCCCAATGCGTGCGGAAGTCCGAGGACTGCCAGATGGTGCGGGTGCCGATCTCGCCTTTGCCTTGGTGCGCGTTGGCATGTTTGTTGAGCAGCGATTTGTCGAAGCGCCCTAATGGAATGCGGTCAGAAGATTCGAGCGCGGCGCCGACGCGGTCCTCGCCGAAGTCAGTGGCGTCGTAGCCGCCGTCCGGGTCGGCGACGCAAAAGTTCATCCAGCGGGTCGGCGTGTCGGTGTGGTTGTAGATGGCGTGTGATTCACCCTTGCGGCAGGGCACGCAGGCGCCGCCCTCAACCTCGACGGTGCGGCCGTTGTGCGTAAACTGCGCGGCGTTGTCGAAGGTGACAAACATTTCCTCGCAGTTGACGTGGCGGTGGTGGCCGATACCGCCGCCGGGGGGTATCGAGCCGTGGTGTACGAAGTTCCAGGGCGTCGCGAAGTCGTTTTCGCCCCAGTGGCTGGCGAAGTTCAAGTGACCGGCGCCGCCGTGGCAATTTTCGGCAGCGCGCAATTCGGCGTCCGCGGTACGGGCGATTCTCATGATAAGATCCTTTGTTGAAATAGATGTTCCGTATAAACTAAAGCAACTGCAAATACTTTTGCGCGTAACGCACGCCAAATTCCCTCAGCGATTTGGCATCAAAATGCACATGATCACCCAAGTCCGTCAACCCTCCTGACTCAGCAAAGCCATAGGTCGGCAGGGCTCCTTGCAGATCCCTCAATTGCGCGTTTATCAACTCGACATAGGGCCGGGGCCGCTCTTCATTGGCGAGAAAGGTCCCCAATTCGCCGGCGATCACAGGGACCTCGGCAGCGAATTCGGTCCTGAAACCGCGCACCATGTCTTGGAAGCGGGTGCTATACGAATGCGCCAAGTCGGTATCGTTGGCGTCGGATTCGCCTTGATGCCACAGCATCCCCTTGAGGGTGCCGTTTGCAAGAGCCTGCTTGCTCACCTCTACCGCCGTTTCGTACAGATCCATGCCCGGCACCCATCGGCTCAATGGCGTGCCGCCCACCGCACAGGGGACTAGGCCGATAGGCTTGTCTGGCGCGTGCCGCAATAACTCCAATGCAAAACCCGACGCCAAACCCACTCCGGCGCGTTCCGGTTTGTCGGTGTGCAGGGGCTCTTCGGCCTGCTGCCAGTTGCCGTCGCGGAACATCGAGACGCGGGGATCGGCTAACGGGGCGACTTCGTCCATAAGCCCACGCCCCGCCATATTGGATTGTCCGATCAATAAAAAGACATCAAGTGGCTGTTGCATGTGTTGCCCTCTTCGCTTCGTGTGGGTTGCGGGTATTGTCTATAGCTTCTTCGCCGCGGCTACGCCTTCCAGCACGCGTTCGACCTCGGCTGGCGAATTGTAGAGATGCAGCGAAACGCGCAGGGCGTCGAGTCCGCCTTCGTAGATACCGCGCGTGCGCATTTGGTAGTGTTGTGTCAGGAAACGCTGCAATTCGCCATAGGGCATATTGTGCAGGCGGAAAGTGATAATACTGCTGTGTTCGTTCTTGTCCTGCGGCGAGACGACCTCCGCGCCCAATTCGTTTAATCCCTTGATCAGCATCGCGCCGAGCGCGTGGTTGCGGCGCCAGATATTGTCGATGCCGATGTCGAGCAGAAACTGCATGGAGGCACCGAGTCCAGCAAAGAGCGGCGCACTCACCGTGCCGTATTCGAAGCGTTGCGCGGTAGAGGTCCATTCAAACTGGCCGCTACTGATCATATCCCAATGGCCATTGGCCGAATAGCCCCCACCATAAGTCGGGTCGATAGTGTTGAGCGCGTCGCGGCGCACGTAGAGCAGGCCGGTGCCCTTGGGGCCAAGCAGCCATTTGTGGCCGCTGGTGGCGTAGGCATGGCAGCCGATATCGCGCACATCCACCGGCAGCATGCCCGGCGCTTGCGCGCCGTCGACAAAATACCAGATGCCGTGCGCGGCGGCCAATTCGCCGATGGTTTTGACGGGCAGGATCTGGCCGGTGGCGCAGGTGACATGCGATATGCTCAGCGCGCGTGTCTTCGGCGTGATCAGCGCGGCGATACGTTCGACATTTTCCTGCGCCGAACGAGTCGAGGGCGTGAAGGTCTTGACCACGATGCCGTCTCGTTTTTGCCGCGCGAGCCAGGAGACAATGTTGCCGACGTGCTCGTGCGTGCTGGTGATGACCTCGTCGCCGCGCTGCAGCCGCAGCCCGTTGCAGATGATGCTGGCGCCTTCGGTGGTATTGCGCGTATAGGCGATTTCGTCGGCGTCGCAGCCGAGTATAAGGCCGGCCTTGTTTTTAACCTCAGACCATAGCTGGTGCGTGTGGCCGGTTTTTGAGACCTCTTCAAATTCGTCGATTTTATTTTTGAGCTCGTCGATGGATACCTTTGGCGATGCGCCTAGGCCGCCGGTGTTGAGGTAAGTGCTTTTGCGGGTGAGCGGGAAGGCGTCGCGCACTTGTGCCCAGAACGCATCGTCGTGCACGGTAATATTTGCACCGCCGGCATGCGGCTGTGTCGTCGCCGCGTTGGCACGACGGCCTATGGTGGTTTGTAACGCCCATAGGGCCGCCAGGCTTTGGCCTGTGCGTTTGAAAAAGTCTCTGCGCAGCATATGGCTTTTATCCATTCGGGTAGAACCGCTCCTCTCATATAATCTGGTTTCACAAAAAGGCTTTCTATCTTAGTCGACATACAACGCCAGTTCTACCGCAATAAACTCAACTGGTCGCGGCGTATCCCGCGTTTCGATGCAGAGAGCGTTATCCCCTGTTTTGACCTTGTCGAGCGGTACGCGAAAGTGGCGCACTTCGTCTGTGTTAGGTAGGCCGTCATCGGTCAGCGGCTCGAATAATTCTCCACGGTGGTCGAATTCGCTCAGTGCAACGCCATTAAATTGCGCTTCCATTTTAATGTCGTCGCAACGCTCGCCGCTTACGACACGCAACACCGCGCTTGTAAACTGTCCGCACAAGATGTCGTCGTAGATGGCCATCGTCGTTTCGATCCGATTCATCATAGGGAAGCGGCCGATGCCCTCCGGCCTCCAACCTATGTTCCGGCAGCCGATAAAGTAGTGCTTCGGACGAGTTGCGAGGTAATCGGCGTCGCCTATGTGTTGCAGAATGTACAGAGGCGGGTCGCAACCACCGTCCGTGCGCCCAGGCTTGAGCCAATTTCCTTGCACGGTAGGATAGGTAAAAGTGAAGTTGTCGAAGGCGATGCCGTCGGCCCCCCGTTTAAGAAAATTAAACGCGCCCGTCTCATAGATCTCAGGTGTTGTTTGCCGGTGGCCACGGATGTCTTTTTGTACTGCCCAGGTGCCCTGCAAGTCTCCGTAAATACGCGCGTGCTCCAGCGTATGACAGAAGTCCTCGATGGCTAGGTCGAACGAAGCGACATAACCTGGGGACACGCGTACCTGGTCGATGAGTCGTTCTTTGTCCCAGAGCGCCATGTCGAGGCCCACGACCGAACACAACTCAAGGGTAGACGGCACGCTCACGCACAGCGAAAGGTGCTTGCCGCGTTGTGCGCCATGACGGTCGAGGATGCCGCGAACGCTGCGGACGAACTCCGTCATGGCCTGTGTGCCCTCTTGCAATTGCGACGGTGGGAAATAGAGCGGGGAACGCATGAAATCCAGCTCGATGCCGTCTATGTCGTACAAGTCTGCAAGCTCATCGAATAGGTCGCAGTAATGTTTGCGAACCTCGGGCTGCAAGTAATTCTCCAGCTTAGCGACTCGCGGTTCTGACCAGTCATCAAGGAAAGGGTAGGATTCGCTAAATTCACCGACTCGATAGTGCGGGTGCTCTAGCCAGAAGGTATCCAGCAAGAGGCTATCGCCCTCAAGTTCAAAGTAGTGCCAGTCGTTCATCCGATAGGATATAAAGAAGTCCATTCCGGCTTCTTTGACGGCCTCGAAGGTGTCGCGCACCGGGTCGCCGCCGTTCATTATGTAGCGATGCATCCGGTAGTACATGCTCTGGTCGCCGCGCGCTAGGATCGGATCTTCGTCATCGCGATCCGCAAGCAGTGGAGCCTCCTTCTGCCAATGCGGGTCGATCTCTGAACGCCACAGTACTCTGCGCAACATCGTCGGGCAGCACAGGATCGCGTCGACGTTTGTATCGGCCACGTCGCGGATGAACTGCTGGACCTGCTGGCGCGTGACTTGCTGATCACAGGAGGTGAGGGCCGGCGTGAGGCATTGCGGGATACTGCCCATATCGTGGTTATAGAGACACTTGTAGGTCTTTTTCATCTGAGTACTGGTGTCCTCGAAAAACGGCGTGTCCGCCTTGGCTTTGTACTGCATGAGGCGTTGCGTATATTAGGATCCAGAAAATTTATCAAGAATTGTAGGTCATAGAAGGTAGTAAATTAGTGCTGCCATCTCTACAAAGTCAGAAGTATTAGCCGCGCGTCGCGAAGACGCGAGCCGATAACTCCAATGAGGCCCTATCGCCATGCCCCATTCTTTTCGCGGCATCTTTCCCATACTCGCCACTTGCTTCCATTCCGACGGACGGATCGATTATGCGAGCCAGCAACGGCTGATCGATTTTTGCATCGCCGGCGGCGTGCACGGCCTCGTTGCGTTGGCCAATGCGTCCGAAGGGCACCTGCTGTCGGACCAGGAGAAGCAAACACTACTCGGCTTTGTAATCGAGAAGGTTGATGGTCGCGTGCCGGTGGTGGCTACCGTCAATCATCCCTCCGCCGTCGTCGCTGAGGAAAAAGCGCTGGAGGCGCAGGATTTGGGGGCGGCCGCGATCATGTCGCTGCCGCCTTTTTTCGGCCGTTGGCGAGCCGGTAATGCCGAAATCAGCCGCCATTTCGAGATCATGGACCGCGCCGTCGACATCCCACTCATCCTGCAAGATCACGTGCTCAGCGATATCTCTCTTTCCGTCAGTGACCTCGTCGGTCTCGCCGGACGGTTTGAACACCTTGCCTATATCAAGCTGGAATCGGGTAATATCATTCACAAGGCCCGCGCGTTATTGGCGGCGAGCGAGGGACGACTGACGGGTGTTTTTGGCGGCAATAGCGGAATCTTCCTGCCCGAGGAGGTGGAGGCGGGATGCTGCGGCACGATGCCGGCCTGTTATATGCCCGAGGTCTTCCGGAAAACATGGGATTTGCTGGAGACCGGCGACATGGAAGCGGCGCATTCGTGGTTTTTGCCGTTTTCGCGACTGGCCGCCTATGAAAAAGAGGTCGCCAATCGCTGTGTGTGGAAGGCCCTGCTCGTCGAACGCGGCATCATTGCTAGCGGTGCCGTGCGAGAGCCCGTTCCAGCATTCGCAGACGACTGGCAGCGCGAACAGTTGCTAGGCGTCGCCCGCCGGGCCGGGCTCTTCGAGCAATATTAGGCGACGCCCCAGCCCGGGTATTTGTCCGGTTCGGCGAACTCCTGCCCTAATTCGAGAAACCCACGTGGACCGCGTCGGCCGTATTCAAATGGATCTCTTGTCCCTTCCATCCAGCGGTGCAATCGCTCTTCTAGTTCCTGCAATGCCGGACGCGCCTCAGCGGAATCTGCGAGATTGACCATTTCCAGCGGGTCTT
Source organism: Gemmatimonadota bacterium (assembly GCA_018672475.1). GTDB lineage: Bacteria > Latescibacterota > UBA2968 > UBA8231 > UBA8231. The sequence goes on along the minus strand of JABHFS010000202.1, from coordinate 9,823 downwards.
CTCGGCGGTCAAACAGCCATGGCCCGCGCTCGTTGGCATACCAACGCGCGTAAGTCCACCGCTCGGTCCTCACCCCTCGCCAGCGCCCGACCCACCCATCGCGATTAGGCCAACCATGGGCCATATTCTGCAAATAAACGGAATCTGCTCCGCCGGGTGTTGAATCCGTATCTGCCGGTGCATCGTCACCACGCCAGACACTTGAAATGTCTCGTCCCTGTAAACCCGTGGGCAAAGGCACACCGCACGCGCCAAGCAAAGTTGGCATAATATCAATCGCGCCAAAAAATGCATCGGTGCGCGAACCGGCTTTAATGGCACCGGGCCAACGGACCACAAACGGCACGTGGCACGATTCTTCATAAGGCGTAGCCTTGGATGCGCGCATCGACTCCGGCATCCAGTGGCTGCTGGGTTTGCCATAGCCGTGGCTTGAAAGGTGATCGCCGTGATCTGATGTATAAACGACGATGGTATTGTCGCTGACCTCCAAACGCTCTAATGCTTGCAGAACCCTTTCCATTTCGGCATCGAGGCCCGTACAACAACCGTAATAATCGGCGATCTCCTGGTGTGCAAAAGCTTTCATTTCATCAGGCACATTACCCGCTACATCCATATCGTCGGGATTATACAGATTGTGCTCGTCGGGATATTGCTCGTAAGGCCAATGCGGTGGCCGCCATGAAACAAATACGGCGAACGGATCGTCTGGCCGTGTATCCATATGCCGTTCCATAAACCCTATGGCCAAATCAGTTTCAACGGTCGGCCCCCATCCGTCGTAAATCGTCGGCCCTCTGTTATTTTCATAATAGCTTCGGTTGAAATACCCAGATCCACCTTCGAGTGCGGCGAGATAATCGAGTCCGTAACGGTTGTCCTCGCCATAAGGTCCTTTGCCCAAATGCCAGGTGCCAATATGCGCGGTGCCGTATCCATGGTCGCGCAAGGTGCCCGGCAAAGTCGGGATATCTCTTCGCGGACTGTACTCATTGTCAATTACCAGATTTTGCCAGCCATAACGACCGGTTAAAAGAATGGCCCGATAGGGCGAACACAATGGATGGTTGGAAAACATATTGTCACACACCATGCCCTGGGCCGCCATCGCATCGATAACAGGTGTCTGTATCACATCATTGCCGTTTGCGCCCAGTGCGCTATAGCGCTGCTGATCGGAAAAAACGAATACAATATTGGGGCGTTTTGCGCCACTCATTTAAAGTCCTCCGGAATATGACCTATCGGGTTGCCGTCACTTGAGCATCTGAACCACTAAGGGCCTAGCATCGATCGCATATGCAATGATAACGGGCCTTTCAGCTGAGCTGTCAAACGGTATGCGTGTGGTTTTGCGCTCTTGCCGGCGAGAAGTGCAATAGCGGTGTTTTGCAATGGGTGGACTTGCAGCAAACAACATCGGCAGGTTTATTTTCATGGAGAGCCCGATAGCGTAAAGATGTTTCTACATCGGATAGACAGGAGACCTGATGACAAGCACTGCATTCCGTATCGAGCGTAAGGACCAACAAATAGACGTATTCCGCGCAGGCTCGTCGGACCCGATCGTCACGCAGCAGGCCATTTTGGACCACCGGCCGTTCCTGCATCCAATCATGGCGCCTGACGGCATTGGCGAACTCACGGAATACAGTCCGGGGCACCACCCGCACCAGACCGGTCTTTATTGGGGATTTACACGCGTTAATGGCACGGAGACTGAGCCTGAGGTTCTCAAAGAGTGGTTCTACAAGGCGGATAAACCTACGGATATACAACGACAGGTCGGTCGGGATTTTTTTCACCATCCGGGTGGAGAATACTGGCAGCGTGTATCGGCGGATGTGCTTATCGCGGCGGGCAGTGAGGTCAAATGGCAGACCGTGTATAATATGCTCGACGCGGACGGCAACGCGATCTTGGTCGAAACGCAAAACTGGTCACTATGCGAGAGGGATGAAAAAATCATACTCGACTTGCAATGGCAGGGACAGGCACAGGTCGAGACGACCATCGGCGAGTTTCCTTATGGCGGGATGTTTTTGCGGATGCCCTTTCGCAAGGAAAATGGCGGGCAAGCGTTAAATAGCGAAGGGGCGGGGCAGCAGGAAGCGGAGGGGCAGCGGGCGCGTTGGGTTGCTGTTGAAATGCCCATTCCCGGTCGCGAAGAAACATCCGAGCCGCTCTCTTCGATCGCGATTATGGACCACCCCTCTAATCCGGATCATCCGACTCCGTGGCGTGCGGACGGACAGTTGGGCCTTGGACCGAGCCGAGGTCTGTCCGGGGATTGGAAAATACTGGGGGGTGAATCCGTAGTGTTTCGCCACCGTCTGCAGGTGGCCTGCGGGGCGTTGGACCAAGAGGGTATTGAGCAAGAATGGGCAGCGTTTGCAAAAGCCTGAAGCGCAATAAAAGGCTTCCGCCGATTCACATACAAATCCGGCATTGAACTTTCTTTCCGACAGAGAGTGGCTTATGTCGTGGCGGGCTTCGCGGCAAGCGGTAGCCACCCGGTGAAGGTCGAGCCTGCGTCGGGTGTGCTCTCGACCCCGATTGAATCGCCGCGCATCTCGCTATAACCGACCTTTGCGCACGATCCATAGCGCGCCCCACGTCGCAAGCGATTTGTATGCGAGTGCAAAAAAGGTCGCGTGGGTACGGGGCGTATCGTATACTAAAATTTAGTAGACGCCAATGGCCAGAAACTGAGCATTTCCGATAGGAGAAAAGTTATGACCGCTTTGCAACCCGCCAATCGCTTCCAAGAAGAGTTCGGCCTACCGGTTGAGGGCGCCCGTGGCAAAGTGCGCGATTATATGGAAGAGCATGTGATCGAATTCATCCGCCACTCGCCCTTCGCGGTGCTGGCGACCAGCGATGCCGAGGGCCATTGCGACGCCTCGCCGCGTGGCGGCACGCCCGGCTTCGTGCGCGTGCTCGACGAGCGCCGCTTGTTGCTGCCCGATGTGGCCGGCAACCGCCTTTTTCAGTCTTACGGCAATGTCGAGAGCGGTGGCCGCGTCGGTTTGTTGTTCTTTATCCCCGGTCTTGAAAGCACGGTGCGGGTCAATGGCCGGGCGCGCGCCATAGACGCCGAGGAAGCACAGGCTTTGCAGGCCGAGCTGGCCGTCTACTGGCACGACGACAACACCAAGTTGCTACAGGGGCTGCTCGTCGAAGTCGAAGAGGCCTTCGGTCACTGCCCGCGCGCACTTAAGTTTTCCAACCTGTGGGACGCGGAGACCATAGAGCAGAATCGCCAGGAATCGCCCGTAGGTTGAGCCCTCAGCGTTCAGACGGTTCGTCAAAACAGCCCGATGTAACTCCAGTAGACGAGGTTGAGCGGCACTAGCACGATGAGGTTAACCAGGCAGATGAGCATCATCGTGAGCACGAACTGGCGCATGGTAGCGTAGCCGTAGGCATAGGCCATCATAAAGGGCGCGCCCTGATAGGGCATAAAGACCATCCCGGTCCCGACCGCAATGCTCAGGCCCACCTGCAAAGGTGTTAGGCCGGATGCCGCACCCAGACTCAGCAGCGGCGGCGTCAATACTCCACCGACGACCGCGGTGTCTACCAGGAAATTGAAGGGCGTCACGACATAGCTAATTGCAGCTAATTGCATAAAGACCGGGCGATCGGCCAGATCGAGCCAGGCCGCGAAAGCTTCTGCCAGCCGCTCGCTCGCCCCAGAGGCCACGAAAGCGTCACCGAGCGCGAATACGCTGCCGATATAGATGATGATCGGATAGTTGATTTTGCGCAGATGGTCTGCGCTAAGCGGTCCGATACGCGGCGCCATGCACAGGATTGAAAGCCCCAGGCCGATAAGGACGGGGTGGATATGGTGGATCGCGTCGGTCGCCCAACCGGCTACACCCAAGAGCAGCAGGCCGAGGGCCTTTGCCTCGCGTCGGCCGAATTCGAAGGGAGACGACGGAAGGTTTGGGTGGTCGGGTAGCTTCGGTCTGAAGAGCAATATAATTACTAGGGCTCCGGCCAACACCCGCAGCAGTCCAATGACGGGAAAGACATAGCCGGCCCATTCAGCCCAAAACACCGAATGGCCCTGCCCCTCTAACACGCCCATGATCACCAGGTTCGGGACGGACGCCGTCAAGATGCCGGTCCCGCCATAATAGGTTGCGCAGACCACGGATAATACGATCGCCGCGCTGAGCGGGGAGTTGCGTTCGGCCTTGAGCGCGTCGATCAGTGCGGTCAGTACGGGTAGCGCGATCAGTACGCGGACGACCCCGGACGGAATCAGGAGCGCGAGCAGGACGCCAAAGAGGCTTAGCTCCAAGATAAAGGCGGCGGAGTGCTTCAGGCGGCTGGCTATCAGGCTGGAGAGTATGTCGCCGAGCTTTGTTTCGGTGATGAGCTGGCTGATCACCATTCCCGAGAATACGAGCCAGACGGCGGGCCGGCCGAAGGCTGCAAAGGTCGACTCGAAAGTAGTGACCCCGGAAACCGGGAGGGCCAGCAGCAGACCGAGCGCAGTGAGTGGGATCGGGATGGGTTCGAGCGTCCAGCAGACGGCCGATATGAGGGCCAGGGCAAGGACGATTCGCTCTGGTGTTTCTAAAGGGATCGAGAACGCTAGGGCGACTATCGCGAGGATTAGGGCCAGGGCGATGGACTGGTTGCGATTCATGCAGCAGCAAAGCCGGCTGGGGGTTTTGGTCGATTCAACGTCGTTCGCATGTTGCCCCTTTGTCACAAAAAAGGTTGGCGCGCATAACATGAATGCAGAAGACTTTTCTGTCCAGCACTCAACGTTGTAGCGGCATTGACAATGTAACCTATTAGTTTTTGATTGGGCCACGTATTGATATTTACTCGCAACCTCTCGACTATGCGAAAGCAGGAATAGGATGAGCAATATAGCACCTTCGACGGATACGTATTGTGCCCCCGCGTTTGCCGACTTCAACCCCGAGCATGCCGCGCCCGGCCCCACCTCGGAGCGATTGGCACATCTCGAAGAGCACGGTTTTGTGATTATCAACGACTTTGTCGATAGCCCGTGGATTGCCCAGTTGCTCGAAGCCGGCCGCCGATTGACCGAGGCGTGCGCACCGGAGGTCGGCTACGACCGCCTCGATACTTCTAGGGGCTATGTACACCGGACTGGCGATGACGAGCCGTGGGCGATTAGGGGCATCATACACCCGGCGTTCGGGGAGCCGGTCTTTATGGATTTCCACGGCTCGGACGAGTTTTTCGAGTTTTGCTCGTCCTGGTGCGGGGGCATGCAACGCGAAGATATGGTGCTGGGCCACACGCTGCTGTGGTGCAACGCCCGCAAGGCGGATAATATCCTGGGCTGGCATCGCGACTTGCCTTGGTGGGGAACCGGGGAGCGCAAGCCGTCGCAGCGCGACGACCGGGCGACGAATACGGACGAGTACACCGAGGAGGTGGAGCGCAAGCGCTGGGAAGAGATCCGGGCGGACAATAAAAAGCAGATCGAAGAGCGCAATGGTGTCAGTATGTTCTTGGCCCTCGTCGACGACGAATGCCACGAGCTTATTCCGGGGTCGCACAATCGCTGGCGCACGCCGCTCGAACACGACGTGTTGCTGCCGAAGAAGATGAAGGATGCGGGCATCCCGCATACGCCGAGCTGGAACGGCGAAGATCCACTGCCCGGACAGACCGCGATCCGCTTACGGGCGGGCCAGGCCCTGATCCGCAACAGTGGGACGATCCACACGGGCCATACGGTGCCGGAGCGCGAGCGCAATACGCTGGCCATCGGTTGGTCCAAATGGAGTGGCCCGTCGGAAGAACAGCCTAAGGTGGAAGACGCGCGCATGGCCTGGATGTTGGACCCGGCGGTGCGCGAGGCGCTGCCGCACGAGTGGATGAAGGTGGCCTATGACCGCTATGCCGCGACGCGCAAGCTGGGTGATACGCTCGAAGACCGCTATGCGCCGTGGGACATTTCGCAGATCAAGTCGGGTAAGGTGGTCGGGTAGGCGAGGAGAGCTGGAGTAGCAGGCGGCGGAGGCGGTGGAGGATTGGGAGAAGTTCCAGACGGTGGAATGAGGCGAGCGCTACCGTAGGGCCGTTAGCTGAATCGTTGCTCCGGTTACGGATCGTCGTAATTGTGATAGTGGGCCTTTTTCCAACTATAAAGAGCATTTCTCAAGGGGTGGTTGGAGCACTCCTTCGGGCCACAGGTCCAAGCCGAGAATCCGCCGGCCGATCGGGCTGAGCGGGCACGAGGGCACATCTTCTTGGCTGGTCACTATCTCGGGTACTGGGCGTTTGAAATCGGTCTGCGATCCATCTCGCCACTGTGTTATGCGGCTAAGGCGCTCGGCCTCTAGTCCGCTGCATTTCTCGCCCAGCGCGCTGCCGTCATTGCTTGGAAGTGTGCTCGGCCAGAATACTCGTAGGCAGGCTTCATGGCCCTCCTCTGTCGCCGGCCACATTGACAAAAATTGAGCGAGCCGTGGTTTCGATGAAGTGTTGTAACAGTGGCCATGCGGGGTGAACGAATCCCAAATCAAAAGATCGCCGGCCTTGCCCGCGATGGGTGTCGGACTCTCCAGTCCCTGGTCCATCGGTATGTGATTACCGACATCGAAATCGCCGTTTTGTGCGGTGTGCCAGGCCTCGTAGCGATTCTGGAACCCGGGCATGCACTGGAAGGTACCTTGATCCGCGGCCGTGTCCTCTAGATAGACCACCGCCTGGAATAGCTTGAAGCGCTTGGGGGTGGTTGCTACCGGGAAGTCGAAGTGCAGCAGGCCGCGTGGGTCGCCTGTCTTGCCCCATTCGGGCCTGTCGGCTCGCAGTGGCGGCTTGAAGATACAGCGGTCCATGGTGACCCACAGGTTGTCGGTGCCCCAAAGATCGGCGAAGGCGCGGTGGATTTGGGGACTTTGGCGCACGCGCCACATCGCCGGCGTGTGCATCTGCCGCATAAAGCCGTACTGCTGTAGGTCGTCGCCTTTCGGGTCCTCGTACCAGGAGTTCGGGTCGTTGCGGTCCATCCACAGGTGACTCCAGATACCGTCGACGACGGCGGCTAGTTCCTCGGGGGCTACGGCGTTGGGGACGATTACGTAGCCCTGCTCCTCCATATGCTGATGGTCGGCGGCGGTTAGCATGGGCGCATTACTTTCATTATTGTGAGAGATTCGGTGCGCAGCAGATCGTGCATTTTTTATGCTTGTCGCACGGTGACCCAAGGTCGTCCAAATTACTCTACTGCAATACACAGTGATAATCGCGGCCTCATCGGAGTTGTAGGATGACCTAACTTAAAGGTGTTTGGCGAAAGCAAAAAGCTGTCAAATTTCGGCCAATGTCCTGATCTTGCGCTGAGTCGTGAGGACCAGCAGGACGATGCCGAGCATGACTAGGGGGCCGACCGCCATGCCCCACCTTACGTCGCCGACCAGCGCGATCGCGCCCCCCGTCCACATACCGCTAAAGGAGCTGAGGTTGAAGACGACCGAAAGCGCGCCCATGACCCGGCCGCGGATGGGTTCGGGGATGCGGGCCTGTATGGCGATGGAGCAGTAATTGGAAAAGAGGCCGTTGCCCGCGTGGGCGAGAAATGCCAGTACCGGCACGATATAAAACGCCGGCGCGAAGGACAGACCGATGACCATAGCAGCGAAGAACGCGGTGGCGCCGAGGATTTGATAACCCAGAAAAAGACCGGGTCTGAGGCGGCCCGCGAGAATAATACCCAACGTCGCACCGGCGCCGGCCGCGGTGGAGGCGTAGCCGACTTCGCGCTCGCCGCCGGCGAAGAGTTCGACGAAGGCCGGCAGGGTCTGCACCCAGCCGTAGATCAATAGGTAGTTGGTGACGACCAGTGCGGCTAGGACTAGAATAAGACTATTCTGCCGTATAAAACTGAAGCCGAGGCGGAAATCGGCCAGGGTGCGGTTATTCTGGCACGGGTCGGCTTGGCGAGCGGGCAATGCGGGCGCGATAAGGACCGGCAAGCTCCAGCAGAGTGCAGCGGCGGCAAAGGCGGCGGACAGGTCTACCGCGGCGATGATCAGCCCGGCCAGGGTTGGACCGAAGATCGAGGCGATCGACATGCTCATGCTGTTGAAGGTAACACCAGACTTGAGGGCGCTCGGTGGGACCAGGGATGGGAAGTAGCTCTGGGACAGGGGCATGTTGACGCCGGCGACGACGCCCATCAGGGCCGCGAGCACGTAGATCTGGCCGATGGGCACGGCGTCGTTGAAGGTCAGCCAGCCGAGCAATCCGATCAGTGCCGCCGAGAGCCCGGAGTTTACCGCCCAGACTATCCGCGTGTCGTAGCGGTCGGCGAGCACGCCGCCGAGGACAGTGCAGAGCACCGCCGGGACGGCGCCGATGGCCGATACAATGCCCAGATCCAGCGCGGACCCGGTCGTGCGGTAGACCAGGATGGCCAGGGCGATGGCCTGTATCCTGAAACCCATATTGGCCGCGAGGATGCCGCAGAGGTATTTGCGGAAGGCGGGCGAGGAGAGCGCAGATATTTCGCCGGTCAACTAATGCCGCGTTCATGCGGCCTGGGTATCTCCGCTAAGGATTTTGGCCAATCTTTGTTGATATATTTCCTAGTACTCGCCTTCGGTATCAGGGGGTAGGTGTCCTCGGAGTTGGTGCCGTCGTAGGTGGGGGCAATAGCTGATGTCGGTTATGCTTGAGAAATGGAATCTCGCCAGATTAGGCGCATAGATCAAGCATTGCTTGGGCGAGGCGGCCAAGCGATGATCAATTGCAGTCGGGCAGGTCTTCTTGCCCGCTTAAATGTCGTGAATGAGCCGATCGGCGATACGCGAGCTAAGTGGCCTACGACCGCAATTTCGCTAAATTATGACCGCCCACATGAACCTCGTCACCTCGGCCTGATTTCAGACGACGCCTGCGCTGATACTCCCCCAGAAAAATGGACACGTTTAAGCGGCTATTTTTAGGGCCTGCTGTTCAAAGTCGACGGGGGTAAGATAGCCCAATGTGGAATGCGTTCTTTCTCGATTATAAAACAGTTCAATATACTCGAATAGAGCCGCGTGTACATCAGCGTATCCATACCAAGCATAGTGATAAATCAACTCGGATTTGAGCAGATGAAAAAACGACTCGGCTGCCGCATTATCCCAACAATCGGCCTTTCGACTCATACTTTGTACATAGCCGTAGCGCTTGAGGACTTGGCGAAAACCGGTGCAAGCATACTGGACGCCTCGATCCGAATGGATCATCAAACCCGGTTCCGGTTTCCTCTTTTGCCGTGCTCGCTCCAGGGCTTTAAGCACGAGTCCATGATCGAGCGATCGCGACAGCGCCCAGCCGACGACCTGACGCGAGAACAGATCAATAAAGACCGCCAGATACACCCAACCTTGTTGCAGACGGATGTAGGTAATGTCGCTGACCCATACCCGATTGGGGCCCTCGACCTGGAAGCGACGCCCGAGGCGGTTGGGCGCGATAGGAAAGGCGTGCTTCGATTGGGTGGTCACTCGAAAGCGGCGGCGCACGATCGAGCGCAAGCCCATCGCTTTCATCCGTTTCGCGACCCGATTTTCGCTAATCTTCCAGTCTTCGGTCCACAAGGTCCGCGTGATTTTCGGGCTGCCCGACCGACCACGACTGGCCTGATAGAGGCGCTTAATCGCCTGATCCAACCGCTCGGTTTCTTACGCTTGCCGACTGGGATCGCATTTTTGCCAGGCATAAAACCCACTGCGAGACACCGCCAATACACGGCACATCTCCCCAACACGCCACCGCGTGCGGTGCCCGAAAATAAAGCGATAGCGATCCACTACCGCCCCTCCGA
>JABHFS010000201.1 GCA_018672475.1 Gemmatimonadota bacterium | reverse complement strand
TGGGCTTCGGGGGTGGGTCGTGCAGTGAATTTTATTAGTCCCCACGACCCACCGCTGCGCCTAGGTAACCGTCCTCATAATTTTTTTATGAGGGGAGAGAAGAGTAGTACTAGGGGGTGCTTGGCAATACAAATATTTGAGGAAATCGCCCAAGTTTCCGAGGTCCGGTTGTGGGGTGCGATGCGGCCCGGGGGTCTAAAACGTCCGGAGACGAACCCCGCAACCGGACCGTCTACACGCGACCTAACGTCCGAAGATGATTTTTTCGCGGGCGAAGAGCCGGGCAGTAACCCAGATGCTGAGCAGGCCGAGTGCGAACGAGGAAAGGCCGGAGACGATGTAGGGAAAGATCGAGCCGGTCTCGCCGCCGAGAATTTCAGTGAGCAGTACCTGTTGGCTCAAGACGGGGATGGGGGCCATCCACCATTCGTTGTTGAGCGAATAGAGGATAACAAAAACCGTGGGGATAATCGGTATGACGATGAGCAGTGAGACGTAGGTCTGAGCCTCTTTGAACGAACGGGCGAAGCTCGAGACGAGCATCTGCATACCCGAGGCGAAGAAGGCCAAAGGTAGGGCGGTAAATAGTACGCCGGCGATCACCGGAACGCTGAACGTTAGGTTGATGCCCAACTCTTGCAGTGAGGCTTGTTGCAGGGCGAAGACCAAGCTGCCCAAGGTCAGGGCAATGCCGGTAGCCGAAAAAACCACGGCGGCCAGCCACTTGCCGAGCGCCAATGCGAGGCGGGTTACCGGGTTGACTAATAGTGGTTCGAAGGACGAGCGTTCGCGTTCGCCGGCGGTGGAGTCGATGGCGAGGTTCATGCCGGCCATAAAAGCGGCCATGATGACGTAGACCAAGATGAAGGACATAAAGTGCGCGGCCTTCTGGCGGGCGCTGGCCGCGTCGACGTCCTCGATTTTCACCGGTAGGGCAATTTGCGGGCTGACGCCGCGGGCGATCAGGCGCAGCGTGCCGAGATTGCGGCTGTAGCTTTGGATCAGGCCGCGCGCCCGGCCGATGGAAGCGCTGGCGTCTTTTTTTGTCCCGTCGTGCACCAGTTCGATCTCGGCCGTCTTGCCCTCGGCGAAATCTTCGGCGAAGTCCTCGGGCACGACGAAGACGAAATCTAGGTCGCCTTCGCGCACGGCCTCTTCGGGATCTTCGGGGCCGTCGACGACGGTGAAGCCGCTGCGCTCGATCCAGTTGACCAGGTCGGGGGCCCGCTCGGCGCTGACGATGGGGATCTCCATGTCCATGGATTCGCGTTTGCGCTCCGCCTGGATATTGAGCATGAAGGTGACCATCATCGGCGCGAGTAGCGGGAAGAGCAGCGCCGAGACCACCGAGCGCCTGTCGCGCAGGCCGTCGATCAGTTCTTTGCGCAGTACGGCGAGGACCTGGTTCATGGTGCGACCTCGTCGAGACCGGTGAGCACGACGAAGGCGTCTTCGAGATTGGCCTGGCCGGATTGCTCGCGCAACTCGTCAGGCGTGCCGGCGGCGACGATGCGGCCGGTGGAGATAATGATGATCCGGTCGCAGAGGGCCGAGACCTCTTGCATGATATGGCTGGAGAAGAGTACGCACTTGCCTTCTTCGCGCATACGGCGGATGAGGCTGCGCATCGCGCGGGTGCCCATCACGTCGAGGCCGTTGGTCGGTTCGTCGAGGATCACGTTGGCCGGGTCGTGCACCAGTGCGCGGCCAAGCGCGGTCTTGACGCGCTCGCCCTGGGAAAAACCTTCGGCGCGGCGGTCGACGATGGAGCCCATGTCGAGCAGCTGTACTAACTCATCGATCCGCGCGTCGAGTGTCGGCCCGTCGAGTTGGTGCAGTTGGCCGAAATAGCGCAGGTGCTCGCGTGGGGTCAGGCGCGGGTAGAGCCCGCGCGAGTCGGGCAGGATGCCCATCTTGGCCTGGGCGGCTTGCGGGTCGTCGGCGACTTGGCTGCCGTCTACTTCGATATGGCCGGCGTCGGGGCTCATCAGACCGTAGAGCATGCGCAAGGTGGTGGTTTTGCCGGCGCCGTTGGGGCCTAGTAGGCCGGTGACCTGGCCGTCGGGTGCTTCGAAACTGATCCCGTCGACGGCGGGGACTTCACCGAAGTGCTTGCGTAGGTCTTCGACGCGAATCATTGCGCTTCTGGTCCGAGTGAGGTCGTAAAAAAGGATGGCCGCTGTAGTTTATTGACGCAGGCCGCGTCGAGCCCGGTCGCGTCCGCTTCGTCGATGAACTGGGCCATCAGTTTGGGGACGCAGCCGTAGTTGGTGCCGTGGCCGACGCCGGGCACGATAATATGGCGCGAGTTTTTGAGATGCCCGCTGACGTTCTCGCCCCAATACGGCGGAGTGACCGGATCGAGGTCGCCGGAAAGCACCAATACCGGATGCTCGGTAGCGACGGGGTCGTGGTAATTTTCCGGCAATTCGCCGCGCGGCCAGAAATCGCAGACGCGAGCCATCAGGTCGATGGGAAAGGTGCCGACGAAGTTGTCGCCGGAGGCGCGGCGTTCGGCGTCGCTGATAAAGGGCAGATCTTCGCTGCAGACGACCGAGTAGAACATGCCCTGGCTCATTTTTTCTGAGACATCGGCCCACGGCTCGGCGAGGGCGATAAGGGGGTTGAAATCCCCATGGTAGGCGCGGTCGATGATCAGGGGCAACAGGGCGGAGAGTTCTGTCTTGTAGAGGGCGTTGCGCACGAGTCCAGCGACGCCTTCCCAATAGATGGGCAGGCTGTGGTCTTCACCTGTGCGCGGGTTCTTGAAATGCACGAGGTCGCGTGAGTCGCCGGCTTTCGCATTGCGCGTCAGACGGATCTTGAGCGAGTCGAATTTGGCGCCGATATCGCCGTAGGCCTCGGCGCAGTTGGCATCGGCGGCGCAGTCTTGCCACATCATGTCGAGCGCGCGCTGGCCGTCGTCGCCCATGTGCAGCGGCAGTTTCATGCTGGTTGGGGCGAGGCCGTCGATGATGACGGCGCGCGTGTTTTCGGGGTGGCGGCGCATATAGACGAGGGCGGCGCGCGTACCGTAGGAACCGCCCCAGAGGTTGATCTTGTCATAGCCGAGCGCCTCGCGCACCTCATCGATATCGTCCATGGCGATCGGTGTGGTGTAGAGGCGGGTATCGGCTTCATAGCCGTCGAGGCATTTCCTGAGCTCGTCGACGGCCCAGTCGATGGCATTGGGAAAAAAGAGCAGGCTATCGGGTTCATCGGACGCGCAGGCGAGTTGGCCAGAGTCGCCCGTGCCGCGCTGGTCGACGAGCACGATATCGCGCTCTTGACGTATGCGGCGCAGGGGGCCGTCGGCCATATGCGCCAGATCGGTGGAAGCGCCACCGGGGCCGCCGTTGAAGGCGAAGAGCGGATCGGGCTGCGGGCTACGACTGAGGGCGGGGATCACCGCGATATTGAGCGATATGGTGCGGCCGGTGCCGGCGGCACGGTCTTCGAATACTTCGAGCGTACCGCACTCAGCGCCGCTGACGGTAATTTCACTCGGGCAGGGTTCAAGGGCGATGCGCGGCGCGGCGACTAAGGGCGTAAAGAGCAGTATTATGGCGATCAAGGGGCGGATAAGCGTTGTCATAACCGGGAAGATAGCCAGAGGCATGGACTTTGCAAAATCAAATTTCGTAGAAGGTGTAGAAGTGTTCGATGGCGCATTGTGGGCGCAATACCTGATAGGGGAAACAGTGCCGCATATCGTCGAGCGAAGTTAGATGTTCAAGGCGCTGGTGTACTATCTCTACTTGTCGGATTTGGGTAGCCAGTGCCAGTCGAAGAATTGTCCCTATAAGGAAACTGAAACTCGTGGAACGTTGCATATGGGCTGGCGGATAGATACGGCGATAGGCTTCTAAATTCAGGTTGCGACCGATGGCGGTGTATTCGAAAAAGAACTCGCTCGGATCGGCATCAAAGCACTGAATGAGTTTGTCGGCACAGGCTAGTTGCACGGCGAAAAAGGCAGTTTAATAGGCCATAATATGGATGGATTATAGTCGATTAAGGGATAATTCTCTAACTTGTAAATAAGTACGGTTATTAGTACATTTAATTGTACTTGATCTGTGTCTTACTTTTCAGCAAAAAAGATAAGCCGAATAAATAGTGGTTTAGCAACTCTTCTACCCCATATTTGGCATAGGGGGTAACATTGCTAATAATAAAGGATGATCGAAATAGGTTTATTTTGTACAGTAACAAGTACTAAACTAAGTACAAAAAGGAAAATATGATGCAAAGCATGCCCATAGCGCAAGCTCGCAAAGAACTGAACCAGTTGCCCGATCTTTTTAATGCTGAACCCGAAGCTAGTGCGCTCGCCATAACGCGGCGCGGCCAACCCGTTTTAGCACTTATGCCTTGGGCGCTCTACGAAGGCATCGCCGAAACGCTGGAGGTGCTGGGCGATCAGGCGTTGTCTGAGGCTTTGCGCGAAGGCGTCCGTCAGATTGAGGCGGGTGATGGCGAGACTTGGCAGGCTCCATGATGTCTCGCATTGTGCTTGCACCACAAGCAGCAGAGGTCGTGCGCGGGGTGCTCAATCGGCGGCTAAGCGAGCAATTGACCCAGCATTTGATTGCTCTGCAAAGCGAACCGGAAGAAATGGGTTGGCCATTGGCTGGTGAACTAAAGAGCTATCGCTGTCTGCGGCCGGAAGGCGGTTGGTTTCGCATCGTTTACCGGGTGGTCCCTGAAACGGTAGAGGTGGTGCTGATATCGATAGGGCAGGCCCGTCCGGTGGACGAGCGCGATTTACGGGTTTTGGCGCGTACCCTTTTTAGCGAGCGATTGTTGTCGCCGTCGCCGATTTCCTCAATGAACACGCCGATGACTTAGAGCTTGAAAAACTAGACGTGACTCTGAAGGGTTTTATGAGGAGCGCTTCGCCCTCAAGCGGATCAGGAAGTCTAGGTAGCGGCGAGCGCGTGTTTGCGCTCGGCCCAAGTCATGCGTTTGCGGCGGTGCAGTTGCACGTCTTCGCGATAGGTATCCGGGTCGTGGTCTAGGCCTGTCTCGCGGTCGAGGAAGAGCGGGAATTCGGAAGCGGGGGGTTTGGCGTTGGCGTAGGCGTGCGTATAGGAGCGCATGATAATGCGCTGCTCGCGGTTGAGGGTTTCGAGCCATTCGGGGTTGGATAGCACGCGATCGGCCGCCGTGACCCAGGCCGGGCAATAGGCGTAGAAGATATTCTTGCGTACCACGTCGCTCTCATTGGGTTCGACGCGATGCCAGATGCTCGAATGCATGAGCGTCATCGTGCCCTTGCGCACACAGACGATTTGTTCGCCGTCAATCGGCTCGTGGCTGTCGTATTGATCGACGTATTGCTCGCGGTGGCTGCCGGGCAAGACGACGAGATTGCCCATTTTCTCTTCCAGCACGTCGGTCAGCCAGAAGCCAATTTTGATCTGTAGGGGCAGGTTGGGCGAGAAGGTGCCGTAGGGCACCGCGCGGGCGCCGTCGGGGTGCCAGATATTGTAGCGCTCGCCGCCGGGCGGACGGATAAAAAACTGGCTCTGGTGCAGCTTGAGTAGCTCACCGAAAAGATCGTAGGCGTAGCCGACATGGCGGGGGTGGTCGATTAGTGCGGCGAAGGCGGGGTCGCGCTCGACGAGATTCTCGCTGCCGAAGGTCTGACCCTCTTGGTATTTCTCGCTCGCTTGGCAGACGCGGTCCATTGCAGCACTAAGCTCGTCAATGGTGGCGGCGTCGAGGGCGTCTTCAAAGAAGAGGATGCCATCGCGTTCGAAGGTCTCCCACTGTTCGTCGGTGAAGCCGGGCGGGGCGATGCGGTAGGGAGAGTCGGTCATGATTATGCTCCTGTTTATTGATGCACTCAATATAGACCGGAGTCATACGCTGGTAAAATAGGGCTAGATCGTGTGGATATCGAGATAGATCGTAAGGTGCGTCTGGCTTAACTGTGGTTGTCGGGGTTAAATTGCTCGACCATCTCTTGCAAGGCGGTGCCCAGACTCGATAGCTCCTCGGCCTGTATATTGACCGCCGAAGCCGCCTGTTTTACGTCCTGGCTCACAGCGTTGACCCCCGCGATCTCGGTGGCGATAGACCGCGAAGCAGACGCTGCCTCGCCGACGCTCGCCGTTACCCCCTG
>JABHFS010000200.1 GCA_018672475.1 Gemmatimonadota bacterium | reverse complement strand
TCGAGGTTGCTAATCATCGGTGCGACGATGCGCTCCCACGAAGCGGTATAGAGCAGAATTTCTATTTCCATCACGGCGCCCGTTTCTTCGTGCGTCAGTACGCCGTCGACAATCTTCCAGCCCGCGGCGTCGAGCAGTTTTGTGGCCGCGCGCAGATTCGTGCGGATCTGGCCCGATCCGTCGGTGCTGGGGGGCTCGTAGTCCGGTGAAGACCTCATCCGGGACGCGGCCCCGGTACGCTTCGAGGATTTCGAGTTCTCGGCCTTGCGGCAATCCCTCAGAAGCCAGCTCGGAATTGGCGAAATAGCTCGTGGTGCGCTGGTAAAGACCGTAGAACAGATTCTTATTGGTCCATTCGAAATCGAAGGCATAGCCGAGGGCCTGGCGCACGCGGCGATCGGCGAATTTGTCTCGGCGGGTATTAAAGACAAAGGCCTGCATGCCGGTCGAGCGCCGGTGCGGCAGCGGGTCTTTTACCAACGTGCCTTCGTCGACGGCCGGGACATCGTAGGAGGTCGCCCAGTCCTTGGAGGAGTTTTCGCGCCGGTAGTCGAACTCACCGGCCTTGAGCGCCTCGATGGCCACGGTCTGGTCACGATAATAATCGAATTGAATGCGGTCGAAGTTGAAGCGGCCCTTGTTGACGGGCAGGTCCCTGCCCCAGTAGTCGTCGACGCGCTCATAGGTGATGAAGCGGCCCGCTTCGACGGCGGTGATCTTATAGGGCCCGCTGCCCAAAGGTGGCTCGAGCGTGGTTTCTGTGAAGTCGCGGCCTTCCCAGTAATGCTTGGGCAAGATGGCGAGTTGGCCGGCGATCAGCGGCAGCTCTTTGTTCGTCCCTGCGCCGAAGATGATCTTGACTTGCCGCTCGCCGACTTTCTCGGCCTTTTCGATGTCGCTGTAGTAGCTGTCGTAATAGGGATGGCCCTTGGTCTTGAGTATGTCGAGTGTGAAGATCACATCTTCGGGTGTTACGGGTTGGCCATCGTGCCAGCGCGCTTCTTTTCTCAAGGTATAGAGTACCCAAGAGTTGTCTGCGGACACTTCGATGCGTTCGGTGAGCCGGCCGTATTCGGAGAAAATCTCGTCGTCGGCGTGCTCGGTGAGCGTATCGTAGAGCAGGGCGCTCATACGCGGTGGGGTCGTACCCTTGAGGATAAAGGGATTGAGGCTGTCGAAGGTGCCGATCCAGCCGATGAGAAAGGTGCCTGTCTTGGGTGCGTCGGGATTGGCGTATTCGAAGTGGGTGAAGTCCGGGCCGTATTTGAGCTCATTATAAAGGGAGATGCCGTGGCCGACGTAGTTTTCCGCCTGCAGCGGTGGCGCGGCCAGGAAGGCGATAGTGAAAAAGAGCGCGATGCGCATGGTTATTTTCCCTTTCGGGTTTTGGTTGTCGATAATTTCATTTTGTTTCGAGTCGCGCGGCCTTTTCCGCGTCCCACCACCAAGTGTCGGGAAAACCGAGGCCGTTTTTCGGCGGTTCGGGCATGCGGCCGAATGTATTCCAATAGGCCATGCGGTACGAGCGGCTGTGCGATCCGGGGATCACATAATGCCCCCAGAGCAGGATTCGGTCCAAGGCGTTGGTTATGGCGACCTGTGTTTTGCGATCCGGGGCGGCGATCTGGCGTTCGATCAGTTGGTCGACTACCGGGTCCTCGATTCCAGTGTAATTTCGGCTGCCGGATGATTGAGACGCTTTACTCGACCAGAAGTTGCGTTGTTCGTTACCTGGAGACAAGGTTTGGCTCCAGGAGGTGATGATAATGTCGTAGTCGAAATCCTTGACGCGGTTCTGGTATTGCGCCGAGTCGACGGTGCGAATAGTGGCTTCGATACCGAGTCGTTCGAGGTTTTGTATAAAGGGGCCTAGGATGCGTTCGTAGGTCGAGGACCCGAGCAGGAACTCGAAACGCATGACCTCGCCGGTCCCAGAATGCCGCAGTACACCGTCGACGACTTTCCAGCCGGCTGCGGCTAGGAGCTTTTTCGCCGTACGCAGATTGCCGCGGTTTTGGCCCGAGCCGTCGGTTTTGGGCGGGATGTATTCTGTCGTAAAAACCTCGTCCGGGATCTGACCGCGGTATTCTTCTAGTATTGCAAGTTCCGCGCCCTCAGGCAGGCCCGACGCGCCGAGATCAGAATTGCCCCAATAACTTTTGCTGCGAGTGAAGAGCCCGTAGAACAGGTTTTGATTGGTCCATTCAAAGTCGTAGGCGTAGGCGAGGGCTTGGCGCACTTTCGGGTCCTTGAATTTGTAGCGGCGAGTATTGAAGGCAAAACCCTGCATGCCGCGGATCAGTTGATGCGGGATCAATTCCTTGATCATGCGGCCTTCAATGATGGGCGCAAAGTCCGCGTAGTCGTTCGCCCATTCTTTTGAGTTGGCCAGCGAGCGGTGGTCGTAACCCCCGGTTTTGAAGGCTTCGATCGAGACGGTGCGGTCGCGATAATACTCGTAGCGGATGCGGTCGAAGTTGTGCCGGCCCTTGTGCACGGGCAGGTCACGGCCCCAGTAGTCGTCGACGCGCTCGTAGGTGATCGAACGGCCCGCTTCGAACTCGGCGATCCTGTAGGGGCCGCTACCTAGGGGTGGTTCGAGAGTCGTCGCGCTGAAATCACGGTCTTGCCAATAGTGTTTGGGCAGGACGCGCAACTGGCCGACCAAGAGCGGCATCTCACGGTTCATGCCTTCGGTAAAAGTGAATTTGACCCGGTGCTCATCGATGGCAAAGACGGTGTCGACATCGGCGTAGGCGCTGCGAAAATAGGGAATCGCTTTGGTCGTGAAGGTTTCAAAGCTAAAGACCACATCGGCGGCGGTAATGGGTACGCCGTCGTGCCAACGTGCCTCGGGATGCAGTTCGAAGATGACCCACGAGCGATCGACGGGCATTTGCATCTGGCTGGCGAGCTGGCCGTATTCGGTGAAGGGCTCGTCCTTGGATTTTGTGCAGAGGCGGTTATAGAGCAATAGCGAGCCGGCGGCGGCGATACCTTTGAGGATGAAGGGGTTGAGGTTGTCGTAGGTGCCGATGGCGGAAAGGTGGATTTCGCCGGTTTTGGGCGCATCGGGGTTGACGTAGTCGAAGTGGGTGAAATTGGGCGGGTATTGGGGGTCGCCGTAGAGGGTCAGGGCGTGGGTGCGGTAGACCATGGTGTCGGCGAAGGCCGGGGTATTACAGAAGCAGAAGATGCAGAGGTAGAATATAATAGATAAGCGCATAGATGCTCGGGTAGGGAGGTGGGTAGTTGGTTCGGCTATGGGGCGTACGGGCTGGTCGAGGGCATCCCCTTTGCTCATTCTCGCAGCCCATCCCTGGGCTGCTCCGAGGGGGTTTATCCGCTACGGGGATACCCTCAACCAGCCCTTCGGCACTTCAGAGATTCACGCCAATTATATAAGGTAATAAAATGGGAGAAGATGTGGGGAATGAGAACGGAAGTGCGTTGAATTAGCGTTTGCATCGCTTTTATTGATGTGGGATTTTTACGGCCTGTAGGGCTGCAATGGCCATTACCCGTGGGAGGACCTGATGATTGCTACAATGAAACGCGTTATCGTATTTGTCGCCGATGTCGAAAAGTGTGCGGATTTTTACCGTGCTATGTTCGATCTGAGCCCGATCGAAAGCGATTTGGCCGCCGATGAATGGGCTGAGCTTGATGCCGGCGGCTGTCGACTGGCCTTTCACAAAGCGCATGGGGCGCATGGCCCAACAGGCAGCCCGGCTGCTCCGCATAAGATCGTGTTTTATGCGGAAGACGTAGGGGCCGTGCAACAGGAATTGGTGCGGCGCGGTGCGCCAATGGATGCGGTGCAGACCTTCGGTGATTTACTGCTTTGCGACGGCACCGACCCCGAGGGCCATCGCTTTCAGATCTCGAACCGAGCCTAGACGCTAGACTGAAGGCAGTTTTGGCACGACCTCGTTGGCCAGCAGAGCCATCGAACGTTCCCACAGTGCTCGGTCGTCCCAATCGTGCGCGATCATTAATAGCGTGTCGAACCCCCCTGTCGTTTCCCACAATGCTTCCAACTGGTCCACGCATGATTTGGTGTCGCCTATTATGCAGAGATTGCGGATCAGGTACTCGGGTGTGACTTCCGCGTCGGGCACGGACTCATCGTGTTTCATTATGTGCAGCATTTGCGCGCCTGAGAGCACGGCGATCAGATATTCGAAGGCGCGGTTGAAGCTGCTCTTGGGATCGAGGGCGTAATCCCAAGCCTGTTGCGCCGAGTCGCCGACGAGAATGCTACGCGAGATGCGCCAAAAAGTGCGCTCCGGTTCGGGCAGGCCGGCATCGGTGGCCCCGGCCGAATAGGTCTGCCAGTGCTGGATCAGCGTCGAGGCGGCGACGAGGTTGGTGCTGATGGGCAAGTAGCCGCGTTGGCCGGCCATTGTTGCAGCCATCGAGCCGCCCCTGATCACGCTCATGCCGATGGGCGGGTGCGGTTTCTGGTAGGGTTTGAGTAGTTCGCCGATGCCTAGTTCGGGTTGTGGCTCTTCGATTTTGATATGGTAGAAATCCCCCTGGAAATCAAAGGGCGCGTCTTCCTGCCAGAGCTTGAGCACCATGTCGATGCTTTCGACCGTCATCAGCCCTTGGGTTTTGGGGTCAGGTAAGTCGAAGAGGCCCCAGTCGGTGGCTACGCCACCTTGGCCGAAGCCGCAGTTGATGCGGCCTTTGGACAGATGGTCCAAAAAGGCCAAGCGCACCGCGACATTGACGGGGTGGTGCTGTGGCATGATGGAGACGCCGGTGCCCAAACGGATGTTCTTGGTCTGCGGCAGAACGTAGCTGATAAAGAGGTCGTTAGAGGGGATGGGTTCCCAGGCGACGGTGTGGTGTTGGCCGATCCAGGCTTCGGTGTAGCCGAGTTGGTCGGCGCGGACGATGAAGTCGACGTCTTCTTCGAAGCAGGCGGTGCGGTCTTTTTCGGGGGGGTGCAGGGGCATCATGAAGGTGCCGAGTTTCATGGACTTTGCTCCAGTGCGGGTGGACAGGCAGGGCGATTATAATAGCCTGGAGGTCGAGCGTCAAGAAGGCTTGGCGGTGGGGGTGGTTTGGGGTCATTCCAATTAAAAAGAAGGTCAGTGCAAGAGATACGATAGATTGAAACGGGGATAAACTCTCTTATTGGAAGAAACTGTAACCGTTAGAGGTCGGGCTTGGAGGATCCCCCAAGCCCGACCTTACGACAGGTGCTGCCCCGTCAACGAACAAACCCTCTATTGTAGTTTCCCGCGCCCCGCGATCGGCCACTCCGTCTCCACCACTCCGTTGCGCACCCCATATAGCACATCGTGCATAAAGACGGTCACGTCGCCATAACCGAGCATAAAGTCGAGACCGTCGCCGACCTTGGGCTGGTCGTTCGGAGCGCTGAGCACGATAATGCCGTGCTCGGCGGAGGTGCGAATCTCTGCGACGTGGTCGAGGCCCAAAGGCTCCGGGTCGCCGTAGGAGACGGGCAGGGCTTTGAAGCCGGCGTCGTAAATTATGCGATCGGGCGCGGGGCGGCTGGTGACGGTGGTGCGTAGGAAGATCGCCGGATCCGTTTCGACGTGGCGGCTGCGGTTGGCGACGTCGGAGAAGATCGCGCCGCCGGCTTGGATCTCGGTGATCTCGTCTAAAAAGGGTGTGACCTTATAGGTGCCGCTGCCGCCGCCGCTGACGATGTCGACGGGCAGGCCGGCTGTGCGGCAGAGGGCGACGCTTTCTTGCAACTGGCCGACGGATTTCTCGACGGCGAGCCGCTTTTCTTCTGGATCTGGAATCTTGACGGTGTGGCCTTCCCAGGCCATCAGGCCTTTAAAGCACACACCGGGCGTTTCGTGGGCCAGGCGCGAGAGGGCGAGGGCGGCTTCGCCGGGTTGCACGCCGGCGCGGTTCATGCCGGTGTTGAGCTCGACGAGCACGTTGACTTCGGCGCCGGCGGCGGTGGCGATACGGCCGATCTCTTCGACATTGGCGGCGGAGTCGACGGCTACTTTGACATCGGCCTGGCGGCTGAGGCGGACCAGGCGTTCGACTTTGCGTGGGCCGACGACTTGATTGGCGACGAGCAGGTCGAGGATGCCGTTGGCGGCCATGACTTCGGCTTCGCCGAGCTTGGCGCAGGTGACGCCGATGGCCCCGGCACGCACGGCCAGGTGGGCGATGGCCGGGACTTTGATGCCCTTGGTATGCGGGCGCCACTGCACGCCGGCTTCTGTGCACAACGCGGCCAGGCTTTGGATATTGGCCTGCATTTTGTCGAGGTCCACCCAGAGGGCGGGGGTGTCGAGTGCGTCTTTCGGGCGGCCGATTTCGCTCATGGAGGAGAAGCCTTTCGTAGCTTGTTGATGGTATTGCGTAGGGCGAAAGCTGGCAAACTCTGAGTGGGAGGGCAAGGCGTAAGTGAAAAAGGTACGGGTTATAGGTATTGTCGGGCTAATCTACGAGGGGTGTCGGCGGCGACGTGGTCGTGTTGCGCGCCTCCCTGATCATTGTCTCGCCGCGATCCAGGGGGGTTGAAAGACCACCGCCGACGGTGCCAATATGAATAGTATAGCCTGTTGTCATAGTTTATCCTCCCCGTAGGAGATGGCGCGGTTAATGTCGCGAAAGTCGCTCCTGAAATATGGCATTTAGGGGATCGGGGCAAATGACGAAGGCATTTTTTTGCCTATTGCCATTTTGCTCAATGGCTCAATTCTGGCTTGATGGCTAAAAGAGAAATCAATATTCTATCGCTCGCTAAGACAAACATGTACCCCAACGCGATGTTAGGATCAGGTATGCAAACGATCACCGTATCAAGAAATGACGACATCTACGAGGCCTTTGCCGATATAGCCCAGACGCCCGACGGGGTGCTGGTATGCACCTATCGCGAGAGCATGTGCCATAGCGCGCGGCCGTGGTCGAAAGTGATCGTGCGCCGGAGCTTTGATCGGGGGTTGAGTTGGGGACCGCGCCAGGTGGTTGTCGAGCGCACGTGCGAGGAATCTGAGGCCGGCAAGGGCCGTCTCAACTGCTCGCGCATCACCGCCTGCGCCGACGGCACGCTATTACTGATCGTCGATTTATTGTGGCGAGGTACCTTTGCCGAGTATCTCGAACCGAACATGTGCTCGAACCTACTTTTTCGCAGCACCGACTCGGGCGCGACCTGGCAAGGCCCGGAGGAGACGGGTATTAGCGAGGGGATCGTGCCTTCGATCAAGGAGCTTTCCGATGGGCGGCTGATCGTCGGGGTGACGGAACAATGGCCGGGCGAAAAGGGTGAGGAAGATTTTATCGAGACGCAGACGGTGTATCTGTCGGCGGATAAGGGGCACAGCTGGGAAGGCCCGTTTAAGATTCCCGATCCGGAGGTGCCCAAAATCAACGACGGCCCTTGGCGGCTCAACGAGGGGGATTTCGTCGAGTTAGATGATGGAGCGCTGGTGTGTTATATCCGCGAGGACGGCGAGCGGGTCTGTGGCTGGAAGAGTTTATCGCGCGATGGTGGGCGCACCTGGTCACGGCCGCAGCGGACGCAGATGATGCATTGTTTGGGGCGGCCGTCGGCGGGGCGCTTGCGCTCGGGGGAGATCGCGGTGACCTATCGCGTGGCGTGCGGGCTGTCGACTTCGTTGGGTCTGTATGTGGAGACGCCGGCAGAAGCGCTGAAGGGTTTTGCGGGTGCGATGGCGTCGGAGACGCAGGAAGATTATCGCGCAGATGCCGAAGCGCGCTTCGCCTTTTTGGACAATGACCGTTCGCTTTCGCCCGACAGCGGCTATTCGGGTTGGGTGCAGTTGGACGATGGGGATTTGTTTGTGGTCAATTATGTGACCGACGATGCGCCGCGGGCGTTTATTCGCGGTTACAGGGTGGGACGGGAGGATTGGTATTTGTATCCGGAGGGGGCGATTGATTATAGCCCGCCTTTTGATCGGGAGGGCAAGTATTACGAGGTGGCACAGGAGATGGCGCGTAAGCAGCAGGCAGTGGCGGATGCGCGCGATCCAAAAAAGAGGGTGCCGACGCAAAAGTAGTGGGGAGGGACATACCCGAGGCTTGGGCCACTTGGGAGGGAAGAAACCTACGAAGCAGCGGCATATGGTTGATTGTCGATGACGCGCAATGGCCGTATTAGAATATGGACATCTTGTGCAAGATCAGCGTCAAACCGGCGATGCACGCGGTTTCGGTTTTGAGTACGCGATCTCCTATGTTCACTAATTCGAAGCTGTTTTTGCGTAATAAATTGCGTTCGGCGGTCGACCAGCCGCGTTCGGAGCCGATGGCTAATACGCAGCGTTCTTGGCTCGGTTGGAAAGTGCCCAGGGGCATGGCGGCTTCGTAGTTGTCGAGGGCGAGTCGGTCGGTGGCATCGCCGAGTTGCTCGATACACGCCGTCAGGGATTCGTGTATGACGACTTCGGGCAGGCGGGTGCAAAAGGCTTGCTCGGCGCCTTCTCGCAATAGACGCTCGTATTCCCCATCCGTCCACAGCCGGCTTTTCAGATAGGATTTTTCGCCTTTGTCGGTGGCGACGAAGTGCAGCGTATCGGCTCCCTGCGTCGTCAGGTCTTTGAGGATGCGGCGGGCGCTCGGCGGGCGCGGTAGGCCGATTATCATCGTCACGGGATAGAGCCTGGGCACCGTTTCGCTGAAATGAAAATCGAGTTCCAGGCCGCGGTGGGTGGCGGCTTCGATGCGCGCTTTGCCGCGTGGACCGTCGATCAGGCCGACGTCGAAACTGTCGCCCTGGCGGCAGCCGATGACATTTAATACGTGCAAGGCGCGCGCGTCGTCTTTGGCCAGCGGGCGATCCAATTCTTCTTCGTTAAATAGGACGATATTCATCTTAGTCCGTTATTCCCCCTCGACATTAGTTTAGTCACCACGGTATTCTTCTTATACCCATTGTTCAAGCACAATTGTATCTTATGTGTTGTCGGTTCGCGCTTGAGGCGTTCCGACTGTTCATTAATATAAATGAGTGTGGGCGGGGACGGGTCATCCAGCATAGGGAGCATAGGCCATGCGACAACAACGCACTATTTATTTTAACGATGCCCGGCACTACTACCTCTTCGCTTTCGAGCCGCCAATGACGCTTGAAGATGCGTGGGTGCCGATCGACGAGGTGGCGGGTACGGGGGTGGATACTTTTGCCTATGGGGTCGAGCGTGGGGACGGGTTGTTTTATCCGTCACGCGCCGGGATGATGTTTGGCACGGATATACAGCCCTTTGAGCAGGCGGCCTATTGGCGCACCTGGCACAATATGCAGAGCCTGATCGAGCGCGGGCTCGACCCCTTGACGGTATTGATCGACCGGGCACACGACAAGAATATGGATTTCTGGGCGAGTTTGCGGATGGCAGGCTATGGCAAGATGGATCCAGCCCATAACCTGGCTAATGGCGGTGGGGGTTTGGCGCACGTGGAGGTGCGGGCTCATATCATGGAGGTGGTGCGCGAGTTGGCGGTCGAATACGAGACCGACGGCATCGAGTTGGATTTCGCGCTGCCGGGTGGTGCGCCGAATATTCTGCGCAAGGAAGATGTAGAGGCGACGACGCCGTTGTTGACCGACTATGTCGAGGAGTTGGCCGAGCTGGTGCGCGGGCAGCAAGGGGGGATGGTCGGTGCGCGGGTATTGCCGACCGAGGCGATGAATCTGGCGCAGGGGCTGGATGTCAGGACCTGGCTGGAACGCGGTTTGGTAGACTTTCTGGTGCCGATGCGCTACGGCTATATGATCCTCGACGGTGATATGCCGGTCGATTGGATGATCGAAGCGGCGCACGAGGCGGGTGTGTCGGTCTACGGCACATTGCAGCCTTATGTGCGCGACGAATCGACCGGAGCGGAACAGCGCATCTGGCCCGACCTCGCGCAATTGCGGGCGGCGTCGGCGAGTTTGTTGGATCGGGGCTGCGACGGGCTTTACGCCTGGTTTATGCGTTGGCCTTTAGGTGACCAGGAGCGCAGCTCGCTGAGTGAATTGGGCGATCGGGATCTGATGCAGGAAAAGGACAAACACTATGTGTTGGCGAGGTCCGCACAAGATATGGAAAACCAGTATCCGGTGGCGTTGCCGATAGAGATCAATGCAGATGATCGAGAGAAACACGCCATAGTTTTTTATTGCGCTGACGATGCACAGGAGGGGCGCGTCAGCCAGGTCCTGTTGAAGATCAAGATCGTCGATCTGGTGTCGGAGGACCGCCTGGAGGTCGCGCTGAACGGCAAGTCGCTGGTGTCGGAGGTTTGTCGTCGCGAGTACGGCTGGATCGTTGCACCGTATCAGAGTATGTGGCTAGTGTTTGACTTGCAGAAGGTGCGGCCGCAACAAGGAAAGAATCTGCTAGAAATCTCGTTGGTGGGGCGGCCGGAGGATCTGGTGAGTCCGCTGAAAGTTGCGGAGGTGGAGGTCTTGGTGAAATACCATCCGTTGCCGAGCGGTTTGGGGTAGGGGTTGCCAGAGATACGTTCTGTTTTGATGTGATGGCACCGCTCTACTTAAGTACACGTTAGTACCTGTTTGCCGATAGAGGTGGGGCTGCGGGGCTGATCGCAGTGGGGATTTTTAACATCCCTCGGGGCGCGGCTTGTAGCACTCGCTTACTCGTGCGGCCTATTTCTCCGCGCTCCGTCACGAGCACTCCCCCGGACCCTGTGCCCTTCCAGGCCCGCGGTCACCCTCCCCTCCCTTAAAAATCCCCGCCGCCTAGCTAAGGCCTGAGATAGAAATTTCCGCGGTAGCCTATTCCCTTTAGTATCCCAACTCCTGCTCCATTTCCCCGACCACATCCGTGATCACCTGTGCGACTTGCTCGATCTGTTCTTCATTAATGGTAAAGGGCGGGCTGATGGCGATATGGTCGCCGTTGACGCCGTCGATCATGCCGGCCGAACCCGGCATAATTAGCACACCCTTGTCGAAGACGCGGTTGACGAAGGCGGAAGTGACACCCTGCTGAGGGTCGAAGGGTTCGCCGGTGCTTTTGTTTTTTGAGAATTCGACGCCATTGAGCAGGCCGTGGCCACCGCGTACCGCGCTGACGATCGGCGAGGCTTCTAAAGGCAGCAACTTTTCGTGCATCAAATCGCCCATTTTGGCGCAGCGGGCAACGAGGTCGTTGTCGGCGATATAGTTTTGCACTGCTAGGGCAATGGCGCAGGAGAGCGGGTTGCCGCCGTAGGTGTGGCCGTGCACGTAGTGGTTTTGCTTTTTGTAGATACCGTCGTAGATCTCGTCGCGGACCAAAGTGGCGGCGATGGGAGTATAGCCGCTGCTCAGGCCTTTGCCTGTGGCCATGATATCGGGCACTACGCCTTGCCAATGCTCGATGCCGAAGTTTTTGCCGGTGCGGCCGAAGCCGGTGACCACTTCGTCGATGATCATCAGGATGTTGTAGCGGTCGCAGATATCGCGCAGGGTCGGGAAGTAATCGGGTGGGGGTTTGAGGCCGCAGCACGAGGTGCCCGAAATAGGTTCGGCGATAAAGGCGGCGATATAGTCCGCGCCCTCTTGTTTGATAACGCGCTCTAACTCCTCAGCGCAAGAGAGGGTGCAGGCGGGTTGGCCTTTGCAGTATGGGCAATGCGAGGGATTGGGGAAGGTGATGTGCGGGAAGTCGAGCAGATAGGGCATATAGTCCTCGCGCCAAGTCGAGCGACCCGACATCGACAGGGCACCGAGGGTATTGCCGTGCCAGGACTGCCAACGGGTAATGACTTTGTATTTTTTCGGGTTGCCGGTCTCGAGGTGGTATTTGCGGGCGATCTTGAGCCCCGCCTCGGTGGCTTCGGAGCCGCCGGAGACGAAGAATACGCGGTTGAGGTCGCCGGGCGCCATGGCGGTGAGTTTGTCGGCCAGATCGATCTGCGGCTGAGTGAGGAAGCGGGCGTAGGTGAAACACACTTTGTCGGCTTGGGTTTGCATTGCGGCGGATATTTCGGGCACGCCGTGGCCGATGGAGACGACGTGTACGCCGGCGCAGGCGTCGAGGTAGGCGCGGCCGTCTTCGGCGTAGAGGTAGCAGTCCTTGCCGTGGGATATTTGCGGCCAGTTGTTCGTGATGACGCGATGGAAGATGCTGTCGGTAGAAATCGTCATGGGCGGTGATCCTTTCGAAGCGAACGAAGGCGGCGTATTGCGGTGGTTGGGCGGAATATATGAAGTGGGAGAGGACGCGTCTACTAAGAGAATTTCGTATACTTAGGCCGTCTTGAAAAGTAGAGAGTGTGTGGGGATGTGCAGTTTGTCTCTAAACAATCCGGAGTTTTAACATGAGTTATGTCGAGGAGCTGTTTTCGCTTGGGGGTAAGACGGCCGTGGTGACGGGTGCCGGGCGCGGTTTGGGGCGCGGGATCGCCGAAGCGTTGAGTCGGGCTGGGGCTAGGACGTTGTTGGTGGGAAGGAACGCCGAGCGTTTGCAAGTGGCGCGGGAAGAGTTGGCGGCCTTGGGTGGGGAAGTGCTGGCGCGGCCTAGCGATTTGGGCGAGCGCGCAGAGGTTGACGCGTTGATTGAATATATCAAAGCTGAGTTCGGGCAGTTGCATATACTGGTCAATAATGCCGGGGTGACCAAGCCGCAGCCCTTGCTCGAATATGCGGACGAGGCTTGGGACGAAACACTGCGCGTCAATCTCGACGCGCCCTTTCGCCTGGCGCGAGGTTTGGCGCCGTTGATGCCGGAAGGCGGGTCGATTATCAACATCACCAGCATCGCGGCCGAGTTGGGTGCGGGAGACAATCCGGCCTATGGTGCGGCGAAGGGCGGGCTCAAGCAGTTGACGAAATTTTTGGCGCACGATTTGGCGGCGCACGGAATTCGGGTCAATGCGATCGGTCCGGGGTATTTTCATACCGATATGGGGGCGCTGAGTTGGAATGACCCGGAGCGGCGAGCACAGCGGGCGGCGAGCACGATGTTGGGGCGTTGGGGGGAACCGGAGGATTTGGCGGGGGTGGCGGTGTTGTTGGCTTCGGATGCGGCGGGGGATATCACGGGACAGGATTTTTATGTCGATGGTGGTTGGTTGGCAAAGCTTTAGGGAGGGAGGGTTGGCCCGCACCTCCGGCGGCAGGCCACAGTGGCGGAAGGCGAATGGATGAGAGGCGCCTTTAATCTTTGCGGGTTGAATTCCCCGCTGCTTGCGGCGTTAGAATGTGCCAGCTAACCCGATACCCCGCTGCTTGCGGCGGGGTCGTTCATTTCCAGGGCCCGGACAGCCGCCGCGAGCTGTTCGGGATTTTTTACGCCGAGGATGGCGCTAGTTATGCCCGGGGTGGAGACCGTGGCGCGGATGGTGTAGTCGAAGAGACTCAGGTTCGCTGCGTCGGCTTGCGCCGATATTTCGGCGAGGGACCGTTGTGTTTGCGCGTCTTGCAGTTGCGGCAGCCACTCGGGTTTTTCGGCTGCGCGCGAATCGGTGGGCGGGTTGTCGGGGTCGGTGTATTTACCGCTGAGCAGGCCGCTTTCCAAGATGCGGTAGGCGATTACGGCGACTTCCCGCTCGATACAAAGAGGGAGCAGGTCTTCTTCGATGGTGCGGTTGAGCAGGCTGAAGGAAGGCTGGTGGGCGACGGGTAGCGGCCAATTGCCTTCAGCGCAGAGATCGAGGATCTGCCGGGTCTGCTCGGCGGCAAAATTGGAGACGGCCCAATGGCGAATCTTGCCGCTGGCGATAAGTTCGGCACAGGCGGCTATCGATTCTGCTAAGGGCGTGTCGGGGTCGGGGATATGGAGGTAAAAGAGATCGAGGTAGTCGGTTTGCAGGCGCTTGAGGCTGCGTTCGCATTCACGCAGCAGGTGGGTGCGGCTCAGGCCTTTGTCTTCCGGCTCGGGGCCGATCGAGTTGCCGGCCTTGGTGGCGAGCACGGCGTGGTCGCGGCGGCCGTGCAGGGCTTGGCCGATATACGCTTCTGCGAGGCCGCCGGGCGAGCCCATCGAGCGAGTATACCCCTCGTACATATTGGCGGTGTCGATGAAGTTAATGCCCAGGTCGAGAGCGGCGTGTACTATTTTAACGGCTTCTCTTTCGCCCACAGGTGTGCCGAAGGTCATCGTGCCCAGGCACAGGGGCGAGACCTTGAGGTCGGTGTGCAGGATCAGGCGTCGCTGCATGCTCAGTTGGTGCCAGCCCAACGCACGCCTTGGGTCATCAGCTTTTGCATACCGGGGCGGCTGAAGGTGTCGGGGCCGTGGCCCAAGGCGGTGTAGAAGACGCGACCGTCGCCAAAGGATTTGGTCCAGGCCAGGGGATGCTTTTTATCAGACCATTCGGCGGTGGCGAGGATATTTATTTCGGGAAACCAAGCCGACATATAGATCTCGTCTTCAACCTCGAAGTCTGCTAGGTCTGCGGTGATAGGATGTTCGCCTTCGGTGACGTTGACGGTAAAGGTCAGGCCCGGTGGGTGCCAATTGGCGTGGCCGCCGAGCAGGTCCACGGCGCGCGCACCGATATTCCAGGCGGTGCCATGGATGCCAACTAGGCCCTTGCCGCTGCGCACGAAGTCGAGCAGGCCGTCTTCCTGGTTTGTTGTAAGCTCGGCTTCCCATATGCGCGAGCCGTCCTCCTGGGGCACAGGATGGGTGAAACCCGTGCCGAAGACGCAGACATCAAACGCGTCGAGCCCATCCGCGAGAATATCCTTGTCGTCTTCTAACGCGACATCCAGGTCATCTGCCGCACCGAGGAACTCGTGTATCAAGGGGGCACTCTTCTCGAATCCGTGGTTGGGGCCGGATAGGATTAAGACTTGCATATTGATGGTCTCCTTGGCGGCGGGGTATCGATCTTGAGGTGATAGACTATAGGTCCGACAGTACGGAACGACAGGGGGCTGGTCAATAGGTTGATGCTCTTGGGCTCTTGCTGTTGGTTCTGGATCGCGGTCCGGTTTTTTTGGCGTTTGAGAGTGACGTTTGTATTCTACAAGAGTGTTAAAATAAAAAGAGTGGGAATTTCGCTGGTTAGACGAGTTGCAATATAAGAGGAGGCTAAGATGAGAAAGCTTATTGTGGTAGGGTTGGCGGGGTGGGCGGCGATGTTGATGCAAGTATCGGTGGTCGAGGCGCAAGGACAAGGTGATGTGCTCAACGAATCGCCGCTAGCGCCGATACCGCAGGAAATGAGCTATGAGGAGTATAGGGATATGAACCGCCGGCTCACCGTAGGTCTTGCGCTCAAGGCAATCCCGGTGCCGGGCATGCTGCATTTTTACGCGGGTGATTCGAAGACGGGTAAGCGACTTTTAACGACGAGCCTATTGGGTCTGGCGTCGATCGTGACTGGGGCGATTCTGGTCGGCGACGGCGACTTCCCTTCTACGGACTTTGAGGTGATGGTGCTCAATGCTGGGGATAAGGACGAGGAGCGTCGATACGAGAAAATTCCCGTTAGACTAGAAGGCGAGGCCACGCACTATCGGCTACGCGAGCTCGAGCGCGACGGCGATCTCGGTATTGGCGGCCCGTTAATCGCGCTCGGAGTGGCGGTCATCGTCTATGACTTTGTTTACGATTTTGTACATGGGGTTCGAGTGATAGAAGAGAAGCGAGACCGGGTGCGTTTTAAATACGGCCAACAGCTCAAACTGCAAATGAGCATGCGCGGTGACCGCGCAGCGCCTAGCCCGGGGTTGGCGTTGAACTATACGTTCTAATCCCAAGCCGGCGTTGCGCCAGACGACAGGACCTTGCTCTAAAAACGGATCCCTGCCGACTTGCATCAGAAACGCGTATCCTCCCATTCAGAGAAGGGCGGGTCGATGCCCCAGTCGGCAGCCAGCCCTTCGAGCATCTGGCGGTGCTCGTTGCCGAGGGGGATGCCGCGTTCCCTGTTTTCCTGTTCTAAAGCCCATTCGTTGCCGCCGGTTAATTCGGTGCGGTCAGTACCGGGCACCGGGTGCATTTTACGTGCGTCACCGACGTATTGATCCACTTGTGCTTGCACTTGCCCTTCGGGCATGAGATGGGCGGTGTCGAAGACGGCGATAAAAGCGCCTTGGTTGGCAATCCACGGCCCTTGCGTGCAATGGTCTAGGTAGATGCCGGCGACCGCGCCGCCCAAGACTTGGATTATATTGCTCAGGCCGAAGGACTTGAAGAAAGGGGCGGGGTTGGCGGCGAATTGCTCTTCGTTGAAACCGAGGATGCCGCCGGCCATATCGAGAATCAGCGGCGGTTGCTCGCCGGCGGGTACCGCGATGCTCAGCGGCGAAGAGGTAATGGTGCTGTAGACCGGCCGGTCCGGGTCGTGGGTGCTGCGGTGGTTGGAGGCGGCCAGGCCGATGCAGTCGGCGGCGACGGCGCGGCGGGTGTAGTTGCCGGCGGCGCCGAAGTGGTGGTGGTTGCGCGTCGTGAGCACGGCACTGCCGCATGTTTTGGCTTTGGCGATGATTCGTTCGGTGCCGTGCCAACAGGGGAAATAGCCCAGGCCGCCATCGCCGTCGAGGACCAAGGCGCCCGGTGCCTCGTGCACCACTTTGACGTCTGGGCGGGGATTGATGCCGCCTTCGCGCAGGTGGTGCAGATATTCCTTGCAGGCGTTGGTGCCGTGGCTGAATACGCAGCGCAGATCATTGCCGGTGAGGATTTGTCCCATCAATCGCGCGTCCTCATCGCGCAGACCGGCCTCGGAAAAGAGCGCGGCGACGAAGGTCTGCATCGCTTCAAAGGGCACGCGGATGCCGTGTTCGGGGGGGGTATTGCGTCGTTGTTTTAATACGTCTTTGATTTCGCTTTCGTTCATGGTCTTTCGATTTCGGGCCAAGGGTGGTTGTCGGGGTCGAGGATGCGTGTCGGGGCGTAATAGGCGGCCGGGTAGTCGTCCGGGCCGTCTATACCGAGGATTTGCTGTACGACGTGGCGGGCCCCGTTGAAGGAGACGGCGGTGCCCGAGCCGCACATGCCGCCGATGAGATACTGGCGTTTGTCGTCGATCAGGCCGACGACGGGGAACTCGTCGGCGGTAAAACCGGGGGTGCCGCTCCATTCATGGGTGATTTCGATCGGGCTGCGGCCGAAGTAACGGTGCATTTCGCCGATTAGAAATTTGCTGATAAAACGCGAGGGGTTATTGTTGCCGGCCAGGTGATAGGGCAGTTGCGTGGCGTCGGAGCCGATCATTACGCCGGTGTCGTGGCGGCCGAAGAAGCCACGCTTGCCGCTGAGACCGATGTGTTTTCCCATGTTGTGCGGGCCGCCCCGGCCAAAGGCGGCTTGGGTCTGCACGGGGTTGAGCTTGTCGCGGAATTGCGCATGCAGAATGGCGGTATAAGACTCGGTGGCGTTGATGATGTGGCGGCAGCGAATGGTTCCGCGGCTTGTTTCTATTGTATAGTCTTCGCCTTGGTCGGTGATATTGAGGACTTTAGTACGCGAGTACAGATCGACATGCGGGGTGGCGATGGCCGTTTGCAAGAGCGACCAGACCCATTTGGCGGGGTGAAAGCTGGCGGCGCGGCGCGAGAAGCCGGCGGAGTGTTCGACGCGCATGCCGCCTTTTTCCAATACTTCCGCTGGTGATAAAGAGGTCCAATCGTCGAAACCGGCGATCGCGCCGGCTTGGATCGATTCGGCCAGCGCCTGTTGCCCGCTTTCGTCGCGGGTTTGGATCCAGCCATTGCGCGCGTAATCGCAATCGTACCCTTCGGCACGCACGGTAGTCTCGACGAGATCTGCATTTTTGTAGGCGCTTTGGCTATAGCGGGCGGCGAACTGTTCGGCGAGCGCGTTGCGGTCTTCACACGATAGGTCGGCGCGCACCTTATCGAGATAGGGGCGCACCGTATCGCGTACCATCGCGAAATAACGCCCCATAACGACGAGCCCTTCATTGCGGCCGCTGGCCCCGGATGCCGCATCTTCCATTTCGAGAACGAGCATTCGCCCTTGGCCGGCTTTGGCCCAGTGATAGGCACAGCCGGCTCCGGTAAAACCGGCGCCGATGACGACTACATCCGCGTCGGTGGGCAATGATGTATTGGGATCATTGCCCCAAGGGTGGTTGGCCAGGGGGTTGCCGGCGGCCAGCCAGATGGGGGTCCGCGAAACGGGGCGTGCGAAGCGTGCGCTGCTAAGGGCGCGGGGTATGGTAAAGAAGATTTGGCCCAGCGCCCAGACGAGAAACCTAACGAAGCGCACGGGAAGAGAAACGCCCGGGAACATCGTATCGATAAAAGTGCGAGCGGCACGCAGGTCGTGACGGCGCAGGCCGAGCAGCAGGCCGAGAACTGTTTTCACGCCAGCTTCCTCCAGCCTGTTTCGAGCCGGGGCATGGGACAGATCATTTTTTTAGAGCCGTGAGACCACGTCCTGCAAGTGTTCGGCGGCCAGGCGCATCACTTCCTTGTCGTTGCAGGAGTTGGCGTCCTTGCCTTCGAAGACGACCGAGAGTGCTCCGTTGTAGCCGGCTTCGGCGAGAATGGGGATGATGCGCTCGTAGTCGATCCACTCCTCGCGGCCGCTATCGATCTTGTAGAACTTGGCGCGCACATGGGTAGCTAGGTGCGCGGTCTGTTTCATGTACTCGTAGATGTCGTGCTCGGGGTCGGGCGTGCCGCGGTTGAAGGCGGGCGAGCCACACCACTGGCCGGTGTCGAAGAGAAAACCGAAGTTCGGCCGGTCGGTTTCCTCAATGATGCGGATGACGTCGTCGCCGGTGGAGGGGTGGTTTTGCAGACCCATGGCGATGCCGACTTTGAGGCCGTAGTCGCCGACCTCCTGAAAGCATCGGATCTCGCGTTTGCGCTCTTCTGGGTCGGTGAGCGGTTGGCCGCAAAACAGACGGATCATCGGCGCACCCAAGATCAATGCGATATCCATATCGGCTTTGGCCTGTTCGACTTTGGCGCGCAGTTCCTCGTCGGTGCCGATGAAGTGGCCACCGGAGGCCAGGTAGCCGATGGAGAGGCCTTTTGCGATGCAGGTGAGTTTGGTTTTGATCAGGTAGTCGGGTTCGGAGGAACTGAAACCGCGATCGCTGCGGAAGTCGATCAAATCCAGGCGCAGGTCATAGGCGTGCTCGATATAACTTTCGATGCTTTGCAGGGTCGGCGGGTCGTCTTTGCCGAACATCGAGGCGTAGAGGCCGATTTTCATGTGAGCTCCTTGGTTTGGTTGTTGGCGTTTGGAATCGTGGGGAGTGTACTAAATAGGGTTTAGTACATCAAGCGGATTTAGTGCGTAGGCTCGCGCCTCCGGCGACGGGCTTGGGGAAATTGTCGATTGTGATAGGTTAAGGAAGTACGTGGATCTGTGTATTGAGGCGCGAGAACATATATGCTGCAGAGAGGAGAATGGGCTATGAAGACTATTATTATCGCCGAAATTGGTGAGAACCACTATGGGCAGTGGGATCTGTGCCGCGGGATGGTGGAGGAAGTCGCTGGCGGTGGGGGGACCTATGCCAAATTCCAGACCTATACGGCGGAGCAGTTCGGGAAAGACCACGTTTGGTATGAGGAGTTTAAGAAAGTCGTACTGCCCGAGGCGGAGCATTTTGAGATGCAGGCGCTCTGCCAAGAGCGAGGGATCGGCTTTCTTTGCTCGACGTTTACACAGCGCTCGACAACTTTCCTGGTCGATCGCATGGGCTGTGCCGAACTCAAACTGGCTTCGAGCAGGGTTACGGACTTGGCGCTATTGGACTATGTGAATAGCCGGGCCGATCAAGTGCAGCGGGTCTATTTGTCGACCGGGATGTCGACGCTGGAGGAAGTGCGCGAGGCCGTCGGGCGGCTCGGACGGATTGAGGAGTTGTATTTATTGCATTGTACCAGCCAATATCCAACCGAAGACGAAAATGTCAATTTGCGCGCGATGGTGACCTTACAGGACGCCTTCCCCGAATATGCAATCGGCTATAGCGATCACAGTCGTGGCATTGAAGCGTGTCTGGCTGCGGTGGCGCTGGGCGCCCAGGTTTTGGAGAAGCATTTTACCTACCATGTGCAGATGCCGGGGGACGACCACGAGGGCGCGTTGACGCCAGAGACTTTAGGGGAATTGGTACAGGGCGTGCAGCGAATTGAACGCATGCTGGGCACGGGGGATAAAAAACCCGTGGCAGCTGAGCAGAAAGCGATGGCGGCGCTCAGGGTGGAGATGCGGGAAGTGGGTTTCGATACTTAGGGTGAAAGATGTTTTGTGTCGATTCGCGCTAGGACCAAGCGGCCGGATCGGTCGGCTTCGAAGAAACAGAGCAGGTGGCTGTCGGTAGCGGCGAGGTCGGAGTAGGCGGCCGGACCTTTGTAGAGGATGGTGGGGGCAGAGAAGGTCTGGCAGTCGTCCAGGCTGTGGTAGAGGGCCAGACGGGTGCGGTCGTCGGGGTTGGAGGGGTGGGCGAGGTAGATGGTGCTTTTTTCGCGGAGAATACTGCCCTGGCAGGAGGGTTCAGGCAGGCGGGTATCGTATTCGGCGGGGGACCAGCTTTGGCCGCCGTCGTGGCTTGTAGAATGGGCGCGGCATTTTTTGTCTTGGCGACTGCGCATGGCCATGTAGGGGGTGCCGTCGGAAAGTTCAACGGCCATGCATTCATCGGTGGCGTCGGTGGTGATATTGGCGCTGTGGTGCCAAGTCTGGCCGTGGTCGTCGCTGTAGAGGGCGTAGGACGATTGGATTTTGCCCCAGTTGGGATTGGGTGCCCAGGTGAGCGGGCCGGGGCTTTCGTCGGACCAGCAAGGGGCTAGGAGACGGCCGGTGGAAAGTTGTATGCCGTGGCCGGGGCCGGTGCCGACGAAAGACCAGGCGGGGTCTTTGGCTTGGGCGGTGATTTCTTCTGGTTCGGACCAGGTCCGCCCCTCGTCGGCACTGTGGTTGATGAAAACCCACTGGTTGTTTTTGCAGAACAATAAATGGACCCGGCCGGTGTCGCGGTCGACGATGGGGCAGGGATTGCCGCAGGTCTTGCCGCTGGATTCGACGACGATTTGCAGTTCAGCCCAGGTTTGGCCGCCGTCTTCGCTGCGGCGCAATACGAGGTCGATCTCGTCGTGGTCTCGGCCGGTGTATTTGCGGGCTTCACAAAAGGCGAGCACGGTGCCGGAAGGGAGGTGGACTAGGGCCGGGATACGATAGGAATGATACCCTCCCTGGCCGGCAGTAAAAAGCGTTTGATTTGTTACTGTATCAGTACTCATTACGCGCGTTCCATCCGGGATATTGTTCTTCGAGGGCGGCCAAGGTCTGCGGCGTATAATAGGCGTGGCCGGCGGGCGGGAAGCGGAAGACTTCTCTTTCGGCGGCGGTGAGCGTGCCGATAAATTCGCCGAAGATCGGGTTTTTGCCCTTGTCGGTATAGTGGCGGAAGCCCTCCCAGTAGTGGTCGGCGCGGCCGAGGCCGAAACCCCAGGTGTAGCGCTGGCCATCGGCGCGCAGATAATCGCTAGCCGAGTGCATGGTGTAGTTTGTGAAGATGCACAAAGTACCCGCTTCACAGACCAGCGGCTCGGCTTTGCTCATATCGCGGCCGTGTTGTTTGGCAATCAGCCGCAGCGGCGCCTGGTCCTCGCCGACTTCTTCGAGGTGGTGCCAGAAGACCAGTTGGCCGAAGGCGCGGGCCGAGTCGGAGGGTGGCAAGAGCGAATTGTTGCCATTGTCGAGGTGTAGCGCGGAGGCATCCGAGCCGGTGCCGCCGCCTTTAAAACCGGGGTAACGGGCGATCATACAGCCGGCGCGGTAGTGGATATGCTCGCTACTGAACCATTTGCGGGCGAAGTCCCAGGCCGCATGGTGCACGGTGCCGCGCAAGAGGGCTATTTCGGCCGGGGGGAATTCGCTGAGGGTCGCGCGGCCGGACGGCGGGTCGTCTTTGACTTCTTCCCACGAGGGCAGCGCGCGTCGCTGGGCGGCCTGCAGTTCTTTTAATTCTTCGCCGTGGCGGAAGCCGGGTACGATGATATAGCCTCGTTGTTCTAATTCGTCTAAATGTCCGTCGTTTAATTCCATGATGACCCGTTTTGTGTTTAATGATTTAGTCACAAGATGCTTTTTTAAGAATTGTATTCGTATCGTCTTCGGCGTTTTAGTATTTAAAGAAAAAGTCCTCGGCCGTCTTGACCAGGATTTGCTGTTTGTCGCTAGCGCTCAAAAAGTCGGCGTGCTCGCGGATCAGGGCGATCGAAGCGGCGAAGTCGGTGTGCGGATCTTGCATGACGATGGGGCCGCCGCTGTCGCTCTCCCACATAATGCGCTCGGGTCCAAAGGCATCTACGACGCGTTCGATAAGGGGCAGTAGATCCAGGTAAGGGGCCTTGCCGTCGCCGAGGGCCTGGAAGGGGCCGAGCTTGAGCATGATGCCAGGATAGCGGGCCATGCGGCAGAGCGCGCGGATCTCGTGTTCGGGCCAGACGCCGTCGCGAATGCGGACACCGCAGAGATGGTCGAGGATGACCGGGGTTGCCGGGAAGCGGCGGCACATGCGGATCAGGTCGGGCAGGTCTTCGAGGCCCATGAGAAAGCTGAGGGCCAAGTTGTGCTCGGCGCCGGTTTTGAACATCGCCTCGTAGCCTGGATAGTCGAGCCAGCGACTCGCGCGACCGAAGGCGGTTGGGCGGCCGGTTTTACCGCCGCGCACCCGGAAGGCGCGGATACCGCCTGCGGCGAGGGCGAGCATGGTCTTGCCCGGGTCGGCCAACGACACGTCAGCAACGCCGGGCACGATGCCGGTACCGGTATAGGTCGTCGGGTCGGAGGCGATTAGATCGAGGATATAGCGGTGGTCGAGACCGTACCAGGTCATCTGCACCAGATTGAGGCGGACCTTGCCGAAGGAGTGGCTGTAGGCGAAATGGTCGTCGGGTGTAAAGGAGGGTAGCCAGAGGTCATCGCGCGTAAAACCAGGGGATAGGGGATAGCGGTCGAAGTCGGGGGACCAGACGTGGATATGGGCGTCGACTATACGGTCGGTGAGGTTGGTCATGCACCGGGCTCCTATTGGCTTAGGCGATAGATGAATCGCGCTTGATCGAGCGAAGTTAGTGCGGCGACGAGTAGTGTGAACCGGGTGAGGTAATATATAATCAACCCTGAATTGACGGCAAAAATGACCTTGCTGATTTGCAGACCAGCCCCGGGTTTAGTACACCTTATTAAAGCGCTGTTCCGGCTATTGGTCCTAGCGAGAATCCGGATTGAACACAATAAAGAGAAAGGCCAGCCGATGCTTAGCGACGAAGAAAAGTGGTTTTTTGACCTGCATGGTTACCTCGTGCTCAAACAAGCCGTAGCGGGCGAAGATGTGCGTCATATGGTCGAGTTGTGTGATCGGTGGCATGCTATGGACGACAGTGAGTTGCCGGCTCCGCTTGCCTCATATAGAGACGCCAACAGCAAACCCACGACTCCCCGTTCTATCAACCAAGTAGAATACGTCGAGCAAGTTTTTGCAGACCTAATCCTCAACCGGGAAATCATGCGGGTCGTCCTGGCCTTAACCGACAATTGCCCCCAGCACGTTGGTACCGCGTTGACCGCAAACACCAAGGATAGCGACGATCTGGCCTTTCACGGCGGCCTTAGTGGCGGCATCCACAATCCGGCCAACGATTACCAGGCCGCCGACGGTCGCATCTTTGCCACCTTCCTCAATGCCGGTGTGTCGCTGGTTGATGTCCCTCCTGGCACCGGCTTTGTCTGCATTCCCGGCAGCCACAAGTCCTACTTCCCCAGACCTGATCATATCGACATCTACGACGGCTCGCCGACCGTCGACAATGTCAGCGTCAAGGCCGGAGACGTGGTGCTGTTCACCGAAGCGCTTTGCCACGGCGCACGCAAGTGGACCGAAGATCAACCACGGCGGTCCGTCTTCGTGCGCTACACTACTTCGTACGCTTCCTGGTCGCCCGGCTCGGCACCGCTCGAAGCCTATCGGCACCGCATCAGCGAAGAATTATATGAACTCAAGCAGGTGGCCTCATTTAGACACCGCAAAAAAGTGGTTGAACGTCTATTGCAGGACCTCGCCTGACAGGTGGGATTTAGCGCACGACGACTTCGTTTACTTTTACGCGCCGCGCCGTGCCCTGCGGACCATTTATGGTCAGGACAACGACATACTCCCCGGCTTTTTCATACCGATGAAGCGGATGCTCTTCCGTCGAAGTAGTGCCGTCGTCGAAATCCCACGACCACGATGTTATCTGGCCGTACGATAAGTCTTTAAACGCCACCAGTCTGCGGTCCATATCTACAACCTGAAAATCCCACTCCGCCTCAAGTGGTTGGCGAAAGCGGCTGGCCAAAGGCATGAGCCTGAAGGCGCAGAGGTTTGAGGCATTCGAATCCATCCGGGTTTTATGCGAAAGATTCCAGAAGCCCTCGTATTGGTTATTGTCCTCGTCGTAGTCGAGGACCGACCACGACAGCCCAATGAGCTCATTCTCCAATAACTTAGAAACTACGGCCCGGTCGGGACCCTCGTAGGGGGCGAAGTCAAAAGGAGTGATCCAAAATTCGAGCACCAGTCGGCCGCTTTCGCCTTCTTTGAAATCGTAGGAATAGGCGTGGTTGGCATAGGGCAGCTTGCCTACCCACGGTTGACAGCCCCAGACGAAGACCCAATCCCGACCCTCCCCGGGAGGGGTGAAGATATGGTAATTCTGCGCGTGTACTCCTTTGAACGCGAAGTGGCTTTCCCACTTATCGAGCTGCGGATTGCTAATATTGTGGCCACCTGAGCGATCCGCATCGACGGCGATTTCGAATATGTCTCCGCGGCGATAGTACATATTCCAATAATCGTCAGAAGCTTCGTAAAGAAAATAGAGCCGGTTTAGCCCCTTGACCCAGCCTACCCGCACTTTGACATCCAGGTCATCCGGGTCATAGGCGGTCCCCTTGCCCATGACCGTGTCAGAAAGCTCCTCGCCGCCGACGGCATACTCTTCGGGTACTATTTCCCAATCGTCGGCGATCCCGTCGATGCGGGGTATCCTATCGGCGGGAAACTGAAAAATCTTAAATTCCTTGTCGGGGCGTTCGAGGGCATTTATAGGGGAAACGCTTAATAAGACTGCGCCCAAGAGTCCGATCCAAGTTTTTTTCATTTCCTAGTACCTCTCTGATCTGCAGTGGGGGATATAGCACTCGCGGCGGGAATATAGATCGTGCGCTACCAGTGGGCAATGAGGTTTGCGCAGTTGCTCGCAGGCCGACGGAGGTTTTAGGACGCACCTTTCGCTGTAAACCGAACTGTTGTATCTTGTGCTGCAAACCGAACAATACCGACCGCAAAACTGGTTTACCCTGTATCCATTAGAGGACAATATTTGCTTGTCGAGAGGTCCCCTTTTTCCCTGAGAGTCATCACCACAGGCACTCTGCTGTGCCTACTGATAAGCATCGCGAC
This sequence comes from Gemmatimonadota bacterium, assembly GCA_018672475.1. Lineage (GTDB taxonomy): Bacteria > Latescibacterota > UBA2968 > UBA8231 > UBA8231. Next base: position 41,249 of record JABHFS010000200.1, on the reverse strand, counting down.
GCCCTATAGCAATATGTACATGCAGGGCTCGTTGATGGCGCTCGACTTCGCTACCGCTGCCGCCCTATTCCTGCTCTTTCTTTTTATTTTTTGCAACACTATCCTGCGTTTCTATGTTCCGTCGATGGTGTTCCAACGGCAAGAGTTGGCCGTGCTTTACGCCATGATGGTCACCGCTTGCGCCATCCCGACCATGGGCCTAATGGAGTATTTGCTGCCCGGTCTGACGGCACTGGCGTATTATTCTACGCCCGAAAACGACTGGCAGGGGGTTATCCAACCCCATGTAAAATCGTGGATGGTAGTTGAAGACCCTCTGGCCATAAAATATTTCTATGAGGGATTGCCCCGAGACATACCCATTCCCTGGGCGGCGTGGGTAAAGCCCCTGTGTGCTTGGGGCCTTTTTATTTTGGCGCTCTATCTGGTCATGATCTGTGCGGCGGTCATCCTGCGGCGCCAGTGGATGGAACACGAAAGGCTCGCCTATCCTCTGATGCAAGTACCGGCCAGTATGATCGCGCAAGACGAAAAGGTCGTCCCGCCCTTTTTTAGAAGCGGGCTGATGTGGGTCGGTTTTGTCATGGCCGTGGTTGTTGGTAGCACGAAGGGACTGCATCACTATTATTCGGGCGTGCCGGTGATGTCGATGTCGACAAGTTTGTCCATGCTACGCAATACAATAGATATACCCATCATGTTGAGTTTTAGCGTGGTGGGGATCTTTTATTTTGTCAGCCTGGAAATTGCCCTCGGCCTGTGGTTTTTCTCCTTGCTGGCCACCGTGGAAAAAGGCGTATTCAGTATCTTAGGCATCTCCAGTACGGAGATCGTCAGTGTCTATGGCACGCCGCAATCTCCGCTTTTAGCGCATCAGGGCATAGGCGCAATGGCCGTCTATGTGGGCGTTGGCCTGTGGACCGCTCGAGCGCATTTTGCCACCGTTTTCCGTCAGGCTTGGAACCCGCAAGAGTCGCAAGAAGACGCGGACGAGATGATGTCCTACCGAATGGCGGTGCTGGGTCTGGTCGGTGGTTTAGTTGTTATGATGGCTTGGCTTTGGACCACGGGCATACCTTTTGTGGCGCTGGTCTTATTTGTGACCGTGGCGTTGCTGATATTTTTCGGCCTGACCCGCATAGTGGTCGAGGGGGGAGTGGCCGCAGCCCGTAGCCCGATGATCGCGTCTACCTTTGTAGTCTCGGGAATGGGTACTCCCCTGATCGGCGCTGAAGGTCTAGTGGCTCTGGCGTTTACCTATATCTGGCACGGAGACGTGCGCACATTTGTTATGGCCTCTTGCGCCAATGGCTTGAAGATCGTCGAGGGGATAAAGAATCTGCGGCCGTTGTTTTGGGCGCTGGTCTTGGCGATTGTGGTGGCGCTAATCGGATCGGCTACGACCGTTCTCTACCTATCCTATACTTATGGCGGAATCAATTTGCACGGCTGGTTTTTTGGCGCAGGCCCCCAGGTGCCTTTTAGTTTTATCACGCAAAAATTCCAGAATGCACCCTCCGTACAACTGGATGGCTGGTTATTCAAAGGTATCGGGGCAGGGCTAATGGGCGGATTGATTCTTTTGCGGCACCATTTCCTCTGGTGGCCCTTCCATCCGCTCGGCTTTGCCATTTGCACGGTTTCTTATATTGTAGGCCGGCTCTGGTTCAGCGTATTTATAGCCTGGCTGTTAAAGATCACCATCCTCAAATACGGTGGCGCTCAACTCCACCGCGTCCTGCGGCCTCTCTTTATGGGACTAATCCTGGGGCAATTTTGCAACGCGGGATTTTGGCTCATAATAGATGCCTTTACAGGCACTACAGGCAATGGCATAGGCGTGCTGTTTTGGTGAGAAGCCCTCTGCGCGGTCTTTTAAAAACTCCTCGTCAGTTACAAGCACGAACAATAGACAGATGGACTTTGCGCGCGGTGTGCCTTGTGGTTTTGGCAGGCACTGTTTTTGCCGACGAACCGCGAAAACAAGAGCAGGCAGCCAGCACCCAACGCATGGCCGAACGCCTGGAAAAGATCGCTATAAGCGCGGATTCCTCGGCGCACCCCTATGTGAACTCAGCCGGGGTGAAGCACTTTCGCGATCAGTTGGAAAACCTGCAAAATTCGCTTGCGGCTCAGACCCTAGATGGTAAAGACCGGATCCTGAAAACCCGGTTCGCCCTGGCAACACAGCTGCTGCGAGACGGGCAATCTGAACAGGCCGTGCGTGAAATCGTACAGTTGCAAACCGTAGTCGACCATCCCCAGGTCCGGCACGTGCTGCAGATGAAGTTGGGTTTGGCCTACCTTCGCCTGGGAGAGCAGGAAAATTGCATCGTCAAACACAATATCAATTCCTGTCTTATGCCGATCAGCGGCAATGGCGTACATCAGCTCAAGCGCGGATCGAGCGCGGCGGTCGAAGAATTTCTCGGGGTGTTGCAGCGAAATCCCAATGATCTGGCGACCCGCTGGCTGCTCAATATCGCCTATATGACGTTGGGAGAGCATCCGGAGAAAGTACCGCCGGCTTATCTGATCCCACCTGAGGTCTTCGAGTCCGAATACGATATCGGGCATTTCCGCGATATGGCTCCCTTGTTGGGCCTAGACGTGGTGGGGCTTTCTGGCGGCGGCATCATGGAAGATTTTGACGGCGACGGTTATCTGGATATCATGGCCTCTTCCTGGGGTCTGCGCGACCCGATTCGCTATTTTCGCAACCGGGGTGACGGGACCTTTGCCGACCGCACCGAGGCCGCGGGGTTAAGCGGGATTGTCGGTGGTTTGAATACATGCCAGGCAGATTATGACAACAACGGCTATATGGATGTGCTCGTCCTGCGCGGCGCCTGGCTCGACAAAGAAGGCTATCACCCAAATTCGCTGCTGGCCAACCAGGGAGAGGGGCGCTTCGTCGATACGACCGAAAAGGCTGGTTTGCTCACGCTGCACCCGACGCAAACCGCCGCTTGGGGAGATTTTGACAACGACGGCTGGGTCGATCTATTTGTTGGCAATGAATCTCGGGGCGAGGAGATACACCCGTGCGAACTGTTCCGCAACCAAGGCGACGGCACTTTTGTCGATGAGGCGGTCACAGCGGGGCTCGCCGTAGAGGGGTATGTGAAAGCAGTGGTATGGGGGGACTACGACAACGACGGCATGCTAGATCTGTATATTTCGCGCCTCGCGCCGGACGAGCCCAATTTGCTCTTGCGCAATGAAGGTGAAGACGCAACAGGTCGCTGGCACTTTGCCGATGTGAGCGAAGAAGCGGGGGTAACCGGCCCCGACTACAGCTTTCCAACCTGGTTCTGGGACTACGACAACGATGGCTGGTTGGATCTATTTGTCGCCGGTTTCAATGCCGGTACCGGTGATGTGGCAGCCGCTTATCTGGGTTTGCCGCATCGCGCCGACGCGCCGCGGCTATATCGCAACAACGGCGATGGGAGTTTCGCCGATGTGACTCGCGCGGCCAGACTCGATGTGCCGCTCAAAGCCATGGGGTGCAATTTCGGCGACCTCGACAACGACGGTTATCTGGACTGTTATATCGGCACCGGCGACCCGGACATGGCTTCGCTGGTGCCCAATCGCATGTTTCGCAATAAAGCGGGCAAAACTTTTCAAGACGTTACGACCTCGGGTGGGTTCGGGCATCTGCAAAAGGGCCATGCAGTGGCTTTTGGCGACATCGATCACGATGGGGACCAGGATGTCTTTGCCGTTATCGGCGGAGCTTTTAGCGGCGATGTTTTTCAAAATGTTTTTTTTGAAAACCCGGGCCACGGCAATCACTGGATTAAGCTCAAATTGCAAGGTCGCCGCTCCAATCGCGCCGCTATTGGAGCCCGGATAAAGATCGAGGTAGATACCGCTGATGGGATCAGGCAGATATATGCTACAGTGACGAGCGGGGGCAGTTTCGGCGCTTCGAGCCTACGGCGGGAAATTGGCTTGGGTCAGGCCCTGGCTATTCGCTCGCTTGAAATTACCTGGCCCGCCAGCCGGCAAGTACAAGTTTTCGCAGATGTTGCGATGGATCAAATTCTGCTCATTCGCGAAGGTGACCCGCGACCGCTTAGCCTCGAGCTACAAGCTTTTAAAATTCCCGCACTCGATAGCGCAGAACAACAAACGCACGAGCATCATAGCCGAAATTGATTGCCAGCCGCTTAGAAGCGGTCTGCAAACGCGCTCAAGGCTTTGAGCGCAGAGCGAATTTGCAGATACGCGCTAAGACCGCTTTGGGGGCCGCCGGCATTTTTGTGCTGGCGATCAGTCGCGCTGTTTGATAATGCCCCGACCTTCTTGCACCACTACGAGCCTGTTGGCGGGAAGATTGGCGAATTTTTCGACCAGGCCACTTGGCCAGACCACTTCTAACAGGTCTACCACATCGGCTGCGCCCAAACCGAAGTGGGCCCTGAAATCATTGTGGGAAAGATAACTAGATCCGCTGCGGATCTCATTGATCTGGGTCAGCGGTCCGCAGTGAACCTTTATTTTTGCACCTATGCCGTCTCTGTTGCTTGTAGTCCCGATGGTTTCGACCATTAACCAGTTATTTCCATCGTTCCCGTCATTGCGTAGCAGAGTAGGGAAATCGTTCAGATTCAGGACGAATATGTCGATGTCCCCGTCGTTGTCGTAGTCTGCAAAGGAAGCACCCCTGCTGACCTTTTTAAGGTGTAAACCCTCGCCGGCACGTTGGGACACTTCGTCGAATGTGCCGTCTCCCAGATTTTCAAATAGCTGATTACTCTGGGCATAACTGACCCCTAAATTAGCCCGGTCCAGTTGCGGGAAAAGGTGGCCATTGGCAATAAATAGATCTTTATCCGCGTCGTTATCGTAGTCGAAAAATTCAGTACCCCAGGCCAGGAAACTGAAACTCTCCAACCCCACACCGGCGTCAAAAGTGCGGTCGGAAAAAAAGCGACCTTTATCATTGTGATAGAGCGTATTGGTCTGCTCCCAAAAGTTGGTGACCAAAATGTCCTGGTAGCCGTCGTTGTCATAATCTCCATAGGCAATGCCCATACATCCCTGAGCATCACCGCTTTCGCCATAGGCCACCCCTACCTGCCAACCCACATCGGTGAAGGTGCCGTCTCCCTGGTTTTGATAGAGATAATTGGGACCAGTGTCGTTGGCCACAAAAATATCCATATCGCCGTCGTTGTCGTAATCCCCGCTGATCACCCCGAGCCCGTAGAGCGCATTGTCACTAGCTACATGCGCTTCAGTCGTCACATCCGAGAAAGTACCATTTCCTTCATTGCGATATAGTATATCCGCTCCGCCTCTCATACCGCGCGGCCCGAAGTGCACCCGCAAACCCTTCCAGGTATAAGACTTGTCGGGAGTGGTCTCTAAAAAATGTTTAAAGTCGACATAGTTTGCCGCATAGAGGTCCAGGTCACCATCGCCGTCGTAATCAAAAAATGCACAACCCGTGCCAAATCCATCGTCGCCGACTCCGGCGAATTCCGTCGCATCGACAAAGGTGCCATTGCCCTGATTATTGTAGAGGACGTTTTTGCCGTAATTGGTCACATAGATATCCCGATCGCCGTCGTTGTCATAATCTGCGACAGCACATCCCATACCCCAGCCGGTGTCCCCGAGCCCCGCTGCCGCGGTCATGTCCGTAAAATGGGCACCGTCGTTCCGATAAAGGGCATTGCGCGGATGGCTCCCTTGCGGAAATCCGACCACTCTCGAACCATTCAAAATGTATAAATCTAAGTCGCCATCCCGGTCGTAATCAAAAAACGCCGATCCGCCCATCATAGTGTCGATTACATAGGTCTGTTCGCTATCGCCGGAGACATTCATTAAATCAATCCCCAATGCCGCAGCTACATCGACAAATGCCGCTCGATTATTTAACGCAGGATCTGCAACTGCAGTAGAGTCCGCAGCCGACAATGGACTTGTCGAAAAGAAGAAAAATGACAACAAGACAAGATGCATTGACGCGAAAGTCTTCATTCTCGCCCGCTTTGCAACCGCTGGACAATCTCCATTTCCCTTGCCGCCTCTTGATATCTACCTGCTTTTATATAGGATGCTCTGAGCAGGCGGTGATACTCGGGATTTCGGGGGTCGAGGCCGATGGCCAGCTTGTATTCATTAATGGCGTTTATGTGTCGATCTTGTTTTGCATAATGCACGGCCAATTCGCAGTGAAATACCGGATTATCCGCAACCAAGTCAACGCGCTGTTCTAGGTCGGTTATATTACCTTCGCGCTGTTTTTTGAAGATCTCCATCTCTGTCATGCCCTCTTCGCGGTGACCCAGTTTTAAGTAGGCGTTGGCAAGACCGAAATGCGCCTCCGTATTGTAATAATCCAATTCAATCGCCTTTTCAAATAGCTCAATGGCTTCCCCGCTTCTTGCGGTTTTAGCGTATACTGCCCCCAAAGCGCTGTGAAAGGTGGTATTATCTGCTTCGAGTCGGATGGCGTGTTGATAGGCAGCGATGGCCTCTTGGTGCTTATTCCGTCTCGCGTATATCATCCCGAGACGATAATGGGGGTAGGCTATATTGGGATCGACGGCCAGCGTCTTACGGTACTGCACGGCCGCTTTTTCGTACTGTCGTTGTCGTTCATAGGCCATGCCCAAATTGAGCTGAAACCAACCATTGCCTGGCGATAGTTCAACGGCTTTTTGATGTTGTGCAATCGCGGCGGCCAGTTTGTCTTGATCCGCCATTACAGCACCTAAAAGGGCCAGGGACTGCTCGGTGTACACTAAGCCCAGTTTATCGTGTGCATCCGCCCGGCTCGGATCCAGTTGTAACGTTCTCTTGAGCGCTTCGGCGGTTTCGGGCAGTTTTCCTAGGGCCATATAAGCATTGCCGAGTGCGTAGTAGGCAGACGGTTCTTTAGAGAGAAGTTTTGCCGCCTGTTTTAATTCTTTTATGGCTTTGGAGTAGTCCTGGTCGTTGAGGTAGAGCAGTCCTAGTCTATAGCGAGACGGCCCGTAGTCGGGTTTGATGCTGATGGCTGCCCTGAAGTGCTGTGCCGCTTGAGCTGTTTTTTGAATTTGCTTGTAGATAATGCCGAGTCCATGATGGGCTGGAAAGTACATCGAATCGGATTCGACTGCTTGCTGGTAAGCATCGGCGGCTTTATCGTAATCTTTTTGAATGAAAAATATCTTGCCCAGTTTGTAGAGTGTTGGCGTATAGTGCGGATTGATCAGCAGCACTTTTTCAAATTCAGCGGTCGCCTCGGTGAATTTTTTTTGCAAAGCGTAAATAAAACCAAGGCCATCGCGAGGACCAATATTATTGGCATCCATTTCAAGGGCTTTTTTGTATGCGTTTTCGGCGCTTTTATAGTCTCCCTTTTGTGCATAACCGAGTCCGAGTCTGTAGTGTTCAGCGCTACTAACAATAAGCACAGCGCCTGTTTTCTGCGCATTGCTAGTGTCGGGATAACTCAGGATATAGAAGCTGAGCAGCGCGAAATGAATGAAGCAGCGCATCCGTTTATGTACCTTTCGGAGATCTAGAAAATGCATATAGATATTGGGCTTTGACTAAGACTTAATAATAAAGCTGATGCAGGGGAGCAAATGGAATCTCACCATTACTTTGAGATTATGTTGGAATAGTAGGGAGAAGGCACTGTTTTTAATTTAATTACTGGAAAGAAACACCTTGACAATTACTATTGCCATTCGTGTTATTACCGGTACACGTCGGCTCCTTATATGAAAGTAGAGCCTGATAGCACTGAGCGGAGCATTACATTCTCGATATGTATCGGAGATATATCCGGCGCCATTCTAAATTTTATCAATAAAAAAAGCTGTTAGCCCACAAATCTTGCCAGAGTAGGGGCTAACAGCGGACAGGTTACGCATGATAGGTTGCATTACTGCATCTATTTCATGCGCCCTTTAATTATAGCGACGAGCTGTACAAGAGGGCATCACGCCCTTCTGTTGTGCCCCCCTCTGTAATTATAAATATTTTAATAATACTTTTAAGGCTTGTCAAATTTCATGACAAGCGGAGATATGAGGATGTGATTGACATTCATATCTCCTGTTTTATTCGTTTTATAATATCGGGGGTAAACTCTGATTGGACGGATTGAAAGGGGGTGAAAAGAGAATATTAAGAGCAGTGAAAGTTACACAAGCTTTAGCCTCTAATACCCTAAGAAAGGACTTAGCTCTGATGAAAAGAGTTATGATCTCCGCGTCATTAATGTTAGCACTAGTGCTAATCACGGTCTCGAGTAGCTCGGCCCACTTGCGACCGGACAAGAACTTTGCCGTCGTTCAGGTGCCGATTGGCGTCGATGGCGTCAGGGATGTACAGATGGATGGGGACCTAGCTGAATGGGACAATATTCCTTCGGTCTTCTGGGTGACACACAATGACCTAATTGAGACCGTCACCGGCACGCAAGGCGACCCGGATCCTTCGAATCTGGCCGAGCGTATTATTTTCGGCTGGAGTCCGGAGACTAATCTCATGTATTTCATGGAAGAACGCTTCGACGATCTCTTCTATGGAACCATCGATAATAATTTCGACACAGTCGAAATAACTGTTGATTTCGATCACAGTGGTGACGCTATTTTCCAGAATGTTGCTTCGGAAGATCTGGACCCAGAAAGATGGGAAGGCGCGCTTTCGCAGAACTATCGCTATAACCTGCAAAACCCAGACAACAAGATGTTTCTGTGGGGCGCTGCCCCATGGGCCGGTGTCGAGCCTTTTTCCGGTGTTCGATGGGATTTTGACGGCGATGTGAACGGCGGTGCAGGTACCCTGAACATGGAGATGTGGTTCACCCCGTTTGACGATATTCCCACCAGTTCTACTGGTATCGATGATTCTTCCGTGATCGTGCATACGATGGCGGCAGGCGAAATCATGGGCATCGGCTTTGCTGTTCAGGATGACGATGACGGCGCGGAAGGTACCTACAACGGTTACTGGACCAATAGCGGCGACACCGAGCTTTACTTCAAAGCGACGGCGATGGTTGACTATGTTCTGCTTCCCTTTGATGAATCTATCTGGGTAGGCGGATCGAATGTAGAAACAGCGGTTGAGGACGATAGCTGGGGACGCATCAAATCGGGCTTCTCCAAGTAAAAAAGAACGACTGTTGGGGGGGCGAGGTAATGTATCTTGCCCCCCTTTCTAAATAGCTAAAGACCGAACATGCGCCTACCTAAGTCGGCAGAGCTGCTTTTACTCGTTTTGCTGAATATCGTTTTCTTCGCTCAAGATATTTCTGGGGTGATCCTCTACCGGATCGGTACACCCTTTTCTGCGGCAGAAAAAGATAGTCTCGCAAGCCTTGATATCGATTTCAAGGAAATTAGCTGGTCGGCGTCTCAACTGCAGAATGCCCTTGAGGTTGACTCGTTAGAGGCTGGATCACTGCAGCCGAATTTCTTCGACGAGGACGAGGATATTGCCGCATCGCTACTGAGCCGGGATGGGTGGGTGAAAATTAAGGTTTTTGCCAACGACAATACCAAGGTCGGGCAAGTATTACTCGATAAAGATCCAGAAACCTCCTATACCTGGGCAGCGATAGCTCCCGAGAGCTTCAATCGCATTATTCAGGAAACCGTGACATTCGATCTTGGGGGCCAATTCCTCATTCGGCAGATCCGGCTCCGTCCTTTATCAACAAAGCCGGAACACTTCTTGGAGCGGTTCAATATTGGCATCAGCGAGCCGGGATTCAATATAGCTCGGCCCCCGATTTTCCCAACGATAGCTGAAATAAAAGAAAATTCCGAACCAGAGGTCAGCATTTTATTGGACCCGCCGGTGTCTACCCGCTTTGTACAGTTACAGGTTGTTCGCGCCACTCCAAAGGAGTTGGGAGTCGCCGATTTTGAGATCTTTGGCGGTGGCTTTGTTAGCGAAGCCTCGTACGAATCTGAGATCATCGAATTGGACGATATCGCGAGTTTCGGCTCACTCAGCTGGTCGGGACAACAAGACCCGAACGCCCGGGTTGATATTCGCACCAGGTCGGGAACAGACCGGCAACCGGAGATCTTCTGGGAACTCAGACCAGAACAACAGGACATCGTACCCTTCCTCCTCGGCGGCGGGGATATGAGCATGACAGAGTACAAGATTGAGTACGGAAAACACTTCGATATTCTCAAACCCGCAAATCGCCAGGACTGGATCAGCAGCGATACGGAAAACTGGAGTTTCTGGTCAAGTCCCTACCTATTTGAAAACTCTGGTATCGACATCGTTTCTCCTGGTCCACGCACATTCTTTCAGGTCAAAGCAGATTTTCTTTCTACTGTCGAGGACGGGGGAAAAATAGACTTTGTAGAGTTTAAAGTGTCTGTACCACCGACGGTGCGCGGTCTGGTAGGTGAGATTTTCCCGCAGCTGACTCAGGTCGGCCAACCGACGCATTTTACCTATTATATTCGGCCAACCATTCGCGCCGGAGATATCGGCTTTGACGGAGTGGAAATTTCGACGCCTGCGGGGGTAATATCCGTCGATTCGCTCCGCCTAGATGGAATCAATCAGGACGACTTTTCCTGGGTTGAAAAAGAAGACGGGCTGGGCTTTGAGCTCACGTTTCCAAGAAAGCTGGAGCCGACCGACAGTGGGGCTTTGCTCGAGGTCGTTTTCAATGCCCCAGTACTGAGGGAATTGGGTAATGTATTCGTCGGCAAGGTGTTCAACAGTAGCAAACCGAACGAGGTGCGGCAGCGAATTAACCCGGGCAATGCGGCCGACGAAATCGAAAGTGATATGCTCACCGTAAAAACGTCTCTGATCAAATCGCTGGTATTCGCGCCCCGGGTCGGTCCGAATCCCTTTACCCCCAACAACGATAATATCAACGATATAGTGAATCTATCGTATACGCTTTTGCGGGTAACTGCACCCATTCCGGTTTCCATCGAGATATTTGATCTTTCCGGCAAGCTCGTAAAGCAAGTGTATTCCGGCGACGATCCGATCGGCGAGTATTCCCACTCATGGGATGGAACAAATAATTCCAACCGGCTCGTTCCGCCCGGGATATATCTCTATCGCATAGCGGTCGATGTGCAATCAGAGCAAGAAGTCCATCGCGGAATTATCTCCGTCGTTTATTGAGCAGGCTCTTTTTAATCTTGGGAATCAAGCAATGAGAACAAGCCTGGCCCGTTTACTCTTGGCAATAGCTTTGGGGGGATTGGCTACTGACACTGTCACCTGGGGGCAAGGTGGGTATTCTATCGAAGACGGCAAGGTCGTCATTGCGACCCAAGAGCACTGGGCTCAGTGGCAGTCTGTTGCCCAGACGATACACATCACTGACGAGGGCGTACAACCCGCCTTTATTCGCAAGAGCACAATCGTTCAAATAGACGGCCAAGACATTGCTGTTCCGGGTGTCAACGCGGCCCGGAACGCCTCCGATTTTGGTGGCGGGGCGAGAGATGCCGGTTCTAATTTTTCGAGTGTAGCCAACCTAATGGACGGCAGAATGGACACCTTTTGGGAACCAGATGCTTCCGACCCGATTAGAGACTGGTGGGTGCAGATTGATCTGGGACGGATCGTCTCGGCCAACAAGATTGTGCTCAAATTTGTCGGGGAGGATCTGGGAGACCCTTTTCTACAATTCGGTGTTACGACCTCTCAGGGTGAACAGAATATCGGCCCTCTCCTGTTCAGGAAGCGCTTCAGCACGAACAAGCCCATCAAGGATCAAAGAGTTTTTGAAGTCGATTTGACGGCTCAGTTGCCCACCAAGTGGCCAAAGATACGCGGAGACTTTACCGGTGATGTAATCAGATATGTGGGGGTGGGTATCACCGACAGCGATTTCGGCAAGGCAAGGCAGGTTTCTCAAGCCGATTATGAACGCCTTGCGCCCGACAAGCAGGGTGACATAGAGTATTTTCGCCAGGAGCTCTCGGGCAAACTAAGGTTATTAGACGATAAAGAAGATTGGGATATCCTCGCGGGGACGGATAAACAAGGGCCCGTAGTTTACTACCGTCGGGAGATCCCTCGATTGGCGGAGATAGAGATCTGGTCGATCGGTGACAATATCGGCCTTGGTGTTCTGGAGCGCGGCGGCAATGTGACCAGCTTTGAAAACAACGGCGCTGAAGGAGTCGTGGTAGACGGGGATATCTACAGCAGGGACAGCGCGCCATACTGGCCCGCCCAGGGGGGCTACAATCCCGACAGGCTACTGCCCTCAGAGCCACCGATCGTCGAACGCTCATTAGTTATAGACCTGGCGGGTGCATTCTTTGTCGATAATGTTCGAACTCTCCAGGCTAGCAGCAGCCCCCCCGGTGCTTTTCGCGCCTACAGAATTGAGCTGTCCGATGGTTCCACCAACGCCGGCGGTAGCCTGGCCTGGAAGACTATTGGAGGCTACGACGATATTTCAAGAGACGAAAAATACCACGATTTTAAGTTTCCGCTTAGCAAGGTCGAGCATTTATCCTTCACCTACAGACTCCATGTCGGGGGTGGGCGTCACGGGCTGTCAGAGGTGCAGCTATTTGGAGAAGGTTTTATGCCCGAGTCCCGGATTGCGTCGATCTTCCCCGGGGAGTCCCCCTTTATAGAATTAGGCGACAACGCGCAAAATTTAGCCTCCATAGAGTGGGATGCGGATATCCCGCTAGGTACCGATCTCATCCTGCAGACTAGGACCGGCGATACAGTCCAGCGCATAATTCACTACTATAAAAAAAATGGCGAGGAATATCCGGGTTCGGACGAGGAAGCAAAAACGGCCTACGAAACAGATTTAAAATTCTTCGGGGAAACATCGGTCGGGGACGCCGTCGCAGAGACGATTCCCGGTGAGGGCTGGAGCGCTTGGAGTCAGCGATATTTCAATTCAGGGGATAAAATCACTTCCCCCAGTCCGAGAAAATTTGTCGCGATCCGGGCGACGTTTCGGACCGAAGTCCCCCTTATAGCGGCCACTTTGCGTTCGCTAACGCTCAATTTTACAACACCTGTAGCCAAGGCAGTTGTCGGCGAGGTGCTACCTGCAAAATTAAAAGAGATCGGCACGAAACAGCAGTTGTCCTATTTGATTCGCTCGACATTCGAGTCGAGTAATCGGGGCTTTGACGAGATTCTGATCGAGGCACCTGCCGGTGTCAAAATGCAATTCAAACAGGCGATTGTGGACATAACGGGACAGGAGTCTGCAATCTATACCGCCGAAAGTCCGGGTTTTGGAGTCTTGACCGATGATTCCGATTCTCTCTGGGTGCGGCTTCCCGCTTCCATCAAGACAACGAGTGGAACGGCGTCGGTCGAATTGCGGTTTGAGGCGACGATATTTGGCTTTACCACATTCTTTGATGGCTCTATCGGCAACTCTTCCTTTGTCAATTCGTGGCAAAGAGTGGACGACGGCGATGCCAATGGGATCACGGATAGCGAAAAGACCGTAGTCTTGGTCCTCGAAGGAGGGGAAGTGTTAAGCAGCATTAAAACTGATCGTGCAGTCATCACCCCCAATGGCGATGGTATCAATGATGAAATGGCCGTGGATTTTTCTCTCTTGCGTGTCGGGACAGCTGCCCCGCTGCAGGTGCGAATATACGATTTGAGCGGCCGACTCCTGCGCCAATTGCGCAATGAGTCCATCTCTCCAGGGCGCCACACCGTCATCTGGACCGGAGTCGACGATACAGGGGCCCTAGTTCCTCCCGGTATATATCTTCTGAAGATCGATATTGATGTCGATTCGATGGCGCGCAAAAACACCTCTGTCAACCGTTTGGTACATGTCACATATTGATTTAAAAACAATTCAGGAGAGCTTTAGGTTGAATGGGCACTGGTTACTTAGCCTGTCATTATTGGCGCTCTTCTTTGCTCCGGCTTATGGGGAAATTATTGCTATCGGCGGTGGTCCGGGCACTCTCGAGTGGGATGGCCAGCACTCCGATATATCGGTCATTGATTTTACGAGCAATCCAGGCCAAATACAGCCGGCGCAAACCGGTCCCGAAGACAATATCGCGCTCAAGATCATCGAAAGAGGGGGCACTGTCACCTCGCCCAACGCGAGAATTGTGCTCGAAATATCGCGAAGTAATCTAGAGGGCTTATTGAAAAATATGGTCAACGGCGATTCAACTAAGGCTTTTGAGGTGAAGGGCGTTTCGGCGACAGGTATCATCTTCAGAATAGACCTGGGCGAACGTCTTGGGGTGAACAGGATTAGATTTTTCCCAAGAAAAGGCTTTGAAGAATTTTTCCTGCAAGGCTACGAGTTGTTGCTGAATGATGGTAGTGAGGAGCAGAAAACGCTAGCCGGAACGCCGGATTTCAAGGTCTTCAAAAATGTGGAGCGCAACCTCGAACCCATTGTTGATTTGGATGTTCCACTGCAGTTCGTCCGTTTTATCGAGGTCCGTCAATTGGTGCGAGGGGAGTGGGAGATTGACGAATTCCAAGTCTTCGGCGCAGGCTTTGCCTCATCGGCGTCGTATACATCAAAGATATTCGATCATGGGCAGCCTGCGGTTTTTGGCGGCATTACATGGGCTAAGGGCAGCATTGGAGAACAGAGCAAAACCGGCGTTACCCTGTCGACCCGCAGCGGCAGCACGCCGGACCCCGGTGATTCGCTGGCCTGGAGTGCTTGGTCTGCCCCCTACCCTGCCGGTGTGCGCAGCGATATCGTATCGCCGGCACCACGTCGTTATTCGCAATTCCGATTCCAATTGGAAACCAGTGAGATTCTTTCCGCGGCAACGGTTGATTCCATTGCTTTTGAGGTTGCACCAGCTCTTGCTGACTCGCTAGTGGGTGAAATCTGGCCGCAAAGCGCCCTGATCGGTCAAAATACTCTATTGACCTATACGGTTAAAACATTCAATAGCCGCGGTTTCGACCGCCTGGCAATAGAGACTCTGGCACCAGTAGAAATAGTCCGGTCTGTGCAAATAGACGGAACGGAAGTGGCATGGGAAAAAACGGATATCAGTGGCGGAGTAGAAATCAGTTTCCCCAGGGTCACCGGCAATCAAACCCTGAGAGTGGCTTTCGAAAATGTGGCTTTGCGCTACAATACGTTTTTCGCCGGCAGGGTAACCGACAGCCAGCAGCCGGAGAACTTGCCGCAGGCGATTACGGAGGGAGACGCCGCAGCAGATTCGTTAGCGCGAGGCAACGACCTTTCCGTCACTATCCGGGTGGGCAAAGATCTGATCCATTCTTTCACCGTAGCTCCCGCTCCCTTTACGCCTAATGGCGACGGCATAAACGACGAACTACAGATTACCTACGATATAGTTAATTTAATCGATCAAGCGCAGATTTTCGTAGCAGTATACGATCTTACCGGCAGAGTCAGGAAGGTGATCTATTCTGGTCTGAATTCTAGTGGCAGGTATCGAAAAACATGGGACGGGACGGACGCTAGTGGTGCAAAAGTAGCGCCGGGGATCTATTTGCTGCGCATTGAGATCGATGCAGATTCCGGTGCGGAGAGCAAGACGAAAATCGTACCTGTCGCCTATTGATTATTCGCACTTCCCCTCTTTTTACTTACGGGCTGTCTATTAACCAATTAAATAAAAAAGCCAGGGTGGAATTCCCATGATGAGCGGTCAAATTTTTGGACGATTTCTAAGACGCTGTATTAGCGCGAGTGCTATAATTGGCACCGTACTCTCAGAAATATTGATTTTCGGCACTGCTTTAGAAGCTCAGGGTGTTGATCCGAATCGCATAAAAGGGGTGCGCCGAGGCGGCGAACTTACCTTTGCGCCAACTGGTCCTGGCGTCCTGTTTGGCGCCTTGGATCCGGCGGTCAAAAAATGGTACGTGCCGCAAGAGCTCTACAATGAATATCAGTGGCAACAGTCGGAGTATACCAACTATGCCAGGGACCAATATAAACGATATGTCAATACGGCTTTAGAAGGTGATTATTTTTACGATATCTACGGTTCTTTTATCACCAAGGGCTGGTTGATCTACGATTGGAGCCAGACCCAGCCAGAACAGGGGGGAAGCAACTTATTCAAGACCGAGAAATTTCGCAACTTCTTCTCCAATCTGATTATATCCTCCGATCAAAAGGGGCAGCATAACCTGGCCATAACCATAGGCAGTGAAATAAGAACGACGCTGACCCCGATGACCTTTTCGAAACCGGCCTTCGATGGCATTCAGGTGGACTATCAGTCCGATAAATATGAAGTGACGACGATACTTTCCCGCATCAGTTCCCCCGGCGGTGCCGGTCCGCGCAACCCCAGTGTCAATCAGACGACGAGCCTGACGACTTTGACCGGTGGCCGGGCAACCGCCCAGGTGGGTGATTATATAAAAGTCGGTGCCAATTACGTCAGCGCCCACAATTCTTTTCAGCTGCTGGATGCTTTTGAGGGCAGTCCGAGAAGCGGTTCGATTACCTCGAGTCAAAATGCCGAAAACATCAGCAAATTATTTGTGCGTCTTACAGACGATTCGCCCGAGGACAATGAAGGCGGGGCTACCCTTTTTGCCTGGGATATGATCATAGAAGCCGAGATTGAAACCATTGGTCCAAGCGGTGAATTGTCGTCGGTAAGTGAAGTGGTGCGGGCCAGCGAAACCGGATTGATACCTTCTCCTCAAGGCGGCTTTCAACGCCAGGGATTCTGGGAGGCCAATGGCTCCGAACAGATAGAATTGGTATATGACTTTTCCGTTGGCTCGTATTCGGGCCCCGATCCGTCCGAGATAAGAAAGGTGACTTTCGAACTCGTAGTCGCCAATGACTACCGAGTTGAAGTGTCTTCAGACCGCCAGACAAACGCTCAGAGAAATAATGTTTTTTTGCTGGCTGCCAGAGCCGATCAAAACGTCAAGGACGGATCGAATCTGAAGGTCCTCAAGATTCCTTATGGTTTGCCTACTGCTACCGAGATATATGGTATGACACTGGAGGCGAATAGCATTTTGGGATTCGATTTTTACGGAGAATACGACCGCAGCGTCAGTTATAGGAAATACCCCAATAGACAGCAGATAAAACACTTGTCGGCTTCGGACGAAGGAGACGGGTGGATGATGAATCTATCGAAAATTGCCAATCCGTGGTTTTTCTTCGGAGAGGCTTATAGCATGGATCACAACTACAATACGAGCTCGATCCTCGCAAGGGGAGAGGTCAATATAGATTATGAAAACCGGACCCAATTTTATTATGAATTTGTCGACGACAACGACGACCAAGACCGCTATCCCGATTGGCAGAGAATATTCGAAAATATAGACCTGAACGTATTCCCCGGGCTGGATGAAAACTTCGATTTCATATCCGATTTCAACCAGAACGACAGCGAAGACCTGCCGAATCTAGTACCCGACTATGACGAGCCCTTTCTCAGGTATGCCACCGATCGGCCGGAGTATCTATTTGGCATAGATATGAACAACAACCTTTGGGTGGATCGATTCGAGAACGACGATGAAGCGGATTATCCATACGGCAGGGATCACCGGGGATACAATGCCTATACGGGCGTCAATATTGTCCCGGGAATGAGGGTGATAGCCGGCCGCACCGATGAAAGGCTTATTGCTGGCGCCGGGGAGAATATCACCAACTACGTGCTGCTTTCTTTGGAGAAAGATTTCCCAGGGATAGGCAAACTGAGATTCTTTGAGAATTTCAAGTTATCCGCGGATAATATCGAGAATAACCTTCGCCAGTGGGATGAATTTGAAAGACGCACTGTGCCTACGATTGATCCATTGGCCGCTCAAGATACCTGGATAAATTCGTCCTTTATAAGCTTCGACTATAGCAAAATAGAGAATCTGAAAATCGTCAGTAAATTCAAGTATGACTTATGGCATCAAAGGAAAAGACAACCCGATTTGCGAGAGGATTTCGTCTTTTTTGGGCTGATTAATAAAGCGGACTACATTTTTAAAATTTCGAATGTCGACATCCAACCAAAGATAAAAAACGAGTTGCGAATTGAGTCTCCAGCACTTAAGTCCGAGCCTGAACGCAGAGAAGATATCCTGCTATTCTCTTTGCAGACGCGTTGGCCCTGGCTCAGCACATCCTCAATGGAAGCCGGGGTGGAATATACGATCTTCCGACAGCTCAGAGACGCGGATGTCGCTGTTCGAGAGGGGTTGCGAGACGATTTTTCTGAAATTGTGTGTGCAGTGCAATTTACCAATGCCACGAATTACCTGGGCTATGGCCTGACAACTCAGATGGGTTTCAGGCTCACCCGTAAGTCTATCGGCAATGAGAGTGAAACGGGTAGAGTTGCCTTTGCCACAGTATATGCCGGTTTGAATTAGAAGCTATTTAAATCAATCAAAATGTAGAGGCTAGGTCTGATGATGCAGCAATTGATAAAATTTCTACGTTTCCCTACGGTCCTTTTGCCTATTTTGCTTATGACCGTGTGTCTGAGTTCCGCCGAAGAAAAGGAAGCGCTGGAAGTCGCTCGGGTGGGAGCAACGAAGATAACGGCAAAGCAGTTGCACCAATACATTGCCGAGCGGTCCGCAGAGGGCAAGGAGAACGCAGTAGAACAAGGTCGGGATTATCTACGGACGATGATCGATATGGAACTCCTGCTATTAGAGGCCCAAAGTGGAGACATCGACAAAAGCCTTAGTTATATCAAAAAGACAAACAAAAACAGAAGAGCAAAGCTCGTCAGAACGTACCAACAAAGAGAGCTAAAATTAGCAGAAATAGAAGAAAGCGAAATAGTCGAGTACGTGCGAGAAAAGGGCTTTGCTCGGGCGGTCAGATTAGCAGATATATTGCTTGCCGACAGGGTCCAAGCAGAAGCCGTGGTCAAGGCGATTAGAGAAGGGGAAGACTTCGCCCAGGTCGCCAAACGACTCTCGATAAATAAAAAAACAGCGGCCAAAGGCGGCGATATGGGATACACTACCAGAGATCAAATGATTCCCATTCTGCAGGATAAATTATACTCGCTGAGGGTCGGCCAAATCACCGAACCAATAGAGTTAAATGATCGCTTCGCGATCTTCAAAATACTCGATGAAGCACCAATTGAGCTCAATCCACAACAGAGAATGAAAATAGCGAACGAATTCAAGAGAATGAAATTTAGAGATGCAAACACCGCTTTGGTCGCAGAGCTAAGGGTGAAATTTCGCCTTGAAATCGATCGAAATGGCTTTGATTCTTTAGTTGAAAAGTTAAACCGCGACGAATCTATTACGACAGAGGATGAACGTAATATCACCCTCTACAGATATGACAATGGTGTGATAACAACGGGCGATTTCGTCGATTTGGCCGGCGACCTCAAAGGCAACCCGCTGGCGAATATCACAGACCGCGAGCAGGCAATCTCTTTTGCCGAACGCAATGTCGTTGCCAACATAATGATCATGGAAGCCGCTCTTCATGATGGCATCGATCGAGAACGGGAAATCGCGGCGTGGCTCGAAGACCAGCGACGACAGCTTTTGATTGGGGAGATCAGACAAGCGGTGTTGAAGGCGAGAGTGTCTCTTACGGACGACGAGGTGCGTAAATTTTACGACGATCATCCCAACAAGTACATGCATCCGGAACATATCGAGATACAGGAAATTCTCGTGGAAACCAAAGCAGAGGCATTGCGCTTGCAGGAAGAGATTAAAGCTGGGTCAGAGTTCGGGGACTTGGCCAGGCAACATTCTATTCGCTCCAAGGATCATCGCGATGAAGAGGGCCGATTTCACATTCACCTGTACGAAAAATTACAATTCGGTGGTTTGGTAGAAGCTGTGGCGGTCGCTGAAATCGGCGCGCTCACCGGTCCAGTCGCGGTAGATGAGGGGTTTTCTATATTCAAGCCCCTGTCCAAAGGACGCAAAAGGGAGTCCTTTGCAGAGGCCAATTGGAGAGTCCGATCGCACGTTAAAAAAATAAAAGACCGGCAGGCGTTTAACTCATATATGGAAGAATTGCGGGATAAATATCGATCAGATATTCACATTTTGGAGGATCAGCTCAACGTCGCCTTGGGTAATGGCTAGTGCGCTTGTTTGTAGGGATTGGCCCCCAACTCCAAGACGGCATGAGCGCCATTTTGATGAACGACCAATAGCTTATTAGCAGGCACTGCTGGCACGGTCTGGCTCGTTCCGTCCGGCCAGTTGATTACCACTAGGTCTGCTGCAGTCTCGACGCCCAACCCAAAGTAGGCGCGGGTGTCGTTATAAGAAAGGTAGCTGGAAGCGCCATTGACCGTTCGCCATTGCGACTGACCGGCGGCCGATAGCCGGATCTTGGCTGCTGCGACATTTTGGCCGAAGAGCTGGACGACGAGCCAATTGTGCGAGCTGGCCAAGTCGTTTCGCAGCAAGGTCGCTGAGTCGTCCAGGTTGATGACGAATACATCGATATCGCCATCGTTGTCGTAATCGCCGAAACTGGCGCCGCGACTCACTTTCTTGACGGCCATTCCCGAGCCAGCCGCCGCCGATACGTCGACTAGTTTATCCGCCCCGTCATTGCGAAAAAGCTGGTTGTGCTGGTTGTAGGAAGTGCCCATTCGCGCTAGATCGACTTGGGGATAAACGTGGCCATTGGCGACAAAAAGATCTAGGTCGGCGTCGTTGTCGTAATCAAAAAACTGAGTGCCCCAGCCCAGCTTTGCGAGTGTGGGATTTTCGAGGCCGGCTTGGGCCGTGATATCGTCGAATCGGCCCAGCCCATTGTTGCGGTAGAAGGTGTTGCTCTCGCGGAAAAAATGCGTGACGTACAGGTCTAGGTCGCCGTCGTTGTCGTAATCACCGGCGTCGACTCCCATGCCAGCCTCTTCTTCGCCGCTGGTATTGTAGGCAACGCCCGCTATAAGTCCTATTTCGCTGAACGTGCCATTGCCGTTGTTTTGAAAGATAAGATTGGGTGTTGCATCGTTGGCGACAAAGAGGTCGGTATCGCCATCATTATCGAAGTCTGCAGGCAATACCCCCAGCCCGTAATAGCGATTGGCCCAGGAGATGCCGGTAGCGCGAGTGACGTCGGTGAAGGCCTTGTTGCCGTCGTTGCGATAGAGCACATCCCCAGCACCGGGCAACCCCTGGGGCCCGCAGTAGATCTGGGATCCTCCATAAGTGCATATCCTGTCCGGGGGCGATTCGATGTCGTAGACCAGATACGTAGTGACGTATAGGTCGAGATCGCCGTCGTTGTCGTAGTCGAAGAAAGCAGCGCTGGCGCTATAATCGGCTGCCGCTACGCCGGCTGAGACTGCAATGTTGGCAAAGGTGCTGCCGCCCTGATTGTGGTAGAGGACATTGGGGCCATAATTCGTCACATAGAGATCGCGGTATCCGTCGCCGTCTATGTCTCCGACAGTACAACCCATGCCCCAACTGCTGTCGTCTACACCGGCCGGGGCGGCAATGTCGGCAAAATTGCCCTTGCCGTTGTTGCGGTAAAGGGCATTGCCGGGGCCAGATTTACTTTGATAAGTATCGACGGTAGCGCCGTTGACGGCATATAGATCGAGGTCGCCGTCATTGTCGTAGTCGAAGAAAGCCGCACCGCCGCCAGAGGTTTCGACAATATGCCTTTTCTCCAGCCCGCCCGCGACGTATTCGAAGGTGATGCCAGCCGCCTTCGTCTGATCGCTGAATTGTGACCGAACCTGCGCCGGCAGCAGCAATGAAAATACCAAGCAGGCAACTGCTCTACGGAAAAAAAATGTAGAGAATGCAAAAGTCATAAGTCTATCCCTGTGCCGGTGGCATCTGGGTGGTGTGTGCGGCGGCTACTGCAGAACACGTCCTAAGACGGGTTTAATATAAAGTTCCTATTTGCGTGTGCAAGAAAGACGACGCGAGCAAGATCGCGAATCATAGTTTCAACCATTTCCCAGATAGTCCAGGCATAAAGCTATTTTTTCATGAGACGCTATTTGAAAACATCGATTCCCACTGTCATCATGGTTGGAATTATTCTCGCCACCTTGGGGGCCGATGGCGATCTGATCGCAGCCGGTGGCGCAAAGCCCTCAACGCCTGACGGGCATATCACTGTGGACCTGCACGGGGGTACCATGATGGATTTTGTCTGGATCAAACCAGGTAGCTTTTTAATGGGTTCGACGAGTTCGGAGCCCAATCGAGGCGAATGGGAAGACCCACAACACGAAGTCACCATCAGCAAAGGCTTTTACCTGGGGAAATTTGAAATAACGCAGGCGCAGTGGATCGCGGTGATGGGAACTGCACCATGGACTGGAAAGAAACACGTAGAAAAAAAGCCGAATCATCCAGCAGTCTACATTTCGTGGACGGCTATGGAGGAATTCCTCCGGCGTTTGAACGAAGTCGCCGCAGAGTCGTTGTATCGCCTGCCGACGGAAGCCGAGTGGGAGTACGCCTGTCGGGCCGGAAGCACGACGCGGCGCTCTTACGGGGATGACGACAGTCCATTGGGCGATTATGCCTGGTATGTTGGGAATACTCATAAAGCGGGATTGCCGTTTGCACAGCCGGTGGGCACCAAGCTGCCGAACCCTTGGGGTTTATACGATATGTACGGCAATGTGTGGGAGTGGGTACAGGACTGGTACGGAGACACCTACGCGAGTCTCATAGTAATAGATCCCACTGGAGTCGCTACGGGCTCAGCCCGGGTTATGCGCGGTGGCGGCTTTGTCAACCGGGCTCGAAATATGCGCTCGGCCAAGCGTTTCAGCTACGATCCTTCTTTCCGCTATAGTGCGCTTGGGGCGCGGTTGGTGAGGACAAAGTGATTTTTCTGCTGTGTTTTGTAGGAATGTTTAAGAAAGGCTTTGCGTGTCAGTAAACCAGGAGAGTGAGCGCGATCTAGAAGGCGTCCCCGTCCGCGGCATACTGATCGGCACCGTGCTGGCGTTTTGGCTCAATGCCCTCGACGCCTATGCCACTAATATTATCCTCGGCTCATATCTGACGCTGAATTTTAGTACGCCGGCCGCCCTGTTCTTTTTCTTTTTTGTCGTGTTAGCCGGGGGGTTGATCTACTTTATTCGCCGATCTCTGGCGCTAACCCGATCCGAGTTAATTACGATTTATATTATGCTGGTGGTGGCCTGCTGCATTCCGGGCATGGGCTTCACGCAATTTATGATTCCCTGCCTGTTGGGCTCGACCTATTACGCCACACCGGAGAACAACTGGGACGATCTGTATAACCAGTATATCCCCGAATGGATGATACCCCGAGGCGAAAATGTGGCGCGCTACTTTTTTGAAGGGCTACCGGAGGGCGTCGCCATACCCTGGACAGCTTGGATGTTGCCGCTGAGTTACTGGTACGGATTCTTCCTCGCGCTCAGCGTGGTCATGATATGCGCCATGGTTATCCTGCGCAAACAGTGGTCGGATCGTGAAAAGCTGGTTTATCCCCTGGTGCAAGTACCCATGGAGCTAATCCAGAAAGAGCCAGGTGGGTTTATCGGTAAGTCGTTCTTTACCAGCAAAATCATGTGGTTGGGTTTTTCGATTTCGTTTATCCTGCTCGGTATCAATGGGTTGCATTTTTACTTTCCATCCATCCCGCAGATTACCAAGTCCTTCATTATTCCTATGTTCCGGGACACCGTTAATCTGAATTTTTCGTTAAACCTGCCCTGGACCGGATTTTTCTATTTTGTCAATCTCGATATCACCGCTTCGATCTGGGTATTCTATATCCTCACCACTCTTCAGCGAGGCATCTTCAATGTCGTCGGTCTGCAGAGCACGGAGCGGATAGATCTCTATTCAATCGAACCCTATTTGGCCCATCAGGGCATGGGGTCGATGATAGTTTTTGTGCTCTTCGGGTTATGGGTTGCCCGCAGCCACTTGAAAGATGTGTTTAGAAAAGCTTTCCGCGGTGACCCCGACGTAGATGATAGCGGCGAAATACTGTCCTATCGGCAGGCGGTCTTTGGGCTGTTGCTCGGTCTATGTATGGTGACATTTGGGCTGTGGATGATCGGGCTTACGTTCCCAACGGCTTTGTTGTTTGTCTTCGGGTCTATGATCCTGTTCCTGGGCCTGACTCGGGTGGTGGCCGAAGGCGGCATCCCGGCCATGCGGCCTCCTCTGATGACTTCGACCTTTGTGATTTCCGTGGCCGGCTCTTCGTCCCTGGGAGCATCTGGCCTGGTGGCCCTGGGTTTTTCCTATGGCTGGCATTCGGAGATCCGTTCGTTTGTCATGTCGTCGGTTGCCAACGGGCTAAAGATGAGTGAACTCATCATTGGGTCTAGGCGTCGCCTATTCTGGGCCGTGATCATCGCCATCCTGGTCAGCATCGCGGGCTCTTCGTATATGACATTGGTCCTGGCCTACAAACACGGAGGCATAAACCTGAATCCGCTCTTTTTTGTCGGGCAGGCTCCGACCTTTGGCCCGAGGGATATGGCTCCGCGTATCGCTGGGGAACTGTCCGGTCCTCGATTTGATGCCTGGCTGTTTATGGCTATCGGAGGGGCCGCGATGGCCTTGCTGATGTCGGCCCGACACCATTTCCTATGGTGGCCCCTCCATCCGCTGGGCTACACTATCAGCGCCAATTGGAAAACAGGACATATCTTTGCCAGTGCTTTTCTGGCCTGGTGGCTGAAGCTGCTGATTTTGCGCTATGGCGGTCCTAAGTTGTATAAGAGCTTGCGCCCGTTTTTTCTCGGTTTGATCCTAGGAGAAATCGTAGGGGCAGGGGGATGGCTGGTGGTGGATTATATAACCGGACGTGTGGGCAGTTTTCTGACGCAGGTATAACCCATTTCAACTACACAGCTCTGACAGCAGAGCGTCGCATTGGTGTGGCTCGATGCCAACTCGAATATGCGCTCGTATTGATCTAGCGCAGAGCTAATTATTGGCTGCGACGATAGATCCCTCGCGCCTGGTCGAGTGCGGCGAGCGCGTCGTCGGGCAGAGTTAGCCGAGTGCCCGCCAAATTCTCGTCGACGTGCGCGATGCTCTCCGAGCCGGCGAGTACCGCGGTCAGGCCTTGGTGCAATACCCAGGCGACGCAGACCGCGGCGCGGGAGGTGTCGAGATCGGCGGCGACCCGATCGATGGCGGTGGCTAGTTGCGCGAGCGCGGGTGCTGCGGGTGTTTGTGGGGCGAGCAGGCCGGTGTCCATCGGGCTAAAGGCCATGCAGCCCAAGCCTGCGCGTTTGAGCAGGGGCATCATTTCCTCTTCATAGATGGTTACGCGCGAACGACCCGACTCGTCGCAATGGCTACCGGCGATATTGTAATAATCTTCGACGCCGGCGATGGGCGCAGTCTCGAGAAAATTTGCGACTTCGACGGCTGTGTGGTTAGACACGCCCCAGTAGCGGATCTTGCCCGCTTGTACTAGATCCTGCATGACCTCGGCAATGGCTGCCGGGGGCGTGTCGGGGTCGCGGTGGTGCAGCAAGTAGAGATCTACATAGTCGGTGCTCAGGCGGCGCAGGCTTTCTTCAAGACGATCGGTCAGATGGGCGCGGGTGTAGTGCACGGGCTCGCCGGGTTCGTTTTCGCCTCGCGGCACGAGGCAGGTGGGGATCTTGGTGCAGATAACGACTTCGTCGCGGCGACCGGCGATAGCCCGGGCCAAGACTTTTTCGCCGCCGCCCCAACCATAGGCCTGCGCCGAGTCGAAGAAGTTGACGCCCTGGTCGAGGCAATGGTGCAGGACGGCAAGGCCCTCGGGGCTGTCGGCGCGCGGCAGATGGCGGAAAGCGGTGCCTTGGCACAGGCGCGAGACCTGGAGGTCGGTTTGGCCGAATGGGACACGGTCTGTACTCATAAAGGCTCCGGTAAGGCTTGTTGTGCGATGCGAATGAGGCTATATAATACGCAAACAGGGCCCGGGCCCACAAAGGGGGAAATACATATGGAAAAATTGCAACTCAGCCCGCAACAGTTGGCCTTTATGCAGACCTTCGGCTATTTGAGCCTGCCCGGTTTGCTCGACGACTGTATCGACGAGGTGATCGCGGCGTTCGAAGCCGTATGGGATGATTACGGCGGCGGTCACGGTGGCAAACCGCACGACGGCACGGCGCGTTCGTGTATTGTGCCCTTTATGGATCAGAGCGCATATCTGTCTGGCCTGCTCGACGACCCCCGTGTTAATGGGGTGTTCTCCAGTCTGCTCGGCGATGACTTTCAGTATTTGGGCAGCGACGGCAACTATTATGTCGGCGATACGAGTTGGCATTCGGATGGGGGCTGGCCGCGGTCGATCGTCTATTACAAGATGGCGCTCTATCTCGATCCGCTGACCAGCGAAACGGGCGCGATTCGGGTGATCCCGGGCAGCCATCGCTATGGCGAGGGGTATGCCGAGCAAGTGCAGGCGATGGCGGGCGAGTCGGAGGAAAAATGGGGCGTCGGCGGGGCTGAGGTGCCGGCGATGGCCTTAGAGACCCAACCGGGCGATGTGGTGGTTTTTAATCAGGGCACCAAACACAGCGCTTGGGGGGGCGGTACGCGACGGCGGATGTTTACGCTCAACTGCACGGTGCGGCATAAAGAAGAGCAGTTGCCGCTGATGCGGGAGGAGGTGAGCAACTTCGCGCGCTTCCAGGTAGATTCGGTCTACGGCGAGGCAATGGTCAAGGGCGCGGGGCCGGGGCGGATGCGGCATCTGGAGCAGGCTCTGGCCAATGAGGACCACTTGCCGGAGCTGTCGCGCAAGGCGCGGGAGGAACGCGGGGAGCCGTCGCGGGGGTAGGGTGGCCTGTGTGGGTTATGCCCTGGCCGGTTCGCCGACGCCGGGCTGGTCGAGGTAGTCGATTTTCTCGAAGCGGTCGATCCAGCGCTGGCGGATTGGGCTTTGTTGCGGATTGTCGAGCCAGTTGCGGGAGTAGTTGTATTGGCGCCGGGTTTTGAAATCCTTAATCGAGCCGGCGTGGCCTAAGCCCAAGGCGCGGATGCTTTCGATTTCTTCGGGCGATTGCGGGTTGGCGAAATAGTCGAGGTTCCAGGCGCGGCGGTTGTCGCTGCCGCCGTGCGAGGCGTGCCAGGTACGGATGTCGAAGGCGATGACATCGCCCGGTTCGGTGGCGATGGCCTGGCAGGGTACGTTGGTGAGCGGTGTATCCCGAATGGCTTTGGCGAAGGTGTCGCGCTCGGCGCCACGCAATAGGTGCGAGCCGGGGATGATGCGCAGCGCGCCGGAATCGGCACCGAGCGCGTCGAGGTAGAAGATGAATTTGCAGGCGATCTGGTTTGCGTCACCGGTGTCGGGGTGCCAGGTGGTGGTGCTGACATAGCGGTTGATATCGACGCCGATGCCCAACACGTCGTCGCCGCAGATCTGTTGGGCGGGGCCTAAGAAGCACGGGTCTTCCATGAGGGCGGCGGCGAAGGGCGTGGATTCGTCGGTCATGCGGGTCCACAGGCGCTCGGATCCGTCGTTGCGTTCGGCGGGGTATTGCGCGGTGAGCGCGTCCTCGTGGTCGCGGGCGAGTTGCGCGAGGGCGTCGGCGTTTAGGTGTTGCGGCAGGAGGATATAGCCGAAGTTTTTGAAGAATCGCAGTTGTTCGCTATTCATGCTTGCCTCAGTTCTTTGCTGGTAAGGATTAGCGCAAAGTGCAGTAGGGCGAATGTAGTGCCAGTGATCAACAGCATCCAGTCGTTGCCGATGATTTCCCCCAGCCAAGCGCCGATAAACCAGCCGAACATGCCGACCTGTATCGACATGCCGTAGACCGCCATGACCCGGCCGAGCATGGCTTTGTCGGACTTGGTCTGCAAGAGGGTGGTCAGGCTGGT
This sequence comes from Gemmatimonadota bacterium, assembly GCA_018672475.1. Taxonomy (GTDB): domain Bacteria; phylum Latescibacterota; class UBA2968; order UBA8231; family UBA8231. The sequence continues at coordinate 13,487 of JABHFS010000200.1, read as the reverse complement.
CATCCACGGGGGCACAGCGGTACCCATAAAAAATAGCGCGAGCAACGATAGCGGGTAGGACGTGGAGAAGCCGAAGACGACCATGGTCACCGACCAGATCGTCGAGGCGTAGAGTATCGGCACGGATTGGCGGGACCATTTGCCCTTGCCCGTTATATACAGCGCCGAAATACCCTGACCGAGCGCGAATGCACCCATCATCCAACCAAAGCCGCTGCTGCCGACGTCGAAGCGGTCGCGTGCGTAGACCGGCCAGATCGGCATGATCGTCGAGCCGACGAGCAGCGAGAAGGCGAGCAGCGTGATGCGGCTGATGATGGGGTGGGTGCGGACGTAGTGGATTCCTTCGGCTAATCTGCTCCAGGCCGATGCCTCGTCGATCGGCGCCATCTGCACTTTCGGCAGCCCTAATGTGCAGAGCGCGGCAATCGCGTAGAAGGCGACCAGTGCGAGCCACGGGGCGGAGAGCCCCATCGCGGCGACCAGCACACCGCCGCCCATTGGCCCGAGGGCCCGGGCGATGCTGAAGGTAAAGACATTGAGCGAGTTGGCGGTATGTAGTTTTTCTCTCGGGACCAGTTCGGTGACGAGCGTATTGGAAGAAGGCATACCCAAGGCGATCACCCCGCCCGAGGCGATGGAGAGGGCGACGACATGCCAAACTTGTACCACGTCGGCGAGTACGATCATCGCCGTGATTGCCGCGATAATCAGCAGACCGAGTCTATCCCAGAGCAGGATGGTCCGACCGCCGATGCGGTCGATGAGCAGCCCGGCGAGCAGGGAAGCCAAGAAGAACGGAATGATGCGCAGGCCGTTGGCGGCACCGACCCACACCTGCGAGCCGCCCAGTTCGAGTATGAGCCATGACTGGGCCATAAGCCGAAGCTCGACGCCGATGGCGTTGGCGAGATTGCTGTAGAAGAGCCATTTGAATGGGCTGCGCAGCAGTTGCAGCGCGGAGTTTTGTTTTTTGCTCAATGGCGTATCATTTTTTATTTCAAGTCGCCGGACGCCCGCCGTTCTGCTCCATAGGCCTCAAGCTCGCTTTTCTCTTGCTGTGTGATCTGTACCCGCTCCGATAGTCCCGCCGCAACTTCCTCAAAGAGATCCACATTCCTCAAACCCATAATCGTAGTGGCCACGGCGTCGTTGCTGAGCACGTAGCGGTAGAACTGCACCGGATCGGGCGCGTTGGGGGCCTTGAGCAGCTTTTCGTTGCGCGAGGCGTTCATAATCACCACGCCAGTATTGTGGGCCTGCGCCGCGGGAATTACGGTTTCTTCTGCCTCTCTCAGCGCACAATTATACCAGCAGAGCACGGTGTCGAAATGACCGGTGAGCACGGCTTGTGCTATTTGCGGCCAATCGTGTCCGGTGACGCCGATAAAACGCACCAGTCCTTCTTCGCGCGCTTGTTGCACGGCTTCGAGTGCGCCGCCGGGGCCGAGTGCTTGGTTGCGTTCTTCTTCGGTGTTTAGGTGGTGGATTTGGTAGATGTCGAGATGGTCGGTTTTGAGTTCGCGCAGCGAGGTTTCCAACTCTTGGCGGGCGCCTACCGCGTCGCGCTTGGAGGTTTTGCTGGCCAGAATAAGTTCGTCACGGCGGCCCTGTATCGCCTGGCCGATCACTTTCTCGTCTTTGCCGTCGTGATAGCTGCGCGCGGTATCGACATAGTTGACGCCGCAATCGAGCGCGGCCTTGTAGCCATCGACCGTTTCGCAATAGGCGCCGCCGACGCCGTAGCGGGTGACTTCGAGACCGGTGCGGCCCAAGGTGGCGCGGGGAAGATCGTAGGGCATGAGTTCGCTCCTGAAAAATAGAGTACGGCTTTTAACGCCGTGATTGGTGCTATTGTGGTTGTGTTAACGCGGCTTTGACGCGCTCTGGTGTAAAGGGCATCTCGCGCAAACGCACCCCGACTGCGTCGAAAACGGCATTGGCGATGGCGGCGGGCGTTGGCCCTTGCGTGGCTTCGCCGCTGCCGAGGCTGGGCGCGCCGGGCTGGTCGAGCAATTTGACGGAGACCGGGGGAATTTCTGCGAAACGCAAGACGGGGTAGGTGTCCCAGTCGCGGCTGGTGACGCCGTCGGGGCCGTAGTGCACTTGTTCTTTGAGCGTCCAACTGGCGGCTTGCAGCACGCCGCCCTCGAGCTGGTTGGCCAGGCCGTCGGGGTTAATGATTTGGCCGGCGTCGCCGGCGATGGCGGTGTTTGTTAGATGGATCTGGCCGCTGGCGGTGTCTACTTCGACATCAAAGACAACGGCGACATAACACTTGGCGTTTTTGTATTGCGCGAAGCCGAGGCCCTGGCCGCGCCCCTGGCCATTGCCGCGCCTGCCCGAACGCCAGTTGGCCTCTTGTGCGGCGGCTTCGATCACAGCGCGGGCGCGCGGGTCGTCGAGATGGCGCAAGCGGAATTCTATGGGGTCTGCCTTTATGGCTGTAGCCAATTCGTCCATAAAGGATTCGATGGCGAAGACATTGCCGACAGCGCCTAGCCCCCTGAGCGCCGAGGTGTGCAGCGGGGAGTCGGGCACGAAGTGTTTGACAACGCGGCGACGGGCGAAGGCATAGAGCGGGTCGGCGTTGCGGTGGATGCCGCCGTGGGAGCCCTTGCCGGGTTTGGGTGTGGGTGGCGGCAGTGGCTTTTCGCGATAGCGGGCGGCGAGCAGGTTGGAGGCGCCTGCCATTGGTCTGGGCCTACTCGAATGTGTGTAGCTCCAGGCGTCGTGGTTCCAGTCGCAGATTTGCCCATGCTCGTCGAGGCTGGCCTGTGTTTTGACGAGCATCGCGGAGCCGTAGGCCTCCCAGCCGTGCTCGTCGGCGCGCGACCATTTGAGTAACACGGGGCGGCCGGGCCGGGCGCGGGCTAGAAGCGCGGCGTCAAGCGCCACATCGTCGGCGCCGTTGTGACCGTAACAGCCGGGGCCTTCGAGGTGCTGGACGCGGACTTGATTGTCGTCTAGATCGAGGGCGGAAGCGAGCGAGCCACGCAATGGGTAAACACCCTGGGTGTGGCTCCAGACGTTGAGGTGCTCGTCCTGCCAGAGGGCGGCGGCGGCGGCTGGCCCCAGAGCGGCGTGCATGTGATAGGGTTTGCGATAAGTCGCTTCGAGGGTTTGTACCGCGTTGGCGGGTGTTTCGATCGGCGGCACCGGGCCGTCTTGCGGCACGCCGTCGACGACGAGGAAGTCTTGGCTGGTTTTGGCGAGCAGGTCGGTGTAGAGGCTTTCGTAGGCGGGCAAGGGTTGCACGTGCCAACGCGCGTTTTGGCGCAGAGCTTCGGCGGCCTTTTCAGCTTGCTCTTCGCGCTCGGCGAGCACGCCCAAGAAGGAGCCATCGCGGACTACGGCGATCACACCGGGCAGCGATGCGGCGGTATTTTCGTCTATGGATTCTAAGGTCGAAGCATAGGTCGGCGGGCGGATGACGCGGCCGTGCACCATATCAGGCAAGCACAGGTCGTGCACGAACGAAGGTGTGCCGGCGATTTTGGCCGGTAGGTCGAGGCGAGGTATGGGCTGGCCGACAAGGGTGTATTCTTCGGACGATTTTGGCTGGCCGACGCCGAGTTCGGTTTCGCCAAAAAGTTGATCGCCTTGCAGCGCCCAGTAGGTGGTCTCTTTTTCGCCGTCGGTGATGGTGCCGTCGGTGAGACGCAGGCTTTCGACGGGAGCTTGTAATGCGGCGGCGGCCTTTGCCAGCAATAAATGGCGTGCATCGGCGGCGGCTTGGCGAAAGGCCGAGCCGATGATTTGGATCGAATTACTGCCGGAGGTGTAGGAGGCGGTCGGCGTGCGCTCGGTGTCGGCGCGTTCGACTAAAATGCGCGTGAAGTTGATATCTAGTTCGTCGGCGGCGATTTGCGCGACGGCGGTCAGGATGCCCTGGCCGATTTCGACATGGGCGATCATCAGCGTTACGTGGCCGTCGGTGCTGAAGCGAATGAGGGGGTCGATGCTCATCGGGCCATCTCGCTTGCGGCGCGCTGTATCGCGCAAATAATGCGGTTGTGGGTGCCGCAGCGGCAGATGTGTGCGTCTAGGGCTTCGCAGATTTCGGCGCGGGAGGGCTGTAGGTTCTTGTCGAGCAGGGCTTTGGCGGTGATAATCAGCCCGGCGGTGCAATAGCCGCATTGCGCGGCCTGCTCGGCGAGAAAGGCGCGTTGCAGAGGATGCAGGTTGGCGGGTGTGCCCAGGCCTTCGAGGGTGGTGATATCGGCGTTGGCGACGGCGGATAGGGGGGTGGCGCAGGAGGGCACGGCCTGGCCGTCAACGAGTATTTTGCAGGCGCCGCACTGTTCGAGGCCGCAGCCAAATTTGGCGGCTTTGAGCCCGAGGTTGTTGCGCAGGATCAGTAGGAGCGGCGCATCGGGGTCGACGTCGAGGTGGTGGTTTTGCCCGTTGACCTTTAGTTCGATGGTTGCGGTCATTTTTCAGGTCGTTTCCAGTAGGTCAGGTGGTAGATTCCAAGAATTCCAACTCCTTTAATCGGTCGATCCAACCCCGACGCAGGGCGCTGTTGCGGGGATTGGCTACCCAATCGGGGTGGAAGAGCGGGTCGTCGGGGCGGTGGTATTGTGCGGGAGCGTCGCGGCTGCCGGCGGCGCGTTTGCGCGCGGCTTCTTCTTCTTCGGTGGTCTCGGGGTTTTTATAATAGCAGCAGGTGCTCATGCGCCGGCCCTCGCTGCCGCCAGAGCTGGCGTGCCAGCAGCGCATGTCGAAGGCAACGACATCGACCGGCTCGCAGGTACAGATATACGAGGGAATTTCTTCGATCCCCAAGTTCATCGATTTGAGGTTTTCGCGCAGATCTTCGTGCAGGGGATTGCGGTGTGAGCCGGGTATCAGTCGCAGTGCGCCAGTGTTGGGGCCGACGGGGTCGAGGTAGAAGGCGTATTTGACGCCGTAGCAGTCTTTTTTGGGATCGGCGTGGTGGTCGGGGTGCCAGCCGGTGTCGCCGACATAGCGATTGGCATCGGTGCCGGTGGCGAAGGCGTCCTCGCCATAGAGTTGCGCGGTGATCGACCAGAAGCGCTGGTCTTCGAGCAGGTGGGCGTAGAAGGGCGTATCGGGCCCCATTTGTGATACCCAATGGCGCTCGGAGCCGTCGAAGGGGCGGTGTCGGTAGGCGAGGTCGAGGCCCTTTTCGAATTCTGCGCGTAGTGTGCTGACTTCGTCGAGGGTGAAGAATTGGCGCAGGACGATAAAACCGAAAGTCTGGAAGTGCTGGTACTGCTCGTTGCTGAGCATAGGGATTTCTCCGGGAAGCAGTGCGTGTCGCTCGGCAAGATACTTAATTGGTTGCCGCTCTACAATAGACTAGCTGCGGTCGGCGGCGATGAGCAGGCCGCCGATTTGCGCAAGGGGTGCGCAGTCTTCGATATCGGCGTCGGTGTAGCCGCCGAGCTTGTTGGCCATCGAGCAGGCACCTAGGAGCTGGCCGTCGACGATAAAGGGGATACCGAGGAAACACGATAACTTCATATGGCCAGCTGGGACGCCGCCAGAGCGCGGGTCGCTGGCGGGGTCGTTGCTCAAGACAGGGGCCTGGGAGGTGAGAATGGCGCCGTTGAGGGTGTCGAGGTTGTGGAAGTTGAGATTGCTGACGATGTCATTGATGGTGTAGTTGCTTTTGTAGATGTCGACTACGGCGTGGGAGTGTAGGTAGGGCTTGGTGGGGGTGGCGTAGACGACTTCGGCGAGGAAGCCGAAATCACTAGCGCTGGTTGTTAGGATCTCGGGCAGCAGGCGGACGAAAGTGGCTGTGAGGTCGGAATTCGCGGTGTAGGTGGCGAGGGCGGTGGCGAGAGCAGTGTGTAGGGGGTGTTCGGTGGAGAGGGTGTTTAGGTGGGTGGTGGCGTGGCTTAGGTGGGGGTTCATTGGTGGTCTCCCGGTGCTAGGTGCTGTGGACACCCTTGAGGGGAATTATCTTCGCTCATGTCGCTGCACTCTTAGAGTTCGCGGCCTGCCCCAGCTCGGCTCCGAGGCGATACCCCGATTTCACAATCCTGTGAGATCGGAGTGTCGCAAGCCGCTCTGAGAATTATCCCAAGGGCTCACGGTAGTAAGGAGAAGTTTAAGGTTTTATCCGCGATTGAATGTGAGTGAAGTGAATTAAAGATCCTTCTTCATTGATAAAGCGATCTTAGTTGTCATTGTATATTCTGCACAAATGCGCGCTTTTTATAGCATGCCGTTAAGATATAAAGCGGTGGCGCTCGGCGGCGATATGGTCTTGCGGTTTGTAACCCAATTCTTCAATACCGGCGGAGATGTCGAGGAAGCCGCGGAAGTCGCCGTCGATATTGTCGGAGGCGCCGTAGGTGATAAAGAATTTTTCCGGCCCGTTGTATTCGACGGCGAGGCCGAAGAGCTGCACGGCATCGCGGGGGGTCAATAGTGTGCTGCAAAGGCGCAGACTGTCGACCTCGGATTTTCCGGTGAAAGAACCGATGCGGATGCTGATAAAGCGCATGTCCTCGGTGTTGACGAGGTTGCGGCCGGCGACTTCGGCCATACCCTTCATTGCGCCGTACCAGCCGTCGGGCATAATCTGGTCGGCGGTCGAGAAGGTCGGGGGATCGCTCAAGTGCTCGTTCCAGCCGGTGACATGGTTGGTGCTAGCGAGCACGATCTTTGTGATGCCGGCGGCGTGCGCACGGTGAAAGAGGCGCATGCTGACGCCGATGTCGGTGAGATCGAGCGTGCCTTGGCCGACATTGGCCGCGCTTATATAGGCGAGGTGTACGAGTACGTCCTGGTCGGCGCAGATTTTTTCGACAAAGGCGTAGTCGCCGATCTCGCCGATTTCGCTCGGCGAGCGGGCTCCTTCGATGGGGCGGCGGTCGGTGAGGGTCAGGTCGAAGCAGTCTTGTGCTTCCCAACCTTGCCAGAGAGCGGTGCCGACTCTACCGGCGGCGCCTGTGAGTAGGATGCGGGGCTTGGCGGTCATGGTACAGTCTCCGTGGTGAGTTGGTTGAGGGCCTGGCGGATATTTTTCTGGGTTGGGTCGAGTGAGAGTGAGCGCTGCCACATAGCACGTGCGCGGGTATAATTTTCATAAAAATAAGCGCTGCGGGCAAGGGTATTGTAGGCGGCGGGCTTTTCGTAGAGTTGGGTAGAGAGTTCGAGCACCCGCTCCATGTGGTCCAGGTGTTGGTTTGTGAGCAGGCGCTGGGCCACGGCGATATAGCTATCGGCCATATCGGACATTGCGCCAAGAGGATAGAAAACGCTTTCGCTGGCGCCTTCTGCGAGCATTGCGAGCGCGAGATCGGGCAAGCCCAGTTCGACGAGTGATGCGGCGCTGGCGGCGGGAATTCGGTGTAGCGTGGGGCTATTGCGCAAAGAGGTGACCAGCGGTCGGGTATAGGTGTTGCGGGCTTGCTCGGCGAGCTTTGGCAAGTCGAGTCTATGGTAGGTTTCGGCGGCTAGGAGCTGGGCGATAGGTTGGCTGGTCGGACTAATTGCAAGATGGTCTTCGACTAGGCGTCGGGCGCGTGGCAGATCGTTGTTGTTTAGCGCGTCGGCGATGTTGCGCAAGGCGCGGTCGGGGCAATGCGGGTCTTGTGCGATCCGGCGTTGCCATTGCGCGAAGGCCGGGTCGAAGTTGTCGCGGCGGGCGAAGACAAGCACGGTCGGGTGGTCATATCCGAGGAAGGACGGCTCGGCATGGTCGTCGTGGTAGTCGATGCCAAAAAGCACGGGGTAGTGTTTGAAGCGGGCGACTTGCTCATAGCCGAGCGAGCCAGCGGTGAGCTGGTGATAAAACGAAGCGGCGACCGGATAGCGCTCGGGTACGGCGGTGAATTGCCGATAGCGGTTGACATCGATCAGCGCGATATGCTCGAAGCGTTGCGTGCGCTGATGCAGGTAGTCGGCTCGTTGGCCGCAGAGCATATAGGGACCGGTGTAGAACAAGGTGAGTATATTGAGATCGCCGCTACGGGTGCCGTCAATCAGTTTGTGCAGGGTGAAGGCGCCTTTCTCCAGGCCGATCACCGCGTTGGCGGGGGCATGTTCGGCGAGCCAACGGGCGGCTTGGATGCGGCTGTCTTCGCTGGTGTAGATGTGCGCGAAGGCTAGACCGTAGGCGGTAGTGGAGAGGGCGACGACGACGGCTAATACGAGACCGAGGCGGGGTTGCAGCTTGTAGCAGAGGTCTGCGAAGAAGAGCATCAAGAAGGGCAAGAGCGGAAAGAGATAGCGGATAGGTTTGGTGTGCAGCCCACCGACGATCAAGAAACAGAGGACGACCCAGAGCAGCAGCAGACGTGGCTCGCGGTCACCGCGCCAGGCGATATGCAGTAGTCCGGCCAATGTGGCCAAGGTGAGCGGCCAGCCAACAGCTTGCGGCAGTAGGGTCGTCAGATAGTGCACATAGGGCAGGGTGTGCACGTCGATCAGGGTCCAGGTTTGCAGCGCGGTACCGCGGGCGATACCGAACGAAAAAGCAAAGTCGGCGTGTGAGTCGGCGCGCCAGATGAGGTCGGGGTTGCTGACGAGATAAGGTTGCCAGGCGACGAGGCTTAAGATGGCGATAAGGGCGGCAAGGGCTGGTAGTTTGAATGGGGCGAACTTGTTGGAAAGCAAGTCTCGCGTGTGGGTGAAATGGCCGAGCAAGAGTATAAACCCCAGCAACAGACCGTTGAGACGCACTGCGCCGGTGCAGCCGATCAGCAGGCCGACGAGGGCGTAGCGATGCCAGGTATTTGAACCAGTGGCGCGCAAGATGGTGTAGAGGGTCGCTAGGCTACAGAGCGTGAAGAGGCCGTCGACGGTGTAGAAATGGGCCTGTTGAATGGCGAGCGGGCTCATAGCGAATAACAACACCGCCAACGCCGTTGGCTGCGGAGTCCACCAACGGCAGCCTATGCACCAGAGTAAGATCAAGGAGCTGAACGAGATCAGTGCGGACAGGGCGCGGGCTTTAGTGAAAATTAGCGCGGCGTCTTGCGGAGTGTCGAGGTCAACGGGCGCATGCCCGATTAGCGCGAATTTGAGCAGGTAGAGCGATAAGGTGCCATAGGCGGTTAGCGGTGGGGCGAGGGGGTCGGTAAAGTCCAGTGCCGCGCGGATCAGGGTTTCTTCGTCGGGATGAAAATTATAGAAGGCGGTGCTTTGTTGCCGGCCTACGGGCACGAAGTCGCTGCTGCCGCGGTTTAGACCGACGAGATGGGTGTAAAGGGTCAAGGCCAAAAGCGGGGCCAGCCATAGGACGGCGCGTTTATACACGGTTTACCCAGCGCTGATTATTTCACTGCGGCGGAAGCAAGTTAGCAAATGGTCGTTGACCATGCCGGTGGCCTGCATATATGCGTAGACGATGGTCGAGCCGACGAATTTGAAACCGCGCGCCTTGAGGTCCTTGCAGAACGCGTCGGACTGTGAGCTGGTGGCTAGATAGTCGGCGTGCGTGCGCAGTTTGCTGACGACGGGTTCGCCGTCGACGAAGCGCCAGCTATAGGCGTCAAAGCTGCCGAATTCGTCTTGTACTTGAAGGAAGCATTGCGCGTTGTTGACGGCGGCTTGCACCTTGAGGTGGTTGCGGATGATGCCGGGGTCTTGCAATAACTTTTCGATATTGGCCTCGCTGAAGCGGGCGACCTTAGCCGGGTCGAACTGCGCGAAGGCGCGGCGGTAGTTGGCTCTTTTACGCAGGACGGTATACCAACTGAGGCCGGCTTGCGCGGATTCAAGCATCAGGAATTCGAAGAGCGTGCGGTCGTCGTGTACGGGCACGCCCCATTCCTCGTCGTGGTAGGCGACATAGTCGGCTTTGCTTTCGTCGAGCCAGGGGCAGCGTGTGAGCATGGTGAATTGTAGCTTCTGAGGGAGAGGGGCGAGGTAAGACTAGTAGAGAAATAGTATAAATCGAGGCCGTAACCTCGACAAATATTCACGGTGTTAGTTCCTGCAGGTAGGCGAGCAGCGGGGTCAAAGGCAAAGGCTCGAAATCGGTCGCCAAGGTGAAATGTGGTCTGTTGATTGCCGGGTGATAGTCGGTGGCGGCGAGATATTCACCCCAGTGTTCGAGCTTGTAGCGATCGCGCGCGGCGGCACGGCGTTCAATGCGCATCCTGGCCAGTGCAGGTTCGCAGTAAATCCAGATAATCGCCAACTGGGCATCGAGGGTAGCGAGTCGGTCTTCGAGGGAGGATATCCACGCTTCGTCGCCGAGTTCTCGTGCGAAGGGGGCGACGGCCAGGACGTTGAGCCCTGCATGCAGATTCTCGAAGGCCACTTCCAGCATCGATGCGTATTCGACATCGCGCACATAGCGCAGATAAGCGGCCGATTCTCGGCTGGCCGCGTCTTTTGCCGTATGTGCATCGGGCAGGTCGGCGTGCGGCAGGATTTCGAGCAGGCGTTCGGTGAAGAGGCGGCTGCAGGTGTCCTTATCGACGAGGCAGTAGCCGTTGAGTTGGGCGATGAGCGCGTGGGCGACGTGGGTTTTGCCGGTGCCGGCTTGGCCGCCGATGAAGACGAGCTTTGTGTTCACCAGAGCGTATAGCCGCCGTCAATTACCAGGTCGTGGCCGGTCATATAGGCCGAGGCGTCCGAGGCGAGGAAGACGGCCGCACCCTGATAATCGGCCGGTGCACCCAAGCGGCGCATCGGGTTATTAGCAAGCCAGGTCGCCTGTGTTTCGTCTTCGGCGTGTGCGGTCATCGGTGTCAGGGTATGACCGGGGCTGATGGAATTGACGCGGACCCCGCGTCCGGCCCATTCGGCGGCGCAGACCCGAGTCAGTTGGAAAGCGCCGGCTTTGGCGGTATTGTAATGGCCGTGCAATTGCGGGCGGTTGACGATATGCGCCGATATCGAGACGATATTGACGATCGATCCGGCCCCTCGTTGTAGCATGATTTTGCCCTCGGCCTGGCAGCAGAGGAAGATGCCTTTGAGGTCGATGTCGAGGACCCGGTCCCAGTCCGCTTCGCTGATGTCTTCTATATGGCCGCGGATAGCGATGCCGGCGCTATTGACGCCGATATCGAGCCGGCCCCAGGATCTGAGCACGGTGTCGACTGCGTTTTCGACTTCGTTTTTAAGGGTGACATCGGCGGCAATGGCCAGGCTTTGGCGTCCTAGGGTCTCGATACTCTGACAGGTCTCGTTGGCACCGGCGAGGTCGCGGTCGACTACAGCGACATCGGCACCGGCTTCGGCTAGCGCGATGGCGATGGATTGGCCGATGCCGGAGGCGGCGCCGGTGACTAGGGCCTTGCGGTCGGTGAGGGCGAAGGAGTCGAGAATGCTCATGTTTTCTTTCACAAGAAGGTGCCGCCTGCCCCGCGGTTTCGGCCTATCGCCTCTAAAAAATGGCAAGGCGGCCAGGTGGGCTGGTGGAGGTGCACAAGGCCGCGGGGCAAGAGCCACCTAGGCGCGGGGCTTGAAGATGCAATTTCTCCTGCGGGCACAGGCCGAGAGGGCCGTCCCCGCATTGTTTGAATGCTGAATTTGCGCTATGGGGAGGGGGATGTAAAGGCCAGCGTCATTTGAGGGAGAAGAGATATTCGGATACCGATATTGCTCTTATAGCTGGATTTCCTTAATACCCTTTGCGGGCGAGCGGACGGTTCAATGTCTTATGGGAAATCAAGAAGATACTCTATGCGAAGTAGGTCGCATTCGTCTCAGGTAAGCGCATATAATTAGCTGTCGACGACCGGATCCCACTCGACGTGCAACGGTATGCCTTCGCAGTTATAGATAATGCATCGTCGTTGGGTCTGTGATGGGCTTTGCAGGCCGGCCTTGTAGACCTCGCCCTCGCCCTTTGTTGCTTCGACTATGCTCTGCATCTCGACGAAGGTGTAAACGTTTAATGCGCCGGTTAATTTTCTTTTATCGTGGAATATAGCCTCTACTATTCTGGTCGAGCTCGCGGGCCATTGAGCAATTTTCCCAGCCAGGAATAACGAACGATCGTTTGGTAGGTCAGTAACAAGAACCCGGTAACAAGAAGGCAAATTAGGGTGAATTTCACGATGGGCCACAGCGGCCAGGTGCGGACGGCCCATTGCGCGCCCATGACCAAGGGCAGATGCACCACGTAGAGCCAGTACGAGGCGTCGGACATATAGCGTATGCTTTTGTTTTCGCCGACAAAAAATGTGCGGAACAGGCCCATGCAGGCGAAGGCCATGATCCAGGCGTAGAGTACTTGCAGTGCGACTGCAAAGGGTCGGGTCATGGAAGGTGGTAGCAATGCTTCGCGAAAGCCGAAGGACCCGAGCGAAAATTCGAGCCCGAGAGGAAAGACAACGAATAAGCCCAGCGGCAACATCCACCGCCACGATTTGCCGAGCGTGGCTTGGCGGTCGTCGCAATCAAAGTATAGCGCGCCGAAACCGAAGAAGATTGCGTAATAGAGCAAGACTTGCGGTATCGGCAGGATGCCGATGGAGGTGTCCGGGCCGAAACCGGGCATCGTCAAGCCCATAAACCACTGCGGGACCATGCTCAGCGGGATTAGCCATAAGAAGCGGACGGGCGATAATACGAGCCACTTGTGTGGCCCTTGCCATTCGAGACGGTCGGCGATGGCGGCATAGGCGGTGAAGGCGACGACCAGCCAACAGAGGAACCACAAAAACCACAGGTGGTGAAAGACCGGGCTGGAGAAGATCGGCATTGAGGTGATTTGTACGAGTCGATCGCTCAGCGATGCGGCACTATTGGCACCCTGGTTTTCGATGCCGCCGAGCAAATCGGCGATTTCGAGCCGCCCCGCTTTGGCCTCGTCTTCATCGAATTCGATCTTTAGCAAAGCCAATATATATAGCGTCAGCTCCCAATCCACCGCTGAGCTTTGCCGGGGCGTCATGCCGCTGGTGTTCCTGATCTGGGCATCGGCGCCGTGTTCGATCAGTAGCGCCGCGGTCTCTGTGCGTCCGAGAAAAGCGGCCGCGTGTAGGGCGGTACCGCCGTCCCTGGTTTGGCGGTTGACCTCGGCGCCTTGTTGCAGCAGCAGTTCGGCTGCTGCCGTTTGGCCGTGCAGTGCCGCCCAGGCCAGCGGAGTCGTGCCGAACGCTGAGTCGAGCGCGTCGAGATCGGCCCCGTTGGCCAAGCATTGTTTGATCTCGTCGAGCTGGCCGGCGGCGGCAGCGGTCCAGATGTCGTTCTTGGCAGTTTCGGCCTCGTCGAGACCAGTGCCCGAGGTGAGCGCGATGCCGCTGATAAAGCTGACGGCGGGCACGACGGTAATCAGCCCGAGCAGCAAGGGCAGCAATACGCGGCGTAGACGATGTGAGAGCAATGACTTCAGGCCGCGCTGGCGCCAGAGCATGGCGGTGAAGAAGCCACTGAGCAAAAAGAACAGCGGCATGCGAAAGCCGTGGATCGCCGCGCAGAACAGGCCGAAGAGTTCGTTTTGCTGCGTATCCTGGATCGGCCAGAATAAAGGCGTGAAGGACAGACCGGCGTGCAGGGCGATGCCGAGCAGCATCGCGAAGCCGCGCAGCGCGTCTAGGTCG
>JABHFS010000199.1 GCA_018672475.1 Gemmatimonadota bacterium | reverse complement strand
GGTAACGCCGCTTTTCTATTGTGTGAAATACCCCTCCCCTACGTAGCCTAGCCACCAACCTAGGCGCGAAATATTTGCCCCCGCAGAACGCTTTCCCGGACAGACCGCCGCCCCACAGCCCTACGCCGAAGCCCCCGAATAGTGCCGCACGCCCCACAACCAAAACACCCGCGCGCCCACCACCATCACCACCGCCATCACCAATGCCCCCCAAAACACCTCCGTCGAAAGGCGCCCCAGCAACGCCTCCGACGGCACCGTCACCGCAAAGGCCACCGGCACCAAAAAGGTCATCGCCATCTTGAGCCAACGCGGATAGATCGCCACCGGATACTTGCCCGCGCTATAGACGGCCTGAAAGATCACCAGGATATTCTCCGCCTTGATAAACCAAAAGGAGAAGGTCGCCAGCACCAGCCAAAAACTGTAGACGATCGCCGCACCAGCCACTAGAGTAATCGCAAAACTAGCCGCATGCATAAAACCGGTTTGCAACCCGATCTCAGCAAGAGCCCATCCGATCAACGCCGCACCCTGCACCACATCCAGGAATTTCCACACGCGCACTTCGCTGATACTCACCAGCACTTGCGAATCTTCCGGTTTGGTCAGCGTAAAGTCTAGCGTGCCTTGGCGCACATCCTCCATAAAGCGCTGCATCGAGGGCTGTACCAACGCACCGATCAGCCCGCTCATCAAAAAGAAAACCCCCAATAACGCAACCAACTCGGCCGGCTGCCAACCGCCCAGTTCCTCAGTATGCGAAAAGATTACCGCCAAGCCCGCCAGCGCGACCCCCATACTGACTAGGCTCTGCAGCAATTGCACCCAGAAGTTGGCCCGATAGGCCAGCTCGTTCATCACGCCGATGCGCAAGAAAATCCATAACAATCGCAAATAGCTCATGAGCCCACCGCCGAGTAACGGCGTACGCCGCGCGACCACACCAAGCCCATCATGCCCCAAGCCAACCCCAACCAAATCACCTGTGCAGCCAGGCCCTGCAGCACCTCTTCGGGCTCCAAGCGGCCGAGCAAGAGTTCGGTCGGGAAAGCCAGCATCCAACGAAAGGGCAATAGCGCAGACAGGCTTTGCACCCACTCGGGCATCAAAGCCAGCGGCGCCATCTGGCCGGAAAAAAATAGCAGGGCCGCGAAATACACTTGGTTGGCCGCCTCCGTACGCGTAGTCCACAACGCAACCAATGCCAGCGCCCATTCAACGAAAAAGCGCATCAGAAAGGCCAATAGCACCACCGGTACCGCGGCCCAGACGGCCCAAGTGGGTGTATTGAAGGTCGGATCAAAAAGCCCGACCATCAGAAACATCGTTGGCAACATCACCACCAAGGTCAGCAACTTATAGGAGATATTCATGGCAATATCGCGGTGGATCGGGTGCAGGGGTTGCAATAAGAGCGGCGAAAAGGACCCCGATCGCACCCGGAATTCGAATTCATACATAAACCAGGTAAAGGTCAGATGGCCCATCATCATCATGATGATATAATAGGCAGCGAAATCTCCGGCCGAGAAGCCGCCCACCTGCCCACCTTGCGATTCGGCCACCGCCGTCCACACCGAGAGGAAGACCAGTGCTTCGATAACGCGGCCGATCAGCCAAATCACCATCGCCGCCCGGTACTGGAATTGCACCGCCAGGTCGGTGCGGAAAAGCGTCGTGTAAATATCGAATAAGCCTGTCATACGCCGGCGAATACCTGTTCGATCACGTCCTCGATCGGCGGATCCTCCACCGTCAGGTCGAGCACCGCCTGCTCGCTCAATAGCCGGCCGGTCACCTGTGCCGTCTCGGCCTTCGGCACCCGCAACGACACCCGCCCATCGACCCCATCGACGACCTCGCCATAGACACTGAGATCGCTGCCCTCGTTCTCCAGCTCGACGACGATGGTTTTGTGCGGTGAAAAGCGCTGCACAAGCTCAGACAACTGGCCATCGAAGAGCAATTGGCCGTGGTGAATGACTACGACCCGCTTACACAAAGCCTCGACATCGGCCATATAGTGGCTGGTCAAGAGCACGGTTGCGCCATAGCGTTGGTTGTATTCGGCCAAAAAAGAGCGAATCCGGCGCTGCATCGTCACATCGAGACCGATGGTCGGTTCGTCTAGAAATAAGATCTGCGGCTTGTGCAGTAGCGCGGCAGCGACTTCGCACTTCATCCGTTCGCCCAAGGAGAGGTTGCGCACCGGCTTGTCGAGGAGAGGCCCCAGATCCAATAGTTCGGTCAATTCGTCCACGGTCCGTTGGTACGCGGTCCGCTCAATTCGGTAAATCGCGCGATTGCGCTCAAAGGAATCGAGCACCGGAATATCCCAGATCAGCTGGTTGCGATTACCCATCACCAGCGTAATCTGGCGCAGATAATCGCGCTGTCTTTTAAAGGGTTCGAAACCCAAGACCCGGCATTGTCCGCCGGAAGGATACAAAAGACCCGAGAGCATTTTGAGCGTGGTGGTCTTGCCGGCGCCATTCGGGCCGAGGAAACCAACGATCTCACCGGGAGCCACTTCAAAGTTGATCTCCTTGACCGCCTCAACTTGGCGCGTCTGGCGATGCACCAGGCTTTTGAGCGCCGCGGCCAAACCCCCTTCGCGCACGGGCACTTCGTAGGTCTTGCTCAGATCGCGAACGGCAATGGCGGGTACTGCGGACACAATCCCTCCTTTTAACGAGAAAATTACTTACTTTATGTTCAGCCCAATTTAAAACAAAGATCGACCCTGGCAAATGATAGCTAATGCCCCTTAATTACCGTCTTTTCTTATTGCTGTTCGCCCTAGTGCTCGCCTTCTATACCCGCTTTGCCGGGCTGACGCGCGGCGAGAGCGACTTCGTTTTCGCTGAACGTTCTTATTCGCGGTCCACGCAATCCCACTCGGCAACTCAATATCACCGCGCTTTTTGAAGCGCGCGGCTATAGCACTTGTCGCGCCGACATCAACTAGCTCGATGGCCGCCTGCAAGACCTCGACTACATCGCCTTAGTCGATGTTAATCGCGCCCAGCAGTTTGCCGCGGTGCCCGATCTAACACCGACCGCCACCGCCTTTTACCAGCGGTTGCTGGCCGGTGAGCTGGGCTATCGCGTGATGGCCCGCTTCAAGACCTACCCTTCGCTGCTGGGCATAACCTTCCGCGACGACGCTGCCGAACCATCGTTTATCGGCTACGACCATCCGGCCGTCTATGTCTTGGAAAGGGAAAGCCCGCAAGCGGTCAAAGCCGGCCTCGAGACCATCGCCGCCGCATTGGACCAGGATCGCAATTGCTCCGATGCCGCGCTGCGCGATGTCGCCACCGCACTGCTCGCCGAGGATTTTCCGAGCGCCGAAGAGCGCCTCCGCCCGCTCACCGATAACTATCCACATTCGGCCATCGTGCCGTTTTTACAGGCCGAGGTCTATCTAAAAACCGACCGCCCCGAAGAAGAGCCGCTAGCCCGCGACCGCTACAAGGCCATGTCAAAACATCGCGCCGCGCACGTCTTACCTTGGGCGGCGGCGATGGGGCTTGTCGATCTCGAGAGCCGATTCGCTGAAATAGCACTATTCGGTAGAATTCAACTCTATCTGGGCAACCTAGTCGGTCTCTACCCCATCGCGATAGCGACGCGGCGAAGTCCCCTGCTCACGGCGGAACGTTTCGGCAAAACATCGCTAGTTCCTAAGACCGCAGAGTTGCGATATTCGATACATCGAAGGATTCGTCGTCTGCAATAGCTCTTTGGCTTGCGCCATTCTATATTTGCCGAGTTGCCGGCAGAACATCGTGCCCAATTCAGGCTTAAAGAGATGGAGAGAGAAGAGTCACTGAGAGGCGTACGCCAATCACTTTAGGTGACTCGCGATCAATGATGAGTGGCTCTCAATCTAGGGTTTTTGCCAGACACGGATGTAATCGATATCAAAGCTCACAGGCAGTTCTGACGCCAATGGCAGTCCTTCCCAAAGGAACGCTTCATTGTCTGCCCACACATGAAGGTAATCTTCGTTCCATACGGCCCCCGCCTCCGCTTGCGTGATGCGCCCAGTTTCTGCACCATCTGCATAAAAGATTACCTCTTGTTCGTTCCATTGTGCCCCATAAACGTGGAAATCCTCAGCACCATTCCATTGCAGAGCATAGTCCTCACCATATCCGTTGTCCTCTATACCACCAATGTCCCAGTTGTGTAATGTGGTCGACATGATGCGTGGCGCGGTGTCCCCAGAGCCATCGGGGCCATCGCCCGCTTTCCCCACCATCTCAAAAATATCAATTTCGAAATGGTTGCCAATCATCCAGAAAGCACTCGACACCGTCACCGGAGCCGCCCGCGAACGAATTTCCGCATAGCCATATTTCATATTCGATTTTGAAATGATTCCGCCGACGGTGAAATTCTCATAACGACACATACATTCATCGTCGATGATTTCCTCGCCCTCTTCATCCAATACCGGAAAAAGTTCGGAATCCGGCGCCCACTCCACCAGCAAATGCAACTTCCCGTCGGCTATAAAATAGTTCGACATATCAAAGACCGAAGGCGCGCGGCCGAGCCAATCCGCGGAGGAACCATCACTATCCTCGGTTAGCCCTATCGGCAATTCATTGTAAACATAGGGGGCTCCAGCTACATACCACTTTCTCGTGTCCAGAGTACTACCATCGAATTCATCGCTCAGATCATTTCGGATGACCCAACCACTTTGGTTTTCAGAATCCGAAAGTGGAGTAGCGGAAACAGGTGCCGTAAACTCCGCATGTCGGTTAATAGAAACAGCGCGCAGTTCGTCATTAGCATCGCCGCTATCGTCTGGTCCAGAAGGGGTAGAACAGCCGTGCAAAAAAGGGAGGGCTACAATCATTGGCAAGCCGCGAAGAAAGCCGCAAAGCAGGAATAGGCGTAAGCAATGGGCCGTCTTGTTCATAGGATGCTCCAATACATGATGGAAAACAAAGTGCTGAAGAGTCTCGAAAAAGAGCGTTTATTACGCAAACCCCTATTGCAAGGATGAACAACGAATATGTAATTGGTACCGTTGGCAATCCATGTTCGGACCATACCCTTAAAAATATGCGTATTACCCTATGACAAAAAAAAGTGAAATCCATGGTGGTGCATGCCCGCATTATGACCTAAACGGCGTGTCGTGCTTGCAGCCAACCCATGACAGGGAAACACTCGATGCAATGCGCTTGGCATTTCATCGGCAAGGAGCGTTGAGTTTAAAAGGGGTTTTCCCCAGAGACTTAATTCAGCGCCTTAAAGCCGCTTATTTTGACGAATATGCCGTCATAGACAAGTCAACCCGCTCCGATGTTGGCGATGGCGATCGCTACATGTGCGCGGTGGAAATCCGCACTCCCTTTGACCATGCCCTCCTATATGACTCCCCGCTTCTGTTTCCTGTACTGCGCAGCATTCTGCACAATCAGGTAATCATTCAAAGTTTTGGAATCGTCTCCTCCATGCCCGGTAGTCGTCAGCAACAAACCCACATGGACCATCCGGATTTGTTTAAAGAATTGTCGGGATTTAACAAAGTACTTCCCTGTTATGCCCTGACAGTCGCCATTCCGTTGATTGATCTAGATGAGCAAACGGGGACCACTGCGATTTGGCTCGAAAGCCACAGGGACCCCAACTTGGCTCTAGGTCAGGAGAGTAGCAATCATTATGAAGGAGCGATATTGCCCTATCCACAAGCTGGAGATTGTGTGCTGTGGGACTATCGCACCTTCCATTCTGGCACAGAAAATAAAACGTCACGGGAAAGACCACTTCTGTATCTCACCATAAGTCGACCTTGGTTTGACGATACGGCTAATTTTCAAAAACTTAAGGGAAGGTTCCCTTTAATCCTCAGTCAAGGCTTCATCGACGCGACAGAAGAGAAGTATTTGGCCCTTTTCCCGCGTGCAAAGATCGTTGGCGATAGGTGAATGTTTTCAAATGAGGGCGCTAACCGTACCGTTACTCATTTCTTCTGTCTAAAGCTGGTATATGTAAAGATGGGAATATCTGACATAAATATGTCGGACAGACCAATAATCAGGGCAGGCGATCGTGCAAAGACCCCGCTGCCCAGGGCGAGTCTATTTGCAAATCAGCGAGCAATACCTGGGCGCAATTATATCCGGGAAGACCGGTAATATTGCCGCCGGGATGGCTGCTAGAGCCGCATAGATAGAGCCCCTTTAAATGGCCGCGATACCCGCCCGCACCGGCAAAGGGGCGATGATAGCCCACCTGATCTCCGCTAAAGGCACCCACCAGCAAATCACCCCCGCGCATATTGCACAAATTGCGCTCGACATCGAGCGGGCTGCGGACAAAAGAGTCGAGCAGCACGTCTTGCACGTTAGGAGCATGCTCCGACCATGCCGAGAGCACCTTTCGGCCGTGTTCTTCTTTGATTTGATCCCATTGTCGCGGATCGCCCCCTACGGCATAGGGCAGTTTTTCCCACATAAAAGCCGTGTGTTTGCCCGCAGGAGCTTGCGAGGGGTCGAAAAGGCTTGGGGTACTGCCCCACATAATGGTCGGTGGCATGCTCCCGGCTTCATGGTGGTGGATCATCGCGTCAAAATCAGCGGGGCCTGCAAGGCCCATGATGGTCATAAAGGCTTGATTTAAATGGGGATATGTTTCTGCGGCTCGATAGGCCGGCGCTTCGTCGAGCTCGAGATAGAGCCCAAAAAGCGGCGCGAGAATATTGTAGCGAAAGGCCGCCGCTTTATCGCGCCAGGCCTTGGGTAGCGCCTCCGGCGCGATCAATTCGAGAAAGGTCTGCTGCGGGTTTAGGGCCGATGCCACAAAGTGGCGGGCGATCAATCTATCGCCCGCCTTGGTCTCGACGCCAACAGCGCGGTCTCCTTCTACCAGGATCTCAGCCGGCTCGGTCTGTAATAAAACCGTTCCCCCGGCCTCTTCTACGACCTCGACCAACGCCTGTGCCAGCTGCGCCGAGCCGCCTTGGCACATCTGCGCCTTACCCTTGCTGGCCAAAAGCGCAGGAATATGGTGGCCAAAGCCCTTTTCGCGTAGATCGACCTCGCGCAGGCCGTTAAAAAAGAGCAGACCCGCTTGCACGATAGGGTGCTCAAATTCGCGCAGGACAAATTCGCGGGGAGAAAGCCGACTGACTTCGAGCAGACGGCGGCCTTCGGCGCTGCGCGAGAGCAGGGCTTGGCGTTGGTCCGGTGGCAGAGGCGGGCTTTGTGCTTCGGGGATCAGGATGCGCTCGACGATCGGCGTAAATTCTTCGCGCCAACGCCGTGCGGTATCGGCATCCCGGCGGCTAAAACACGCAAAGGATGCGTAGGTACGTTCAAAGTCGGTCCACCATTCAAGCGCCGAGCCATTGCCGGTCAACAGCGCGACATTGAGCGCGGGTTCGATATAGGTCGCGCCGTGGCGTGCGAGCGCTAGGTCGCGATACCAAGGCATCTGCGTCAGCGCCCGGTGATAAAACGAATGCGTATTGTGCAAGAAGCCGGGCGAGTGCTCTTCAGTGCTCAGCCCGCCACCGGCTACCGACAAGCGCTCGATGCAGGCGACCTTAAGACCGGCTTTGCACAGATAGGCCTGGAGAACTAGGCTATTGTGGCCGGCACCGAGAATGAGACCGTCGTATTCCATCGCCAGACTCCCCGGCGGCGAAGCCGCCTACCAATTCGTAAACGACCCGTCCTCGCGCCAATACCAAAGGCCCTTGCCCGCCCGTGGCTCGCCCGCGACCGCCGCCTCTTCGTTAAACTCCACCCCCAAACCCGGTCTATCCGGCACCTGCAAATACCCATCCGCAAAAGGCACCTGCACCGGGAAGACATCGGTATGCGTTGTTCCGGGAGGGCTTGGGCATTCCTGTACGCCGACTAATGACGAAGCCAGGCACAAATGTAAACAAGCCGCCGTCGACACCGGCCCCAGCGGATTATGCGGCGCCAAATAGATATAGTGTGTCTCACACCATCCGGCGATTTTCTTCGCTTCGGTCAGGCCCCCGGCGATGCAGATATCAATGCGCGCATAATCGGTCAGCTCTTCTTCAATAACTTGGCGAAACGCCCACTTGCCCGCCCACTGCTCACCCACTGCGATCGGCACCGAAGTCTGCTGCCGCACTAAACGCAGGCTCTCGCTGCTCTCGCTACGAATCGGGTCTTCGATAAAATAGGGCCGGTACTGCTCCACGCCCTTGCAAAACTGGATCACCGCCGACGGGTCGAGCCGCGTGTGCACATCGACGCAAATCTCGATCTCTTCGCCCAACTGCTCGCGCACCGCTTTTACCTGCTCAATGCCAAAACGCACCGCCCGCGACGGTTCGAGTATATGGCCTTCTTCGCCTTCCGGGTCGACTATGCCCCAGCGCACGAATTTATAACCGGCCGCCTGCGTCTTTTTGCAACTGGCCACCAATTTGTCGATATCGCGCGAATCGCCATTGTGCGGATAACAGACGACCTTGTCGCGGACCAACCCACCCAAAAGCTCGTAAACCGGCACCCCGAGGGCCTTGCCCTTGATATCCCACAACGCGATATCCACCGCACTGACGGCCGAGGTCTGTATCCCGCCACCGGGGAAAAAACCGCCACGGAACATCACCTGCCACAAATGTTCGATGCGAAAGGGGTCCTGGCCGATCAGGTCCGGCGCCATCGAATGAATGACTTCGGCGATGGCGCGACCACGCCGTTTCATGCCCCCCTCGCCGAGACCGTAAATGCCTTCGTCGGTCTCTATTTTCACATAGATCCCGGCATCGAGCACAAAGGGTTTAATCGCAGTAATTTTCATCGTGGTATCCCTGGGTTCAACTTCGTTCTACATAGCGTTTCGACACCCACCCCTCCAACTCCACCTTTACCCGGCACCAACCGTCCTTTTCTTCCAGTACTTCAACCTCAGTACCCTGCAATAAATGCCCAGCCTGCCGCTCGGCCTGCCCGTTCGGTTCGGCGCGAATATTCAGCCGCTTAGCTTTAACCGTGGCCTTGTCAGGGCCGGCATCCGCCGTCGCCGTATTGAGCAAGCGCGCGCGCATTTGATCTAGGGGGAAGGCCGGTCCGGGGTCAACCTTGCGATCGGGGGCAATCTCTTCATGACCGAGGATATGCTCGATCGGGTAGGTTTCAATCAGCGCAGCGCATATCGCTTCGACGACGCGCAATTGCTCCGGCGTATAGCGGTGCCAATGCGATTCTCGGGTCTGATGGCGATGTACGCCGTGTACAACTTCCTCCGGCGGATACGCCCGCCCGAACCACGATTCATAACAGCCATCGCGCTCCTCCAACTCACCCGCGTTATCGATCTCAATGCCGATCGAATACTGGTTAAAGCCTTCGCGCTCGCCCCATTTGCTGTGCCCGGCGTGCCAGCCGATGATATTGAAGGGCAGAAGTTGGCTCACTGTGCCATTGCGGGCAACAACTAAATGCGCCGAGACCTCGCGCTCGACATTGCAGAGCGTGTCAATTGCCGACTCGGCATTGGCTCCGGCGGTAAAGTGAATAATGATCGTGTCTAGCGCACCTGGAGCGTAGGGGCCACCCTGATTGGGCGATTCGATACAGTCGGCGCCTTCTAGATGATGGTTAGCTATGTTCAACTTGATCTCCGTAAGCGACGGGGTAGGCGTATTGCCGCTATACAGTAGAAAAAGACGGCGCGGCGGTCCAGCCCACAGGGCACAGATCTTCAAGCGGATGCAAAAGGGCCGGCTTGCTAGTGAAAAAGACCGCCCCGATCTTTCTTATGACACACCCTACTTCAACAAGGTCATCCCCATCTCCCGCGCAAACCCCGCCCCCGCCATCTTCGCAACATAACGTCCGCTGGCCACGGGCGCGCCTTTGTCATCGCGCCCGTTCCAAATCATCCGGTGTTCACCCGCCGCTCGTTCACCCTTAACCAAGGTACGCACCTTTTGACCCGAAGTGTTATAAACGGCCAACTCCACAGGAGTCGACTCGAGCAAAGTGAAAGAGATCGTCGTCTCAGTATTGAATGGATTGGGATAATTCTGCGCGAGCTGATACCCATCGGGTAGCGCAGCTTCTTCGGCCACGGCCGTCGGCACCCAACGCGGCGCGTATTCGACCGGTATCTCATCGCCGTTGAGTACGACCATCGAAAATAGCAACTCGGGGTTCGCGCCGGTGTCTTCCAATTGCAATTCGGCAAATACACCGCTACCCGCCTCAACCGCCTGAGCACTGGCCGCGGCGAATTTCAGCGTATCGGCATCGACATTATGAAAGGCAAAAAAACCGGGCAGCAGGTCGGTCAGCTGGAAGTCGACTACGCTCACCTGGCGGCTGTCCAGCACGATATTTATATCGACGGCCAGCACACCCTCAACTTGGTCAATCGTCAACGGTACGACTCGCACACCGTCGGCGACCCACACCTCACCCAGACTCACCTGGCGCGGTGTCTGGGCTGACGCCGCGCCCGCTAGCAGTACGACAAACGCGATGCGTGCGAAACTCTTCATGCAAAACCCTTTATTGAGACGAGCGGTCGACTAACGGTCTGCTTATTGCAGCAGCAACATCTTGCGCACCGCCGTAAAACCATCGGCGCCTGCAAATAATAGAAATATAACCCGCTCGCCACAGAGCGGCCCCCATCGTCGCGGCCGTCCTATTTCATGCGATAACGCCCGGCATTTTGCTCGCCTTTGGCCGATTATGGGATCAAGTTGAACATGAAATTTTAACCGATCGCCGGACCTTGCTACACGCCAGATCCGGCGATCGGTCTGTTGGGTTATTACTTGGCCTGCTTCTATTGCTCAATAGTACTGTCCTAAACGATCGCCCTCACCCCAACACCGCCCCATTGCTCTCAATCACTGTCCGATACCATCTGGCCGAGTCCTTCAAAATCCGCTCCTGCGTCTGATAATCTACATAGACCAGCCCAAAACGCTCGTTATACCCCTCAGCCCACTCGAAGTTGTCGAAGGCCGACCAGTGAAAATAACCCTCAATCGGTACCCCATCCTCGCCCGCCCGCCTAAACTCCCGCAGGTAGCGCGTCGTGAAATCGATCCGCAATGGATCGTGCACCTGGCCATCGACCGAAACCCAATCTTGGCACGAGAGACCGTTTTCGCAGATGGTAATCGGCAATTTGTAACGCTCGTAATAAAAGCGCGGGGCCCAGTAGAGCGCGGTGGGCGTCACCGGCCATTTGTTGGCGCAAACGGCGTGGCCCTCGGGCCGACCGACATTCCTGAACTTGCCCTGCTCGTTGCGACCAATGGTCCAGCCATTGTAGACATTGGCGCCGTAGAAATCGAGCGGTTGGCACATGATATCGAAGTCCCCGTCTTTGACCTTCGGCGCGTCGGCACCATAGGTCGAAAGCCCGTCCTCGGGATAGTGTCCCAAAATCACCGGGTCCGACCACCAGGAGATATTCCAGCAATTTCTGTTTTTGACCGCAAACATCGCTCTGCGTGCCGCCTCAACATTCTCAGGGTCGCTCTCGTCTTGCGGCATGACGGGCGTGCCGGTGGGCGCATAGCCGACGATGGGGTCGCTTTTGGCGCGAGCGCGGATCACCTGCACCGAGCGGCCGTGCGCCAAGAGCGCGTGGTGGCCAGCCCTAAGCGCTTCAGCCAAACCCAGCTTGTCGCCAGGCGCGTGCGTGCCCTCTAGCATGCCCAGGCCGATAAAACACTGCGGCTCGTTTAGCGTCATCCAATGCCGTACCCGATCCGAAAGCCGGTCGACTAGGACGGCGGTATATTCGGCGAACCACTCTTGGCTATCGGGGTTGAGCCAACCGCCCCGGCAATAGAGCTCGTGCGGGAAATCCCAATGGAAAAGCGTAATGTGCGGGACGATGTCAGCCTCTAAGAGCACGTCGACCAGCCGATCGTAAAAGGACAGGCCCTTCTCGTTGACAGCGCCGGTGCCCGCGGGCAATACCCGTGGCCAGGAAACGGAAAGTCGATAAGCCATCAACCCCATCTCCTGCATCAGCGCTACATCTTCTCGATAGCGATTATAGTGATCGCAAGCTACCTCGCCGGTATGACCGCCATAGACACGCCCTGGCTGTCGGCACATCATATCCCATACTGACAAGCCCTTGTCGTCGTCGTACGCACCGCCCTCAATCTGATAAGACGCGGCGGCGGCGCCCCAGACGAACTCTTTGGGAAAACTCATGTATACCCCGTATTGAATGGATTATAGCGATCAAAGGGCTTATGTTACAACGCACACTACAACCACACCAACTTTGATGCCCAATAAAAGCCTAGACCAACTGCGCGAGGACCTCATCTTCACGGAGACCCTCAAAGAGCGCACATTTGTTTTTCACACGACTTGGGGCCTCTTCAATCCCAGACGCATCGACCCCGGCTCGCGCTTGCTGGTTGATTATCTCGCAACCGAAGCGACCGACCGGTGCCTCGATTTGGGCTGCGGTTATGGTCCACTCGGCCTGACGCTTGGCCATATGTGCCCCGAGGGCGAAGTGCACATGATCGACAAGGATTTTGTTGCCGTCGACTACGCTGCACGCAACGCCGAGCGTAATGGGCTGAACAATTGCAGGGCCTACCTGAGCAACGCCTTCAGTCACGTACCCGCCAGCGCCCGTTTCAATACCATCGTCTCCAACCTGCCCGCCAAAGTCGGCAATGAACTGCTGACCTTGATGATGCACGACGCCTATGCCAGGCTCGAACCGGGCGGGCGTTTGTGGGTCGTCACCATCTCGGGGCTCAAGGATTATATCAAGCGCAATTTCAAAGAAGTCTTCGGCAACTACAAAAAGATCAAACAGCGGGGGACCCATCTGGTATCGTTGGCCGAAAAAGAATAAAAGATCGGCAGTAATCTCCGTTCTTTAGAAGTCATTGGGTCGCAGATTTCGCGGCACTCAATTGGCCGCGAACCCCTCCTCCTCCTCGTCTTCGCCCGGTATCAGTACGATTTCAACTTCCTCGAAGAGAGTGACGATCTCCGCAAAAAATGCCGCGAACATCGACCCACCTAAGAGCGACAGATCTTCTCCCTGATGCTTACCCGGAACGCACTGGGCAAAAACGCGACCGACTAGACCGCTGAGACCGGTCGAATCGCTGACCTCTGAACCGACCGCTTCTCCATAGAGCGCCAGCCGGTCCTGCAAGTCTTCCAGTAAGTCCGCTCCAACCTCCCGGTCCAGACGCTCCCAATGACTATTGATCCGCGCGAGAACCGCCTGCCGCTCAGGGCTCTGGCCCAACGTCAGGGCAATCGCAAAATCCACAGCAAAGGCACGCAGAAACATCAGCTCCGATTGCAAGATATTTACTTCCATGCCAAGGTGACCTGCTAGCTCGCCAAGGGCCGTCTGCTCGCGCTCGGCTGGCGTGCAGACGGCATCCATTAATAGGGCCGAGAGCTCAACGGGCGACGCTTCTTCTTTGCGCGCTTCCACTAGTTATTCTCCTACATTTTGCTTCGTAGCCATGTATTCGCTTATTATAGTATATAATCTAACCCGTAGAATGGCATATATATGGACATATTTTCTTCTTTACTCAGCGGCCCTGCATTGACCGTATTGGCCGGAGGAGTTGCCCTTGGCCTGACGATCCGCGCCTTCATGGCTCTGGCGAAGGACATGCCCGATTTGCGCATCCGCTTTGATAAGACGCAAAGGCAGCTCAATGCGCAATTGTCCGGCATCCCCGCTTTCAAAGAGACCATCAAAGAAATGCAGGAGACCATCACACCCCAAGAGAAACAAGCGCAAAAACTCCAAGATTATCACAACACGCTACTAGAAATCGAACGTAAGTATGCCTTAGCCCAGCAAGAGAAAGAGGCTTCTGAAGAAATCCAGATTCACCACCGGGGAAGCCACTAGACCCGACAGCTCAATCTGCATCCTCCGCAAAAAGCGCTTCGACCTCGGCTTTGAGCTGCGTCAAAAGCGCACCTTCAATCCGCTTTGCCAATTCCTCCACCAACGAACGATAATACCAAGCCTGATCCGACCTAGGTCGGCTGAAGTGCGTCCATAGCTCGGGACCGATGCGCGCCAAGTCCTCGCGTAGCTATTCGGACCTTCGAAGCCACCGATGCAGCTATCGCCGGGCAAAACCTTAAGCCATCTGGCGCTGAGCAGGGTCTATGTCAGTATGGGACAACAACTCGAACGAGAAGACGAGAGAAAAAATGCAGGCGCAGCGTATCGCCGCAGCCTCGAGCTATACCCACAAAACGAAGAAGCGCAACGGGCGTCGCGCTCCCTATAGAAATTGACGCTATCGCCGCTAGAAAATTTCGCCCTGGCCCAAATCAGCGACGATCTGGCCGGCCTGTTGATCGACGCGGCCATCGGCGGCAATGGTGATGTCTAGATAGTAGATACGCTCCCAACCCATCAGCGTATGCACGAGGAAA
The DNA here is from genome assembly GCA_018672475.1 of Gemmatimonadota bacterium. Taxonomy (GTDB): domain Bacteria; phylum Latescibacterota; class UBA2968; order UBA8231; family UBA8231. Next base: position 29,897 of record JABHFS010000199.1, on the reverse strand, counting down.
CGCACTTTGCCCCCTTCATCTAACACCTCGACCTCGGGGCCGTACCAGCCAGGCTGGTTTAGCTGCTCCACTTTTCTCGCCTGACCTACCACTTCTTCAAAATGCTGTTGCGTAAAGACTGGCGTCGAAGCCAGCCATTCGGCCTCGTGCCAACTGGCGCGCGTCGACCACAGCTCCAGTACGAATAAGGCATACTCAAATAGACCGCGGGGCGTCTTTTCGTAGATCAGGAATTGGTAGAGAGTCTCGACATCCTGGTCGGTGAGTCCCTCCATATCCGGCGACAAGAAATCGAGCAGCAGCGGTTCTCCTTCTTCCTCATCCTTCTTGCGGGCAAAAGGCCGGATCCGGGTGACGACTTCGCCTTCTTGAACCTGCTCGTAATCGAGAATATACCCTTCGCTCAGCTGCACACTTGGGAATAGGCGTACCAATGCGTTGACATCGTCCGGTTTTTCCAACTGGTCGTAATTTTTGCGAAACCGTATGACGCTGTCGAGTATTTCTGCGGCCTGTTCCTGCAGAATGCGGTCATCGGTGCATTCCTCTACCATGGCGCCTCCAAAAGATCCCCCAAAGTTATTTAATGAGGGAAGAAGACGCAAGCAAGCGAGCGGGTGATTGTCGCAATAAGACTTAGGGACAAAAAATGGGCCTTCGGGTAGTTGTGCGCTTAGGGCCGTTGCAACGCCAAAGAATGCTTTAGATTTTCCTAGGGTGCGAACATAAAAATGGGGAGCGCGTTGTAGCCGCGCTCCCCATTGGTGAACATTACAAGGTATTTTGAAAGTGGTCAGACCACCGGTGCCAAATCCAAACCTTCGCGCACCGAGGCGGAATATTGGCCGGCGGCAGCTAGCGCCTCAACCATCCCGCGCGCATCGGCGATCCCCTGACCGGCGATGTCAAAGGCCGTGCCGTGGTCAACCGAAGTGCGCAAAAACTTTAGTCCCATGGTCAAGCTAACCGTGCCGTGGAAGTCCAACGTCTTCGCAGCGATATGCCCCTGGTCGTGGTATAGCGAAAGTACGCCATCATAACGACCCTCATAACACTGGTTAAATACCGAATCGGCCGGTACTGGACCAGCCACTTTCCACCCACGAGTCTTGGCCTCCGTTACCGCCGGACCGATTACATCCATCTCATCGGTGCCGAACAAACCCTGTTCCCCGCCGTGGGGGTTGAGCGCGGCGACCGCGATAAGGGGCTCGTCAAGGCCCAACTGTCGCAAATAGAGCTCGCAAAGTGGCAGCGCCTCTAAAATCCCCTCGCCGGTGATCGCGTCGGCGATCTCGCGAAAAGAGATATGGCGCGTCAGAAAAAATATCCGCAGGCCACGCACAACAAAGAGCGTCATCGCCTCGCGGTGCGCGGCGCGACTTTTGAGCACTGCCGTATGATCGATAAAAGGTACCTTGCCCGCCTGCAACGACTCCTTGTTAAGCGGTGCCGTCGCCAACCCAACAACCTCCCCGGCCAGCGCCGCGTCGATCGCGCGATCCAAATAGGCATAACCGGCCTGTCCGCCCTCGGCCGAGATCTGCCCGTAAGCAATGGGCCCCGCCAATGACCCCACCTCAATAAAATCCACTACCCCCGCTTCGTCCTTGCCATCTGCAGGTGAAACCACCTCGTTCAACTCCACCTCCGCCCCCAACATCTCCACCGTCTGCTGCAAACAAGCCCGATCCGCATACACCACCGACCGCACTTGTTCCCGCACACCCCCATCCTGCAAGGCCTTGATCACAATCTCGGGACCAACACCTGCTGGGTCGCCGACGGTGACGCCAATTAGGGGACGACTACCATTATCACTCATTACAAACTCCTCTTTTCTCTTATTTATTTTCAGCTGATCGCTTAATTAAAGATACAATATCTCGACCCTCGCAGTGGGCCAGGGATGGGCTACGAGCTCCCGCAGGGCGCGTAGCGCAAAGCGATGCGTGCATGAGTAGGGGGGGGAAATCGCCCCCCCCCACCATCAACTGCTGCACCACCTTTTATGCCGCATCCCCCTCCGGCTCAAGCCGTAACCCCTTGGGCACTATGGCCCGCTCCACCAGTTCAAAAACCCCCTGCATCAACAGCGCCAACACCGCCGCGGGAATGGCGCCTTCGAGAATCAACCCCAGGTCATCTAGACGAATACCGGTGAGAATTGGCTGCCCATAACCTCCGGCCGCGATCAGTGCACCCAAAGTGGCAAAACCAACATTGATCACCGCCGCCGTCTTTATGCCACCCAGGATCGAACGGGCGGCCAACGGCATCTCGATCAGTCGCAGCCGTGCCCCTGGCGGCAAACCCAAAGCTTCTGCCGATTCGCGGATCGGCAACGCTATATCGCTCAATCCGGTATAGGTATTGCGCACTATCGGTAACAAGCTATAAAGGAAAAGCGCGGCAAGCGCCGAAGGTACGCCGATGCCCAAAAAAGGGATCATCACAACTAAGAGCGCCAGGGCGGGAATGGTCTGCACAATACCCACCCCACCTAAGAGCACCTGCCCCAAGCGCGGCCTGCGCGCAGCCAGCACACCCAAAGGCACCGCGACTAGCATCGCCGCAAAAAGAGAGACGCCCACTAACAACAAGTGTTCACCAGTCCGCTGCCATAGACGATACAGCAGACCCTCGTGCCGCACTTGTACCCCAATCCCGAGACGGGTGCGCAAAAAATCACCGGCGACCTGGGCAGCAGGTACCTTGTCCAGCTTGGCCCGGGCATTCATCGACACCATCTCGGTCTCGGGGATCTGTCCCTCCAGTTTGTGCATTGCGGCCAAAGCTTGCGGAGCGCGATCGTTGAGATCCTGGCGATAGATAAGCAGTACTAAATATTCGGGGAAATAGCCCTGATCATCGACCAAGGCGCGAAGGTTGTAGTGTTTGATCTCGGCGTCGGTCGAGTAGAGATCCATCGCGTCGATATCGCCGCTTTGCAAACCTCGATAGGCCAGGTCGTGGTCCAAACCACGGACTTCCCGCTGTGGCAGGCCGTAGCGATCGCGCAACCCGGGCCAGCCGTCGCCGCGTTCCATAAACTCGTTGCCAAAACCGAACCTTAACTCAGGATGGCGGGCGAGATCGGATATCTTCGCGATGTCCAGCCGCACGGCTAACTCCTCTTTGATGCCGATGGCGTATGTATTGTTAAAACCGAGCGGCAGACTCATCCCTATCCCTTGCTCTGCCAACGCTTGGCGGATCTGCGGCAGCCCCGCAATGCCCTTTCCTGCGAGGATCTCTTGCGTAATCGTCCCTGTGTACTCGGGATAGATGTCGATATCGCCGCTGAGCAACGCATTCCACAAGATGCGCGTACCGCCCATCTCCTTATGGTGCGCGACCTCTGCTCCACTGCTGCTGGCCAGGTGCGCCAAGAGCTCACCCACCACCACCGATTCGGTAAACTTTTTCGAACCTACCTTAACGATCGGCCCTTCGGCGCCAACACCTCCGGCAATACACAGCCACAACAAACACCATCCGATCCACTTCATACGTCTTCTCTTCCTTCTAGTGGACTGCGCTGCGCATTGACGAACTGCGTCACGAAAGGTTCGGCTGGCCGTTGCAGGAAATCCGCGAATTCCCCCTGTTGTACGATGCGTCCTTCGCGCATTAAGACAATCTCATCGCCAAAGAACCCCGCCTCCCCCATATCGTGCGTAACCAACACTACACCCTTACCCAAGGTGCGGAAGATCCGTCGCAGCTCAGTCTGCAATTCCGCACGGACCATCGGATCGAGCGCCCCCAGGGGTTCATCGAGCAAAAGCAAAGCCGGATCCAACATCAAAGCCCGCATCAAACTCACCCGCTGTCTTTGCCCACCCGACAATTGTACCGGATAGCGCTCTAATCCGTCCTCGGGGAAGTGCGTCAACTCCACCAACTCGGCCAACCGCGCCGCGATACGTTGTTCATCCCATCCCAAATGCCCCACCATCAATCCCACATTTTCCCGTGCCGTCAAATGCGGGAAGAGCCCCCCGTCCTGAATCACATACCCCATCCGCCGCCGCAACGCCAAAACATTCTCCGGCGCAAACGCCTCTCCCTCAAAACGCACCGACCCGGCATCCGGCTCGATCAACCCGATCATCAACCGCAACAAGGTCGACTTACCGCACCCACTCGGCCCGATCAACACAGTCGTCCGCCCAGCCGTGACCTCTAGGTCCGTTGGCTGTAAAGCAGGCAGTCCGCCGAACTTTTTCGCGACGCCTCTAAGCTCGAGCATGTGCGTTAGTTTTTATTTTAGCGTTCATCATTATATTAAAGCTTCGCGTCGAGGAGGCCATATCCTGCAACTCCTTCTATGATTATTGAATTTGTAATCCCCCTCGGAGCAGGCCAGGGATGCCCTGCAAGTACCCGCAGGGCATGCATCGCTGAGCGATGGGAATTACCCCGAACGCCCATCCGCGTCAAACAATATAACAAACACCCCTTCTCCAAGCGATCATAGCCCCTTGACTAAGTCACATAAACTCACCACACTCAAGACTCAAGCCCACCCTTCTCATCCGGGAGAACATGTGCACCGTAACGAACTCAAGGCCTACTACCAACGAGTACGGCGCCTTAGCGAAAGCATCTGCCGCCCCCTAGCTCTCGAAGACTACGTACCCCAACCCATCGCCGATATCAGTCCACCCAAATGGCACCTCGGCCATACCAGTTGGTTCTACGAGGCCGTATTCCTCGACGAGCGAATTCCCGGCTATAAATTTTTCAACCCGCATTACAAATTCGTTCTCAACTCCTATTACGATTCTTTCGGTAGCCGTATCGAACGCCCTCTGCGCGGCACGCTATCGCGTCCAACCATCAAAGAAATTTTCACTTATCGCGCCTATATCGACGAACAGATGATGCAACTCATCGAAGATGTAGAGGAGGCTAAATGGGCCGACTTTGCGCATTTATTGGTCTTGGCCCTCAACCACGAGCAACAACACCAAGAACTTCTCATCACCGACCTCAAGTATATTCTCGCTTGCAACCCCGAAAAACCCGCTTATCGCCGAGACCTTTCCATAGGTGAATCCGCAAAAGCGATCGAGTTATCCGATCGCTTTATCGATTTCGCCGGCGGTTTGCAACAAGTCGGCTGGCAGGGCACGGGTTTCGCCTACGACAACGAAGGCCCTCCGCACCAGGCCTATACTGCCCCCTATCGCCTGCACAATCGCCTGGTGAGCAATGGCGAGTATCTCGAGTTTGTCCGCGACGGGGCCTACCGCGATTTTCGCCATTGGCTTGAAGACGGTTGGAAGGCGATAAACGATGAGGGCTGGCAGGCGCCGCTCTACTGGCAAGAAGACGAAGGCGAGTACTGCGAGTTCACCTTGGGCGGCCTGCGCCCATTGGATCTGCAAGCCCCGGTCACCCACATCTCGTATTACGAAGCGGAGGCCTTTGCGCAATGGGCGGGCAAGCGCCTGCCTACCGAGGTCGAATGGGAGATGGCGGCCCAGCAGGTCGGTGCCGATCCCGCAGATGGTTGCTTCTTCGACGACGACAGACTGCATCCAGGCCCGCCCGGCGTGGCGCAAGGTGGACTGCATCAACTGATGGGCGATGTCTGGGAATGGACCGGCAGCGCATATTTGCCCTATCCGGGCTATCGCCGGATCGCCGGCCCCTTGGGCGAGTACAATGGCAAGTTCATGATCAACCAGATGGTCTTGCGCGGTGGCTCCTGCGCAACCTCGCGCGACCACATCCGCCCGACCTACCGCAACTTCTTCAAAACCGACAAGCGCTGGCAGTTCACTGGTATCCGCCTGGCGGAGGATCTGTCATGACCACGCTTGACACCAATCGCTTTACACTGATCGAAACCGAGGTTCAGTGCGCGCTCGACAACTTTGCCAGCGACGTCAGCCAAGGTCTGCTCGCCACGCCCAAAACTCTGCCTTGCCGCCATTTCTACAACCAACGCGGCTCCGAGCTTTTTGAAACCATCTGTCAGTTGCCCGAGTACTATCTCACACGCGCAGAAACAGAAATCATCACCGCCCACGCCACAGAGATTGCCTCACTCTTTGACGAACCGGTCTCCCTGATCGAGTTGGGCAGCGGCAGCGCGATTAAAACCCAACTGATCATCGAGGCATTGCTCGCACACCAGCCCAACCTGCTCTTTGCGCCGATAGATATTTCCCAGAGCGCATTGGAAGAGAGCGCGCTCGAGTTATTGGCAACCTATAAAAACTTAGAAGTTCTCGGCGTGGCCGCACCTTACGAGGTGGGTTTGGCGCATTTGCAGCACGAAATACCAGGCCCCCAACTAGCTCTCTGGCTCGGCTCCTCCGTGGGCAATTTTCAGCCCGACGAGGCGGTCCCGTTTCTACGCGAAGTAGCCAACACGCTCAGCGGCGAGACCGACCGCCTGCTGATCGGCATGGATCTACATAAAGACCGCCAGGTGCTCGAGCGAGCCTACGACGATGCACAAGGCGTGACCGCCGCCTTTAACCTCAACCTACTCGACCGAATCAACCGCGAGTTAGGCGGCGACTTTGATCTGTCCGGTTTTGCACATCGCGCCCTATACAACGAAGGCCGAGGACGGATAGAAATGCATCTACTCAGTCTCTCGGCACAGACTGTAAAAATCGATAATTTACAGCTAGAGATTCCCTTCGTCGAAGGCGAGTACATCCACACCGAAAACTCGCATAAGTACCGAATCGAAAACATTCCCGGCCTGCTCGAAGCCGCGGGTTTTGAATTGGAAAAGCAGTTTATAGACCCGCAACAACACTTCAGCCTGAATCTTGCGCGGCCTCTTCGCTAAACGCGATCTCTCTTCGTAGCTGATTTTGGCAGAGAAGGCTCCGTAGGCAACCGTACCAAGAAATAAACCACCCAAGCCCCAATCGCCACCAACAATATTTTCACTGGCCACAGCGGCACAAAAAACACCACCGACGAACCCAAGGTTAGCACGAGCAACGTTATGGCCACGACCTTAGTCCTGAGCGCCACGCTACCAGATTCTTGCCAATGCCGAATCGTCGGGCCAAAAATTCGATTGGCTAATAGCCAATCGTAAAAACGTTTGGAAGAACGCGCATAACAAGCCGCCGCCAGTAGCAAAAACGGCGTCGTCGGAATCAACGGCAATATCACCCCGACCGCTCCCAAGCCGACAAACAAACACCCCAAACAAAAAAACAATGCCCGACGCGGACGGGAGCCGTACTGGCCTTCTCTGTTTTTTGCCGTCATAGGAGCTTAGATCTACCGCTTCGGCTTCCCTTCCACCTCTGGAGGCCCCGTATACCCGATACTCTCCCACCCTGCAATATCCCCTCCCTGCAATCGGTATACATGCGGATAAATCTGCAGCGATCGGTCCGGCAAGGGCAAGTACACACGCTTGTGTCCGTTACGTGCCGACAATTTCAACGCCAACGCGATCTCCAGTGCCTGTCGATAATCGTGCCCGCTGCACAAGACCTCCCCTCCCGTCTCACTCGCCTGTACGAGCTGTGCGGCAATCGACTTAAAAGGCCCCAGTCGCTCACCTGTGAAAAAATCAGGATAGACCGGTGTCGACTCCGGCCCCTTGCCACGGATTAACGTGGGCATCGGCGCGTTCATCCACGCCTGACCCTGCTCACCCTCGACCCAAACTCGGCAACTCATATCCGCTTCCGCACGGGGTGCTGGAATCTCGCAGACAATCCCGCCCGAAAGACCCAAACGACCATAGGCCGGGCAGTCGATCTCGTGCTCAGCCGCCCCCTCGGGTAAGGTCCAGCCACCTGCGGGCGGCAAAACCCAACCTTCGACCCACTCCACCTCCATCCCAGTCACTAGGCGCATTTGAGTCAGCTGTACGCAACCGGCCCCGCTCAACTCCTTGGGCAATCCACCAGGGATGGCCGCCTGCTGCAATGTGCCGATATGCCCTTGCGCAATCCACTCGGCCGTCTCGATTAACTGCGGCACTTCCCAATAGGCCGTACCACAAGCAAAGGCCGCCCCTTTTTCACGGCAGAGGTCAACCATCTCATCGGCGTGGCTCAGTTCGACGGCCATTGGTTTTTCGCAGGAGATCGCTTTGACCCCAGCCTCGGCACAGGCGAGTACCGCACCATGGGTCTGGCTCACGGGCAAAATCGTCGAAACAACATCGGGTACTTTATCCGTGAGCAAGTCGTCCAGATTATCCAATACGGTCTCGATACCAAAATGCTCAGCGAATTGGCGAGCCCTATCCCCTGCTCGATCCACGAGAATTACTTCGCAATCTTCCCGCTCGGCAAACGCACCCAAATAGCGGCGCCCCCAAGTGCCGGCACCACCGACCACGCCGACGCGATATTTCTTTTTAGCCATGTGTCTTCCCTTTTGCGCTCACAGCAGTTCCTCATTTATTTCAACACCAAAACCCGGACCTTCCGGCACAACCAGGCGACCGTCTTGCGAAACGGGCTCGCCAAGCCATAATTCATCGCGTTTTGCCTCGCGTTTGCCCATGACTTTTTCCGCTAGATCCTCGCCATAACCCGCCGCCAAAAAGTGCAATCCCCAGATCTCGCCACCGCGATGCGGCACTAAGGGGACATCGTATTGTTCGGCTAGCTCGGCGATACGCAGCGCTGCGGTCAACCCGCCGCACCAGGTAATGTCCGGCTGCCACAGATCCAACGCTTGGGCCCGGGCAATATGGGTGAAATCGCGCGCGGTAAATTCGTGTTCGCCACCCGCCAATAACACGGGCTGGATTTGCGGGCGCAACGCCGCAAGACCGTCCAGGTCATCGGGCAGCAATACGTCTTCGAACCAATATATATTGTGCTGCGAAAGTTGCCGTGTTAGGCTTAGCGCAAATTCGGGCGTCCATGACATATAGGCGTCGATCATTAACAGCGCCTCGTCACCCAATCCCTGCCGCGCGGCGTCGGCCCATTCGAGTATGCGCTCCGTGTCGGCCTCTGGGCTAGCCTGCCGGGTCTGCGAAGACTTGTGCGCGTCAAAACCCAAATCGCGATACCACGAGTAATCCGGCCCAGTAGCATAGGCGCGGACCGTATTTCGCCGTTGCCCTCCCAACAGATCGCAAACGCGCTGACCTTCCGCCCGACCCAGCACGTCCCACAGCGCCAGGTCTACGCCGCTAATCGCCATCACCGCGATGCCGCTGCGACCATAGGGCAAGCTCGCCTGATACTGCGTGTCCCACAAATCGGCGATGTCTTCGATACTGCCCAAGGTGCGCCCGACAAGCAATTCACGCAGGTGGAGGTTGACCACATCCACGGCGGCCACGCCGCCCCCGCCATAACCCCATCCTCTAACGCCGGCATCGGTGTCGATACGCACGGCGATTTGCCAGAAATGCTGGCGCCAAGCGCCCGGTAAAACTCGATAGCGGGGATAGATAGCTTTTACTTCGGTGATTTTCAGGACGACATCCTCGTAATTTTCCAGCAATTGTGAATTTTCGGGCGGCGTTCGAAATCGTTCGGGATCGTCTGCCGGGTGATGTCTTCCAGATTCAGCCCCGTCAGGCGATCTTTATCCATTAAGAAGCGGCGGTAGTTATTGGAGAAGATCAATACGCCGTCTTCCTCTAATAGTGCGACCGCTCGTTTGATCAACTCAACGTGATCGCGTTGAACATCAAAATCCTGGTCCATTTTCTTAGAGTTAGAAAAGGTCGGCGGGTCGAGAAAAATCACCCCGTATCGCGCTCCTTGCTTGCGCGCCAACCACTCCAGGCAATCTGCCCGCACCAACTCGTGGCCGTGCAAGTCATTGAGTTCGAGGTTGCGCTGCGCCCAGTCGAGATAGGTTTGCGACATATCAACGCTAGTCGTAGATGCGGCCCCCTCCATCGCTGCGCGGACTGTAGCCACGCCCGTATAGGCAAATAAGTTTAAAAAGCTGCGCCCCTGCGCCAATTTCGCCACCAATTCTCGGGTGAGGCGGTGATCCAGGAAGAGACCGGTGTCCAGGTAATTGGCGAAGTTGACCAACAAACGACAAGGGCCTTCGCGCACCTCGCAGAAAGCACCGCCTTGTTCTATCTTCTCGTATTGCGAATGACCTTTTTGCCGATGCCGAACCTTTAGAAAGACCTGCTCAGGAGAAATTTCGAGTACATCCGCTATGGTCACGAGCGCTTCTTCGCGACGATGACGAGCTTTGTCCTGGTCGATACTGCGTGGCGCTTGGTATTCTTGCACGTGCACCCACAATTGCTCGCCCTGATACAAGTCAACCGCCAGCGCGTACTCTGGTAAGTCCGCATCGTAGAGTCGATAGCAAGCGATGTTTGCACGCCGGGCCCAACGACCGAGAATGCGGCGGTTCTTGCGCAATCTATTGGCCAACATCTCAGTACCAGACGAATCACTATCGGCAACCTTCGCCTCTGCGGTGGCATCCTCAATAGGAGGAGACTTTATTCGGTCCGGGGTGAAATACCCCTCTTCAACCTCGAAACGCAACAGCCGACATTCAATTGGACCATTATAGAGCTTATTGTCGAGCAGGGCCCTTAGACCTAGAGCATGTCCAAGTTGCGGGTTGCCGGTGAAGACGGCCGCCTTCCACCCTTGGAAATTCCGCTTGAGCACTTGGCCCAATTCCGCATAGAGACCGCCCAACTCTGTGACCTCGCCCAGCCGTTGGCCATAGGGCGGGTTGACGACGACCAGTCCCGCGGGATTAGAGAGCTTGGGAGTCTTAGAGAGCGCCCGTTGTTCAAAATACACGACTTGCTGCAAACCGGCCCGCTCGGCATGCGTCTTAGCCTGTTGTACGGCCCGCGGGTTCATATCATAACCGATGATCTCGGGCAATTTGGCTATACCCTCTTCCCGGCGAGCGAGCGCCTCTTCGCGCAACCTGCCCCATAGTTTGGGCACGTGCCCTTGCCAGCCGCTAAAACCAAAATAGTCGCGCAACAAACCCGGAGCACAATCGCCGGCAATCCACGCCGCTTCAATCGGCAGTGTTCCTGTGCCGCACATCAGGTCCATCAACGTCCCGCCCGCAGCGGCGACACTTGGCCAGCCAGCGCGCAGGAGAATGGCCGCCGCGAGATTCTCCTTTAGTGGGGCCGGACCGGTTTCGCTGCGATAACCACGACGGTGCAAACTCTGACCGGCCAGGTCGAGGCTAAGCTGAACCCGGTCGCGGTCCAGTCTCGTATGAACACGCAAATCGGGGCGCCCTATATCGATCGACGGCCGCAACCCGCATGCCGTTCGGAATTGATCAACGATCGCGTCTTTGACCTTAAGCGCGCCAAAATGGCTATTGCGTATATCGCGGCTATAGCCGACAAACTCAATCGCCAAAGTACCCTCTGGATCAAGGTGTTCTTGCCAATCGATCTGCTGCACGCCCTCGTAAAGCGCCTCGGCCGTCGGAGCGGGAAACTCACCGATGCGCAACAGAATCCGACTGGCCAGCCGCGACCACAAACAAGCTCTATATCCGATTTCGAGGGGCCCGGCAAAAGAAACCCCCGTCCCCTGCTGACGCACATTTTGCGCGCCTATCTCGTTTAGTTCGGCCGTCAGTAAGTCACCGACACCCTTCGGAGCTGCTGCGTAGTAGTAGTGTAAATCGTTCACTTATTATCGCCTTAAAAAGTGCTTGACCCTGGGAGCGGGTCCTACTAAACTTGGGGTAAAACCTTTTACGCGGAGCATTACATGCAGATCTCGGAGCAAAAAGTCGTTACCATGAACTACGAGGTAGTCGACGACCAGGGCCAACTCATCGATCGATCGGAAGAGGATAGTCCACTGGCCTATATTCACGGTACCGGCCAACTTATCCCCGGTCTAGAAACGGCCCTTGAAGGACGTGGTAAAGGAGACAAAGTCGCCGTTGAGGTACCGCCCGAACAAGGTTACGGAGAGCGGGATGAAGAAGGTGTGCAAACCGTCGCCCGCAATCAATTCGATGACAGCGTCGAAATCGAGGTCGGCATGCAATTTGAAGCCCAGGACGACGACGAAGGACATCAGATCGTTGAGGTCACCGCCGTTGACGGTGAGAATATCACCCTCGATACCAATCACCCGCTTGCTGGTAAGAACCTGCGCTTCGAAGTCGAGATTCTCGACGTTAGAGACGCCTCTGCCGAAGAACTATCGCACGGTCATGTGCACGGACCTGGAGGACACGACCACTAGTCAGATATTCTAAGATAACAGCAAAACAAAAGGCCGCTCCGGATTACCGGAGCGGCCTTTTGTATAAATTGCCAAAAACTACCTCCCCACACCGCCTTATTCCAGACCCTTAGCCATCGATTCTATTCATGCTGGAGGTGGTCAATTTAGCTGTTTTGAAAGTGCGTAATATTTCCCAAGCGCACAAGGGTAATAATCGGTCTAAAAACAAAATCTGTATCTGATTCCGCGGCTCGGTCAACTTTTTTCAGTTTGTGTTTTCTGTGCCCGTTCTTGTAGCCGGTAGCGAGCCGGAGACAAACCCGTGTGCTTGCGAAAGACGCGCGAAAAATGCTGTGAAGTGCTAAACCCCACCCGCGCCGCCACCTGCGATATATTCAACTCAGTAGATTCGAGCAACCTTTTGGCTTGGTCTAAGCTACATTGACTTGAGAGAAACGGGTGAAAAATAATTCGATCTGATCGATGCGGCGCTCGGGTAAGACCCCCCCATAACCCAAGGCCTGTTCCAAGACGGACAACTAGGTTTGCACCCAACGATGGGGACGAGATCGATGCACCTGATACAACACACTGGCCACGTCGAAGATAGGATAGCATTTGACATACATCAGGATGAAAAACAGTTTGGTTTCGACCCGATCTAAGCGGTATTTACCGCCTTTTCCGCCTATAGCGCGACATGTCTTTTATAGCTTATATTTAGTACTGTGTATAATATTATACTTCATGATCTAAATTACCACTTATTGTGCATGATATTATACCAATAACTAATGTTATCTGCTAAGAATCATTGAATATTCAGTCTTAGATACCCCAACCGAGAAATCGTCCATGTCCTTAGGAAGAACGTTAAAAGCACTACGACAAAAACAATCGCTCAATCAGAAGGCACTCTCGGCCCTATCCGGCGTATCCCAGGCCACTATTTCTCGTATCGAAACTGGCCGAGTTCGTCAATTGCGGTCATCGGCACTAAAAAATCTAGCGGATGCATTGGGAGTCTCCGTAGACTTTCTGATGGGAGACAACGAAATATTCGCCCATATTCCCTCCGCAAATATGGGCGGATCAATCCCCGGAGTTCCCGGGGTCCGCGAAGACCGCTTTCGCCAAATCGCCGATACGCTCGATGCCTTCGTGATCCACGAAAACGGCCGAGTGCTCTATGTCAATCAAACGTTGGCGGACCTCTTGGGTTATCGCAAAGAAGAGTTGCTCGGCAAAAACGGCATCGAATTAATCCTGGCTCCACAGTCTCGTTCTGTAACCCAGCGCATGATCGCCAGCCGTTCGTCCGAGACCTACGAAGTGCTTATGGTCCGTTGCGATGGCAGCACTTTCCCCGTTGAAATCACCGGCCGCAATATCAGCGAAAACGTGCGATTGGCCGTCACTCGGGATATTACCGGTCGCCGTTGCCAACAAGCGGTCTCTCGAGTTCAGCGCGCCGGCCTCGAAATCGAAAAGGCGCACGACCTAGGCAAGGTTGTGCGTATTCTCGGCGACGAGCTCGAAGATATGGGGCTACAATTCGAAGCCGTTGGCCTTCAGGTCATCGACGACGAAAAGAACTTGCTGACTTCATACCACGCTTATCCTGAAGCACGGGGTTATCGCTCCTTCCAAGATGTAGCGGACTTGCAAGAATCGCTCGAACGCTTCGCTCCACTGCGCGGCCTGGTTAGCCATTGGCACCGCAACAAAGTCTGGGAGCGCGAGGCGGACGAACGCTTTCTGCAGATGACCCAGTCAGGTCCGTTGGGCGCAACCTACCACCCCGAGATGCTTATCGACGTTCCTTTTAGCCAAGGCATGTTGGGGCTGGGGCTTTCTTCGGGCAATGCCATGCGCACCGAGCATATCGTATCTATGTTAAACGAGCTTTCCCAGCCCATCTCTTTTATCATCAAACGACTTTTTGAGATTCAGTTGCTGCGCGAAGAGTTGGAATCTACCCGCAATCAATTATTGGTTAAACAACGCGACTAGGTGGAATACAATACAAAAGTACTTACCAAAATCAGGCTATCTTTATCTGAGGACCTAGATCTTGTCGGCTTCCCCTGCCGATGGGTCCCACCCCCACTCTACCATCCCCTTACTGATGGAAAGGCGCAGCAATCGTGGCGCTAGGTCTTTCGTACTGCTGCGACTGTGGCATGAAGTACAAAGTCTACACGCCCAAACGCAACCTATTGGGGGGAATTATCACGCCAGTCGTCGACTGGCGTGAGGTAGATGCGCGGGAAGAGGCCGACGGAGAAATCGAAGAAGTACAGCGTCTATAGAGATGAGCCGCTGTTCATTTATTGATGGTCGGGTGACCAAACGCTTGATCTGCTCGGATTGTACCTACAATATTGATCTCACCGAACACTTTCGCACCCGGCTGATCCGCGTTTCGCAATACCGCACTGACGTTGCGATAAGACGCTTACACCGCACTCTCATCGGCTGGTCGCACCTTATTCAAGCCATTAAGCGCGGCAATGCGGAATCCTTCGGCAAAGGTCGGATAATTGAATATCTGATCGACGAAGTAGTCGATCCGCGCACGAAAATTGATCGCCATCTGCCCCAGAGGAATGATTTCTGTGGCGTTGGTGCCAATGATATGGGCGGCAAGCACTTCAAGCGTTTCAGCATGAAAAATCAGCTTGATCATGCCAGTCGTATCACCGGCAATAGGACCGCGCGCTGTTTCGTGATAGCTGGCGCGCCCGACTTCGTAGTGGATGCCATTCTCGCGTAGCTCCTGTTCAGTCGGCCCGACACTAGATATCTCCGGCACGGTATAAATGCCGTAAGGGAATATCTCTGGGAAATGGTGACTGCTGAGCAAGAAGGCATTGCGCACCGCCAAGCGACCTTGCTCCATTGATGTCGATGCAAGGGACGGAGGCCCGATAACGTCCCCGGCCGCGTAAATGTGCGGACAGGCGGTCTGGAACAGGGCGTTGACCGGAATATTCCCGAGCTTGTCGAGCTCAATGCCGGCATTTTCCAAGTCTATTCCCTCGACATTCGCGATCCGGCCCATAGAATAAAACAAACAGGGGGCAATGACTTCCTCCCCATCCTTCATCTTAACCATCGCCTGGCCGTCTTTGCTATGCGTGATTTCTTCGATCGCCTGCCCAAGACGCAGGTCAACACCTATTTTCTTGATATAATTGGCGAAGATCTCTCCGATCTCTTCGTCCAGCATACGCATAATACCCACCCGACGATCTAACAACACGACCTCAATACCCAGTGCGGCAAACATCGTTGCATACTCGCAACCAATGACCCCGCAACCGACGACGATCATCTTATCGGGCAGTCGCTTCATCCGGAAGATTTCATCCGAATCCATAAAGACCAGATCGTCGCTGGGAATATTAATCGGATGTCGGGGCCTCGATCCCGTACTAATAAGTGTATTGGCCGCAACGATCTGATGGGTGACCTCACCAGCGATATTGCTTACTTCAATAAGGTGCTCATCGGCAAAGCGGGCCGATCCATAGACCATCTGCACACCATTGGCCTCGCACTGTTTTTTCAGCACGGCGTCCTCGTCGCCGATCACTTTATTGAGACGGACTTGCAAATCCTCCATCGAAATTTCTTGTTTGCTTTGACGGGTCTCGCCATCAAAATAAACCGATTGCAAAAAACCACTTAAATCCAATATGGCCATCCGCAATGCTTTGGATGGAATGGTGCCCTGGTGCAGGCAGGAGCCACCCAACATGCCCATACGATCTATAATTGCAACGCTTTTCCCAGCTTTCGCACCCTGGATTGCTCCCTTTTGGCCAGCCGGTCCGGCACCGATTACAGCTAAATCAAAGCTTAGGGTTTCCAATGTTTTATCTCCCTGATAGGGCAAATCAAAATATCCATGCTCCCGCGTGCTCCCGCTATGACGCGCTATGAACGCGCTTCTTCGATACTGACTTTCCGCTGACCTGCACGGCCCGCTGGAGCTTCTATTATGCTCGGCGGAACCTCTCCGGCCAACTGCATACGCCGCAAGAGTCGTTCTTTCATAATCTGTGCGACTTCTCTATGCGATTCCAAGCCAATTAGGTTGTTTAGTTCATACGGATCGGCCTGCAGATCGTAGAGATACTGCTCTTCGTACTGATCAGCCCCCGCCACACCTTTCCCATGCGCTTCCGGAGCGTCGACCCCGTATTTCCACCGTTGCGTTCGCACCGCCCGCCCCACCTGTGCTTCGGATATCTGAACAAAAATCTCTTCGGGCCAATCTGCGTCATTATCGCGCACAAGCGGCATCAGCGATTGGCCTTGCATATGTTCGGGCACCTCTAAACCGGCCGCATCCAATAGGGTTGGGGGCAAGTCGATCAAACTAATCAACTCTTTCAGTTGACCGCCGCCGCGAAACCCAGGCCCGGTAAAAGCGGTTGGTACGCGAATCGAGCTTTCATGGCATGAGCGTTTGTATTCACCATTGCGCGTTTTAAAGTGGCAACCGTGGTCCGAAGTAAAGAGGACAATGGTGTCTTCGTCCATGGCCAAACTCTTGAGCGCGTCGTGCAGACGACCATACGCTTCGTCTAGCCTCTTGACCATCCCATAATAGCCGCCTAGGTGCTGTTGCGTCGAACCACCCAGCGCCGCCAAGTCAGGCGGAACCCAACCACCGGTATACGTTTCCCGATAACCGTCGGGCGGCGGGTAGTCATCTAGGTGATTCTGATGGTGTGGCTCAATATACGATATGAACAGAAAAAAAGGATCATCGCCTTGCGCATCAACATAACGAATCGCCGCATCGGTAACGGCATCGACTCGATAACCGGGCAGATGAACCTCCTGCTCGTCGTTATCGTAGAGGACTGTATTATAGGCATCAGAAGTAAATTCAAGAATATTGGACGCCAGCCAATACTGATAGCCGAAACGCGCCGAGGCCGGCACGGGTCCCTTGGTCTCCGGTTCATGCAGATGCCACTTACCGATATAACCGGTATTGTACCCCGCATCGGCAAAATAATGCGCGAGGGTCCGACTATCATCCGGTAGAGGAATGGCATTGCTATGACAACCCGTCGTTGTAGCGTAGAGCCCGGTTTGCAGACAAGAGCGCGCCGGGCCGCAAACCGGTTGGCAGGTAAACGAACGAGCCGCGTGCGTATGCTCACGGGCTAGGCGATCGAGATTGGGCGTAAGCCCCATCGGGTTGCCATGCAGGCCGGTTGTGTCCCACCGTTGCTGATCAGTGAAAAATACAATGACATTCGGCTTTTTAGCACTTTTGCCCATGCTTATTGCTCAATCGTCTTATTCGCCGCAAGCTGCAAATTCGCCAGCACTTGGTCCATATTCTCGCCTTCAATCGCCTCAACCATCGCTTTTTGAATCAACCGTCGCACTTGCTGATAGCTCGCGATGGTCGGCTCAGACTTCCCGTAGTCCAACATGCTAAAGGCCACCCCGTAGTGCGGGTTTTCCGCGAAATAACCCTGCAACTCTTTGGCCGTGCTCTTGCGCACCGGAAAGTAATTGCTCGCCCGCACCCATCTTGCCTGCTGCTCGGGCGCGGTGAGCCACTTGAGAAATAACCACGCTGCCAACTGCTGCTCGGGCGTGCTGGCGCAAATCGATACGCTAGCTCCATAGATGTCGACCACCGGCGTCTCGCCCGTCTGCGGCGGATGTGTCACACCCCACTCGAAATCCAACCCAGAATCCTCAATACCACTTTTGTAAAAGGGCAAGCCGGAGGAAGAATCCTGGGAAAAGAGGATCTGCCCGGTGACAAACTCGTTCAGTTCGGCGTCCTGTTCACCGGCGACGTCTATGACACCCGCCGCCAATAATTCGCGCATCAACTCCAAGGCTGCCCTGACCTCGGGCGAGTCCAAGAGATAAGCGGTGCCGTCTGCATTGACCAAATCGCCGCCGCGACTGAAGACCATCGCGGCCAATCGGCTGGTGTCGATATCGAGCAAGAAACCTAAGCTGCGCGAAGTATCTTTGCTTTTGCTAAAAGGCCGTTGCTTCGCCAAACGGCACATCTTCGCGAATTCATCCCAGTTCGCTGGCGGTTTGTCATAGCCTAGCTCGCGCAGCCAGTCGAGGTTGTAATAGAGCAACTCCATCGAGCGATTCGGCGGGAAACCGATCTGTGCGCCGCCAACATTATCCTGGCGGAGAAAGGCTTGCACATAATCCTGGCGCTCTTCTGGCGAAAAACCCCATTTGGACGATTCCATATAGGGCATTATATCCACGATGCCATCGGCCTGATAATACGCCATCGCCTGGTTTTGATAGGCTACGACCAAACTTGCCGCTAGGGAACCGCTCTGGATACCTACGTTCATCTTATTGTAAATGTCCCCGTAGCGACCGACATATTCACCGCGCACGCTAATTCCGTGGCTATTGCTCTGGTTAAAGTCGGCGATCAGCTTCTGTAGGGCTTCTTCTCGTTCGCGGGTATGCTGGTACCAGAAGACAACCTCTTGACCTTCGGGGTTGAGTGTCTCTATATCGGTCTGCTGCTCTTGCGTCGTCTCTTGTTGGCCACCGCAAGCTGAGAGAACAGCGCATAGAACTCCCGCTATCCCATTCTTCAGTTTCATCGTCTATCCTTTGAGTCCAGACATGGAAATACCTTCGGTGAATTCGCGCTGTATAAGAAAGTACGCCAGCAATACGGGGACGGTTGCAATAACGGCCCCGGCCATTTGCAAATGCACCTCGGCCCCGGCCTCGCTAACGAATTGCTGTAAGCCAACCGAGATCGGGCGCCAATCTGGTGTATTGGTCACCAATAAGGGCCAGGCCAACGCGTTCCATGAACCAATATACGTAAACATACCCACCGTCAGGAGGGGAGCTCGACATAAGGGCAGCAAAATCTGAAATAGGAAACGCACATGGCCAGCACCGTCGATGCGCGCTGAATCCCATAACTCATTGGGAATACCGCGCATAAACTGGCGCAACAGAAAAATACTAAAAGCGCTGGCCATAAAAGGAATGGTCATCGCCGGCCAATTATTGAGCCAAGCGAAAGGCATGTTGCGGTGCAACCAGGTGATCGTAAGAAAATTGGGTACGATGGTCACGGTTTCGGGAATCATCAACGTAGCCAATACGCCAGCAAAAACCGTATCCCGCCCACGAAATTCCATGCGCGCCAACGGATACGCCGCCAGCAGCGAAAAGAGCAGGGTTCCGCTTACCTGTATAACCGCAATAATTAACGAATTCTCGAAATAGAGACCGAAATCTGCTTCCTGCCAGGCTTTGAGATAATTGCCCCACTGTAAACTCTCGGGCAAAAAGACCCGGCGCAACGACTCTCCCCGGGTCATAAAGGAAGCGAGCAACATCCACGCAAAAGGAAAACCCGCCGCTAAACCACCTAGCCCTAAACCACCGTATACTAACCAGGTTTTCCCCCCCTTAATCGCCATAGAACACCCGCTTGCCAAGCACCTGATTCTGCAATAGTGTCAGCACCAAGATGGCAACAAAGAGCACAAAGGCCATCGCCGAGGCATAACCGGCGTTGTGAAACTCAAAAATCTGGTCAAAAATGGCGACACTAAGCACATCGACGGATTCTCGCGCCCCAGGCGTGCGCATAATGTAAATGTGGTTAAACGCTTTGAACGTACCGATTACCGCCACCATCGACAAAAAGAATAGGGTGGGGGAGACCAAGGGTAGGGTGATGTGGCGAAAGACCTGCCACCCATTGGCCCCATCCATCTCCGCTGCTTCGTAATAGTGCCTGGGGATAGCGCTCAACCCGGCCAGCAAAATCACCGTATCATAGCCGACATAGACCCAAATGTTATAGAGAATGATCGAGGTCAAAGCCATACTGGGAAAACAACTGTCCACCCATGTAGGCCAAGTCTCCATTCCAACGCCTTGCAAGAACAGGGCGACCACCGACTTACTCTCGTAAAGCCAGCGTTGGTTTTCGAACCCGAAAGTGCTCCAAAAACGATTGGCTAATGAGGACGGGTGGGGACTAAAGATCGTTCGGAAGACCACGGCCGAGGCGATGACTGGTGTGACATAGGGCAAAAAAAACAAAATGCGGAACGTGCCTTTGGCCCGCATACTTTTGAAAAGCAAATAAGCCAGACCGGTCGCCAAACTCAGCTGTAGCGGAATGGTGCCAATCGCATAGAAAAAAGTAACCTTGAAACCATTGTATAACGCCGGATCGCCCGTGGCTGCCAAGCCGTTCAAACCCAGCTCGAACAACACCCAAAGGCCGGGCAGCAAAAGGATACCCCAAGCCAGGTAAACATAGGCAGAAGGCAAGCCGCGTTCGAGTAGGTGGCTGCGCAAGCGATAAGCAGCCCAGACGATCCCGACCCCCAATAGCAAGAAGACCAAATGCTGGGGATCGCCCAAAGCACGGACATAGTGCTCGAACCCAATCAGCGCTTCTTTCTTTATGCGCCACTTGTGCAAGCTGACATAGAAAGCATAGCCAATCGGAAAGAGTCCGAACCCAACCAAGACGACAAGTGCTGGCGTAAGGAAAGCCCAGGCGGTCAGCTGTTCTGTGCGGCGGGTATCCATCGGCTTGGGTCGTACTGAGAGGTTAGGCACTGCATTATGAAAGCTTCTGGGCAACGCGAAAACGCGGAGAAGAAAGCCCTATCCAGATTTTATACGATAGATCCTATATCCAATATTGTCAATGTCTAATGAAGATTATAGACATCTCGTTGAGCCGCAAAAAAACAGGGCGACGCCCCTTGGACGACGCCCTCTATCCATCAATACTTAGCGCGCTTATTCGTCCGCAATAGCTTCGATTGTCACGCTACCCCTTACCTCGTCACCTAAAACGCCGGCCGCATCAGCCCAACTATTAACCGCATAGTCAGAGCGCAAAAGCGCCGTTCTGGTTTCGAAACCGGCCACTGGTTTTTGGTTATACGGATGCGTGCCTATCCCTAAAACTTCTACTGGCAGAGTAATGGTCTTGGTCTGGCCGTGCATAGTGAACTCGCCCGTCACCTGCAATACCTCATCCTTCACCATAGCCTTGGTGCTCTTGAAGGTAATGGTGGGGAATTGCTCAACATCAAAGAAATCTCCGGATTTGAGATGGCCGTCGCGCTTGACGTTATCTGTATCGAGACTGGCTACCTGGACAGTCGCTTCGATCCGGGTTTTCTCGGGATGCTCGGCATCGTAATGAATCGATCCAGAGAATTCGTTGAATTGGCCACTGGTGCGACTGACCTAGTGACGAACGCTAAAGGCCACATTCGAATGCTCAGAGTCAATTTGATATTCTTCAGCACCTGCGGTACTGACGAGCAAGACAGCCATTGCTGCAATGCCCATTTTAATGTGGCGCATATTCTTTCGCTCTTTCTATGAAGACTTATCAGCTATTTTCTTAGAATATATTGTTGAGCTTCTTTTTGTAAATGGAGGGCCTGTGCAACTCGCGGCAACTAAAAAATGGTACAAAAAAAGAGGCTCCTGAAGTCTTTCACTCCAGGAGCCTAATGTTGGCTGCCTCCCTAGGGCTCGAACCTAGAACCTCCTGAACCAGAATCAGGCGCACTACCAATTGTGCTAGGAGGCAACTATCGTAAAATATGGCGGAGAGAGAGGGATTCGAACCCTCGGTACAGGTTACCCCATACAACAGCTTAGCAGGCTGCCACCTTCGGCCACTCGGTCATCTCTCCACGAACATTTAAAACAAACTTTTAGACTGGCGGAGGGTGAGGGACTCGAACCCTCAAGGGCGTTAACCCGGCGGTTTTCAAGACCGCTGCCTTACCAATTAGGTCTAACCCTCCTCAACCCTTAGCGAGGGGTAAATATAAAGGAGGCACTGTCTTAGGTCAACCCCGCCCGTGCTTATTCAGTGTCCTCCGTCGGCGTATCTTCGTCCGTATCTCCGCTCGCGACTTCGCTTATATCTTCAGTATCTGCACTCGCGACTTCACTTGCAGTTTCTCCATTTTCTGCTACCTTCGCCCCGTCAACCTCACCTTCACCCTCGCCCTCACCTTCGAGTATTTCATCTTCACTCTTGGGCAGGCGCGTCATGTCGATAACCTTGTCGCCTTTGCCGAGATTGATCACCCTAACGCCTTGGGTATTGCGACCAATGGTGGAGAGTGCTTCTACGGGCAGGCGAATCATGATGCCATTCTGCGTCATGATCATGATCTCTTCTTCGCTCTGAACTTCTTTGCAGGCTACCACATCGCCATTGCGTTCGGTGGTCTTGATGTCAATGACCCCCTTGCCGCCGCGATGCTTGCAGGGATATTCCGTCTGGTTGGTGCGCTTGCCGTAACCATTTTCGCAAATGGTCAACAAAGTGCTGTCTTCGCTTAGTACGGCCATGTCAACCACTTCATCGCCGGGCCGCAGGCTAATGCCTTTAACACCGGTGGAGACTCGGCCCATACGGCGCACTTCGCCTTCGTTGAAACGCATTGCCAGACCACTGCGCGTCAGCAGCGATATATCTTGCTGACCATCGGTAATCGCCGCACCGATAAGATCGTCATCGTCCTGGATCTTTAGGGCAATGATGCCGTCGCGGCGAATATTTTGATAGGCCGAAAGCACTGTTTTTTTGACGATGCCATTGCGCGTGGCGGTAAACAGGAACTGATCGTCGCTAAACTCGCGCACCTGGACGATGGTGCAGATCTGGTCGTCTTGGCCGATCGGCAATAGATTGACAACCGGGCGGCCTCGGGCTGTGCGCTCGCCTTCGGGTATGCGGTAGACCTTGAGCCAATAACACTTGCCCTTGGAGGTCAAGAACATCATGTAGGAATGCGTCGAGGCGACAAAAAGATGTTCGACGAAGTCCTCATCCTTGGTCTTCATTGCCGTAACCCCGCGACCACCGCGATTCTGCACACGATAGGCCCTCGGTGGCATGCGCTTGATATAACCTTCGCGCGATATGGTAACAACCATATCTTCTTCGGCAATCAAGTTTTCAATATCGAACTCTTCCGCGGCGTAAACAATCTCCGTGCGGCGATCGTCGCCGAAGCGCTCGGTGACTTCGTCGATTTCGTCCTTGATGATTTGCATCTGCCGTTCTGGGCTGGCGAGAATGCCGCGCAGATCTTCGATAGTCACCATCAACTCGTTGAATTCGCTTTCAATCTTGTCGCGCTCCAGGCCGGTCAAACGCTGCAAAGGCATGCTCAGGATCGCCTGGCATTGCAGCTCGCTTAGCTCGAACTGCTCCATCAGTCGATTACGCGCTTCTTCCGGGTTTGACGAAGCGCGAATCGTCGCGATCACCGCGTCGATATTGTCCAGCGCAATGCGCAAACCTTCGAGGATATGAGCCCTCGCTTCGGCCTTCTCCAGATCAAACTGCGTGCGCCGCAAAATTACATCGTGGCGATGCTCGACATAGTGCTGCAGCATCTGCTTGATATTGAGCATCTCGGGGCGGCCCTTGACGATGGCCAGCATCATCACCCCATACGTCGTCTGCAACATGCTATGACTATAGAGTTGGTTCAGCACGACTTCGGCCTGGGCATCGCGCTTGCATTCGAAAACGATGCGCAAACCATTGCGACCCGATTCGTCGCGGATATTGCTCAGGCCTTCTATGGTTTTGTCGCGCACTAGGTCGGCGATTTTTTCGAGCAGGTTGGACTTATTAACCAAGAAGGGGATTTCAGTGATAATTATGTTTTCGCGGCCGTTCTTTTGCATCTCGATATCTGCACGAGCCCTTAGATAGACCATGCCTCGACCTGTGGCATAGGCTTGTCGCACTCCGCTCATCCCATAGATCACGCCACCGGTGGGAAAATCTGGCGCTTTGATATGTTCCATCAGCTCGTCGATCTCGATCTCGGGATTGTCGATCAGCGCATTAAGCCCGCCAGCGATCTCTCGCAGGTTGTGCGGGGGGATCTTTGTCGCCATACCGACAGCGATACCCATCGAGCCATTGCAGAGCAAGTTCGGAAACTTGGAGGGCAAGACCTGCGGCTCCTGCCGGGTCTCGTCGTAGTTATTGACGTATTTAACCGTGTTCTTTTCGAGATCGGCCAGCGACTCCATCGACGGCCAGGTCAGCCGCGCTTCGGTATAACGCATGGCCGCAGGCGGATAACCGTCAATCGAACCAAAGTTACCCTGGCCTAGCACCAGCGGATAGCGCATGCGGAAATCCTGCGCCATATGCACCAGCGTCGGGTAGACGATGGCCTCACCGTGCGGATGGTAGTTGCCCGAGGTATCGCCGGCGATCTTGGCGCATTTGCGGTAACCGCGGTTGGGCGCCAAACTCAGATCGTTCATCGCAACTAGGATACGGCGTTGCGATGGTTTGAGCCCGTCACGCACATCGGGTAGCGCACGCGACAGGATGAAACTCATGGAATAGTCGAGAAAGGAAGTTTTGAGTTCCTCTTCGATTTTGACCTGTATTACTCTTGATTCTGGAGCTTTTGTTTGTTCTGTTTCTTCTGTCATCAACCTCTACCTTTGGGGTTTGGCTATGGTCAAATGTCCAGGTTCTTTACATCCAACGCATACTTCTCGATAAATTCGCGCCGTGGCTCGACTTGCTCACCCATCAGCAAGGTAAAGAGATGCTCGGCCTCAACGGCGTCGTCTATCCTCACCTGCAACAGGGTCCGCCGGTCCGGGTCCATCGTCGTTTCCCATAGCTGCTCGGGATTCATTTCACCCAAGCCCTTATAGCGCTGGATCATAATGCCGCGACCTTCGCCTGATTCGCCACCACCGAGCGCCTCAATATGCTTGGCGCGTTCGGTTTCGTCGAAGGCGTAGCGCTCTTGTTTGCCCTTCTTTACGAGATAGAGCGGTGGTTGAGCTAGGTAGAGCTTGCCCTTCTCGATCAGATCGCGCATATAGCGAAAAAAGAAAGTCATGATCAGCGTGCGGATATGGCTACCGTCGACATCGGCATCAGCCATAATAATGACCTTGCCATAACGCAGCTTCTCGATGTCGTATTCTTCGCCGAGGTTAGTGCCAAGCGCCGTGATTAGTGGCAATAGTTTGTCGTTGCCAATAACGCGGTCGATACGGGCCTTCTCGACGTTGAGCGGTTTGCCGAACATCGGCAAGACGGCCTGGAAGCTCTGATCGCGCGCCATTGCGGCCGAGCCACCGGCCGAATCACCCTCGACCAAATAGATCTCGGTTTTCTCTGGATCGCGGATTGAGCAATCCGCCAGTTTGCCGGGTAACGAGGCCCCATCCAATATGCCTTTACGACGGGTCAGTTCGCGGGCTTTGCGCGCCGCTTCGCGGGCACGACCGGCATCGACAATTTTGTCAATTACGCGTTTGGCCACATCTGGATTTTCGTCCAGATACATGCTCAGCGCTTCGGATACGAAGGAGTCGACGATGCCTTTGACTTCGCTATTGCCTAGCTTACCCTTGGTCTGCCCCTCAAACTGAGGCTCGGGAACTTTGACGCTGATAACAGCGGCAATGCCCTCTCGCGTATCTTCGCCGGCAACGTTGAATTTGACATTTTTGAGCAGGTTATTGCGATTGGCGTAGCTATTGATCGTCCGCGTCAGTGCCGAGCGAAATCCCACCAAGTGAGTACCGCCATCGTCGGTTTTGATATTGTTGGCGTAGGTGAAGAGCGTCTCTTGGTAGCTGTCGTTGTATTGCATCGCAACTTCCACAGAGACTCCGTCGCGCTCACCTTGTAGATAGATCGGGTCCGGATGCAAAACACTGCGGCCCTCGTTGAGAAAACGCACGAACTCCTCAACACCACCTTCGTAGAGATATTGGGCCTCTTCTCCGCTGCGGGCATCTCGCACATTGATACCTAGGCCTTTGGTCAAAAAGGCCAGTTCACGCAATCGGTAGGCGATATAATCGAAGCTGAATATTACCGACTCGAAAATTTCTGCGTCGGGCTTAAACTCTATGATCGTGCCCGTCTCTTCGGTATCACCAATGATATCCAGACCTGTTTCTGGAATGCCTCGGGCAAATTTCTGCAAGTGTACTTTGCCCTTTTGCCAGACTTCCACCGTACACCACTCGGACAATGCGTTGACGACCGAAGCACCCACACCATGCAAACCGCCGGAAACCTGATAGGCTTTTTTATCGAATTTGCCACCCGCATGTAACATCGTCATCACAACTTCTACACCCGACTTATTCTCCCCGGCATGGAAATCAGTCGGAATACCGTGTCCGTCGTCTTTGATGTGAACAGTGCCTTGTTCGGTTATCGTCACGTCAATGCGCGAGCAACGACCCGCCATTGCTTCATCAACGCTATTATTGACGATCTCTTTTACTAGCTCATGCAGTCCATTTTCGCCAGTATCGCCAATATACATAGCTGGGCGTTTGCGCACGCCTTCGAGCCCCTTGAGGACCTGAATAGCATCAGCATTGTATTCTTCCGGCTGCGATGCTTCCGCTTCTTCCTCGGGAACGTCTCTGGCTAGTTCCGTCATCTACTTCTCCTTTTATGCGCTTTATACATCTTCTGACTCAGTCTGATTCAATAATCTCAGTCCCTTCACGACCTCACTGCCCAATAGCTGATTGATCCGTGCGATTATATCCTGCTGCATAAAACTCAGTTGCGTTCGCCATACGGCCGATGGAACGGCAATTTCTAATTGCCCACGCCGCACGCGCAATGGCCGGGCGTGCTGAGCCAGCGCGGACCCGACCGCCTCCTCCCAAACCATACGCGCTCGACATTCGGCTAACTTTTGTCCTGCTCCCAATTCCGCGATAACACTTTCGAGCAAACCATCAAGCAACGTTGGCGAACCTAGCGAACGTTCGTCACTTTTGGAGGTCGATCGCCTCGAAAGTGGATTCCTGGCGGGCGTCGGGGTCTTGGGGCGTCGTCGCGATGACTTGTTCAAATTCATTGATTATGTCCAGTAATTCGCCTATTCGGCCGGGATCCAACTCTGAGAAAACATCATCCAACAGCAACACGGGCTGGCGGCCCGTTTGTTCCTCCATATAGCGCGCTTCGGCGAGTTTCCAAGAGATCAAAACCGTTTTGAGTTGACCTTCTGAAGCGTAGATCTCAGCCGATTCGCCGTTTAGCGTGAATTTTAAATCGTCGCGATGAGGCCCACTGAGCGTATGCCCCATTTGCGCCTCCTGATCTCTGCGGCGTTCAAGTGCCTCCTTCAACTCGGTACGAAGTGCTTCTAGCCCGCTTTCTTTTGCGCCTTGATAAGTAATTACTACTTCTTCATCAGCCGGCGAAAAGCGGTCGTAGTAACGAGTAAAAGGCCCATTGATCTTTTCTAATGCTTCTAAACGGTGTTTGCGAATCTCAGCGCCCAATTCAACCAACTGCACATCCCATGGCTCCATTACCTGTCGCTCTACAGGGCCTCGGTTCGATTTTTTTGCCGCGCGCAATAGATGGTTCCTCTGGGTCAACACGCGGTTATACCGTTGCAGGTCGCGCAAATAACTCGCGCTAGACTGCGAAATAAGTATATCGAGAAGACGCCTTCGCTGAGCAGGGAAGCGCAAGACCAGTGATACATCTTCGGGCGAGAAATGAACGGTGCGGAATACGCCTAGTAAATCCGAAACTCTTGGTAGGGGATTCGCATCTACAAATGCTTTCTTGCCTTCTTTCTTGTCATAGAAAATGCGCAACTGATGATCGTGGCGTTCATCGGTGCATATCGCTTGAATGTCAAAGAACTCTTCACCGTGCGGTACCGCTTGTGGATCTTTAGCGCCGCGCACTGATTTACCTATCGATAAATAGGAAATCGCCTCCAGAATATTGCTTTTGCCACGGCCATTTGGACCAAAGACCAGTGCATAATCCGCCGCAAAACTCAGCCGGATCGCGGCAATATTGCGGAAAGGCCTCAAAATCAACTCACGAATCCGCACTTTGGGTCTGCTTACCTCATCCGGTCGGTCGTAAGGGCATTAGTAGACAAAAGTAATCTTCGCCCTCTTTTTGCTCTGTTGGTCGTAAAAGCGCTGCTGTGACGTGATTTTCGAGCTCGAAACGAATCTCGTTCGTATCCATTTTGCGGAGAATTTCAATCAAATACTGGGCGTTGTAGCCGATTTCCATCTCATCTTCTGTGTATTGGGCCGGAATAACTTCCCTTGCTTCGCCCCCGATTTCAGGACTAGCTGCCGACAACTCAACCTGGCCGCTGTTCAGCTTAAAACGCACCTGCCGAGTATACGAACTGGATAGAATAGACACACGGCGCACTGCTGGCAGTAGGTCTTCGCTAGCTATTCTCAATTCTTTTTTATTATTCTGAGGTATTACTTGGCCATAATCGACATATGGGCCTTCGATAAGCCGCGACAATAATTTTTTGCGGCCCATTTCAAATAGGACCTGTGTTTCACCCAAGGTTATTTTAACTGGCCCACCTTGACCACCTAATAGCTTGACGATCTGGCTCAGAGCTTGAGGTGGAACGATGACGGAAGATTCTTCGTCGCCTTTTACCTGGTCCTTTAAATCGATTGCCAATTTATAACAAGCTAAGCGGGATCCGTCGGTCGCGACCATTTGCATCCCTTGGCTATCAATCCGCCAGAGCACGCCATTGAGCACTGGGCGCGTATCATCTCGAGAAACAGCAAAAGCCGTTTTATTGATCATATCAACCAAGACACTTGAATCTGCTTCGTCATCGCCAAGCGTCAGGCCCACCCCCTCGAGGGATGTCGGCATATTGGGAAACTCATCTGCTGCCATACCCGAGAGACTATACGCTCCTTCGCTGCTGTCGGCCTCTCCAAGCCGCCCTGAGAGCTTTAAGCGATCGTCCTGGACTTCTATACTCAATTCGGCGTCGGGCCACTCTCGGGTGATCTCTGCCAGTGTACGGGCCGGTACAGTAATCCGACCTTTCTTCTCTATTGCAGCTGGTACCTCAGTGCGGATTGACAAATCTAAATCCGTCGCTGCCAGCGACAGAGTTTCCCCATCGGCCTCGAGCAGAATATTTGCCAAAACCGGAAGAGCCGGTTTAGAGGGCACTGCATCTAACACGGTATCGATGCCTTGCCACAACTCATTGCGATCTACAGTTAGCTTCATACTTGTGTATCATCCTCGTTTTTGTGCTTCCCTATATAATTTAGCCTATATTTATACCGTGTCAAGTTCATTTATATTAGGTCTCGTTCATTAATTTAGTCGACATACAATCTTTCAAATTTAACTATGTAAGTGTTTTATAAACAGTATTTTAATAAACACATAGGGCCAAGGTTGCAAATCCTCCATTTATAGACACCGAATACTGAACGTATGAGTATGTGTGTATGAATTGAGGCGGGGTGTGTGTGCAAGTAAATAGGATTCCCCACACCCTTTACTATAAGAAATATACACTAAACTGTGTTCTTTTATTTATTGAAGTTCTAGTAGTAGTGTTGATATGTGGATAACCTTAAAAAAAGCGCAAGCGTTGGATGCATAAAAGCGGTTTAAACTACAAAAGGTTAGGGTAGGCACATAAAGCCTAGATTAATCTATAAATCTCTGTGGATAAGAACGTGTATAAGATGAGATATACACGAAAACAACCACACTTAGACCATCAACAGCTCCCGCTTGAACTTATCCACACTCAATTAGCCCTATGATGTGGATAGGGATGTTGATAGTTTTCCACTGTCAATTTGGCACAATATATGAGGGAATCC
>JABHFS010000031.1 GCA_018672475.1 Gemmatimonadota bacterium | reverse complement strand
GAAGGGCAGTACAAGGGCCAGCAGTATTTTTTGCCCATCACCTATGCGGTCAATGGGATCTGGTATAATAAGGGCATGTTCGACGAACACGGCTGGACCATACCGGCGACCTGGGACGAGTTTCTGGTCCTATGCGAGTTGATCACAAAGACCACCGATATTGCCCCAATGACCCACCAGGGCAAGTATCCGAGTTATTTCGGCATGATCTACCGCGGCCTGATCTACAAATTGGGTGGCGAAGCTTTGTTGGTGGATCTCGACAATTTGGAGCCGGGCGCTTGGCAGCGGCCCGAGGTGATCGAGGCGGCCCGGCTGAGCCGGCAGGTCATCGCCAAAGGCTATGCACTCGAAGGTTCCTCGTCCTTTTCCCATACCGAAGCGCAGATGATTTGGTTGCAGGAAAAGGCGGCGATGATACCCTGTGGTACCTGGCTCGAATCTGAGATGAAACACGCGCTGCCGCCCGGCTTTGAAATGCGCGTTATGCCGGTGCCCGGTTTTATTGATGGGCTGGGTGGCGTCGGTGCGATGGAGGCCAGCGCCGGTCCGGCTTTTTGGGTGCCGCAAGAGTCCGCGCACCCCGAATGGGGGATGGAGTATCTGCGCGTTTTGTTATCGCGGAAACTGGCGGGTGGTTTTCTGCAGGAGATCGGATCGATGCAGCCGATCATAGGCAGCGACAAAGACGTGCCCGTGCCTCCGGCCACGCAGAGCGCACTTGATGCGATCGCGGCGGCCGACGGCGAGACTTTCAATATGCGCTTTACTAGTTGGTACCTTGAGTTGGACAACGAGTTTGACAATGCGCTGGGTGCGGTGCTCAACGGCGACGTCACGCCGGAGGAATTCGGCGTTCGCCTCGAAGCCCAGGCCGAGCGTCTGCGGCGCGACCCCGATACGATCCGCTTCCGCCGTCGTTTGTCCGGCGCCTTGGCTCAGGACTGAGCTTATGCAGCGCAACTGGAAAGCGGGTTTGTTGTTTATACTGCCGGCCCTGCTGTTCTATATGCTTTTTATGATCGTGCCCTATGGATTGGCCTTCGGCGTTAGTTTCGTCAAGTGGCGTGGGGTCTCGATGGACATGCAGTTTTTCGGTCTGGGCAATTTTCGCATGATGCTCTCCGACCCCTATTTCTGGAAGGCGCTGACGAATACGATTTTCTTCACCGTCTGCACCGGGGTGATCGTGCCGGCGCTGGCGCTTTATTTTGCGGTGTCGGTGACGCGGCGTTTGGTGCGCTGGGCGCGCTTTTATCGCATTACCTATTTCTTCCCGAATCTGATTTCGCAGGTCGCGATCGCCGTTTTATGGTGGTTCGCGCTCAACCCGCAATTCGGAATTTTCAGCAATTTTCTGCGGCTCTTTGGCATGCAGGATCTGCCCTCTTGGTTGGGTGATCCGGTCTGGGCCCCATGGTGTATCGTAGTCGTCAAAGTCTGGGCGGCAGTGGGTTTTTATATGGTGCTCTACGTTTCGAGCATCGAGGGCATTCCCGAGGACTATTACGACGCCTGCCGGATCGATGGCGCCGGCGAGTGGCAGGCCTTCCGTCATGTGACGTTGCCGCTGATCTCCGAGATGATGAAGGTGAGTACGATCTTTTTATTGCTCAACGGCTTCGGCACCTTTGATCTGGTGCGGATTATGACCGACGGCGGCCCCGACCGCTCGACCGAAACGCTGGCGACCTATATCTACGAGAATGCGTTTGAACTGGGTAAATTCGGCTATGCCACGACCATCGCGATGACTCTGTTCTTTATCACCTTTTCTTTGGCGATGCTCTCGTTGTGGGTGCAGCGTAAACAGGCGGTGGAATACTGATGTTGGACCTGCTGCGCAAAACCGTTACCCAGGTGATCTTCACCGTCTATGGTGCGATCGTTGTCTTCCCGATGGTTTGGTTGGGTTATACCTCTTTTAAGACCACCGAAGAGTTGTTTGCCGACGCCTGGTCGCTGCCCGAGATTTGGTCGCTGGCTAATTTTATCGAGGCTTGGAACGAAGCCCAGATCGGCGACTTCTTTTGGAATAGCATCTTTGTTACCGTCTCGACTTTATTATTACAGCTTTTTTTAGGTTCGATGGCGAGTTATTCGTTGGCCAAATACCAGTTTCGCGGCAGCAACCTGATCTACTACGCGTTTTTGGCGGGTTTGATGTTTCCGATATTCCTAGGGTTGGTACCG
>JABHFS010000198.1 GCA_018672475.1 Gemmatimonadota bacterium | reverse complement strand
CTGCCGCAAAGCCACAAGCAGCCGAGCACCGAGGTGCAACGGCGGCAATTGCTGCTCGATCCGCGTTCGCCGCTGGAAGGCGGGATCCCCGCGAAATTACGGGCGGGTGACGCGATCGTCTATCCAAATCTGATGATGCATTGGGGCCGTAAATATACCAGCCGTTTCCGTCGGACCATCCACATGGGCTATCGTTCGTTCAATGCCGAAATATTTCCCTATTTGCACCAATTGGATTGGTATCACCAGGACGAGTTTATGCGCTATGTTTCGGCTGACGCGCGGGTATGCCTCATGCGTTCGGCTGAACTGTATAATCGAGAGCGCGACCAGATCGAGAGGACCTATCGCGCGATGGTGGCCGGCGATAAGAGCGCCTTCTTGAGCGACCTGGCCCAATTGCACCCCGGCGAACTCGGCCGCATGGTGAGCGTGGTGCTATTGTGCCGGATCGCCAACAAGGTCGTTAAACTGCACCAGCCCGAGATCGCCAAGCTGTCGGTGGAAGAGCGCCGGCCGATTATCGACGGATCGCCGCCGGCCTATTATACAGAGAATCTGGCGGCGCGTTTTACTGTGGCGGAGGCGGGGGTGTTGACGCAGCGTTTTGCTGTGCTGAACAATCGTTTGCGGGAGGACGAGGATCGGGTCCATCAGCATTATAGCGCTCTTTATGCCGAGCTGAAACCCGAGGCGCAAACCCCGCCGAATTTTGAGTCGCGGTCTTTGCGCACGTTTAATAGCGAGATGCCCGAGGGTTTTGGTGTAGACGAATTTATCGCCAGTTGGAAGGAATGAGCATGGATAAGCCAGATTTTGCCAAGTATTATCGCTATGGCGAGATGACGGAATTGCTGGAACTTTATGTGAGCGAATTTCCCGGTTTAGCGTCAGTCGAGTCGATCGGCAAGAGTTATGAGGGACGCGATATCTGGGCGTTGACGATTTCGAATAGCACCACGGGTGAACCCTTGGAAAAGCCGGGTTTTTATGTCGACGGCAATATCCACGGCAGCGAAGTGACTGCCTCGATGACCGCGCTCTACTTTGCTTGGACCTTGTTGTCGGGGCATGGCGAGGATAAGGCGCTGACGAAGCTGGTTGACGAAACCACTTTCTATATTATTCCCGCTGTTAGCCCGGATGGCGTCGAGCACGTATTGTCGAAATCGGGTTTAGTGCGCAGCGGTACGCGGATGTATCCGCACGAGGAAGAACGCGATGGGCTGCACCAGGAGGATATCGACGGCGACGGCATGATTCTGTCGATGCGTATCGAAGACCCGGGCGGCGGTTGGAAGGTGTCTGACAAGGATCCGCGGCTGTTGGTGGAACGGCGAATAAACGATGTGGGGGGGACCTTCTATCGCGTGTTTCCAGAGGGGCTTATCCGCAATTTCGATGGCGTGGAAATAAAGGACGCGCCGCGCAAACAAGGGCTCGATTTTAACCGCAACTTTCCCGCGAACTGGGAGCCGCAGGTAACGCAGAGCGGTGCCGGGGAATATCCCTTCTCCGAGTCGGAGACGCGCGCGCTGGCCGATTTTATTCTCGCGCATCCCAATATCTGCGGCTTGCACTCGTTGCATACGGGTATGGAGTCGATTATCCGCCCGCCGGCGACACAGATGGATAAAGAGATGCCGGCCGAAGATCTACAAAGCGCCTTGGATATCGGCAAACTCGGTGTCGAATTGACGGGGTATGTACTCTTTTCGTATCGCAAGCTCAACGACGATATCTATGTGGCGCACGGTGATTTTGCTACGTGGACTTACGAGCAGCTCGGCTTGTTGGTCTTCTGCGACGAGTTGTGGGATGTACGCGCACGCGGCGGCAAAGATTATGTCGAATTGAGTAAGATGCACAAGGAGCGCGATCTCGACGGGCTCGAAGAAGTGGAGCTACGGGCGCTGAAGTGGAATGACGAGGTGTTGCACGGCGAGGGTTTTGTCGATTGGCGGCCCTTCGAGCATCCACAGTTGGGGCCGGTTGAGTTGGGTGGGTGGGATCGGATTTTGCGCAATAACGCGCCACCGAAATTGCTGGAGGAGACTTGCGAGAAGATGGCGCGGTTTTTGACGGCGCACGCACAGGCTTCGCCGAGGTTGCGGGCGGAGTTTTATGAGGTGAAAGCAGTCGGCGACGGGGTGTATCGCATTGCGGTAGCGGTGCGCAACGATGGGTATTTACCTACGAATGTGACGCGGCAAGCGGTGAAGATGCAGCAGGCGCCGCCGGTGGAGGCGCGGATTCTGCTTGCGGAGGGGGATGAGTTGGTAGTGGGGGAGATGGTGGAGGAGATTGGGCATCTTGGGCGATATGGAGGGCGGAAGAAGGTGGAGTGGGTGGTGCGTTTTGCTGGGGAGGTCGGGGGGCGTGTGGAGATTGTTAGTAAGAAGGCGGGGGTCGTGCGATTGGATTTGCGGCAGAGGACATGAAAGCGGCGCTCGCACAATTCATCTTCGAGTCCAATACTTTTTCTCCTGAGCCGGCACATATCGATGTCTTCAAGAAGGGGGGCGTTTGGCTCGACGCGGAGGACGACGTGCGCGCGTGGGCAGCGGGCACCGATTCGCAGATGCACGGTAGTCTGGATGTGCTCGAAGCCGCCGGCTGGCAGACGGCGCCCTGTTTTGTCGCGATGTGCGGCTCTCCCGCCGGTCGGTTGAGTGAGGCCTGCTTTCACGAGATAGGGGACACGCTGCTGGCTCGGGTCAGAGCCGCCGGGCCGTTCGATGTGCTCATATTGCATTTGCACGGGGCCGCCTGCGCTGTCGGGGAAGATGACACTGAAGGGTACATTCTCGAAAAGGTGCGGACCGAATTGGGCTATTCCGGTCGGCTGGTGCTCTCCCTCGATCTGCACGCCAACTTCACCCGGCGCATGCTGGACTACGCCGATGCGGTCACGGCCTATCGGACCTTCCCGCACATGGACTTCAGGGCAACGGGCGAACGCGCCGCCCGTCTGGCGTTGCATCCGGGACCGTTCAGCCGGACGGTGGCCAAAATCGCCGCGTTGATGCCACCGGCGGACAGCACGCATTTTGGAGGAAACCTTTGTGAAATAATCAACCGAGCAAGGCAACTGGAGCGGCAAGCAGGTGTTGTCGAGGTCTGCACCCTGCCCGTGCAGCCGTGGATGGATGTTGACGAGATGGGCACGTCCATCGTGGTCACGACAACCGCCGGCGATGGTGTCCCGTTGACCGGACTCGAAGATTTGGCCCAGCAATGGTATGATCAGCGCGATACCTGGCAGAGCGGTCTGACCGATTGGCCGACGATTCTGTCCAGACTCGAATACATGAATCAGGACGGGCCGTGGGTGCTGGCCGATACGGCAGACGCCACGGCGGGCGGATCATCCGGGCACAGCGCCGAAGCGCTGCGACGATTGTTGCCGCTCAAGGACGATCTGCCAGGCAAGGTGTTGCTCTGGATTGTCGATCCGGACACGGTGCAGGCGGCCCGTGACGGTGCCACTCGTTTTACGACGGGCGATCCGGCGGTGCAATGGGAAGGGCGAGTCGTATGGACGGGCGAGGGCAACTACCGTGCGCGCGGCAAGGCGTATACCGGGCAGGCGTTCTCGATGGGCGAAGCCGCCGTGATCGAGGCCGGGCAACTGCAGCTGGTGGCCTGTTCCTATCCCGCGATAACGGCGGACCCGGCGTTTTACGAGTGTGTGGGATTGGCCCCCGATGACGCGCTCGCGGTGTTGGTGAAGAGCATTAGCGGTTGGATGCCGGGCTACGCCGCCGACCGGGAGCGCGGATTGCTCTTTGATGGTCCGGGCGCGTGCTCGATGAACTTCGCAAATATGCCCTTCACGGGCAGCGCCAGAGGCGTGTTTCCGATCGCCAGTGATCCTGAGCAGCCGATCGAGGTCTGGAGATCGGAAGCTTAACCGCACGCTGTCTGCGCGATGTGGGGCAGCGTGGGAGTGGTATCGCAAATTTATAGGAGGTAGCGCATGCAATTGACTGCAACGCAAATAGAGACATTCCACCACGAAGGCTACTTGGCCGTCGAAGGCGTTTTGGACTCGGCGGATTTGGATGTACTCATTGCCGACTTTGATGTGCTGGTCGACGAAGTGGCGCAAGACTTGTACCGTGAAGGCGTTATCAGCGAGCGCTATGCCGACGAGCCCTTTGAGCGG
This sequence comes from Gemmatimonadota bacterium, assembly GCA_018672475.1. Taxonomy (GTDB): domain Bacteria; phylum Latescibacterota; class UBA2968; order UBA8231; family UBA8231. Next base: position 15,342 of record JABHFS010000198.1, on the reverse strand, counting down.
CGTATTGCTCTATTATCGCGCGCAATCGGCGGATCCCTACAAGCACGGGTTTCGTTCCCGAACAACTTGCGCCGCCCGCTCTTCGATTTCCTCAACAACAAAAAGCTGCACGACTTGCTCGAAGGCCTGGTCGGCCCGGAGATTTATTGCCATCCTTGCCAGCATATTCGCCCTAAACTGCCCGAGGGTTTTGTGGGGGCCGAATACGAGGACTTTGCCGGCAAACCCCCGCCGCATCAAGACGCCGGCGTGCTCTTGCCCGAAGCGGACGAAACCTTAGTCGTTACTTCGTGGATTCCCCTGGTCAATGCGACAGAGGAAACCGGCACTTTACAGGTTTATCCGCGCGCTCATCGCAGCGAAATTCGCCAACACGTACACGCGCCCGGTTATGGCCTGACGATCGAACCGGCGCAAATGCCTGAGGAGCAACCCGTAACGGTGCCGGTGGGCAAGGGCGGCGTGCTTTTATTGCACGGTCGCACACCGCACGGCTCCGAAGCCAACCGTTCGGATATCGTGCGTTGGAGCATGGATTTGCGTTGGAATGACGCGCGCCAACCGACGGGCCGGCCCTTGCCCGGACTATTGGTGCGCAGCGAAGAAAATCCGCTGACCACCTACCAAGATTGGCTCAACGCCTGGAAAGAGGCGCGCGCCGATACGCGGCCGCGCAAAATGTGGCGCTGGTAGGAGGACGCAATAATGCAAATGGGAGCGTGCAATGCATAAACCAGGCGAACCTGCAATGACTCGCCCACTGCGTGTCGGCATCGTCGGCTGCGGAGCGATAGGTCATTACACTTTGAGGCGTATCGTCGTTTAGAGGGCGTTGTAGAAGTCGCTGGTCTCTACGACCTCAATGCAAAACGCCTTGCCGATACGGCACAGAAATTCCTCCAGGCTCACACAACGGCAGATTATCGCGAGCTCCTTACTACCGCAAAAATCGATTTGCTCAGCATCTGCACGATGCCCAATACGCATTGCGAAATCGCCGTCGCAGCACTGGAAGCCGGTGCGCATGTCTTATGCGAAAAACCCTTTGCCATGGACGTGCCACAAGCCAGGATGCCATTTACGCATCGTCGCAAAGCGGATGAGAAGTCCGCTTCGACTTGTAGCGATTGCTCTTGAGGAAAGGTCCTATGGCCACATCGCAATAGACACTGTAACTAGCGGCGCCAGGGACCTATTCCCGGTCACCACAGAGCCGAACATCCTATCGAGATCTGGATGGCGTAAAACCGCGAATAGCTTAGATTTACCGTCGTGAAATTGTGAAATTACCTACTGAGCAGAACCTGCCACAAGCATTCTAAATCGTTCGATACCTAATATAGATGAGGATAAATCCTATGGAAGCTATAAAGACAAAGACCCAAGCAGAACTGCGCCAGGAGGCCGAGCGCTATATGCCCGGTGGTGTCGGGGGCGCTGGTCGAATCAACTCGGCATTGGGTTATGCGTTTTATATCAAAGAGGCCAAAGGATGCCGTCTTTGGGATACCGATGGCAAGGAATATATCGATTTCAATCTGGGGCACGGCTCGGCTTTTTTGGGCTATCAGCATCCAGCGACGCAAGCGGCGGCGGAAAAGGCGCTGGCCGCGGGCATACTCGCCGGCTACGAGACCGAAGCCCATGTACAACTGGCCAAGCGGGTTACCGAGATCATTCCCTGTGCCGAACGGGTGCGCTATGGTAATACGGGCTCTGAAGGAACGATGATTTGTGTGCGGCTTGCCCGAGCCTATACCAAAAAAAATAAGATCCTCAAGTTTTGGGGGCATTTCCATGGGCTTTACGATTATATGATGTACAATGCCCACACCCCGATGACGCCTGTCGAGCCGGGCAGTATTATCAAGCCCTGCCAAGAATCGGCCGGCATGCCCGCGGTCAACGACGATTTGGTGGTTGTTGTTCCGTGGAAAGACGAAGCCGCGCTTGCGCGGGCGCTAGAGCAGCACGGCGATGAGATCGGCGGCATCATTATGGAGCCGATCAATTATAACCAGGGGTGCATTGTCGCCGATAAGGAGTATATGGAGTTGGTTCGTCGGCAGGCTACCGCCCACAATATTACACTGATTTACGACGAGGTGTTGTCGGCTTTTCGTACCGGGCCGGATTGTGCGCAGGGGTATTATGGGGTTACGCCGGATTTGTGCGTGCTCGGCAAGGCGGTGGCCAATGGCGGTGCGATGGTTATTTTGGCCGGTAAAAAGGAAGTGATGGAGTTGGTCGGCCCCTTGGGCGAGGTGGCGCAAAGCGGCACCTTTACGGGCAATCCGCTGGCGGTGGCGACGGCGCTGGCCTCGATAGAAGAGCTGTGCAAACCTGGGTTTTACGATCACATATACGCCGCCTCCGAGCGGATGGTGAGTGGGTTGAGCGAGTTGTTCGCGGGCGCCGGCATACCGGCCAGGGTGCAGGGTTTGGGCGGACGCTTCGGTATTTTCTTTGGTTCTACAAAGCCCGTGGAGCGTTTCGACGATACCCTGGACCGGGACGTAGATATGCGCTCGCGCTTTGTGCGGGCAGCCGCTGACAAGGGGGTCTATTTTCACGACTACGGCTCGCTGGTCGCGGGGCACCACGGCGTGTCGGCTTCCCATACCATGGCCGATATCGACGAAGCGCTCAATCGCGTCGAGAGTGCGATCAAGGGTGGATTGTCATAATGTGGTGGGTGACGCTGTGATGCTGATCGGACTGAGGATTCGATGATCAATATGGAACCCACGATGCTCATGTGGTCCACGGGGGATAAAAACCCGCTCGCCTATTATAGGCAGGTGCCTGGAGTAAAGAGATTAACCGTCTACTTCGATACGGTTCCGGGGCAGGTCGTCGAGCGGGCGCGGCTGGACCGTGTGTTGGATCTGTTGGGGGAGGTCGGGTTCGGGCTGGCTGTAGTGGAGACCTTTGTCATTAGCAATGCGATCAAGCTGGAGTTGGCAGAGCGCGATGAGCATATCGAGGCGTACTGTCAGACCTTGCGCAATTATGGCGCGGCGATGCGGGCGCGAGGTTTGGAGGGCCCGTATCGGATCTGTTATGATTTTATGGGGCCGGAGAACTGGTGGCGCAATCTGCTGTCGGTGCTAGACGAAGAAGACCGTTCGTGTCTGGGATATGATCCGCGCCAGCCGGAACCGGGCTTGGAACAGTTGGGCGACCGGCCGCGTTTGGGGTATCCCGAGCGTTATACAGAGGAGCAATACGAACGTTTGGTGGCGATGTTCAAAGAGCGTGGGGAAGAGGGTTTGTGGAGCGCTTTAGAATATTTTCTCAAGGCGATCATACCGGTAGCCGAAGAAGAGCAGATCTTGATGGGCTTGCACCCGGACGATCCGTCGTTTAATGTGCGCGGCCGCCCGCGCATCGTAAAAGACGGGGCGGCGTTGCAAAGGGTAGTGGATATCGTGCCGAGCGCGTCGAATGGGATTACGTTTTGCCCGGGGAGCTTGGCGACGAATCGGCACAACGACGTAATGAGTATTGCCGAACAACTATGGCCGCACTTTGTTTTCTGTCACTTCAGGAATATCCGCTTTTTGGCCGAAGAAGCGTTCGACGGCGAGTGGGCTTTTTTGGAGACGTACCACGAGGACGAAAAAGGCTCGGTGCCCATACCGGCCCTGATGAAGTTATTGTTTGCAAAGGGGTGCAAGGCGCCCTATCGCGCCGACCATGCGCCCGGTATGTACGGGCATGACGCGAACTTCGGTTATGGTCTGGTAGCCAGGGCGCAGGGGCTCAGCTATTTGCAGGGCATACTAAGAGGGCTCGGCGCATAATCCGCACCGCACTCTCTTAGCATAGGCTCTATCGAGATTTAACTTCGCCTAATGTACTTGTGCATGGTGCCTTCATCACCCCGCTCGACCTCACCCGCGTAGATATCGCCGCGGCTATCGACCCAGATGCCGTGCGGTCCGCCCAGGAACTCGCCCGGCACGTCGCTTGGTTCGCCGCCCCCGCCCCACGAAGAGAGCAATTCCCGTGTTTCGATATTCCAGATGCTGATGCGGCGACCGAGTTCGGCGATGTAGAGCACACCTGCGTCGTTATCGATGAAGATATTGTTGGGGCGCAAAAGGTCGGTCCACTCGTCGAGGAAATTCCCGTCTAAATCGAAGATCTGGATTCGGCAGTTTTCGCGGTCGCAATCCCAGATGCGGTCCTGCGCGTCGACGCGCACGGTGTGGGATATGGAGAACTGCCCTGGTCCGTCGCCTTCGCCGCCCCAGGTGCATACGTGCTCGCCGGTGGCGGTGTAGCGGTGCACGTGGTTGTTGAGATAGCCGTCGGAGACGATGATGTCGCCGTTGGAGGCGATGGCTATATCGGTCGGGCGATTGAAGGGGTCGCCCTTGTTTGTGCCGGGCTGACCGGGGGTGCCGAGGGTCAATAATAGTTCGCCTGTGGGGCTGAATTTGTAGATCGCGTGGTTGGTGGCATCAGTGACGAAGACATTGTCGTTTTTGTCGATGAAGATGCCGTGTGCGAAGTTGGGGGTGAGCACGCTTTCGCCCCAAGTGGCGAGGTGTTTGCCATCGCGGTCGTAGACATTGAGCGGTTTTTCACTGCGCGAATAGATAAAGACGCGGTCCTTGGAGTCGCAGGCGACGCCGGGGACCCAGCCTTCGTGGTAGGCGCTGTCGAGATGGGCCCAATCGCTGTGGTAATCGTAGGTGTAGTCTCCTTGGCCAAATAGCATGGTGTGCTCCTTTTAAATCGGCTTTGGTATTGCTCGGTTGCGTCGAAAGGTGAGCGATAACATAAGAAAAAGATGGGCTACGGCCTATTTTCGTTAGAGCATCCATATACTGTATGGCATATTGTGCTTGGGGCACAATCGCCGATCGCGTATGTTGTCCAGGCAATGCCCGAAGAGAAATCGATATTTGCCCCGACTTTTTTGCATGCCTGCGGCGAAACAGGAAAAGTGAGGGGGCAACAATCAATGATTTGTTGAGAAGAGAAATAAGCTATTTAATAGTGGGATTCAAATTGTAAGGAGAGTAGTATGTTGAAGTTTGCGTTTTTGGGGGTTTGGCACGGCCATGCGTCGATGCATGTGAAAGAGGCGGCGGCGCGGCCGGAGGAGTTTGAGTTGGTGGGGATGTATGACGCGGATGCGGAAGTTATTAGTAGAAATCAGGAGAAATGGAAAGAGCACGGGCTGGAAATTCCCCTTTTTGAATCGGTAGAGGACTTACTCAACAGCGAGGCGGCGGCGGTAGTAATCGAGGGGCATGTGTATCAGAATCTGGATTATGTAGAACAGGCGCTGAACGCGGGCAAGCATGTGCTGATGGAAAAGCCGGCAGGGGTTAATCTGGAGCATCTGGAACGGGTGCATGTGTTGGCGGAGGAGAAGGGGTTGATGTTGCAGATGGCGTATATGTGGCGGTATAATCCGGCGATTGACGAGATGCTGGGTTTGGTGCGAGAGGGTTTGTTGGGGCAGGTGTTTATGTATCGGGGGCATATTCCCAAACCGATTGAGTGGCATCCGGAATTATACGAGGAGTTTAAAGCGTATCACGGCGGCGTATATTTCGAGATGGCGGGGCACCTGATAGACTTGATGGTCGCTATTATGGGGGAGCCGGTGAGTGTGAAAGGTGTACTGGGGAAACACTACGGAGAAAGGACGGAGGTCGATAACGCGGTGGTGGTGCACGAGTGTAAGGACGGGATTGGAATTATTGATACTACGGGCATGCAGGTGGGTATGGATCGACGCATCGAAGTACACGGGACGAAGGGCATGGTGTTGCACGAGCCTTTAGGCTCGAATCAACTGCGGGTCTTTTTGCAGGAGGGCGCTGAGGAGTATGAGGCGGGAGAGTGGCATGACGTGGAAATCGAGGCAGAGCCGGAGTATCCGACTTTGTTGCGGGAGTTGGCGGCCTGTATTCGCGGGGACAAGGAACCAAATTTTACGCTACAACACGATCGGGCGGTGCAGCGGACTTTGTTTCGCGGCAGTGGAATCGAAGATGGCAACGCTTTGAGAAAAGGATAATAGTCATGCTGGCAAAACCTTATCTGCCGCCCTCGCCTATAGACGAGGGTAAAGTGGTGGTCACTGCGATCGAATCGGTGCAGCCGCTGGAGTTTTTCCCGGATCTGCTCTTGGTCCGGATCCATACTGACGCCGGCATTATTGGCCACGGCGAGACCTATTATTGCGCCGAGGCGGTACAGGCGATGCTGCACGATTGGATGGCGCGCAGGCTGTTGGGCGAGGACGCGTTGGCGATCGAGTCGCACTGGCGTTTCTTGTACGAAAGGGCGGCGAACTTTGGCGTGCGCGGCACCGAGCTTAGGGCCTTGTCGGCGATCGATGTGGCACTGTGGGATATTCTCGGCCAGGTGTGCAAGCAGCCCATCTACCGTTTGCTCGGTGGGCCGGTACGCGATAAGATTCTCGTCTACAATAGTTGCGGCAATCCGCAATACGGAGTGAGCAATACCGGACGCAAGGGTTGGCCCGGCATGGGCACGGTCGGCGACCCGGGGCCTTTGGGCGATTCGTGGAAACTCTTTCACGAGCCGGTGGCGCTGGCCGAAGAATTGGTCGAGTTGGGTTATAGCGGGTTGAAGGTCTGGCCCTTTGACCAGGCGGCGATACAATACGGGCCGGCGCGCATTCCGCGCAGCGCGATCGAAGAGGGGGTGCAGCCTTTGCGCGATATCCGCGACAAGGTGGGCATGGACTTGGATATTTTGGTTGACGGGCACGCGCATTTTCAGTTACCGGCGGCGCTGAGGATCGCCGAGGCGCTGCGTGAAGTGGAGCCATTGTGGCTGGAAGATATGATCAAGATGGACAACCTGGATACGGTCGCCGATTTCCGCCGCCAGAGCCGGATGCCGATCTCGGTGAGCGAAATGCTGTTGAGCCGGGCCGATTACAATACGGTGCTGATGAACCAGGCCGCCGACTATGTGATGATCGACCCGACCTGGGTCGGCGGGATCTCTGAGACGGCGCGCATCGCGCATCTGGCCCAGACGTATAATGTGCCGGTCAGCATGCACGATTGCACGGGACCGTTGACGCTTTTCGCGGGCTTGCAGGTGGGGGCGGCGGTGGCTAATTGCTGTTATCAGGAGACGGTGCGGGCGCAGATCCAGACGGTGTATAAGGAACTGATCGATACGGAGGTGGTGATCAACGGCGGGTATGTGGATGTGCCGAAGGGCAATGGGTTGGGAGTACGGTTGAATCCGGATTGGTTTAAGCCGGAACGGTCGACGTATCGAATTTCGAAGATTAGCAGCTAGGTCGTGCTATACGGTCCAGTTGCGAGGCACCTCTCCGCTCATTCTCGCTCACGATCCTGGTTCACTCCGAGGGCTGTCTTATCCAGATTTCACTTTCTTATCATTACATCTGATGTAGTTCCCATCTTCCATAGACTCTAGGCGGTCTCGCTATTCGTTATAAAATTCGCTTCGCAAGTTTCTTTTGATGGTTAGCCGTCGTTATTGCCGCAGGTCTTAAGCGTCAGCGTCGTATTTCGGCTCTCGCGGTGCTCGATCCCGTTCTAAACGATAGGTATTACCCTCCAGCGGCAACGCTACCCGCGCTCCGCCGCGTTGGTGCGATTCGATGAAGGCGAAGATCAACTCTGTATTCGCACGCGCGATCTCTACCCCGCCGCGCGGCTCTTCGCCCGTATCCAACACACGGACCAAATCTTCGATAAGACAGAGGGTCGAAGCCCGGTGTTCGAATGCCGGGAAATCGACTAGCCCCAATACATTGCGCCCGCGATGGTCATTTCCTACCGGCGCCCGCAAGTGCCATTCGGCGCCATTGCCCAATGCGGTCACCGTGCCGTCGGCACAAATCGCTTCGACTTCTAATCCCCGACCCGAGTTGAGCGCGTAGGCTGTGACGCCGTTGGTGAATTGTATAATGCCGTGGCCGATGGGGTCTTCGCGCAGGATTTCGTTGTCGATGACTTTGTCGCCGTCGGGCAGGTGCGCCTGGACCCAAGCGATCGGGGCGTCGGAGTTGAGGCGCTGCAAGAGGTCGAAGCTATGGCTAGCCCCGTTGAAGAGGTTGCTGGTCTGATGGATGATCAGGGTCTTGAGCGCGCCGATCTGCCCGCTGTCGATGACGGCTTTCATCTGGTCGTAGCCAGGGTCGAAGCGACGATTGGTACCCATATTGAGCGCGACACTGTGGGCTTGACAGACTTCGACGATGCGGTCGGCTTCGCGCATCGAGGCGCAGAGGGCTTTTTCGGCGTAGATCGCGCGGGTACCGGCCTCGGCGGAAGCGACGATGATTTCGGTGCGGTGCTCGGGTTGTGTGGCGATGCTGACGATATCGGGTTTTTCGCGTTCGAGCAGCTCGCGATAGTCAGTGTATTGTCTGTCGGCGGCGATGCCGTAGCGAGTGCCTACTTGTTCCATTGCGTCGGGGCGCAGATCGGCGCAGGCGATTAGGTCGGTGCGATCGCAGGCTTCGTAACCGGCGGCGTGGGAGTAGGGGCGCATGCTGGGCGGGACTTCGTTGTCGATGAAGGCGCCCATGCGGCTGCAGCCGATGAGGGCGGCTTTGTAGGTTTGCATGGTCATAGCTCCTATTCAAGGTTTTAGTATAGTGCGTATCCTCAACCTGGCCTGGTGAACTATAGAGGTTAACGATAGGGATAAGGTTTTATAGGGTTGGAGGCAACTCATACTATTTTAAAGAGCGAATCTGTTTATACCTCTGTTACCTCGATCTCTTTCCCCCCTCGTCGAATACTCCACCACACCACCAGCGTCTCCACCGTATGCCCGCTGAGTAGGGCGATGGTCGCGCGCGTCGCGCCGTGCAGATCGGTGTCGGAAAGCGCGCTCAGCACCAGAATCACAGTGGCTACACGGGAGGGCGCGCTGGGTGCCATGGCTTGCGTGCGGTGCTGTAGCAGGCCGATGCCGTGGATATAGCTGCGCAGGCTTACGACGATGGGGAAGCCGCAGAAAATACTTAACGGAATCAGGCAATGCATGGCGAGTTCGGGGCTGATACCGACCCAGTTCTGTAGGATATAATCGGCGGCCGGGGTCCAGACGATCGCGGCCATCCAGACGAAGGAGAATGCGCCGCAACCGAAAATGAAGCGGCGGACTTTAGCCAAGTTGTTGGCTTCGCGGAAAGCTGTCGGCAAGTTGCGCACCTCGTTGAGCCAGCCGTAGGGAATATGGCCGAGGGCGTAGACTATGGTCAGCACGGCGAGGGCCTCGGTGCCGTCGACGGCACGGGCGACGAAGATATTGATCAGTGGGCGGGTCCCGGACTGTACGGCCATGATTAGCGCCAGCGGCCAGAAGAAGCGCACCACATAGGCCATCTCAAGGGGTGGTGCGTCGTGTTGCGGCGGGAGGCGGACATGGCGTGAGTGTCCCCAGATTACGACGGCGAGTTCGGTCAACACGCCAGCGTAGGTGGCGAAGACTGGCAGTAAGATCGGGTCGCGCTGGACGAAGTCGACGGGCAAGAGGGTGAAGACGGCGAGAATGCTTAGGCTGATACCGGCGGTGGTGCCGTAGGCTGGGATCTCGCTGCGGCGGATGCGCAACAGGGTGCCGATGTAGATACGCGTCAAGCCGCGCAGGAAGGGGTAGGGAATCAGCCAAAGAAAGGCCAGCAGTACCACGTCGGTTAGCGCTGGGTCGACGCCGTGCAGGTCGCCGATGAGCCATTCGCCCAGCGGCGTGAGCGCGCAGAGGGCGAGCACGCCGGAGAGTGCGATGCCGGCGATGATGCCGAAGCGGAAGACGGTGCGATATCCCTGCTCGTGCTCGACGAGCACCAGGCTGAGCTGGCGGGCTTGGGTCAGGATGCCGGAGAGTAGGGAGGCGATGCCGAAAGCCAGGCCGAAGGCGGCCAGCGTTTCGGTGGCGCGCGGCATGCGGGCCATGCCGCCGTTGAGAAATTGGCCGCTCAGCTCTTGCACCAGCGCGGTCAGCACCAGCGGCAGCATAAAGCGGGTTAGTTGCGCGTAGGTCATGTATGTCCGTGTCTTAGTGGGACTATTGACCTTAGGGTACTCAATCGATCATCGCAAATAACGCAGTGAAATATTCGGTATCAGAAGGGCTAATGGTGCGGTTAGCCGGGCGCAAATTGGCTTGCTGCGGAGATCTTAAGCTTGTTTTTTTAGTATGCCGTGGATGGCTACAGAGGAAGTTTACCGCGCTGGCGTCGAGCTGCGCCGGTGGTAGATTGCGGCGATATTGTCCAAGGGATTGGCGGAAAGAGAGAACTATGGATGATAGACCATATGCTCTTCCCATTGATATTGGGCGCGGCTCGAATGGACGGCGTGCATCGGATTCGAACCCACGGCTAAACGATAAACAATCACCGCTCTCTCATCCGACAACCTAACCCCGTAACACCTGCCCAGCCCGACCATCCGCTGCCTCGCCTTTCTCCACTGCGATCCTGCCGTTGACGACAACATAGTCGATGCCCTGTGGGTAGCGGTAGGGGTCGTCGAAGTTGGCGCGCTCGCCGATCGAGTCGGGGTCGAAAATAAGCAGGTCGGCCCAGTAGCCTTCGCGCAATAGGCCGCGGTCGCCGATGCGAAAGCGGTTGGCGGCGTGCCCGGTGAGCTTGTGGATGGCCGCTTCCCAGCTCAACGCGCCCTGCTCGCGTACGAAGTGGCGCAGGAAGTAGGGGAAGGCCCCGTAAGAACGGGGATGGTGTTTACCCTCGGCTAAGGTGCCTTCGGGGGCGAGGGAAAAGCCATCGGAAATGACACCGCCGGCGGGGTGGCGGGCGATGTTGAGGAAGTCCTCTTCGGAGACGTCTTCGGCCAGCATCCAGGGACGAGCTTCGTCTTCTACTATAATGTCGAGCACTGCGTCGTGCGGGTCCTGTTTGCGCCGTCGACCAATCTCGGCGAAAGTCTCTCCGGCATAAGCGGCGTTTTTTTCGGCGCTGCCGAGCCAGATCTTATCCCATTGGCCTTCTTTGACCAGGTTGCGTTTGCGGCTGCCGCCGCTCTCGGCGCCGTGTACCATCGTATCCTGCTTGATTTTTTCGCGGGTCTCGGGGTCTTTGAGTCGGCGGATCAGGGCTTCGTCGCCGCCGTCTAATGCCCAGGGTGGCAAGAGCGATTTTAGGGTGGTGCTACCGATGGTATAGGGGATGGCGTCGCAGCTGATATCGCGGCCTTCGCGGCGCTTCTGATCAATAGTCGCCAATAGGTCGCGGGTGGAGCCAAGCATCGGCGAGCCGGGTTGCATATGCGAGACGTGTGCGGCGACCGAGGCTTGTTCGCCGACGGCTATGACCTCGCCGACGGCTTCGGCGATCGACTCGGTCTGGTTGCGGATATGCGAGGTGTAGATACCACCGTAGGTGCCGACAATCTTGCTCAACTCGACTAGCTCTTCTAGTTCGGCGTAGGGACCGGGGGCATAGGCCAAACCCGAAGAAAGACCCAAGGCGCCGTCGGCCATCGCGCGGTCGACCAGTGCCTTCATGTACTCCATCTCGGTGGTTGTCGGTGGGCGATCGTCGTAGCCCATGGCGGCGACGCGCACATTGCCGTGGCCGACGAGCGTGGCGGTATTGGTGCCGAGGCCATTGGATTCGAGGCGTTGGAAATATTCGTCGAAATGCGTCCAGTCGCAGATCAAATCGCGGGTCATCGCCGGGTCGAGCGGCCCGTGGTAGGGTTTCAGGTCGCGAGTCGGGGCGGCGGAGACGCCGCAATTGCCCATGACCTGTGTGGTGATGCCCTGGCTCAGCGAGCTCAGCGCGCGGCCGTCGAGGGCGATGGTCAGGTCGGAATGCGTGTGGCTGTCTATAAAACCGGGGCAGGCGATATGGCCCTGGGCGTCGATGGCATGCCGGGCGTCGGTGTTGGTGAGGTCGCCGATGGCGACGATACGGCCTTCTTCGACGGCGATATCACCTTTAAAGGCGGGCTGGCCGCTGCCATCCAATAGGCGGGCGTTGCGGACGAGAAGATCGTACATGGTATTCCTTAGGTTGGTGGGAGTATTTATTGGTCCGGACAGTATATGATCAAAAAGGTGCCGGGACAAACCTCTAAGTAATGAGTACAACCCCAACCCTAAACGTGAGATGCACTTCGACCCCGTGCACAAAAGCCCCACCTGCAATAGAACAGATGGGGTTTTTGTGCATCGTGATAGGATATGGCCTGAGATTACTCGTCGTCGTCCCCGCCGTCGTCCCCGCCGTCGTCCCCGCCGTCATCCCCGCCGTCGTCCCCGCCGTCGTCCCCGCCGTCATCTCCGCCGTCGTCCCCGCCGTCGTCCCCGCCGTCATCTCCGCCGTCGTCTCCGCCGTCGTCCCCGCCGTCGTCTCCGCCGTCATCTCCGCCGTCGTCCCCGCCGTCATCCCCGCCGAACAGGTTGCCCAAACCACCGAGCACCGCGCCCCCCCCCTCGCTGCTGCCGCTGGCGGCCGGTGCGTGTTCGAGGATGCGGTCTGCTAAGCGCGAGAAGGGCAGGCTCTGGAGATAGACGGTGCCGGTGCCCTGCAACGTGGCGAGGAAAAATCCTTCGCCGCCGAAGAACATCGATTTGAGGCCTTTAGTCATTTCGATGTCGTAGTCGATGCCGGGTGAGAAGGCGACGAGACAGCCGGTATCGACACGCAACATTTCATTGTTGAGTTCTTTTTTAATTACCGCCCCACCGGCGTGCACGAAGGCCATGCCGTCGCCGCGCAAACACTGGAGGATAAAACCTTCGCCACCGAAAAAACCGGCGCCCAATTTGCGGTTAAAGGCGATGCTTAGCTCGGTGCCCAAGGCGGCGCAGAGGAAGGCATCCTTCTGGCAGATCAACTCCTCGCCGATTTGCGCCATGTCGATGGGGATGATGCTGCCGGGATAGGGGGCGGCGAAGGCGACGCGCTCTTTGTCCCGGCCATCGTTGGAAAAATGCGTCATAAAGAGCGATTCGCCGGTGATCACTCGTTTACCGGCGCCGAAAAGCTTGCCCATCAGGCCCTGGTTCGCTTGGGAGCCGTCGCCCATCTTGGATTCGAAGCTTATATGTTCGTCCATCCAGTTCATGGCGCCGGCTTCGGCGATGACGGTTTCGCCCGGGTCGAGCTCGACTTCGACGACTTGCATATCGTTGCCAAATATTTCGTAGTCTATTTCTTCACAGCGCATACCGCTCTCCTTTTTAGTGTTTTTTTAATTATAGGGGCCCGAGTTGACTTTTACAAGTTGGTTGACAGGAAGAGAGGGAGATAGGTAGTTTTTTGGCCATCGCGATTATTGAGCTTGGGTGATGTGCGCGATGACGGTCGCTGACTGGATAGATCCCTTCGCTCATGTCACTGAACTCTTCGAGTGCCGCTGAATCCTTGGGATTCGTGATTTACAACGGCGCGGCCTTCGGTAGCTTGCCCGACATCCTTGTCGGGTTTCGAGCGGGGATTGCCGATTTTGCTGTCCTGTAAAATTGATAATGAAATCCGCTCAAGGATCTACCCGATCACCTCGTATTCACATGATTCCAGTGTTGTTGCAAAATACAAAAGAAAAGATCAAAAGATGAAAAATATGGTATTGTTGGTGTTGTTGGCTTTCGTCGCCTGCGGTGAGAATTCTTCCGATGAGGGCAGTCCGGGCACTTCGATACGGCAGGTGCCGCGCAATCGGACGTTGATCATGGATTGCGCCGAGACCAATACGTGCGCCGGGCAGATACAGGACTACAATTCGTTTAACCCGTACCTGCCGGGCACGACTTCGCGCACGGGCTATAATTTTGCCTATGAGCCGCTGTATTTTTACAACGCGTTCAAAGGGGAGATGATACCTTGGATCGCCACCGGGCACGAGTTCAACGAAGATTTTACGGAAGTCGTCATTAATATCCGGCCGGGGGTGACGTGGAGTGATGGGGTCGCGTGGACGGCAGATGATCTGGTCTTTACGGTCAATATGCTGAGGGAGAACGCGCCGGAACTGACGTATTCGACGGATATGGAGAATTGGGTCGAATCGGCGGTGGCCGTCGACAGCCTGACGGCGCGCATCGTTCTAACGGCGCCGAACCCGCGTTTCGTATTCTCGTATTTCACCAGCAACTTCGGCATTGGGGTGCCGATCGTGCCCCAGCACGTGTGGCAGGGGAAAGACCCCAATACTTTTACCAATTTCGATATGCAAAAGGGGTGGCCGGTCTTCACTGGACCCTACCAGATGGTTTTGTCGACGCCGCGGCAACGGATCTGGGATCTGCGGCAAGGGTGGTGGGCAGCCGAGGCGGGTTTCCAGGAAATGCCGAAGGTTGAACGGATCATTTACCTCACGTATCTGGAAGAAGCCAAGCGGGTCCAGAACCTGATCACCAACCACATGGATACCTCGCTGGACCTCAGACCGCCCAATATTCGCACCGTGCTCGAAAGCAATCCGCGGGTGACGACTTGGACGGGGCGAGAACCGCCCTATGGCTATGTGGATTTTTGGCCAATTTCGCTCGGCTTTAACAACCAGGAAGAGCCCTTTTCCGATATCGACGTGCGGCGGGCGATAAACTACGCGATCAACCGCGACCAGTTGGTGGAAGTGGGATGGCAGGGGGCGGGCACGTCGACGCTATTGCCCTTTCCCGACTATCCGGCGCTGCGCCCCTATTTTAGTGAGGTCGAGGACCTGTTGCAGAAGCACGAAGTCGGCGTCTTCGATCTGGCCAAGAGCACGGCGCTGATGGAGGGCAAGGGCTGGCGGCGCCCCGATGGCGGGTATTGGATGAAGGACGGACAAGTGTGCAAGATTATCATCGACATCTTCTCGATCTTCCAGGATATAACGCCGGTATTGGTAGCGCAGCTGGAGCAGGCGGGTTTCGACGCTGATTTTCGCATGACCTCCGACGCCTATTCGCGAATGGCTCAAGGCGAGGCGCGGGCCTTTATTAACGGGCACGGCGGCAGCGTGCGCGACCCGTATTTCACGCTCAGGCTCTATCACAGCCGTTTCGTGCAGCCGACCAACACGCCGGCCGAGTATTTCTGGCGCTGGTCGAACGAAGACTACGACCGGATCGTCGACCAGATGGCGGAAGTGGCCCCCGGTGACCCGGAACTGATGCGGCTCTATCGCCAGGCGATGGAGATTTGGCTTGAGGAACTGCCGTCGATCCCGCTCTTGCAGTGGTATCACCGGATCCCGCACAACGAGACCTACTGGACGAACTGGCCGTCGGCAGAAAATCCCTATATCAACAGCGCATATTGGCACCGGGTATGGCTGTTGGTGCTGCTCAATTTACAGCCAACGCAAGGCTGAGGCCCGAGATAAACGTCGATAT
>JABHFS010000197.1 GCA_018672475.1 Gemmatimonadota bacterium | reverse complement strand
GCCGGTGGTCGCGGTAATGAAGGATGTGGACTCGCGGCCCGGACGCGGCGCTAGTTTCGGTGATGGCATGGCGCGATTGCACCAGCGTCTTGGCGCGGTGGGGGTGATTGTGGACGGGACGGTGCGAGATCTTGCGGGCATTGGCCAGGTCGGCTTGCCGGTTTTCGCTTGGGGGACGGTGCCGGGGCATGGGGTGTTTAATGCGACGCGGGTCAATGCGCCGGTGACGGTGGGGCAGGTGCGGGTGCGGCCGGGAGATCTGATTTTTGGCGATGGCGATGGGTGCGTGCGGATTCCGGTGCAATATGCGGAGGAGGTATTGGCTTTGGCGGGAACAGTGCGAGCGAAGGAGGCGGATATCTTTGCGTTTTACGATTCGCAGGGGTTTTCATTTGAGGCGTGGAAGGCATCGCGGGAGTAGTTCGAGGTCCAATGGGTGGGGCGTCGGTTATGCCGAGTATTAGGATTTCTATAACGTATTAGCCCCTAGGGTGCTTCTCTATGAACTGCTAGGCGTCGTCGACCAGGCCTAATTCGTCGATATAGAGTTGGCGGGAAAAAGGCCCTCTGATACGCAGTGATTCGATATAGGGCCGGCGGAGTTTAAACTCGTCTAAGGGGATCTCGACGATCTGCTCGCCCGCCCGAACTCCACACCGCCGGTCTCGCGGTCTGCGGTGAGACCGGGATTGGGGTGGGGGGTCGTTGACATAAAATAAAAGCCCGTGCGGGTCCCCGACGGCGATTTTCTCGAAATACAGCGCCAGCCGCATAGATGTATAACCCGTCACGTCCAGCGGTGCGTCGCGGTGCAATATTACGGTCCAACCCGAGGTGCCGCTTTGCATGCCCATCGCGAAGCGGCACTTCGGTAGCTTTGTTCGGTGGCTGCCAAGTCGATGGCGATCTGCGAAGCCTCGGTCAGTTACCAGCGCTGCGACAGTGTATCGGCTGAGATCGTTCAATAAGCTTTAATAAGATGCGGGCGATTGTGCGCTGCGACGGGCTTGGCCATTTTATAAGCCTAGCAATAGAGATAAGGAGAGAAGTATGCAAACCACAACGGCAAAGATTGACCCGCAGGAAGAAGTAGATTTTATGGAGGTCGACGAGACCGATTATAGTGCTTTTACGGTAGCCCAACGGATCCATCATCTTGAGGTGGAAGGGTATGTGGTGCTGCCGGATGTGCTCGACTCAGAACAGATCGCGACGCTGAAGGCGGCAGCGAGAGATCTGCCGATGAAACACAAGGACTATAGTGAGGCGCAAACCTACCATCACGAGCCGCAGTGCGCCAGCGAGGAGATCGCCGAGTTGATCGGCCAGCCGACCGTCACCGGTTTTCTCAGGGAACTGATGGGGCCGGATATAGTTTTTACGCACGGCTTGTTTACGCGCACCCTGGCCGATTCGCCGGGTATTTCGATGCATACCGACGGCCAGCCCTTTGGTTCGTCCATTTTTGGTTATGAAGGATCGTCGCCGCGGCTTTTGCGGGTACTCTATTATCTCGACGATTTGCCGCCCGAACGCGCGCCGTTTAGGCTGATTCCACGTTCGCATCTCTCTTTCCATGCGCAGGCGAATCCCTATGTGCGCTATGTGTCGCATCCGCAGGAGATTACAGTTTGCCCCAAAGCCGGTTCGGTGGTGATGATTCCCGCCTTGCTTTTTCACGGCACCCATCCGAATAGGGATCCCTCACCGCGCGAGTTGATCCAGTTTGGTTATCGGCCGGCCTGGGCGGGGCCGGTGCAGCCGATGGAGGAGTGGGACGCGGAGTGGGTGGCCAATACACCGGTAGCGGCCAAGCCTTTTCTGCAAAGCCGCAATACAACCGGTGAAGAATGGCAGCAGTCGCACAAGCCCGAGGGCATGCAGTGCGACGCGCCGGGAATCAATCCGGATCGCTGGGGAAGATAAAGGCTTGCTATATGGGTGAGGAGATGATACTATCCGCCGGGGTGGCCCGCGTCGATATCACGCCGCCGCTGGGTTTCCGCATGCAAGGTATTGTGCGGCGGACAGAGGGGGCGACTGGGGTTGAGTCGCCTTTGTCGGCGACGGTGCTGGTTTTGGCCGACGCGGAGACCAAGGTCGTGATCTTTGATTGCGATTTGCTCGGTTTCGATTTGCCCTTGGCAGCCGAAATACAAGCGACCGTTGCCGAACGCTTAGGTACTGAGCCGCATTGTATTGCGCTAGGTTGTACTCATACTCACAACGGTCCCTGTACCATTCGCCACGTCTTAGGTGGTCCGCACGATATCGGTTGCCCGGCGGAGCAACGCGCAGCACAAGAAGCCTATGTCGTTCATTTGCTCGCTCAGTTGAGCGATACGGCGGCGTTGGCCGATAGACGGCGGCAACCGGCTCGTTGTGCGGCGGGGCGGGGCGAAGTCCAGGCGGCAGTTAATCGGGAAGAAAAAAACGACGATGGCAAGATTTTGGTCGGGCGTAATCCTGAAGGTACGGTAGACCACAGCGTTGATGTGTTGCGGGTTGACGACTTACAGGGACAGTCCATCGCGGTATTGGTCGGTTATGCGGCGCATCCTGTGGTGATGGGCATGAATACGTATTTGTTCAGTCCGGATTATCCGGGTACGGTACGCCGTATTGTTGAAGACGTGACCGGGGCGACTTGCCTCTTTTTGACCGGGGCGGCGGGCAATCAGGCGACCTGGTCTTTTTTGCAGGGGGATTGGGGCGAAAAAGAACGCATGGGCGGATTGGTCGGTTGTGAGGCCGCCCGGGTATTTTTTGCGATCGAGACCCGACCGCACGAAGTGGTGCGCGAAGTGGAGGCGTCGTTGTCGGGGTTGGCCTTATATCACAAGGAATTTGTCGACGGGCCGAGTCATCGGCGATTACAGGCGGTGACCGCTACGGTCACAGTGCCCTTACAGCCCTTACCGTCGTTGATGGAGGCCAAGAACATATTGCAAGAGGCCAGTGCTCTCGTACAGACTTTGCAAAGCGCTGCCGCGCCGATGACAAAGGTCTATCCGGCGCAATTGGTTGAGCGTTGGGCCAAGGGCGTGCTGGAGAAGGTTGCAAGCGGGATCGAGCGAGAGAGTTTGTCGTTCGATATTGTGGGCTTCCGCCTGGATGACTTTGCCTTGATGGGTATGCCTGGCGAACCTTTTGTCGAGATCGGTTTGGCGGTCAAGGCGCATAGCAAAGCGCTGCATACTATGTTTGCCGGATATTGTAATGGCTCGTTGGCCTATTGGCCCACGGCGGAGACCGTGGCACAGGGCGGTATGGCGGTGTCTTCTTCGCTGCAGACGTATAATATTGCTGCGCCGCCGGTGGCGGAGACGGCGGATATTATTGTGGGGGCGTTTGATGGGGTGTTGCGGCAGTTGGATTTTTGAAGTGAATATAGGTAATTAAGCTCTGTGCGTGTGGGTTGATCGAGGCGATTACCTCGATCAACCCTTGGAGACTTTAGTGGCTTATCAATCCAGCACGCGGAGCACGTTAAAAAGGTTATGTCCTCGAAGCGCTTGCTGGTGTATTTAGTGATTTGTTTATTCAATGTGAGGAGTAAATCATGAAACTAGCCGAACTCACCTGGCCCGATCTTGAGAAAGTATCAAGAGATACCGTGGTGGTGTATCCGATCGCCGCATTGGAACAGCATGGCCCTCATTTGCCCTTTATTACGGATACCGCTGAAGTGTCGGCGATTGTGGATCGGCTTGATGCAGTGGTCCCAGCGGATGTGCTTTGTTTGCCGGCGCAGTGGTTGGGGTATTCGCCGCACCATATGCGTTTTAAGGGCACGATCACGGCCAAGTCAGAGACGCATATCAATATGATTCTTGATACTGTTAGCAGCATGGTCAGCGCGAATTTTAGTAAGATTTTGGTTGTTAACGGTCACGGCGGGAATATCGCCAATATGACGGTGGCATTGCAGCGTTTGTTGGAGGAGTGTCCAGATGCCAAGGTCTATGGGACTTCGTGGTTTAGTTATGACGAGGTCGGGGCGATTCGCGAAGCTGGTCCACACGGTTGGGGGCATGCCGGCGAGATGGAGACTTCGGTGATGATGGCACTGCACCCCGAATTGGTCAAAGAAAACCTCTTGCAGCAGGACGGTCATCCGCAGGCGTCCGAACTCGCCGGCCAGGTGACCCGCTATCGTTGGATCCACGAGGCGACCGATCGCGGTGTCTACGGCGATCCCACCTTCGGGTCTGCCGAAAAGGGGGAGAAATTTGTCGATGCGGCGGTTGAGGTGTTGGTGCGGATCGTCAAAGATATTAAACAAGGCAAGTTATAGCTTAGCTTCACGTTTTTATCGCTAATTTTCTAAGGATAGAAGGTATGTCGAGTGAACGCAGCGCGCGCACGATCGGTTGGTACCGCACGCCGGTCGAGCGCGAAAAAATGCGGGCGTTAAATCAACGCAGCGATTGGAAAGGGTTATTACAGGCCGGAGCACATTTGAGTTTGATCGTGCTGGCCGGCGCTTTGGTTTGGCAGGTACAGGACCGGTGGTATTTGCTATTGCCGGCGTTATTGGTCTATGGCACCTTCTATATATTCCTGCTCAACGCGACGCACGAGCTTTGCCACAATACCGTATTCAAGACACGCCTGCTCAACGATATTTTTTTGCGTCTGTTCTGCTTCCTCGGCTGGCGCAGCCATATCATGTTTTGGACCAGCCATGCCGAACACCACAAATATACCCTGCATCCGCCGGATGACCTCGAAGTGGTCCTGCCGGCGAAAATGGGTCTGAAGCATTTCATTCAAGCCGGTTTTGCCGACCCGTGGACCTTGTGCACGACGCTCAAGACACATACCGAGCACAGTTTGGGAATCATCAGAGGCAACTGGCCGAATTATCTCTTTCCCGCGGAAGAAAGACAGAAGAGGCGCCGATTGTTCTGGTGGGCTCGTTTCCTGCTCGCAGGTCATGCGGCCATCGTCGGTTTTTCGCTATACTATGGTCTATGGTTGCTGCCGATCCTGACGACCTGTGGTGCGTTCTACGGCGGCTGGCTGCGTTATCTGTGCAATGGCACGCAACACGCCGGGCTGCAGGACGACGTGGCGGATTTTCGTCTCTGCACCCGCACGGTTATCTTGCACCCCTTCGTACGTTTTCTCTACTGGCATATGAATTTCCATATTGAGCATCATATGTACGCTGCCGTGCCCTGTTATAACCTGGGCAAGCTGCACGAGCTAATTAAAGGTGATTCACCAGAACCGCCGTGTGGTCTGTTCGCCGCATGGAAGGGCATTATCGCTATTTTGAAAACGCAGCGGGCCGATCCGGCCTATCAGTACACCCCCGACCTACCGCGCGTCGCGGTCTAAGGAGTATTCATGTTAGGTTTGCATATCGCTGATGTTGCGGTATTGGTCGTCTATCTCGTAGGCATTATGGCCATCGGGATCTGGTCGGCGCGGATGATCAAGAATATGGGTGATTATTTCATGCCGCGGACTTTCGGTAAGGCATTTTTGGTGATGCACGCTTTTGGCACCGGGACGCATTCGGATCAGGCGGTCAGTGTCGCTTCCAAGACCTTTACCAGCGGTCTGTCGGGCATATGGTATCAGTGGCTGTGGTTGTTCTGCACTCCGTTCTACTGGCTGATCGCGCCGATTATGCGCCGCTTTAGGGCAATTACCGTTGCCGATGTTTTTACTGCGCGTTATCACCGCAGCGTTGGCATGCTTTTCGCCTTGGTGGGCATGTTCAATCTGATGGTAACGATTGGCGTGATGCTCAAAGGGTCGAGTGCGGTGGTTGCGTCTTGTTTTGGCGACCAGGTTTCGCCGAACACTATTATCGCGGTGATGACCGTCATGTTTTTGGCTTATGGGCTGGCCGGGGGGTTGGCGGCGGCGATCGTCACTGATTTTGTCCAAGGTATCATGACCATCATCTTCTCGTTTATTTTGTTGCCCTTCGCGTTAGACGCGGTGGGAGGGCTGGCGGGTCTGCGCGAGACGATCAGTGACCCGCAGATGTTTTCGCTAGTGGCGCCGGCGGAGATCGGCACCTTTTATATCGCGGTGATCGCGCTCAATGCGCTAATCGGCATCGTCACCCAGCCGCATACGATGGGCAATTGCGCCGCCGGGCGGACGGAGTCGGATGGTCGATTCGGTTTTACGGTGGGCAGTTTTATTAAGCGATTTTGCACGATGGCCTGGAGTTTGACCGGGCTAGCGGCGGTGGCTTATTTCGCCGGCCGCGAGGTTGACCCGGACCAGGTCTACGGATTGATGGCGCGGGAGTTCCTGCCGGCGATTATGCCGGGGTTGCTCGGCGTTTTTCTCGCGGCATTATTGGCCTCGGTGATGAGTTCCTGCGATTCGTTTATGATCGCCTCGTCGGCGCTGTTTACGGAGAATGTCTACCGACCGTTAAAGCCCGAACGAGAGGCTGACCACTATTTGTTGGTCGGGCGTGTTACATCGTTGGTGGTGGTGGCCGGCGGCGTGCTTTTTGCTTTTTGGTTACCGGGGGTGGTAAAGGGGCTGGAGATCTTCTGGAAGATCTCGCCGATGATGGGTATTGCCTTTTGGTTGGGGCTTTTTTGGCGGCGGACGACGGTGGCGGGAGCCTGGGCTTCGACGGCGACGGCGTTTTTCGTCTGGTGGTTGACGACGACCGATTTTTTCATAGGCTTCGTCGGTGCGTTGCCGATGGCCGAGGCGTTGCGCTTTGTATTGGTCAAAGGCGGTAGCGCGGAAATCTATCTACCCTGGCAGATGATCTTTTATTTAACGGGAGGCACGGTGGTGGGGATCGTCGTCAGCTTGTTCACCCGAGCGGTCGACGAGCA
This sequence comes from Gemmatimonadota bacterium, assembly GCA_018672475.1. Taxonomy (GTDB): domain Bacteria; phylum Latescibacterota; class UBA2968; order UBA8231; family UBA8231. Next base: position 7,764 of record JABHFS010000197.1, on the reverse strand, counting down.
TCAATTGGACCGCTATTACGAACTGGTGCGGACCCCGGTCGAAACCGGTGAGCCAGATCCGGTGGAGCCTTGCACGATTCCCGCCGGGATCGCGGTGCCGGCGAAGCGGAATATTTTCGCCAATAGCAGTATCGAAGTAATGGTGCCGGACAAGAGCTCGGTCTATGGTTTTGCCGCGTCTTGGGGCGTGGTGGTGGGGCTGATCTATTTTTTCATTGCGGTGACGGGTTAGTCGTCTAGTCCCATCATTTGGCGCCCGGCGTCGGTTAGGCGATTCGGTGACCAGGCCGGTTGCCAGGTCAATTCTACGACCACGGAGCTGACATCGGCGAGTTGTTCTAAGCGCGCCCGTAGTGGGTTGGCGAGGAAGTTGAATTTTGGCCGCCCTTTGTGCGGCATCGTCATGAGCACGCGCACATCATTGCCCCTTGTGCGCACATCGTAGATATATCCCATATCTACCAGATTGGCGTTCCCGCCGTGGAACTGGTCCTCCGGCACGTCGCGCATAGCTTGCCACAGCGCTCGTTTGCGCGGCCAGTCGGCGGACCTTTCGCCAATGCGGGCCAGCGGTTGTGTTACGTTTGTCGCTCCAGAGAAATATGCGGTCGATGAGGGGGCAGTTGCGATTAGCGGACTTAATAAGCGCTCGCGTAACTCCTCTAATCCAGCAGCTCCGTCTTGCTCGGCATAGGGGGCGAGCAAGTAGGCGTTGCGCAGCCTGAGCGTCGTATCGGTCTGCAGTCGGGCGTTGTCCCGAAACATGGGGCGGCACCAGACTGAGGCATGCGGCGGCTGTCCCGGTTTGCTGTGATCGAGCGTGGTGTCGAGGTGGTGGTAGAGTGGGGTGTCTGCTGTTTCGGGGTCGAGACGATGATCGAGGTAGAGGGCAAAAATACTGTCGCGGCTTTGGTGGTGAAAGAAGCCCACGCCCCAGACGTGGTCGGTTTGTTCGGTAGGCACCGGGCCCTCGTGCACGCGGCCAGCTTCGTCCATCCACAGGGATTCGTTGAAGGGGCGGCCGCCGAAATACCATTCGTCGTCGCGGGCGACCCACGCGCAGAAATCACGCGTTGCTTGCATACGGCCGTGTTTGAGGAAATAAGGTACACCGGCGTAGAAGGTGTAGCTGAGGTCCATAAAAAGGCGACTCGGCGTGAATAGCGGGTGCGCCGGGCTGTGGGGGAAACCGAAACGTCGCACAATGGTGCACAAGGGGCCACGGACAATTTCGTAGTTGGGGCACTCGGCCCAGTTGGTCATACGCATTTTCTGGAAAGGGCCGGCGGTGGTATAATCGTGCGCCCAGTCCAGGTTCGGCGGTTCGCCGTGGCCGTTGCCGTGCGTGGCGAGTTGCAGCCCGCCGGTGTGCCATTTGGGGGTCAGCGATTCCAACTGGCCCATCTGCGGGGAGAGCGTGGCGACGTAGTCAGGAGTTTCGATCTCCAGGCCGACGCCCTCACCGCGGACCTGCATACGGCTAGGGTAGTCGGGCAATTCGGCGGCGGGATTATTGCAGAAGATTAGGATTACGGTTGTGTCGTTGGCGTTGACATTGGCTTCGAAGACCAGGTGCGCGTACCAGTGCGGGCCACGACGGACCTCGCCGTAGACCTGGCTGCGGATCTCGCACAACTGCCCGTCTTCGATTTGGGCTACGCGCAATTCGCGTCCGGGTGACTGCACCTGATCGGTGGGTAGGGCGACGAGTAGGTCGACCGGCTCGGCACTACGTGCTTGGCCGATGGGTTCGGTAAGCTGCAGGCTCTGGCACAGGCTCCAGCCGTCGGCCCAGCGATACCAGGCTTCTGGCAGCTCTTCGGTCGAGCGCCAGGCGGAAGCGGGCAGGTCGGCAGGACCCGTGTCGGCGTGCAGCATGCGCTCGTTGGCGACGGTGTCCTTTATGGAGTCGGCGATACCGAGGGCCAGCACGTGGTCGCCTGCTTGCAGCGCCCGGCGCAGGATCTCGATCTTGGTATCGACGTTGTCGGTGCGGTCGGCGTAGTTGGGTTCGGTTTTTTGCGGGTCGTTGTTCATCGGTGCGTCCTTATGTGTTCATATGCAACCCGCGAAAGTGCCAGGTTGAGGATCCTGCGCATCCGGTTTGCGAACCCGGAGCTAAGCGGAGGGTTGGGCGAAAATCCAAACGACGCATGTCGCGCGGCGCAAACCGCGATGGTTGCTGATATGGGATTCTTCAGGTACTGGTCGATCGGGCCGTAGCAAGTGTTTGTCTCCTCGTGATATAATCCAATATTTACAATCGGCATGGTTGGGCTTTCTTGATCGTCTTCCCAACGCATACGACACTGGACTTTGTAGCGAATACCTCTTGTCAGCCGCAGCATCTGCGACAGCTGAGCGGACTCGTAGGTCGTGGTATTCTTGTGCATCGTGGGCCAGGTCCGCAGGGTTGGTGCGGGGGTTGCCGAAGGCAAGTGCCCGTGCCAAAGGGCCATGTATCCGAATGCCCCGAAGCGTAAAACTGATATTACCCGTCGGTCTCTATAAGCTCGTCAGAGACCGTGGGCTCGGTGTTTTTTTATGCTTCTTGTGGGATATCGACCCAGCCTTTTTCTGAGCGAATAGCTTCAAATACCTCTTGATAGATCCAGCCATCTTTGAAGGTCTGATACCCAGAATAACCCTCGCTTTTGATATCGGCAATAAATTCGTGGGCGAGCTGGGTCCAGCACCGTACGGCTGGATGTTCGATGTTGGGTAAACTGTTGGTGATTTCTTGTGGTAGTGGAATCTCTTCCCATTTGCCGTTGCGAGCGCAAATGTGCATCGGACCCTGGGCAAATGCGCCATTGATATGAAGGGTTGCTTCGCGTCCCATAAAGGCCATGTAGTCGGGTTGAAAACCTGGGTGCATTCCTGCTTGTTTAAAAAGCACCGAGACCATTTTTGATGTGTCGTTTTCTGGTGCGATGTGGGCGAGCACAGTGTAGCTGGAATCGCTGTCGGCTTCTGCCCATTCTAAGCCGGGTTCGTCGGCAGATTGGGGTGCAAATTGGCCACGTTTTCTAAAGTCGTGAACGCCTGCCGCGATGGGGGCGCGTTGTATGTCGTAGCGCAGTTGGCCATTGACTGAAACAATGGTGCCATTGAGGGCTTGTTGTACGATTGAGAGTTTGTGGGGGAAATTGCTGTGGGTTCGTCCACCGCCCTGATCGAGGCGGTGAAACCAGCCAAAGGGAATGAGTGGGTTTACATTGGGATGCGATATGCACTCTACTTCGAGGGGGTCGCCAATTTTGCCCTGAGCGATAAGTGATTTTGCCAGCAGGGCATATGGCAGGTAACGCATAGATGCGGCATAGGCTGTTTTAGCGCCTTCTTCACGGGCTTTGAGATAGAGCATTTTGGCTTCTTTGGCTGTGGCAGCCAACGGTTTGTCGGAGTAGATGTGACAGCTTTGGTCGAGCGCGGCCAAAATTGGATCGACATGAACACCGCCGGGTGTGCCAACGGCAACAATATCGGGCTGGAGTTGGGTAAGTGCTGTTTTCCAGTCGGTTGTGGCATATGGGATGTTCATCTCTTTGGCGACTTGCTGGGTAACTGAAAGGGTGCGGCTGACCATGCCGATAATTTCGACACCGGCGTTTCTAAAGGCTTCGGCATGGCCTTGACCCGCAAAACCAGATCCAAGAACAAGGACGCGTAGTGCTTTTGGCATTTTAATCTCTAATCGTGATGGTTAAAGGGTAGGTAGGAAGCCTTTGTTGGTACAATGTGGATTTTTTAGCGCACATATATCTCCAGCTGCCGCAGGACTACAGTCATTTATTCGATTCCCCGATACATATAGAATGGCAGGCAATGTTTTTTCGAACCACGACCCTAGCAAAGCCAGGATGCTGAAGGCCAAGGCGCGTAAGCGCCGTAGTGTGGAACGAATGTTACGAGAAGTAAGATACTGCTGTCCGGTGTGTCTCTGCTTCGCAAGCCGGGACCACGACCATCAGGGACTACCGGCAGGCTTCCGTACTGCGCGGGGCTGGTCACCAGCGTTCAGCCGAACTTCTCTTACGCGCATCGGTCCATTCTGGACTTAGTCCGGGAAAATATTCCTCGAGCGATAACTCATGAGGATTCCGCGGCGGGGCATCTCGCCCTGCCAGGCGAACGCCCCATGTGTCTGCGCTGAAGCCAGGAAGAAGAGCACGTCCCCGGCCTTCAGCGGAACGTGCTTGACCATGCCCATTGGATCGTCGTCGATGGTGGTAATGCCTTCCGGCGTCGGGTAACGCCCCTTGTGAGTCCCCGGCACGACGGCAAACCCACCATCCTCCGGTGTTACGTCGCGCAGTTGCCACACCACGTTGACCCATTCACAATAGGCGCGTCCGTTGCGCACTTCGTAGTGATTCGCAGCACGGGGGTCCCAACTACCGGAATGCATGAAGAGCCCGGATCCGCCTTTCTCGGACAGAAAGGCGTTGCATTGGGTTACGCCATAGCCGCTCCCCATCATCCAGTTCAGCCGTTGGATCAAGGCCGGGTGGGCGATCATGCGTCGGAATGGTTCACAATGGGGCGCCGGCAGATTCCACAAATCGCGCATACTCGAACGGTGGCCCTCACTCTTCAAGCTTTTGGAGTCGCCGTACGAGTTGGTGGGTTCCTTGCTAATGAGCTCGGGGAAAGCATCGATAGCCGCGTTGGCCGCCCGCTGCCAGGCCTCGTCCATAATTCCACCGACAACGAGATGGCCGCACAGGTCCCAATGGTAGAACTCCTTCTCATCGATACTCGAATCTGAATCGCGCAGGTAAATCGACGGGTGGTCTACTCTTTCTTCGATCCAGGACTTCTCCCCATCGGTAGTTACGTGTAGTTGCGGCGCGTCTGGATCCGGGTTGTGTACGACCGCTCGCTGTTCCGGTGTCAACTGCGAAGTCCATTCGGGCAGAGACTTCGATTTTCCCAGCGCCTCATTCCCAAGACCAGCGGCGATGTAGCTCCAGCCAAGCAGCTGCTGCGGCCCCTTCCCTCGCCAGGGGCGTGCGCCCTGGACGGTGTTGCCAGCGACTAGCAAAAGGTCTCCCTTGTTAAGGGTAGGCTGATGGACCAAGCCCATGTCGTCAGTTCCGTCGATCACTTCCGGCGGAGTGTCGACCAGGCTATTGTGACTGGCCGGGATCAACACGAACCCGCCATCGTCAAGATCCACGTCTGCCAGCGCCCAGTAGGCTTGCAGTCTCTGGCACAGCCGCACTCCGTGGTCGTGGCGATAGGCGCGCGACCAGTCCACCCATTCGCTACCGTCAGTTAGAACTTCCTCGTCGCCCCTACCCCGGCCGACCAGCCGCGGCTGATCGTCGACCCGAAAACCGTCACCGCAGAGCTCCGTGACATAACGGACAAGGACCGGATGATCGCGAAGCTGCAGGAACGGATAGCGGTGGGCGGCCGCTACCGGAACTTCGTCCAAGTCGATCTGCTCCAGGGCTCGTACGCACCGCTTGAGTTCAGTCGGCGCCAACGCGTTGCGGATGATCAGGTACCCAAACGCATCGAAATGGTAACACTCCTCGTTGGTCATCGGCTCGTCAGTCACGTCGCCCCCTATGCAGTGGTGTTTACTTGCAGTTGATTTCGCTCACGGATCGCGCTTCGTTTGCTGTGTAATCGCCAACCTGAGAAGTTGGAATAATCGCGCGTACTTTCCCGGTGTTAGTAGGCATGAATTGTTCGCGCGTGCGGGTCTGTACGCCGCTACTCTTTTAGGCTCGGCCGGCCCGATGGCCGCACCCGGTTTTTTTACCTCTAATGGACTAGAGTAAACGGAACAGCCTGTTGGGCGTAATTGCAAAACCTACTTGCGTATGGGCCGAACTGACAATTTTTCCATCGAGATGCGTTGGAGGTCATTGCTTTATCAATTTTGCCAACTTGGCTTGGCAATTCGCAGTAAGAGGTTCGATTCCAGTTCCTGTTAGGCATTTTCCTCTTGTGTGTCGATCAGGCGGATTGTACCAGCCGTGCCGTCGACTTCCACTAATTGGCCGTTGCTGAGTTTATCGAAGATGTCTTTGACGCCCAAGACGGCCGGGATGCGATACTCGCGCGCGACGACGGCGCCGTGGCTGAGTTTGCCGCCGGTCAGAGTAAGCAAGGCGGCAATGGTGCTGAAGAGCGGGGTAAATGAGGGATTGGTGGTGGTGGCGACCATGACCTCACCGGGCTGTAGGGCGTCGGTATCGGTCATTGAGCGCAAGATGCGGACGCGACCGCGTGCCACGCCGGGGGCGCAGGGGTTGCCGCGTAAGATACCCGGTTCATCGGCGGGTTCATCCTTTTTGTTTTCGGGCTCTTCTTTCGGTGGGGGTTCGCAGCCGAGGCGGTTGGGCGGGGTGATGGTGCTGAAATGCTCGAAGGTGGCGCGACGTTCGGCGGTGAGGGTGCGTTGATCGGGCATAGGGTCAGATAAGAGCGCGGCGCGGACTTCTTCGTAGTGCAGAAAGAGTACATCGTCGGCTTCGGCCAATGCGCCGGCCTGGACTAGGCGGCGGCCGCAGGCGAGCAAGACATAGCGCACGCGGGCGGTGACGCCGAAGTCTATATAGACGCCGTGGTCTTCGGAGAGGATCATACCGATTTGTGCTAGGTGCAATAGTTTTTCGAAGCGTTCGCGTGCCGGTTGCGGAAAGCCCACGAGCTTGGCGCGGGTCGCGGCGATAGATTCGTCGCGCTCGGCGGCGAGTTTTTTCATTTCGGCGCGGGGGTCGCGGGTTCCGGGGCGCAGGTATTCGCGCAGGTTTTTCAGCACCGGCGCGGGGTTTTCGCGCCAAGTTGGATGGGAAAGTGTCCAAGTGGGTGGTCGGCGGCCGTAACAGTCGAGATACCGGTCGAGGGCCGTGGCGAAATCTTGGCCATGCGGGGAAATTTGCAGGGATTCGAGAGTACAGGTGGGGTCGTTCAGCAGATCGCTCAGTTCAGTGTTTTGTACTGCCTGCCGGCTCAGGTCCCAGAGCGCATGGCCCATCTCGACGGTCAGGTTGGGCATGGCTTGAAAGAGGCGTTGGGCGGCGAAGGGGTCTTGTTTTTCTTCGTAATCCTCAAAGAGCTCTTCGTAGTACTCGGCCAACTTGCGCATTGCACCGTAGGCCGGGTGCACGATGGCGAAGTGAATGGCCCAGATGCGGTCGAGGCGTTGCCAGGTTTCGACGAGGTGGGTGTGGAGGTCGGCCAGCGGTGCGCCGTCGAGGTCAAAGCCGTCCCAAGATGACAGATCGCCTTGAATCTCGGGTTGCCATTCTTGTTGCCAGCGGCGCTCCATATCGTCGATGGCCTCGTCTATACGGACTTCGTTACGCTTTTTAGCTACTTCTTTTTCTGCACCGGTGACTGTGGCCTGACTAGAGCCGTAGAGATAGCCGTTGATACACCGATTACCGCTGTCGTAGAGCGGCTCGGTGCCGAGGATTTCTTGCGCGTTGCGCCAGCCATTTCTCGATGCATGCCAGAAGTCGGCCTCTAAGGGCGGGATCGGGTCCGGGCGATGGTGGGTGTCGCGATGCCAGGTTTGCTGGCCGTCGTCTGCGCTGGGCCATTGCACCGGAAAATCGTCGGGCAGGGGAATGGCTGTGCGTTCGGTTTGTGTTTCGTCGGTCATTGCGGCCGTATCCTAGTTCAAAGAATGAATAAACGAGTTCATTGCACTTCCAATGCGGCGCGTGCCTTTTGCTGAGCTGTTCGCCAGCGCGCCGTGACCTGCTCGCGGTCGGGATGGCTTACGATATCGTGGATGGT
>JABHFS010000196.1 GCA_018672475.1 Gemmatimonadota bacterium | reverse complement strand
TAATTATGGCCGACGAACGCAGATTCTCTGCCGCTAAGCCCTTGGTTTACCTGGCGCTTTGCAGTTACCTGGCCGTCGTGGTCTATCCGATGATCTGGCTGCTCTATACCTCGTTGAAGACCGATCGCGAGATCTTTCTCAGCCCTTTCAGCCTGCCCGAGTTCGATAATCTGCAATGGATCAACTTCATCAACGCCTGGACCAAGGGCCACTTCGGCGACTATTTCTTCAATAGCGTTCTACTGACGGTGGCGACGGTGGCTTGTTCGATGTTGTTTGCCTCGATGGCGGCCTATGCGTTGGCGCGCTTCAGCTTCCCGGGCGTCAAACCGCTGTTCTATTATTTTCTCGCCGGGCTAATGATTCCGCTGCAATTGTCGATCGTGCCGCTCTTTTTTCAGATGAAGGATTTTGGCCTGCTCAATTCACGTCTTGGGATCCTGATGGTTTATGTGGCGTTCGGTATGCCCTTCGCCATCTTTATCCTCACAGGTTTTTTTAAGTCGCTGCCCTCGAGTCTGCACGAATCGGCGCTAATTGATGGGGCTGGAGAGTTTCGCGCCTTTTGGTCCATTATGTTGCCGCTGTCGCGACCGGGGCTAATCACGGTAGGCATCTTCTCTTTTTTGGCGACCTGGAACGAGTTTTTCATGGCCTTTATGTTTCTCTCCGGCGAAGGTTCGCAGGAGTTGCGCACGCTGCCTTTGGGCTTGGCCAATATTACCATCGTCAGCCAGTATCGCAGCGACTGGGGCATGGCTTTCGCCGGTTTGGTGTTGATTATGGCGCCGACGATGATGGTCTATGCTTTTTTGCAACAATATCTGACCAAGGGGATTACGGTTGGGGCGCTAAAGGGATAGGTCGATGCGCTACCGCAGACCCGACGATATGTTGGCGCTATGCTCGGTGCTGGCCTTGCTGCTTTTTGTCTTGCAGTATTTCACCATCAGCAAATTTTCGGTGCTCGATTCGGCCGGTTATATCTCCCTCGGGCATTTTCTCGAAAACGTGCGCGATAAGATTGAGTTTGATCCGCTGGATGTCGTATTGGGTTTGGGCGCGGTGGGGGTATTCGCGGCACTGGTGGTTTTGCAAGTGCTACGCAGACGTCTGACGATATTGCTCGGGTGGATTTGCGCTAGCCAATGGCGGGCGCAATGGGCGGTGGTTTTGCTCGGTATGGTGGCGGTGCGCTACTATTTCGCTCGCGGCGGCATGAATTGGGCCGGCGACGCCTCGGCGCATCTGACTTATGCCAAAATCGCCGCCGAATCGCTGGCAGCGGGTGAGTGGCCGATTTGGAGCAATTACCTGGGGTGCGGCACGCCCTATCTGCAGTTTTACGGTTTTCTGTTCTTCTATTTGGTGGGTTTAGCAGATTTTGTCTGCCGCGATTTCTATCTGGCGATAAAGATCGTCTTGGCGATATGCCATATCGCGTCGGGGTGGGCCATATACGGTTTTGTGCGGCAGGCGACGCGTTCGCGGCAGGCGGGGCTGGTCGCTGGGCTGGCGTATATGCTGAGTTTTTGGCACGTGCAGCAGGTGTTGGTGATGGGGCGTTATCCGTTGGCGGCGATTTATGCTTTGTTGCCTTTGCCATTTTGGGCTTTTGAACGCGGCGGGCGGGTGGCCGCGTTGTGGGGAGGGATCGCGCTGGGGGCTTTGGCTTTCGCGCATCCGGGTTATGCATTTTGGGCGACGGGGTTTTGGTGTGTGTATGCGGCAGTGCGGGTTGGGACTGATGTGCGGATGCGGGCACGGGTGGGTGAGGCGCTGACCTTGTTGGTTACAGGGGTCGCTTTTGGGGCTTATTTGACCTTGCCAATGGTACTCGAACGGGGATATACCATTTTGCGCGGCGGGATTGAAATGACCCGGGTGCCCGACCCGACCTGGCAGCATTTGTTATACTGGTCGAATCACCATCTGCGGCTCTGGCGTCTACCGGATGGGGCGCTGCACTGGTATGGGGGCTATGTCGGCGTTTCGCTGGTTGTGCTGGCGTGTGTTGGGATTGTGTGGGCAGTGCGGCGGCGTGAAGGGGTTTATATCGCGACGGTTGCAGGGCTGGTATTGTCGCTGGTGCTAGTTTTTGGTTTTCGCTGGTCGTGGTTGCAGGCTTTGCCCTTCGTCAGCTCTTTTAATGCGGCGCGCTATCTGCTCTTCGTGGTTTTTTTTCTCAGCGCAGCGGCGGGTCTTGGCGCGCGGGCGTTGCGCATCTATCGCGGGCGGCGATTGGGCGTGGTAGTACTGCTAGTGCTCTTCGTGGATTTGGGGCCGACGACTTTGCTCGATGTGTATTCGACGCCGGACGAGGCGCCGAGCGAAATACTCGACGAGGTCGCAGCGACGGTTCCTGAGGGTGAAAGCGAGCGACTGCCGAGCGCGCGCATGATGACGACGTTGGGCGGAACGCATCCCTATTTGGGATTTTCCTGGGCTTATTACAAAACGGGCATTCCCCTGGCGCAGGCTGATCCGGGTAACTTGTTGCCTGCTTCGGACCAGTTTGCCAATGCCTTCGGCGTTTTCCTCAACCGGGCGTTGGCGCGCTTGGCTGTGGCGGAGGATATGGCCGCGATCAGAGCTTCGTCGATCATTCCGGCCGGGGTAAAATTGCTGAACGTACGCCATGTTGTCGCCACGCAAGAGGGCGGCGGCCAGCGTTGGCTGAGTTGGGGCTGGCAGAGCCCGGTATTGGTTTCGTCGCGGATCGAGGGTTATGCGACGGATGATCTGCCCAAGGCGCTCGGCGAAGAAGAGATCGACCTCTTGCTCTGGCGGCCGACGGGCTTGAGCCGGATGCAGGTTTTTGAACAAGCGTATCCGATCGCCGGTTTTATTGCCCAGATGGGTGTTGATATAGGCCGTAGTACTTGTGAGGTCTTGTTTATTGACGGACTAGCTGAGGACGAGGATTTGCGGACGGACCCGCAGGTCGAGGTGAGCCGGCACCAAGTGTGGAACCAGCGGGTCGAAGTCGATGTCGCGGTTTCGGCTCCGGCATTTGCCCGTTTGGCTTATGCGCATTATCCCGAGTTGGAAGTGCGCGTCGATGGTCGGATAGTCGAGCCGCTGTGCACGACGGGGGGATTCGTCTGTCTAAGGTTAGCCGAAGGTGCGCACAATATTGTGTTAGTGCCCAGACTCTCATCGATCAGACGGGTATTGCTGGTTTTGGATCTGGGGTTATTGGTTTTGGCCGCGGCGGTCTGGTGGCGGGCTCGGCAATGAGTGCATTTTTATTGTTATGGTTGGTAAATACGCGACAAAGGGAGAGGACCTGATGAGCGACAAACCGAATATTCTGGTGATTATGACCGATCAGCAGCGGGCGACAGCCAGCCATCTCTACGGTAATAGTTTCTGCGAAACGCCGTCGATGGCGCGACTTGCAAATGATGGCGTGTTATTCGAAAATGCGATTTCGCCGCATCCGCTGTGCGGGCCGTGCCGC
>JABHFS010000195.1 GCA_018672475.1 Gemmatimonadota bacterium | reverse complement strand
GAGCAAGCGTACGCCCGGATGTCAGAAGTGCCCGAAGCGTCTAATCTTGTTGGCAAACTGATGTCGTGTGTTTCGGAAATGCATAACGAATACTATCAGATTGTCGAGGTCTGAACGATCCGGCCACAAAAATAAATGCGGGGCGGCGAGTGAGGGCCGTCCCGCTTCTCTTTCTCCTCTGTCGCACCTCAGTTACCCCACGTATCGACCAACCCCTGACCAATGATATACGCCGCGGCCACAATAGCCACCGGCAAGGTGATCTCTACTGCGCCGTAGCTGCCGCCGAGGATTTTAATCTAACTAAGTTCGCTTCCACCTGGCCGCCGCCAGCGCCTCCGTGCTGCTCGTCTTGCCCGCCGCATCCAACACCTCGATAGCCGCACCATAGCGCTTGGTCATCGCCATCGACTTGTGGCCGGCGAGGTAGTTGACCTGCTCGATAGGGACGCTGAGGTCGAGCATTCGTGTGATGATGCGATGGTGGAGGTTGCGGTTTCATAGAGTCTAAGCGGACAAGGGGCGGTGGATTTTCTGCGTATTATTTTGGAATTTCAATCAATTCCGGCACCAGTGATCCGTCGTTGATTCTCAGCATGAAGTAAATCACCGGTAGTTTAAAACGACGGGGTCCAACGAATCTCGGTTGAAGGTAAATCGGGTGTGGGTGGTTTGGGTTACAGAGTCGGGCGTGATGGTTACAGGCATCGTAGGTATCGACGATGTTGGGTTGGTAGAGCTATGACTGTTCCGATTTCTCCATTAGTGAATAATCAAACGATAGTTTCTTAGAAATGCGGCGGTGTTTTAATCGTATTTTTCAATTGAAACCCGTAACTTGCGGGGTAGTCGATTACAAACTTTGGCAGAAGGAGATGTATCATGCTGTTTCGAGTGAACTGGCAAATAGACAAGGATAATAGAAACGAAGTCGTAACGCGCTTTTTACAGATGGCTGACAATCCCGACTACGACTTGCCCGAAGGCCTAACCTTAATTGGGCGGTGGCACAATTCAGCTGGCATTAACGGGACGCAAATTTTCGAGACTGATGACATAATGCTCTTGTATAATTGGATGACTAATTGGACCGATGTTCTCGTCTTCGAATGCGACGCTGTCGTAGAAGATGAGGATGCCGGTAAACTTTGTGTTGAGATGATGAGACGAATTAGTCAGTAGATGCGTACTTTTTAATAGGCAAGGGAAATCGAACCTTTGGCAGGAGAATTTTATCATGGCCCATCGAGTCATGCTATGTATGCACTTTGGACTTGCAGCGCGACGTGAGACCAAGAAAAAAGGAAACGAAAAACTTTTTGATGGAGTAAATCAACTCTTTCAAAAGTGGGGTTCTGAGGGCATTCGTCTCATTGGAACATTTGGAAATAGCGCGCACACGCCCGGCGGATTTGCGCACCATGCAATTTTTGAAATAGACTCAATCGACACCGTCGGAAAAATGGATGGTGATTTCATGAGTGCTGACTGGAACCACATGGTTGAATCCTTTGAGCTTCATTTAGGTACGGAACGGGAGTTCATCGACAAACATTTTGCATAATTCCACACAACGTTAGAGCGCTGTGCGACGTCGATATGGCCTAACGCGCCGTGAGTGCGTGAGTGAACTACTTGGGTCGCTGTAGACGCAGCGTGACAGTCGCTAATATCTGCCCCCGCCGCTTGGATGCGACGGGGGCATTTCTTTCTACCATTTGAGCGCATTCGAAGCAACGTGTGTTGATCATCTCTGCATAACACAATATCCGCTCGTATTGGTGTTAGCCATTAGATATCCGCACCGACACCGCTGATGACATGATTCGCATTGCTATGTGATCATAATACGCAGGAGTATAGGCGTTAGGTTGGAACTAGGGTGTGAAATTTAAATAAGGAGGATGATATGAAGTTCATGTTAATTACACTGGCGGCATCAATCGTCTTGTCAAACCATTCTTTCGCTGACGAAGAACAGAATGAAGCAGTCAGACAAGCCACGAGCAAGATGGACGTCACGGTGCGGATGGGGCCTCCGCAAAGTAAAGAATCCGCAGGAGGGTGAACGGGGCGGCAACATCGGCACCAGCGAGTTAGTGAATAGGTCTGGTGTAACGCGGATAATCAGCCGATCGTGTCTGTGCGTCTGGCATCGGTCAGGCTCCCATCGTCAGGTCACATGTTTATGACGTAAACTAAGTTTATAGCATAAACTAAGTCACCCCTTTCTTGATGTTGTCTTACGATGAGTCGGTTTGGGGCCCGAAGACCTCAGGACAACAGCAGGTCAGTCAGTTCTGACCAGTGATCGATCTCAAAGGTGGCCTGGCCATCACTGGTGGACAGGACGGATCGGAAGAGGATTGAGTCCCAGCCGGCGCCTTGCGCCCCGGCGATATCTTTGTCGACCCGGTCGCCCATGTAGATGAGTCGTCTGCCGCCCATCTGTGAGCGCTCTTCGGCAATTCGGAAGATTTGTGGATCCGGCTTCTCGACGCCCTCGTCGCCGGAATACACGCGGTGGGCGAAATACTGCAGCAGCTCGACACCGCGAAAATTGCGGTCCATCACCCAGCCCGGCACGTGGGTGTTGGCGATGATCCCCACGTAGAGGCCGGCGTCCGTCAGGCACTGAAGGGTCTCGGCCACACCCGGGAACAACCAGGAGTGGAAGCGTGGGCCCGACAGGACACCGGTCACATAGACCACGTGGTCGCGCCGTGGGGGGGCACCGAGTCGCTCGAAGAGGGAGTGAACGAGCGTTTCTTCGGTGTAGCCGGTTGGGGCCGTGCGATTCTCCGCATGCAGCTGCTGGATGTGCGCTGAAATTTCCTCAAGTGTTGCTGGGATGCCCAGCCACCCCAGAGCTGCATGGGCCCGGGTGGCCATGTTGGCCCAGACATCGGCGTGGCTCGGGTCGCCGGATGAGTCGCCAGCGAAACCGTAAATCGTTCCGCCTGAGTCGAAGAAGATCCCGTCGTAGGCCATATTATCGTCCTTGCTTTATCTGTCTTGTTCCGCCAGGGAAAGTCTGACCCCGACAGGTAGGTGATCGCTCAATGCTGTGCCGGTATGATCCGGTATGTCGAAGTTCTCAGGCGTCGCCAGCGCCTCGGCCCGCAACTGGCTGGGATCGATCCACACGTAGTCGATCCGCCGAACACCGGTCTTCTCAGGGTGCGGTTCGTGGAATCCTGCCTGCACCATGTGGTCATAGACGCGGCTCTCAGCGGGCGCATTGAAATCGCCTGCCATGACCGCCGGTGAGGTGACCTGTGTGAGGGCTGTGGAGATCTCCCCGAGGCGAACGGGTTCACCCTGCCCATCCGGGGCGAATCGATTGCTCGACAGGTGCAGGTTGATCACGCTCAGTTCGCGGTCGTCGACCCTCAGCACCAGATGCATAAAAATTCGCTCAAAGCGTTTCCCCGCAGGGGTTCGGCAGGACGTGAGATCTTCCACAATCACGTCGAGGTCACGGTTCCACAGGATGCAGCCACCGTATGCGGGGCATTCACCACCGGGGACGAAGTGACTGCGCATGTTCAATGCATCGCTCAGTGCAGCGGGCACGTCCGGGCCTGGTACTTCCTGGAGCAACAATACGTCCGGTTGCAGTGATGTGTATAACCCGGTCAATGCCGCCAGAGCCGCTGGATGGGGAACCTGCCGTTCTTCGCCCCACAGGCTCGGTGCGCCCTGAAACCAATAGGCATTGTGGCTCCACAGGATCAAAAGACGACCTGCCTGGGCGAATCCTGGGCGGCGATGATGCGGGCCAGTTCACTGCAATGGGTCCACTGCACCTGCTCGCCCAAGCAGCCCTGCACACGACGGCAGACTTCACTGAGAATCCTGAGTCCCGTTCGGCGACCATTACTGAATAACGACTGCCAGTGGGTGACTATGACCATGGGTGTTCCTGTTGTGTGCAACTGCGCCAGGCGACCACGGCGTCCGCCGTCAGATGGGCGTCGGCGATCGCTGGACGTAGGCGTCATTGAGGCGAAGTGATTCCATCGGCTGGCAGAGAAAGTCATCGACCTGAGCCCCAGAGGACCGACAAGCCGGCTGTCGTCTGGCCGCCAGGCGATGTACGAGCGGAACTCTGTACTGTCGCGGTCGGCATGCAGGAAGTACCATATCTGATCGGTCGCCACCGCCAGCAGCGCCGGTGCTGTGGTGAGGCGTCTGTTGCGCTTCTACCGTTAATCCAACCGTTGCTCAATCGTCATCATAGCCTCTCGTTATATTGTCGTTAACACGATCAACAAGACAACGCATGCAACTAACAAAACACCGCCCAGAGCAAACACGACCCTTCCGAGCATGAATGTGCCTGTCTTTTTAGTGTTGCTGATTTACGAACTCGCTGAGGATGCCTCCTCGCGTTAGCCGACAGTATACGAAAATTCCCCATCGCATCCAAGCGTATGGCGGCGGCGGTGGGGCGTACGGTGGTCGGGCGGCGTCTACGGCGCTCTCAGCGGCAGCAGGGCAGGGGGGGATGTGCGCGGTATATTCGGGTTCGCCACTATCAGGGCGAGTGGCCAGTCGGTTCGCCTTCGACTGTCGAATATCGATGGACGTAGTTTTCGCTCACTCATTGACGGCGACTCAGGTGACTGGCCAGACGAGACCATCTCCGAGGGAACAGGTCGGGCACTGCCCAAAGAAAACTGTCGAAAAGATTCAGAAAACCACTGAGCTCTCAAAACGCGATCACTGCGCCTGGGCTCCTGCCTTATTAAGCCGCTGTGTCATCCTGCTGCCACTCGACAATGGCGGCTCTCAAATCTCGCGCGACATCCGCGTGCCGCTCATCGCCATAGAGGTTCACCGTCTCGCTCGGGTCGTTGGTTAAATCGTACAACACGGCGTCGTCGCCGAATCCACCATCCGTCCAACTGTACACGAGCTTCCAGCTGTTGGTGCGAGCCATGACGCGGTGGCTGGCGCCGGTTGTCAGCGCCGCGAGATCTGACAGGGACAAGTCGATCTCGGAAAAAGTGATGCGTTCAGTGTCGGCGTGGCCGCTCTGCAGGGCAGACATCAGGTTTACACCGTGGACGTTGGCCGGAGTATCCAACCCCGCCATGGACAGTATGGTCGGCATGATGTCGATGGTTTCGACAGGTTCGCCAATGACGGCATCCTCGGGAAGCCGACCCGGACAGGAGAATATGAGTGGCACGCGTACCGCTGGTTCGTAAAACGTCTCCTTCTGCATCAGCCCATGCTCACCGAGCATGTTGCCGTGGTCGGACGCGAAGACGACGAGCGTATTGTCTCGCAGGCCAGTTGAATCCAGCGCCGCCAGAATTCTGCCTACCGCCGCGTCGACTTCGGTACACAGGTCGTAGTAGTCGGCCCGGGCTTGGCGGCGTTGGTCCGGACTGAGTGGGCCAAAATCGTAAAGCTTGCCCAGTACCTCGCGGTCGTAACGACAGCATTCGGGTCGTCCGCGTGCGTCGTCGTAATCCGGCAGGTCGATTGTATCCGGGTCGGTTACTCCGAAGAACCCACTGGAGGGAAGAACGGGCGTATGCGGGGCGGCTATCGAGGCGCGCAGGAAGAACGGGGCCTGCACTTGCTCGAAGAACTGTTCACACTGGGCGGCCACCAGTGCCGGTTCGTTCTGGTCTGACGGCAGCGGATAGCGTCCACCGACGATGAGCGTCTGCGGCCCCCATTCATTCTTGAAGGGCATGAAGACGACATCGTGGTCTTCAGGCTTGTATGGCTCGACGAGGCACAGCGGATCGGCTGCCGGACCGCCGTGGCCGAGGAGGTCGGGACCGGGTAAATCGGGTCCGTGGATGGGAAATGGATTCCTCGGGTCGACGCAGTGGTATTTGCCAAAGCCCGCGACCTGGTACCCGGCGTCGACGAAGGGCTCCGTCAATGGTGTCTCGTCTGGCAGCTCCCGGTGTTGGCACTCGAGGACGCCAAAGGCATGGGCGTAGCGCCCGGTCATCATGCAGGTGCGTGACGGAACGCACACGGGGCTCTGGACGATGGCGTTCTCGAAGCGCACCCCGGCCCTGGCGACGCCGTCAAGGTGCGGCGAGCGCGCCCACGGGCTGCCGTAGCAGCCTAGCGAGTCGGTGCGCTGCTCGTCGGTGATGATCCACAACACATTGAGCTGCTCTTCGGCCATGGTTCATTCCTCACTCGCGCACCAAGGGACAATCGGCTATGGGGTAGATTTGAGCACGAAAATGGATTTACTCAATTGCCCTATAAATATTAGAACGACGATCAGTGATGCATGCATTCGTCTTCTCTATAAGATCGGAAGCATTGGCGACCACGTTGGAGAGACCCCCCGAGTCAACTGCTTCAGCCAGTACTGTATCTGCTCTATGCTCTGTATCGTTCATTGTCTGGATGCCTTCTGCCAAAGGTTTTGAGGAAAAGCCGAAGCAGCTTTCAGCCTGTAATGGGAAGTAAATTAGGTGATCGTCTGCCGACCGACAAATATTCGGTGGTCTATCCCGGCTAAGGCTCTGGATCGATCGGGCCAGTTAGTCCGTCTGCTTCCACCTCGCGGCTGTCGACATTACCCCGGACGAATACTGGTCGGTGCGATGCCATTGAACTTGTCGAGGATCTCCATCTTGCCCAGGTCGCCGGCGTGGATGATGTGATCAACGTCCTTGATTGCGTTGGGTATCTCGGGGCGAAGTAGCCCGTGGGTATCGGCAACAACGGCTATCGTGATCATAGCGCTACCGGCTTGTGGCCAGGCAAGTCTTCCAATGTCGGCAACGATAAGTCGGTCGGCCTCGAGTGAAGAGTGGAAGTGCTCACCTTTGTCCGCGGGTGAAAAGGACAAATCGCTTATAGTGATCTCTTCGCTGGTGTCTCATTGAATGTTAGACGGCGAACGTGTTGGGTGGTCTCACGGGATCGATGGGCCGAATGATAAAGTTCATCCAGATATGCAATCCGTCGTTGTCCACATACCTTTTCACATACTCGATCCAGCTGGAATGATCGATGAGTTCTTCGAAACACGGTCCGCCCTCCACGACGTTGTGGATTCTTAAGGAGTGATCCGACTTTTGTCCGGGCCGAACGAGGTGAACGTTGTCCGCCCATTCCTCGCCAGCTTTACTTAAGGACTCCCATTCGTCGGTTTTCAGGTTAATGGCTTTGATCGTTTCAGGTTCTACTGCATTTTCGAGAATGAGGTAGCCTTCAAGGTCAAATCGGTAGTCGTCCCAGTCTGTGGGTATTTTAGGTACTGTTTCCCGTCTCATGGCAATTTCCTTACAGCTAAGGTTGAATTTGATCGTCTATTTTGCCCAGCTCGCCGGCGTGGATGATGTGGTCAACGTCCTTGATTGCGTTGGGTGTCTCGGGGCGGAGCAACCCGTGGGTATCGGAAAGAACGGCTATTGTGATCATGGCTCTACCGGCTTATGACCAGGAAGCTCTTCTAATCGATCCGAATGCTGCTGTAGATGAACCGGATTCACTCTCGCGTAGCGCTTGGCCATCGCCGAACTCTTCCTGCCACCGAGGGCCATAATGTGTTCCATCGGCACGCCCTGGTCCATTCGGCGGGTGGCGTAGGGTGGTTTGTTTTAAGCCAACGGGCGATATGCTGGTATTGGCTCATATGATTACGGAATGACTTGCGGTTGGGGTCTCGCCGACGATGTACCAATTCTCGAAGGTCACGCCAGGCCACCTTATCAATGCCCCCTTTTATAATGTCCATTGCATTAAACTCCTTATATACAATCGCTCCCGTAGCCGCCCCCGCCATCCACTTGGATGCAACGGGGGCTTTTCATTGGCCGATGTGATCACCGTCACATAGTGGGAAGGCACGGCACCGTAGGTTATCGCCGAAAGGTCTTGCAGGATCCTTGAGGAAATATCATTATACTGTGAATGATGAAATAAGTGTTGATGCTGAGAGCCAATTTCAAGAAGCTATCTTTTCACGCTTGATTGCTGATACTGACCCGGTTTTTTTAACGCTATATTATTAATAGCGCTCATCATTCCCACGTCAGTGGCTGGACGGTATTTTCCTCCACGAACAAACTCAAATCGCTAATACGACTATCTGTGAGAGAAAGGGTTGCCTCATGATCGAAACGAAAAAACACCTCTTCAATGTCCACGGAGCGGGCCCATGGCGCTGATAACCGAAGAGCAGAGGTGGGCCTTCGAGCTCGACGGCTATATCCTCCTCCCGAGCCTGCTCGGCGCGCCGGCAGCGGCGCGCGCCACACCGGCCGCTCTGGCTGAGCATCCGGACTTGCTGGCTGCGATTGATCAACTGGCTGGCGGGGAGTTACCACTGTGGTACCGCGCTGCGTACGACGGTACTGAAGGGAAGGAACAGGAGTTCCACACGACCAAGTTTGAGCTGGACCGGCCGTCGCGCCGCCTGACCGAAGAGGGGCAGTGGGCCAATGATCTGACGGTGGATGAGCAGCGCCGGCTGGGCTACGACACGACCAGCCG
>JABHFS010000194.1 GCA_018672475.1 Gemmatimonadota bacterium | reverse complement strand
GATGTGCTCTCCGGCGTCGTCTTCCAGACCCAGCCCATCGTGCAAGGCCAAGACCAAAACGGTGCCCGCGATCTCCACTTCCAAGACCAGGTCACGCTCACCACCGCCACCGGCACCCTTACCGGCACCACCACCGTGCAAGCGCAAAATGGCATCGCCACCTTCAGCGATATCGCCTACACCGCCACCGCCGACCAGGAGAGCTTCTGGTTAGTCGCCGACGACCAGGCGACCGGCTCCGGCGGTGACCTCATCGCCCAAACCGCCAATGCCTGTACCGCCGACATCGTCGCCACACAGATCGTCTTCACCACGCTGCCCTCCGACCCAGCCGCCACCAACGGCGATATCGTCTCCGGCCAAGTCTTCACCACCCAACCCGTCGTCGAAGCGCAAAACGCCGCCGGGCAACGGGACCTCAATTTTACTGGCACAGCCAACCTTGAACTGGCCGCCGGTAGCATAAGCCTTAGCGGCACCACCGGCATCGCCTTCAATACCGGCCGCGCCGATTTCGGGCAAAGCGAGTTCAAGGCCCAAGCCACAACTGACGGCGCAAGCTTTGCGCTCAAAGCCCAGGCGACGGGCCTGCCCGATCGCGATAGTGCGACACTCACAGCCGACATCGTCGCCACCCGAATCGCCTTTGCCACCGCACCGTCCGCCGATGGCGGCGGCATCGTCAACGACCAAATCTTCACCACCCAACCCGTCGTCGAAGCCCGCGATGGCGATGGTCAACGCGACATCCATTCAAACGATATTCAAGTGATCCTTGGCATAACTTCGGGCAACGCCGTACTCTCAGGCGCAACCGGCCAAGCCTTGCAAAACGGGCTGGCCAGTTTTAGCGGGCTATCGGCCACCGGCACCAGCGGGCTATTCCAAATATCCGCCAGCGCGCTGGGCCTGTTCGCCGACACCCTCTCCGTAACTCTGCACGCCGGCCCCGTCGCCGCCATAGAACTCAGCGCCTCTGCCCCATCAATCCAATTAGGCGAAACCGACAATGTCGAACTCTCTGCACTGCTGAGCGACGCCAACGGTAATCTCGCCGAGCGCGGCGACAACCAGGTTCTGTTCACCCTCGTCGGGCCCGGATCTTTCGCTTCCGGTCTCAGCGCCGTCGACGCAGATAACGGCATCGCCCGAACCCTCGTCACCGCCGCCGAAGCCGGGACCTTATATGTCGAAGCCAGCGTCGGCGGCGCCGTAGGCACACTGAGCATTCCCGTAGTCAGCGCCCAGCCCCCCTACTTGGACCTGAACACCTCGCTCCAAAGCATACCCGCCGACGGTTCGATCGCCACGCAGCTAACGGTCTCGTTGCGCGACTCCCGCGGCCAACTCCTCAGCGAGGATGACACCACATCGGTGCGCTTTTCGCTGACCGGAGGCCACGGCCTGCTCACCGACGACGAGGTTATCGCCCGCGGTGGTCTGGTGAGCGTCTCATTGCGCGGATTGGGCATAGCCGGCCCTTTGACGGTGCGCGCCGAGGCCAACGGGCTAGAAGCGGCAGAAATCGTATTGCGCGCCAACCCCGCGGCACCGTATCGCATAGACCTTGTCGCCCTGCCCCCCACCATTGTCGCCGACCGCAACTCTACCACCGTGCTCTCGGCCGTGGTCCGTGATAGTCTCGGCAATATAGTCGTCGATGCGAATCTCGAAATTCATTTTAACATTTCCGGTGACCTCGCCGAGATCACCGGACCACAGACGGCAATGACAGAAGACGGCAACGCCCGAACAATACTGCGCTCCTCTATTCGTGCCGGCGAGGTCGAAATCACCGCGACCGCTCCCGGTCTAGTTACGGGGCAAACCCGCCTTAACCTGACCGCGGGGCCAGCGGTGAAAATACAGTTGCGCGCGACACCAACGGCTTTGCCCGCCGACATCATCTCCACTTCACAGCTCACCGCCGAGGTTCTCGATGTGCACGGCAATCAAGTCGCCGACGATTCCACCACGGCCATCAGCTTCTCCGTTTCCGGTGGCCCGGGGGAAATATTGGCCCCGGTCTTCTCCCTGACGCACGCAGGACAAGCAAACGCCCTGCTGCAATCGACCGGTCCGCCCGGGAAAATCCTGGTTTTCGCCGGCGCTTCCGGCCTGGCGTCAGCCACTTTCGAAATCCGGGTGCGCCAAGCACAAGTTCCACACTTTACGGATGAACTCCCAACCTTAAATCTGGTTGAGGACGGTCCCGCGGTGCGCCTGGACCTCAGCGCCCTGACGAACGACGGCGATTCCAACCTTGAAGACCTGCGTTTCGCAGTCACCGCCGACTCGGCACAGGTCCGTCTCGAAATTGAAGGCTACGAATTGGTGGCCACCCCCGTCATCCGGGATTATTGGGGCCATCTCACGGCGACGCTCACCGTACGCGATCCGACGGGTCTCGAATCAAGCGCCCTCTTGCCCGTCACCGTACAACCACAAAACGACCCGCCGCAATTCGTTTCCGTGCCGGACAGCCTCGTCTCCGCCGACTCGCTCTTCATCTACCAACTCAGCGCCACCGACGCCGACGGCGATCCGTTAACCTTCACGCTGATCGAAAGGCCGCAGGGTATGGCCTTCGACCGGGCCCTGCGCCGAGCGGTATGGCGCACCCCCGCGCCCGGCGTCCACTCCGTGACCTTCGCTGTCAGCGACGGCACGATCACCACCCTCCAGCATGTTCAAATCCGCGTCGCCGTCAACGATACCCAGCTCCGCTTCACCAGCGAACCCGTCACTCGCACGCGACGCGGCCAGCTCTACACCTACCAACCCGAAATCGACGACGCGGGCAACCGCCCTTTGGCCTATAGCCTCGTTGCAGGCCCCCGGCGCATGCATATCGACAAGCAGACCGGCATGATCACCTGGATTTCTACCGACGCCGACACCACATTGCTCGACGTCACGTTACAGGTTAGCGACGGCACCCGACAACAGACGCAACGGTTCCAGATACGTCTCGTCGAAGGCAACACCCCCCCCATTATTCTCTCCGCGCCCGTCGAGGTCGCCTGGATCGACTCGCTCTATATCTATTCGCTGCGCGCCACTGACACCGACGACAACACCTTGGCCTACAACATCGTCGAAGGCCCCGCCGACATGCGCATCAACCCGCTCTCCGGCTTGCTCGCCTGGGTGCCGGAAGAGGCCGATTTAGGCGTTCACGAAATAACCTTGAACGCCTACGACGGCCAAGAGACGACAGTACAACGCTACCAACTCCAGGTCCGACGGCCGGGCAACCCGCCGCGGATAGGCCCGCTGAAAGGCCTGGCATTCACACCTGGCGCGGAGCTTGTCGCGCAGCTCGAACTCGATCCACTGGTCACCGATCCCGACCACAACGACCAGGATCTTCTTTGGTCATTTGCCCACCTCTCCGGTGACCTGGTTTCAATCGACTACGATCCAATCGCGCAAACGGTCCGTTTTTCCGCGACCGCCCGCTTCAATGCCGCGTGCATCCGCCTTACCGTAAGCGACCCCGATGGCCATACCGCTGAACATATTCTGCGACTAGGCCTGCGCGAAGAGGGAGATTTCAACGGCGACGCCACGATCGATCTCGATGACTTCTTCCGCTTTGTCGATGCCTTCGGCACCGATATCGACGCACCGACTTGGGATGGTACGGCCGATCTCAACGACGATGGACAAATTGACTTCGACGATTTCTTCGTCTTCATAGAGCGCTTCGAAGAAAACAACGCGCGGCCGGGCAATTAGCTCCTAATTCTGCCCGCGAAAATCTATCGCAACCGTTACCCGCTCGAATTCGTTCGTGATTTGCAGACAGCCCACCGCCAACCAGAACAAAAAAAGGCGGCGTCTCCATTGGAAGACGCCGCCTTGCTACCCTACTATAAAAAAACCTGCTAACGCTCGTAGTGCTTTATAATCTCGGTAAGCGCGCTGTCGAGGTCGACGCTCGGATCATAGCCGATGCAATTGCGAATTTTAGCCAGATCCGGGGCG
Organism: Gemmatimonadota bacterium; assembly: GCA_018672475.1. Taxonomy (GTDB): domain Bacteria; phylum Latescibacterota; class UBA2968; order UBA8231; family UBA8231. Next base: position 38,906 of record JABHFS010000194.1, on the reverse strand, counting down.
CGGTACATTAGATCCTCATATGTGCCTTTGGGCCAGGCCTGGTCATAGGGGACGTACTGGATTTCCGAATCGCTGGCCGTGCGTTCTTTGACCTTCTCGGCCAGATCCTTGATGCTCGTCTCGAAGTGCGAACCCAAGTTGAAAATCTCACCTACCGCCTTGTCGTTGACGGCCAGGGCGACCAGCCCATCCAAAGCGTCTCCGATATAGGTCCAACAGCGCCGCTGCTCACCGTCTCCGTAGACGGTAATAGGATGCCCCAGCAACGCCTGTTTGACAAAGCGCGGAACGACCATCCCATAATGGCCAGACTGGCGCGGACCGATAACATTGAAGGGGCGCACAATGACACAGGGCAACCGTTTCTCGCGCCAGTAAGCCAGTGCGAAAAGCTCGTCTACTGCTTTAGACGTGGAGTAGTTCCAGCGAATGACGGTTGTCGGACCGAGCATACGATCGCTGTCCTCGGCGAAGGGCACGTGGCCGTTCTTTTTCCCGTAGATCTCGGAAGTCGAGGCCAGGACCACCTTCCTCTTTTTCTCATTGGCCAATTCCAGAATGATTTCCGTACCGCGGATATTGGAAATAAGCGAGGACAACGGGTTTTCGATGATGAAGTTCACACCTACGGCCGCGGCCAGATGGTAAATCAGGTCGCAATTACCAACTAACCCGCGCACGACATCAACATTGAGCACGTCGTCGATTACGTAATTGAAGCGCTTGTTTTCTTCTAGGTGCTGGATATTCTCGATACTGCCCGTGGACAAATTATCGATTACGTCGACCTCATCGCCCATGTTCAGATGGCGTTCGGCCAAATGCGACCCAATAAAACCCGCCCCACCAGTAATCAACACTCTCATATTTTTTGTCCCAAAAACCTCTTTAGCTTAGCTCGATAGCTGAGCCAAGTAGTCCCTACTCAAAGAATGGATCTCAACAGATGTCCATCCGGCCTGGCGCAACAGTCCGTCGACTTGGCTCTTCCCGTAAAAATACACCGGACAATTGTTCATATTCAGACGCAACCAACGGGTCGGTGTGCGCAACGTCCAGCGGATGGGAAAACTAAAAACGGTCTGTGGTGCACCCAAACGGTAGATCCGTTCCAAGAATGCGCCAGGATCTTTAATATAATCAAAAAACCCGATACCTAGACAAATATCGAATTGATGGGGCTCACTCCAACTGAGAAAATCACATTGCTCAAAATGACAACGCTCAGCCACCCCGGCCTCCTCAGCCAGTTCGCGCGCCAATTCGACCATGGCCGGAGCGAAATCCAAACCGACCACTTCGGCCCCCCGTCGGGCCAACTCGATCGAGTAGCGACCGGAGCCGCAGCCAATATCGAGCGCCCGCTTACCGGTTAGATCTTCGCCGCACAGCTCGAACGTAAGCTCGTAGCGACGGTGTATCACGCCGTGGAACAAGCCGTCCACCAGCTTTTGCGCAAGTGACTTGTCCGATCGGTAGATCGAGTCGAAGCTATTGGCCGCCCCGTCGAAATAACTGCGAACCCTGTCGCTCATGACCGCTTCCATTAGTCGCTTCCGTTATCGTAGCCTAATACACGCCCCAGAGACGCAAAGCGAAAATCTGCCAAAAGACGTTCTAACCGTCGCTCGGTAGCAGCCAAATTCCAGTAGTGTGTCAGGCTGATTCGCCGGGGCAGATCCAGTTGCGGATGGTCCGGATCGAGTTCCCAGGGGTGAATATAAAACACCGCAGCACCCCCTTCGTCATTGATAGCCCTCAGGGCATATCGCGTTAAAGTATAAGGAAATATACGGAAATAGGCACCCCCCCCGACGGGAATATTGCGACCCCGCAAACGATAGGTCGAAAGCGGAAACTCGGTCAACCCGGGACGTACCTGATACCGCCAACGCGGGGCGTCGGCAATGCCATAGCGATAATTTTGCACGGGAAAGACACTAGAATCACACTCTATGCCGCATTCGGCCAGCACATCAAAAGCCCACTCGGATTGCTTTGTAATAGAGAAAAAGGGCGCCCGATGAGCCCGAATCGGGCCGCTCACGATACCAGAGAGCGTCTCCAACGACCGTTCAATATCTCGTTTAAACTCTTGCGGATCCAATTGATAAACCAAGCGGTGGGCATAACCGTGGGTACCGATCTCATGCCCGCGGTCCTCGATTTCCCGGATTAGGTCTGGGGCGCGTTCAGCGGCATAACCCAGAACAAAAAAAGTCGCCTGGACCGAAGCCGCATCCAGCAGCCGCAGCAACCGGTCGCTACCTACTCGCAGACGATCGTCAAAACCGTCCCATGCTTCAGGTCCGATCTCCAAACCCTGGTACCAATCCTCCAGATCGACGGTAAAGGCATTGAGGACCTCGCTCATCCGTCCTCCTCGACCAAGGTCTGTAATAGCTGTGCAAAACGGATCTGTTGGACATTGAGTGCATAGACTTCTTCGACCCGCCGACGGCCCTCTTGCCCCATCCGCCGACGCAAAGCCTCGTCGGTAACTAATTCTTCCAAACGCGCCAACCACTCCGCCGAAGTACTCGCCCAGAATCCCTGACAACCATCCTCGACAATCTGTTGATTGATCCCTACCGGACTGGTCAACACTGGCAAACCGGTCGCCATGTATTGCAGCAGCTTATAACCGCCCTTGCCACGGGTCCAGGGATCGTCCGGCATCGGCATCAGGCCAATATCAAAACCTTGCAAATCCGCGACTTCATCTTCGAGGCGCCAGGCCTTGGCTTCGATCTCGATACCATCCATCGCGGCCTGCTCGGCTCCCACGATACAGAGCCGCACATCGGGGAAACGCTGCGCCAGTTGTTTAAGCGGTTCGCGGATGAGATCGAGATAGGGCAAGGTACTGGCGCTACCGATCCAGCCCAGCACCACATCCCGACGATGTTTTGCGGGACCGGGATGGTAGTGATCCGTATCGATCGGACCGGTGATCTGCGCCGTCTGAGGACAGTGGTGGGCGGCAAATTCAGCGTTGTATTCGTTTTCAACGACAGCCAATTTGCAAAGCCGCAGCATTGCCGGCACGCCGACCGAGTTGCGACGTTCCTTCCAAGCCGAGAGCCAGGTCTGCCGGCGCACCTCGGTAGTAAAGATGGCGTCGTCGAAATCGTAGATCAACGGAGTCGTCAACAAGCGGAAAAAATAACGCAAAGGCTGAGGCAGAATCACTTTCTGGATTAAGACCAAATCGCTGTTCCCCGCATGCCAAAAAGCGCGCAGACCGCAGAACAACGTGCGCCAATATGCCCAAGCGTAATACAGAAGTTTGCGCCAAGCCTGGGCTGTCACCTGCAACTGCGAACCTGCGATATCAGGTATGACGGTCAGCACTCGGCACTCGGCTCCGAGCCCTTTGAGATAGGGTAAATACTGGAAGACGCGCGTCCTGCTGCTAGCCGCGAGAACGCCGTACTGGGTTACGAAGAGTATCCGCACTCACGCCCGAACTAATGGCTTATCCACCGACAGCGTGCTGGGGGGCGGCAAAATCGACGCGTTGCCCCTCGACAAAAAGCTTGACCCCCTCAATGACTCTGTCCTGGTTTGCCTCGCCCATGTGCGGATAGAGCGGCAGGGTGAGAATTCGCTGCCACACCGCCTCGGCGACCGACAGCTGGTCCGAACGATAAGCGGCGTACACTGGGTAGAGGTGATTGGGGCGAAAATGGACCGCAGATTGGATATTGCGCTCCTGGAGAAAATCGCAGAGCGCATCGCGCTGCTCGAGCTTGACGACCATGCTATAACAGGCGCTCTCGCCATATTCTTTTATGGCCAGGGGTTCGATGCCCTCCACATCGGCAAAGGCGTCGTGGTAGCGCTGCACCAACTGTCGGCGCATCTGATTACCGCGATCGAGTTTTTCCAACTGGACCAAACCCAGCGCGGCGGCGATATCATTCATGCAATATTTGTAGCCGACCTCTTCGACTTCGTATTCCCAAGCGCGTCCTTCATGCCCGTTGTTGAAACGCGACCAGGTATCGCTAGAAATACCCAACCAGCGCAAACGCCGCACCCGCTCGGCCACCGCGTCATCGTCGGTAACCAGCATGCCGCCATCGCCAGTGGAAAGATTTTTCTTCGACTCAAAACTGAAACAGCCGATATGGCCTAAGCTACCCAGTTTGCGACCCCGATACGAACCGCCGCAGGCCTGGGCCGCGTCTTCGACGAGCAAGAGGTCGTGACGCTCGGCAATATCGAGTAAGGCGTCCATATCACAGGAGTGGCCGCCATAATGAACGGCTAACAGTACTCGGGTCTGTGGCGTAATCCGCCGTTCGATATCGGCGGGATCGATATTGAGCGTGTCTTCTTCAATATCACAGAAAACGGGCTGTCCCCCCGCCATCAAAATGGCGTGGTTGGAGGCGACAAAGGTCATTGGAGTGGTCAACACCTCGTGCCCCTCTACCTCGCTCACCAGCAGGGCCAAATGCAGCGCCGCCGTACACGAATGAAGGGCGATAGCGTGCTTGACGCCGACATATTCGGCAAAGCGTTTTTCAAACTCCCTGGCCTTCTCGCCATAACCGAGCCAACCGCTCTCGAGAGGCGCCCGCAAGGCCTCGTGTTCAGCTTCTCCGTACCAGGGTTTAAATATTTGTATGGGATCTGACAAAGGTTTTCTCCGTAGCGTAAATCACGAACAGGATTGCACCGGCGCCCAATAGGACTTTCGCAACAAGGTATTCGCCGCGATGACTAGATAGGCGCGCAAACGTTGGCGCGCCTCGGGTCGCCGCGAAGGAATCAGGGCGAAAAATAGGCTCCAGACCATAGTGCGCAGCGCCATTTCCACAAGGGTCAACAGGCGCAACGCGTGTAGTTGTATCCGGCCATAGTGCTTTTCAAAGAGATAATACAGGCTTTGCTGGCTGATAACGAGCATCTCAGACAGGTTTTTCCGGGTGCTTTGCCCTCCCAAGTGCAAAACGCGACTAGAAGGATAGTAAAAAACCTTCCAACCGTTCCTGCCAATGCGTAGGCACCACTCTAAATCCTCGTAAAACATAAACAGCGCTGGATCGAGAAAACCCATCTGAGCAACGACTTCGCGCCGCATCATCAGACAAGCTCCGGTGACCCAACCCACCTCGCGGATCTCAGCGTGGTCCCAACCCCCTAATTTAAAGAATGGGAATAAGTTATGCAATAGCATTTTGTTGGTGAATTCAGTCGCCAAGCTAGGCGAAATTCCGCAGGAAAGCTGTAGAGAGCCATCCCGATTCAGCAACTTTGGACCGACGGCCCCGGCCTGCGGATGCCCCGCCATAAATTCGAGCAATGGCCCCAGCGCGCCAGACTCGACCTCCGTATCTGTATTGAGCAGCAATAAGTAGTCTCCGCTCGCTTTTTCCAAGGCCAAATAATTGCCCTGAACAAAACCCGTATTCTCGTCGCTATCGACCCGTACGACTTGCGGGAAACCCCGTTCCAACATCGCCAAGCTGCCATCATCCGAGTCGTTATCGACAACGACGACTTCCCAATTAACTGAGTCTGGATCTTCATAAATAGACCTTAAACAATTACTTAGAAGATCTTTGGTATTCCAATTAACTACGAGTATAGAGAGAATCGGCGCACTCATCGCAATTCGAAGTAATTAAGGCCGGAAAGGACCAATTGACGCAAGGGTTCTTGTTGCCACCAGATAAGCAAATTGGCAATGACCACAACGCCCAAAATCGCCAATAGACGCCGACGATCCCAGTCGTGCCATGCATCGCTAATATAAGCGGCGCCAAAGAGGATGAAAAAGGGCTCCAGTGGCAAACGGAAGCGAGTCGAACCGTAGAGAATTGCAGAAAAAACGAGCGTTGAACAAGCGACAAAACTACTCAAATACGCAAAATTACCCGCGAAGCAATAGCGGCGTAAACCCAATAGTGCAAATGGCATAAGGATCATGAACCAGAGATTGTAATCAGGGCGAAAAAAGTACCACATGCGGATAAACCGCTCAACTACCAGACGCAGATAATAACCAGGATGTTCCAGGATAAACGTCTTGCCCTGGGCATACCAATGGCGATCGCGTTCGATTTCCGAGGGAAAGCGATGAAAAAAAGACTCGGCGATACCCCAACCCCGCTCCTGCCGCCAAGCCGGATCAAAGGCATTGCTGCGCGCTAAGATAAACCCCCCATGGGTTGAAATGGGCACCCAAGCACCGTGCACCTGCCAGTTGCGCGCGCTCCACGGCAACACCACGAGCAATACCGCTGCCCCGACCCAAATGCACTGCCGCACTCCGACACCCCGCAAACGCCAGACCGCAACAATGGCAAAGGCCGGCCCCCACAACAACCCCACCGGTCTGGTCAAAGCCGCCAAACCGACGACGACACCGGCCAGCAACAGATAATTCCTGCGCCCTTCGGCCACGACCATCAACCAAGCCGCCAACGCAATCCAAAAACAAAAGAAGGTCTCGCTCATAACTTCGGCAGGAATCGCGACGAGCGGCCCATAACACAAAGCCAGGCCTCCAGCCAGCAGCGCTGCCCTCCGGCAGAGCGCACAAGCCAGCGCCCATACGAGAACGACCGTGCCCGCGCCGATCAACGCTTGCACGACCTTGACCGCCAGATGGCTATATCCCCAGACCCCGTAGACCGACGCTAAAAAGAATGGGTAAAAAGGCGGACGCCACGAACGCATTTCGTAGCCAAACCAGGTAAGGCGAGAAACAAACCCTTCGCCGGCCAGCAAATTGAGCGCGATTTCGTCATAATCAGCGGTGTCTTGCGGGGGCACCGGATAATCCAGCAGCAGATAGGCCATACGCAGACAGAACGCCGCAACGAACAGCAGCCAAGGCGCGAATCGACCATCGCTCAGTGTCCCCTGAACCCTCATGATTGCACCAAGTGATCGAAAACCTGTGCCAACGAACGAGTGAGCTCGCGCCGGTGATAAGGCTGTAAAAAATGCGGATCGCGACGGACGGCGAGTTCGCCTCGGCAAAAACGGTCGTATAGTTCCTCGATGGTTTTGCGGATCGCGACCGGATCGTCGATGCGGGCGAATACCCCAGCCTGCAATTCGCGCACCATCCGCTGCACCATCCCCTCGCTGCCCAACGCCAACACCGGCCGTTCGGCGGCCAAATATTCGTAGAATTTGCCGGGCACATTACTCGAGACCCAAGGCCGCGCGTGATCGACCAGCAGCAAAACGTGTGCGCGTTGCTGGTAGGCGATCGCCTCTGCGCGCGCTTGCGGCCCTTCGAGATGCAATAACCCCGCTTCAACTAACTCTTGCGCCGCACGCTGTTCTTCTTCACTGAGCGCTCCCACCAAATCGAAATGCAGTCGCTGCGCCCAAGAAGGGTCATCGGCCAACATATCTTTCAGCGCCAAAAACAGCGGTTGCGGCGTGCGTTGCGGGTGGCTGATCGAAAAAGACCCGGTATGCGCAATGCGCAGAGGGTCGCCTACAGGGGGCGGATCCGAACGCGGGAAATCCCCCGGCTCAAAACCGTTGGTTATTACATATATGCGTTCGGCCGCTTCCGGATAGGTCAATCGGAGATGTTCAGCGACGGCTTCCGTCGCAACTACTATCGCGTCGGCCGAGCGCAGTACGGCCTCTTCGAGCCGGGTCTCGAGCGCCCAGCGATAGGGGCTCTCCTGCAGCTCCGGATCGAGCGGATCGTAAATCCAGGAATCGCGAAAATCCGCCACCCAAGGCAAATCGGTCTGTCTTTTGAGCAATAAGCCCAATAGATGAGCGCTGGCGGGGGGATAACTCGAATAGATTAGATCGGGTTTTCCACGCCGCAAGGCGCGCAATGCCCGCCAAAAAGCAAAGGGTATCCAAGTCACTTGCAGGTCGGGGACCAAACATAGACGCCCCAGCCTGCGCAGCAAGCCGGGACGGGTGCGATTAGTAGAAGGAGCTCGACCGCCGCGGACCTCTTTATTAAAGAGCCAGCGATAGGCCGCCAGCGGCTCCCAGGCGCGCAATACGCCCTCGTCTTCGCGACCACCGAAAGCAGAGGTAGTCAACACCTGGGCGCTATAGCCGAAATCGGGCAGGTAGCGCAAAAAGTGGCGAGTTCGCTCTATACCTGCCGATTGGACCGGCGGATAGTGGTAAGCGATACAGAATACGGTGCGCGGCGTCCCCGTTGTAGCCCTCCGCGTAACGAGGAAATCCTAGCCGACGGAAGGGCGAGCGATCTTAGCGGTTCAGTCGCTTCCCTCGGTATGGGCCAGGGATCGGTACGAATTCCTGAGAAAAAACGCCATATCCGGATCCAACACCTCTTCGACCAGCTGCGCGTAATCATCCAGCGCCAACTCTCGTGCGTACACAGCCCGAAAAAGCGTGGTGCTTCGATCTGACATGAGCCTGTCTATATATAAAGCGGGCTGCGACATCTTCCCCTCCGAAGTGTAATAGTCCTACTAAGTCTATCGGAGGGCGTGTGAATTCCTTGAGGAATTACGCGCGATGCAACGCCCATACAGGCCGTCTCGAATGTACGTAACCCCCCGATTGCGTCAACTAAAAACTCAACACTATCGACATTGAACCCGGCGTAATACCCCATAGCGCGTATCGCGAGTGTTGACTAATGCCACACGGATCGTTTATTTTCCCAGCACACCACCTGCGGAGAAATAAAGAATGACCCTCCTGGATATTTTGTCATCCGATTCTACGATTGTCGACCTCAAGGGAGAAACCAAAGAGGATATCATCGCTGAGCTAGTTAACTCGCTCGCGATCGACGACGCCATTACGGACCGTGAAAAAGTCCTGCAAGCCGTACTTGAGCGCGAAAAGATCATGAGTACTGGCATTGGCGACGGTATCGCCATCCCCCACGGCAAGTCCGACGCCGTAGTGAAGCTGGTCGCGGCCTTGGGCACCCAGCGACGGGGCGTCGACTTTGAAGCCCTCGACGGCGAGCCGGCCTACGTATTCTTCTTGTTGGTTTCACCCGCTAATGTTTCCGGGCCCCACATCAAGGCCCTGGCGCGCATTTCGCGCCTGCTCAAAAACGACGACTTCAAAAAGAAGCTCATCGCCGCCGGATCATCCGCCGAAATCATCGAAATCATCGAATTCGAAGAGCGCAATACGCCCCCTTCCGTCGGCTAAAAACCCACCACCTCTGCCTTGCAGTTCCTCAACCCCGCCATTCTCGCAGGGCTAGTGGCGGCGGCCCTGCCACTAGCGATCCACCTCCTGCACCGGGGACGAGCCCGGCCCCATCCCTTTAGCGACCTCACCTTTCTGCGCCAGTTGCACCAAAACCGCATGCGGCGAATCCAGATTCGCCAATGGCTGGTCCTGCTATTGCGCACGCTGATCGTCGCGTTAATCGTCTGCGCTTTCGCCCGCCCGACCTATGATACCGACGGCGACGTGGGCGGCGGAACCCTCCCAGTCACCGCCCACGTACTGATCGACCAATCCTACAGCACCCGTTACCGTCTGCCCTCAGGAGCCCTTTTTGACCAGCTGCAAAAGCAGCTCCTCAGCTTGACGGATGTTTTCTCCCCGCACGACCGCGTCACCGTGCAACCTTTTGCCGGACACCCCCAGCCACTCCTTGAAGGTGACCTAGCGCACTTGGCAGAGCGCATAACCGAGCTCACACCCGGGCAGGAAGCGACGGATCTGCGCACCGCGCTCTATGGGGCAGCGCAATACCTGGACCGGCATCCAGAACTCGACCGCGAACTCTTCCTCTTCACCGATCTCTCCCTGCACAATTGGGACCAGCTTCAATTGGGGGACCTAGGCCGGCTATATTCCGACACGCGCGTATACATCACCGCTCCGCAAATCCCGGCGCGCCCCAATGCTTATATCAAGAATATTAAAACCCCTAGCTGGATGCTCGCCGCCAGCGGCAAAACCGGTGTGCAGGTAGAGCTCGCATATACTGGCTCCACCCCGCTCGTAAACGCGAGCCTTGACCTCTTTGTCGAAGGCGAACGTCTGCGCCGCAAGAGCGTCGACCTCAGACCGACAGACACGATCCAGGTCGATTTTAACTTCTCGCCGCGCGGTGCCGGAAGGTTAAGCGGGCATCTTGCCCTTGAGGAGGACGCCCTCTCAATCGACAATCGCCGCTATTTCACCGTCGATCTCCCGAGCAAAATCACCGCCCTGCTATTGGGCGCGCGCCCCGACGATACTTACTATCCTCGTCGCGCGCTCTCCGCGGCGACATTTTCCGATCCAGCCTTCGAAATACGCACCGGCCTGTTTTCCGCCCTCGACGGCGATATCCTGACCGGGGTAAATGTCGTCGTGCTGTGCAATCTCGAAAGATTAAACCCGGTGCAGAAGACGCTCTTGACTGAATTCGTCGCCGCCGGAGGCGGACTGGTAATTTTCCCGGGGCCGCACAGCGATCTCAGCTATTACAACCGCGACCTGCTGCCCAGCCTGATTCCAACCCACTTCAAGGAACTCATCGGTACCCCACTGGACGCGGAGACCTACCAAACCCTCGACCCGACAGAACTGCACCACCCGCTTTTCGCCAACCTGCTTTCCGACCGCACTGCCGACCAGCCCCACTTCTACGCCAGTTTCGCGATGGATCCCACAACCGACCTCCTGCCCTTAATCCGCTTCACCGACGGACAACTCGCCATGGCCATGGCCTGGAAAGAGCAAGGTCGCACTGCGCTCTCCGCCTTCCCCCTCGATCCACAGTGGAACGACTTGCACCTGCACGGCCTCTTCGCTCCCATGCTACACCGGCTCGTACGCGAACTGAGCCTGTCACCGGACCGCCGAACCTCCTACCTCGTCGGAGAGACCGTCTACCGCCACCTGAGCGATGTCGAGCTCGAAACAGCCATCGAAGCCGAAACCCCCTCCGGAGAACGCCTGCGCCTCGAATCCGAGCGCGTCGGCAGCCAGTATCTATGGAAAATTCCCTCGGTCCGCGAGGCTGGTATCTGGCGCCTGCGAACCGAAGGAGAGATAATAGATCTCTTCGCCGTCAACCTCGACACTCGCGAATCCGATCTCACCCCCATCGATACCGAGCGGGTCCGCAACCTATTTGCAGGTGCCGACCTGCACTTCCTGCACCCCAACGACGACCTCCGTCTCGCCGTCCTGGGCAATCGCTACGGTCGCGAATTCTGGCGCGAATTCCTGCTCTTAGCCATAGCCCTTATGGTCTTAGAACAATGGATAGCCCGCGCCCCTCGCGACGTGCAAACACGTGCAGCAGCATAAAAAAAACCACCCGCAAGGGTGGTTGTCTTTGCCAATATTTGAGGCCCTACCGAAAAGTTAAGCTCTCCGCTGGCCAGAACTTAATCCCAGAGGCAGGTCTGCAAAGCGCCCCCAACTCCTACCCTTCGGCGTCCACCTCACGAAAAAAATCAAAGGTATAAATGCCGTGGTCGTGCCCGTCTTCCCATTCGATGCGAATCCCATAGCGTCCAACGTAGCTGAACCCCTTCACTACCGCCGTCGCCGAAATAGCCTCCGGGTTCAATAGCGTCAGCCCACCCGCGTTCACTCCGTCGCCCTCGCCACGCACTTCCCTACACTGGGCACAAGGACATCCGCGCCTTAACTCCTCCAATGCATAACGGCCCTCGCTGCCGTCACGCCAGAGAATGACCAATTCGCCCGCATGGCGGTCTATCTGTATCTCACTCGGTTTCTTCTTATTCATGCTCAACGCGGCTTCCCCACCACGCGACCGTTGAGATCATAGGGCGTGGCATCGGTGATTTCCACTTCGATGAAGGAGCCCACTTCGGCCTCGCCTTCGTCGATGACGACCTGGCCGTCGATCTCCGGCGCATCGCGCTCCATGCGCGCGTAATAGACCTCGTCGTCCCTAGAATCGACCAACACAGTCTGCCGCGTGCCGATAAGGGCATCGTTCTTCTCGGTGGCGATCCGCTCATGCAATTGCGTCAGTTGACTATAGCGGGCCTCTTTGACCGACGCATCCACGTCATCGCCGAGCACGAAGGCGGAAGTACCCTCTTCCGGCGAGTAGAGAAAACCCGACACGTGGTCAAAGCGCGTCTCTTCGACAAACGCAAGCAGCTCGTCGAAATCTTCGTCGGTCTCGCCGGGGAAACCGAGGATAAAGGTCGAGCGCAAGCCAACGCCCGGCAGCCTCTCCCGGAGCCGGGTTAAGAGATCGACCGTCTTTTTGTGGGTCGTCGCCCGCTTCATGCGCTTGAGCACCGGATCGGCGATATGCTGCAACGGCATATCGATATAGTTGCACATTTTCTCGCACGACGCGTAGAAATCGATCATCTCTTCGGTCCAGAAGGCCGGATAGGTGTACATCAACCGCATCCACTCGATTCCTTCCACCCCGGCCAATGCCTCCAGCAGGCGCACCAACTGCGGCCGACCGTAGAGATCTGCCCCGTAGCGCACCGAATCCTGCGAGACCAACACCAGTTCCCGCACCCCGCCAGCCGCCAGCCGCTCGGCCTCCTCCACCAACTGCTCGACGGACTCGCTCTTATGCCGACCGCGGATCGACGGGATGGCGCAAAAAGCGCACTGGTGGTCACAGCCGTCCGAGATGCGCAGATAAGACCAATGCTTGGGCGTCAGCGACATCCTCGGCAAGCTAGACAGATATTCCGGCCGCTCTACGCCCAAAACTTCGTCGACATGCCGCACGATATCGACCTCGTCGTCAATCGTCAACAACTTATCGGCCTCCACCAACTCCTGTTTCAATTCCTCGTAATAACGCGTCGAAAGACAGCCGGTGACGACCACCCCCTTGCACTTGCCCTCCTCTTTGAGCCGGTGCGCGTCCATAATCGCCTCGATCGACTCCTCCTTCGCCGGCCCGATAAAACCACAGGTATTGACCACCACCACATCCGCCTCTTCCGCCGCCTCAGTCATCTGATACGCGTTTCCCTGCAAAAGCCCCAACATCCGCTCGGAGTCCACCGTATTCTTCGGACACCCCAAACTGACCAAATGCACCTTCTTCGGTTCTTTTTCAGTCACTCTATTGAGCTTTCTGTGGTTTATCCCGCCCACTTTAAGGAGCAAGCCTCTTGCGTAAGATACTACATTACCGGAGGGCAGGTCGAGGGTATTCCCGTAGCGGACTTCTATCCCTGGATCCGACCAGGGATGGTCGGCGAGTAATGAGCACGGGCATACCCTCGATCTGCCCGTCCACACGCGTATTTACTCAATACCTCTGCTGCACATACTCAATTCCCGACCGCACTACATCATCCTCCACCCCCTCCACAATCTCCACCTCCCCAACCCGCCGACCCAATATCAACCGCGACCGCCCGTCCACTCGCTTCTTATCCGCCTTCGTTCGCTCCAAAATACGCTCGGCCCCAACCTCCGACAGCCCTTCGGGCACTCCAAGACGCTCCAGCAACGTATCCTGCCGACGCCTTTCCTCTTCTGGCCACAACCCTTCCCGCCGCGCAATTTCTCCCGCGCCGATCAATCCCAAAATTACCGCCTCGCCGTGTTTGTAACGACCGTAGTCGGTAGCCGCCTCGATCGCATGGCCTATCGTATGGCCGTAATTGAGGATCGCGCGCAGCCCCCCCTCCTTTTCGTCCTCCGCAACCACCGCGGCCTTGATCCCGACATTGCGAGCGATAAGCCAATCCAGCGTCTCCGCGTCTAGCTCCATCGCCACTATCTCGTCAAGACGGTCCTCCAAAAAGTGGAACATCTCCTCGTCGCGGATTAGCGCGTGTTTGACCACCTCCGCCATACCTCCAACCACTTCCCGCCGCGGCAGCGAACGCAACATATCGGTATCAATAAGCACTAGACGCGGTTGCGAGAAGGCACCGATCAAATTCTTGCCCAGCGCGTGATTTACCCCCGTCTTGCCGCCGATGCTCGAATCGACCTGCGACACGATGGTTGTCGGCACCTGCACACAGGGTATGCCGCGCAAATAAGTCGACGCAACAAAACCCGACATATCGCCGACCACGCCCCCGCCCAACGCCGCAAGCCAAGTACTGCGATCAAACTCGGCCTCGATCAGTCGCGTGAAAATCCCCTCGGCCCCCTGCAGGTTCTTCGAACCCTCACCCCCCGCATAGACGACTTCCAGGACCTGGAACCCGGCCGCGCGCAGACTCTCGGCCGCCGGTTGCAAATAGCGCTCCGCCACGACCTCGTCAGAGACCAGAGCGACCTGCCGCCCCAAACCCAAATCGCGGCATTGACCGCCCAATTCACCGAGAATATCGTGGCCGATGCGAACTGGGCAGATGTCGCCCGCGATGTCTATGTCAATTTTGTGCATGCCAGTGCTCCAGTAATTCGATAAGGTCCCGGACCGTATTTTCGGGGGATTGCGTTTCGCTGGTGCGCAGTTTGAAATGGGCCTGGTCGTAAAAGGGCGCGCGCTCGCGCAGCATGGTTACTATTTTGGCCCGCTTTTCCTCCGGCCCCAAACCCAACAGCAACGGACGATCATCGCGTCGGTCGACGCGGGCAAAGATGGTATCGATATCCGCCTCCAGGCAGACCAGTACCCCGGAACCGCGCACAGCTTCAATATTGTTCGTCCGTGTAATCGCTCCTCCACCCAAGGCCACCACCACGTCCGAACGACCGCAGGTCTCCAGCACGCACTCGTGCTCGAGCCGACGGAAGCTCTCTTCGCCTTCGTCAGCGAAAATGGCCGATATGGCTTTGCCGGCGCGCAATTCGACCATCTGGTCGGTGTCAAAAAATAAACGCCCCATCCGCCGCGCCAGGACAAGCCCAATCTTGCTCTTGCCCACGCCCATAAACCCGGTCAAGAATACCGGCAGATCCAAGTTCACTTCTCCTGTTTGTCCTGCTCGCGCTGGACCCGCTTTGCGTTATAACAAGCGTCGCAGTTCCACAGAGCTGGCTTGTTGAGCGCGTTGTAATCGGCGTCGACAACATCGCGGCGCAGGTTGTCGACCTCGGCACCGCAGGTATCACAGCGCAGTTTTTTCGCTATCGTCATCGCAATGGCCTCACATCCGTTCGACGGTCTCGATCCCGAGCAGATCCAGACCCTGGCGTATGGTAAGCGCAGTCGCCGACGCCAACTGCAACCGGCTCGAGCGCACAGGTTCGTCAGCGCGCAGTACCGGGCAACTCTCGTAAAATTTCATAAAGGCGTCAGCCAACTCGTAAAGATAATTGCACAGCAAATTGGGGTACCCCTCACGCACCACGACATCGACCGCCTCACCGAACTGCAGCAGTTTGACGGCCAAGGTCTTCTCGGCCTTTTCGTCGAGGACGATCTCGCCCGCCAAGGCGCTCTCATCGATTTCGGCACGGCGAAAAAGGCTTTTGACACGGGCGTACGAATAAAGCAGATAGGGTGCGGTATTGCCATCAAACGACAGCATATTGTCCCAACTGAAGACATAGTCGGTGGTCCTGTTGAGCGAAAGATCGGCGTATTTGACGCTGCCGATGCCGACGACCCGGGCGATCTCGCGGCGTTCAGCCTCCGGTAAATCTGGGTTCTTTTCGCCAACCAGGGCGTAGGCGCGGTCCTCGGCCTCCTGCAGGAGATCCATCAACTTGACCAGACCGCCCACCCTGCTCTTGAAGGGCTTGTGGTCCTCGCCGAGCATCGTGCCGAACGGATAGTGTTCGAGCAACACCGAGTCCGGCGCATAACCGGCCGCCCGCGCCACGGCAAAAACCTGCTTTAGGTGAAGGTTCTGCCGCGCGTCAACGATATAGAGCAGCCGTTCGGCCCCGATCTCGCCGACCCGGTAGCGCACGGCGGAAAGGTCGGTCGTCGCGTAGAGATAGCCCCCGTCCGATTTCTGCACGATCACCGGCACGATCTCGCCGTCTTTGTTTTTGAATTCGTCGAGAAAAACGCACTGCGCGCCCTTCGACTCTTCGAGCAATCCCTGCGCCTTCAAATCGTCAATCACAACGGGCAGATCGTCGTTATAGTCGCTTTCGGCCCTAACATCGTTACGTTTCAGGGTAACGCCCAAACGACCGTATATCTCCTCGCAATGGCTGAGAGACGTTTCGATAAAACGCTGCCATACCGAACGCACGTGCGGATCGCCCCCCTGCAATTTGACCACGTAATCTCGCGCGAGATCGGCAAAGGCCTCTTCGTTGTCAAAGCGTTTTCGCGCCGCCTGGTAGAAGGTTTCCAGATCGGCGAGTTCGGCATGCTTATCGCCTTCCTGCTGGTCCAGATAGGCGATAAGCATGCCGAATTGCGTGCCCCAATCGCCCACGTGATTGTGGCGGATAACATCGTGCCCCGAAAATTCAAGCGACCGCGCGATCGCGTCACCGATAATCGTGCTGCGCAAATGACCGACGTGCATCTCCTTCGCCAGGTTGGGATGCGAATAGTCGATGACGATCTTCTGCGGCGAAGAGGCCACCGGCACGCCCAAACGCTGATCCGCAAGCATTCGCCCCACCTTTTCAGCCAACCACTCGCCCTTCAACGCGATATTGATAAAACCCGGGCCGGCAATCTCCACCGACTCGGCCATATCCGCGATATCCAGCTCGGCGAGGACTTTGGTCGCTAGTTCGCGTGGGTTGCTCTTTAGCTTCTTGGCCGCGGCCATTACTCCATTGGCCTGGTAATCGCCGAATTCGGGCCGAGTAGACAACCCCACCAGCGCGCTGGAACCTGCCGGTGCCCCGGCCTTTTCCAACGCCGCAGAGATGCGTTCTTCTAATTCTTCCTTTACAGTCATACCTTCACCTGAGTTCAGTGGAATGGCGGACTTAAACTATAATTAAGAACGGGGATTTTAAAAAATTCGGCAAAAGCGATATGAATCGCCTCGATAGATCAAACGATGAGAACGATGCAAAGGATTCGGGTTAAATACTCAAATTCATAATATTATCTAAACGGCATTTGAACAGCACTCAGGTATATTCCTTATCGGGGCAGAAAATGCGACATCCCCGCCAAGCACAATAGACCCCGCACCCGATGGAAATGCGACCGACCCTTCCGAACATACGCCGCTGCGGATCCTGCTCGTCGAGGACAACAACTTCAATCAAAAAATCGCCAAGGGCTTTTTAGGTAAACGCGGACATGCCGTCGAGGTCGTCGATAACGGTCAAAGTGCCCTCGATCGACTCCAAACTGAAAAGTTCGACCTCGTGCTGATGGACCTACAGATGCCGATCATGGGCGGGCTTGAGACAACGCGGCGCATTCGCCAAAAAGAAACATCCACCGGAAACCACCTGGTCATCATAGGCCTGACGGCCCACGCGATCAAGGGCGACCGAGAGCGTTGCCTCGCCGCCGGGATGGACGGCTATGTCAGCAAACCAATCCGCCCGGCCGAGCTCTCCGCACAGATCGCAATCGCCTTGGGCGGCGTCTCCACCGAACCAACCCCGCCCACATCGTCACGGTAACCCTCGGCCGGGGTTATCTCTATGCCCCACCCGAAACCATCTTCCGATTCATCGCCCTTACCGGCACTATGTACTCGGCTAGCGTATTATTGACCGTCGCGATGGGTACCTACTGGAAAAAAATCCATACCACCGGCACATTTGCCTCGCTAATCGTCGCTGGAGTTTTGCCACTTTTCGCCATTTTCATTAAGGACGCCAGTGCCCTGCCGAATTATTTACAATGGCTGGCCAGCGACAAGGATGTCGCCATCGCGACCTATATTCTCTCGCTCACAGCCCTTATCGCCATTTCGCTACTGCCGCAGAAGTCCTTGCCTCCTAAGCTACTTACCTACCCCGAGGAGCATTGATATGTCGAGCTGTACTCAATTCTGGACCATTGTCTTCGGCATTGCCGTAGTGCTCTTTCTTATCGTCGTCGGGGGAGCCGGTGATATCGTCGCTATGGTGCGCTCACTACTCGAACACCGCGAAAAGACCGAGGCCGAAATCGGCCGAGATAAGAGCTGATAACCGATTCGATTAGCCTTTTCCCCCTATTTTAAGCTATTTTTGCACATTTTACCTAGATCTAAGGCTTGCGCTGGTTAGTGTCAGCCCCTACATTTTCGGGCATTCAATAACTCATATGCCTGGGGAGGTATAACAAATGGCTAAAAGCACGGCCGTCAAAGAGGCCATGACCAAGACTCAGCTTCTCGCTGAGATCGCTGAGAACACCGAAGTCGCTAAAAAAGACGTAGCTGCCGTTTTGGACGAATTGGCTAATCAGATCGATCGCCACGTCAAGAAGGGCGCTGTTGGCCACTTCACGCTACCCGGTCTCTTGAAGATCAAGACCGTTAAAAAGCCCGCCCGCAAAGCACAGAGCGGTGTGCCGAACCCTTTCCGCCCGGGCGAGACCATGGATGTCGCCGCCAAGCCGGCCAGCGTTCAGGTCAAGGCCCTCGCCTTGAAGAAGCTCAAGGATATGGCCAAGTAGCAATACCGCAGTTTAGCATATGCAAAGCCCCCGCTGAGATTTAATCCCAGCGGGGGCTTTGCATTTCTTATTCTTACTCCTGCTTCAAGTATTCGCCTCGCCGAACCGCGCCAACGCCGCTGCAACCATCTCCGCAACCGGCGGCTGCACACCCGTCCAAATCTCAAACGAGCGCGCACCCTGCCAGGCGAGCATTCCGAGACCATTAATGGACCTAGCCCCAACTTTGGCCGCTTGTCGCATCAACACGGTCTCCAACGGATTGTAGACAATATCGGCCACCAGCATGCGATCGTGCAGGCAGGACGGGTCCGCAAGCGGCGAATCGTCCTCGTGCGGATGCATCCCGATCGAGGTGGAGTTGATCAGTAAACCAGCCTCGGCCAGACCGCTGGTCTCAGCCAGCGAAGCGACCTGGACCTTACCTTGCCCGTCTAGGTCACCTGCCAACGCCTCGGCCTTCTCCACCGTGCGATTGAGCAACAAAATCTCCGTCACTTCATCTTGCGCCAGGAGCGCATAAAGAATAGCTCGGGCAGCTCCTCCGGCCCCCAAGAGCGCAACTTTCGATGGCAACGACTGCAAACCGCCGTCGGTCTTGAGGCTCTGGATGATACCGAAGGCATCGGTATTGTAGCCCGAAAGCCGCCCCTCGCGACAAAGGATTGTATTGACCGCACCGATGGCCGTCGCCTCGACAGAAATCTCATCGAGATGATGCATCACCGCCTGTTTGTGCGGCACGGTGACATTCAGCCCGGCGAACTCCAGTGCGCGTATGCCGGCCAGCGCTTCGGGCAATGCCGCCGGTGCGACGTGGAACGCCGCATAGACATAGTCTAACCCGGTAGCCGCCAACGCCGCATTATGCATCGCCGGCGACGCTGTGTGCGCGACCGGGTCGCCGATCACCCCGAGCATCCGGGTAGTCCCTGAAATCAAGCCAGCAAATCCTCGACGAACTGGTCGGCGATCTCTAATGATTCGCGCCATGACACGTCGTAGAGTAAACGGATGATAACCACACCGCCGCAAAACAATACGGCCGAAAGCACGAAGAGTCGGAAAACTCCCCTCATCGTATATTCTCCTTAATAAGGTACAAGGTCTTAAAGAAATCGGGCCAAACAGCCTCTAGGCACTCAGTGCCTTCGATCACTACCTCTCCCTCGGCCAACATACCGGCCACCGCAAAAGCCATCACCAACCCCGGATCACCCTTCGCGTCAAGCCGACCACCATGCGGTACATAACCACCCTTGACGACAAGCCCCTCCGGAAATTCACCGACACGCGCCTCAAGCGCACGCAAGGACTCGAAAAGATGAGCCACATAATCGAAGGCCCCCTCGCGCAGCCTCTCGATGTCGCGAATGACAATCTCCCCCATCGCCTGCGTCGCCAAAACAGCCAATATCGCGACCTGGTCGATTATTTTTTCGGCCCGCTGCCCCGCCACCCGCGTCGACTTGAGTTCGCTGGGACGCACGTGTAAATTACACTCGCCTTCCCCTAATTCTTCAATATCGATCTCGGCGCCGATCTGCCGCAGCAAATCCAAAAAACCACGCTGGCCCGCGCGAATCGCCACCCTTTTAATCGTCAATTTCGACCCCTTGCGGCAAAGCGCCGGGGCCACCAATGGATAGCTCAAGGCCAGCTGGCCCGCCACCTCGACGTCCAATGCCTGCACCGCCTGCCCACCCTCCACCGACACTAGATATGCCTGCCCCTCCTTGCGTCGCTCGACCTTAACGTCGCGCCCTCGCAAAAAGCGCTCCATACGATTGCGATTGCTCGCCGACTCGGGCAAGACCGTCGTCCCCTCGGCAAAAAGCGCCGCTACCATTACCCCCAGCTTGAGTTCGGCCGCAATATCCACCTCTTCAAAGACGCAACCTTCAGCCTTACTCCCCCCAAGCACAAACGCACTCTCGGTCTCGCGCTGAATCTGCAAACCCAATTTACCGACCAGATCAATCAACGGCTGACAGCGCTCTACCTCTTGCCCCAACTTCACCCGCGAAGTAAACTCCTGCCCCGCCAGCAAGACCACCAACAACAACGCCGTATTGCCCAACCCGTCCAGGTCAAGCGGCTCATCCACGGTTTTAAACCCTCGTAGCCCAACGCCCTTAACCCCATAGGTGCTCTTCTTGACATCAATACCCACCCCCAACCCCCGCAATAACTCCACCACGCGCCGCACTACAACCGGCGCATTACTGATCTTGCTTTCCCCTTCAGCTAACGCGGCGAGTATCAATGCCCGCTCTGCCGGCTCCTGTTCCCCCGGAACCAACGTCTCTCCCACCATCTTCTTAGCCGGACTTAATGTCTCTTCCATAATCCTATAAAAGCGTAAGTGGTTCTATTATTTTTATCAGTTTTTCGGCGACGGCACCATATTCACCGAGGTCTGAATGGGGTATTTCCATAGCGGCTTGCTGTCCGCTGGAGTGGCAGGATGCAAAGCGGGGATGAGCGAAGAGGAATACTTCCATGCAAACCGTCAACCTAGGGCCGACGCGCCGTATAGCCAATTGCCGCCAAAATACCCATCGCCCTTTCCGCCCCATCCGCACTATCAAACCCCAACCGCAACGTCCCACCCTCACCCTCCCGCACCTTCATCACCTCAATATCGTTGATATTCACCCCTTGTTCCCCAAGTGCCAGCCCAATCTCCGCAATCACCCCCGGCCGATCCTCCGCCAGTACCAACACTTCGTGCAAAACGTGGATAAACCCCTTGGAATCCCGTGGCATCGCCCCGCGAATCTTGTTGGCAAAATCAAAGTCGGCCCCCAGACTCTGCTCTTCCAGCCGCCCTTTCACATCTTCGAGCACCGCAATATAACGGTCGATCATACCGCGGATCTCATCGCCATTGGTCGCGAAGATATCCTCCCACATCGCAAAAGGGCTTGAGGCAATACGCGTGAGGTCGCGGAAACCACCGGCAGCCAAGGGCAGAAAATGGTCATGCCCCTCATTCAATCGACCGACC
The DNA here is from genome assembly GCA_018672475.1 of Gemmatimonadota bacterium. GTDB lineage: Bacteria > Latescibacterota > UBA2968 > UBA8231 > UBA8231. The sequence continues at coordinate 17,487 of JABHFS010000194.1, read as the reverse complement.
ATCTCAACCAGCGAGGTCGCCATCATCTGCGGCAGGTGGCTGATCGCGGCCACCGCTTGGTCGTGGGCTTCAACCTGCAACTCCATCACCCGCGCGCCGACTTTGCGCAGAAGATCAACCAACGCTTCGTAGCGGTCGGCAGGCACCTTCTCGTCCGGCACTAGGATATAGATCGCGTTCTGGAAGAGAAAAGGATCCGCCGCCGTCACGCCCGCCTTCTCGGAACCTGCCATCGGGTGGCCGCCGACAAAATAGATCTCATCGCTGAAACTGGCCTGGGCCTGGGCGACAATGCGCCGCTTGGTGCTGCCCACGTCGGTGACCAGCGCTCCCGGCTCGGCGAGCCGGCCGACTTCTTCGATCAACGCCAGAATCCGCTTGATCGGGGTGCAGATAAAGACCAGATCCGCCCCCTTGAGCGCTTGCTGCAGCTCATCGTAGCCCCACCCCTCGTCGATGACTCCAAGCTCCAACGCCTGGGCGATCGTCTCGGAACGGCTGACCCCGACAATACGCCCGCCCAGCCCCAAGCGCTTTAGCGCCAGCCCCATTGAGCCGCCGATCAGGCCAACACCAATAATGACCGTCCGCTGAAAGAAGACTAGTCCTCCTCTTCCTCAAGGTCGACCGCCGCCTGGATGATCTGTCGATAGATCGCCTCCAGCGAATCGTCCTTAATCGGCCCAGAATTGAGGGCTTTGAGCTTATCGAGCAGCGCCCGTTCGCGTTCGGGGTCACGCACTGCGCGCCCCTCGGCCTTTTTGATGCGCCCGATCTCCTGGGCGCAACCCATCCGTTCGTTTAGCAAAACGAGCAATTGCCGGTCTATCGCGTCAATCCGCTCGCGCCAGTCGCTTAGATCCATTCGTGCCCCCTCATCGGTGTCCCATCGCCCGACGGACCGCGTCCATCGTCGCATCAACGACCGGACGTAGTTTCTCGACACTTCGGGCCAACACTGCGTCGATATAGGTGAAATCCGTGATTAATTCCCGATAGCGTTGCTGAATCGGCTCGATCTCGGCAATAACCATTTCGGCCACTTCTTTCTTCAGGTCGCCATAGCCCTTGCCGGCGAAATGCGCCTCGATCTGCTCCCGACCCTGCCCCGTCAGTACCTGGTAAATACTCAGTAAATTGAAAAGCCCGGCACGAGCCGGATCGAAGACGATACCCTGTTGCGAATCGGTCACCGCGCGCATAATCGTTTTGCGCGCCTTGGCCGGGTCATCGAGCAAGCCGACGCTGTGGTGGTGCCCCGGGGCCGACTTCGACATCTTAGCGGTCGGGTCGTCAAACCCCATGATGCGCGCCCCTACCACGGGGATGACCGGCTCGGGTATGACAAAAACCTCGCCGAACTTGTGGTTAAAACGCTCGGCGATATCGCGCGTTAGCTCCACGTGTTGTTTCTGGTCATCGCCGACCGGTACCTCGTGCGTCTGGTAAAGCAAAATATCAGCGGCCATCAGCGTCGGATAAGTAAAGAGGCCGGTGCCGGCGCGCTCGCGCTTAGCGCCAGCCTTGTCCTTGAACTGGGTCATTCGCTCCAACCACCCCATCGGCGTGACGCAGGTCAACAGCCAAGCCAACTCGGTGTGTTCTGGAATATGCGATTGCACGAACAGACGGCACTTCTCGGGGTCGAGGCCGCAGGCGATATAAAGCGCGACCGCATCACGCGTACCTTGACGCAGCGCATCGGGGTCATAGTCGACGGTGATCGCATGCTGATCCACCACGCAGAAGATGTTATCGCGGCTCTCGAGGTTGCCCAGCCAATTGCGGATGGCCCCAATATAATTGCCGATATGTATATGCCCTGAGGGCTGGATGCCCGAAAAAACGCGTTTACTCACGTGCCCAAGATCTCCCTCACTTTAGCCCCGATATCCTTTTCTCGCATCAACGACTCACCAACGAGTATCGCGCCAACGCCGGCTTCTTCGAGCCGCTCGACGTCTTCTCGGTGCGCAATTCCGCTCTCGCTGACCACCACAGCACCCTCCGGCATCTCCGGCAGCAACTCAAAAGTCGTTTCCAACGTCGTTTCGAAGGTCTTTAGGTCTCGGTTATTGACGCCGATCAATTCGGCGCCAGCCGCTTTGGCCTGCATCAATTCCTCGCCATCGTGTATTTCGACCAAAACACTCAGCCCCAACTCACCGGCCCAGCCGATATAATCATCTAATTGGCTCGAATCCATCAACGCCACAATCAACAAGATCGCGTCGGCACCGATAACCCGGGCCTCGTGCAGTTGATATTCGTCGATCGTGAAATCTTTGCGCAAAACCGGCAAGCCCGCCGCGGCCTTGGCCGCCTGTAAGTAGGCATCGCACCCCTGAAAATAAGCCTCGTCGGTCAGTACCGAAAGGCAGCGCGCGCCATTGGCGGCATAGGCTTCGGCTATCTGTGAGGGATCGAAGTCGGCGCGGATCAGTCCCTTTGACGGTGAGGCCTTTTTTACTTCGGCAATCAACGCAATGCCGTCTTCAGCCAACGCGCCGCGAAAATCGGCCGGCATGGGTGTGTCGCGGGCGTGGGCGCGCACATCGGCTAGGCTACGTTGGCGTTTTCGCGCATCGACAAATTCGCGTTTATACGCGGCGATCTCCTCTAAAATATTCGCCATCTCAGGTATTGCTCACTTCAACCAAACGGTCTAGCGCCTGGCGAGCCTTGCCCGAATCGATCGACTCGCGGGCCACGTCAATACCAGCCGCCATATCACCGACCAAGCCCCCGGCGGCGATCGCCGCCGCTGCATTGAGCAGCACCACATCGCGCCTCGGGCCCTGCTCGCCATCGAGCACCGCGCGCAGGATCTGCGCGTTATGGGGCGCCGCGCCGCCAGAAAGCGCCTCGGCCGCAACCGTCTGCAAACCAAAATCTCCCGGGCTGATCTCACGCGTAGTCACCTGCCCGCCATTGAGCTCACTGAGCTTCGTCGGACCCGTCAACGTGATCTCGTCGAGCCCGTCCGAACCGTGCACTACAAACGCCCGTTGCGAACCCAGCTCATTGAGTACCCCGGCAACTTTATCCGTCAAATCGCTGTCGTAGACGCCAATCAACTGCCGCTTGGCACCGGCGGGGTTGGTCAGCGGCCCCAATGCATTAAATACGGTGCGCACCGCTAGCTCTTTGCGCGGACCGATAGCGTATTTCATCGCCCCATGCAACGCCACCGCGAAGAGAAAACCGATGCCGCCCTCGTCGATGCACTGGCCCACTTTTTCCGGCGAAGCTTCGATATTGACGCCCAATTCGGCCAGCACGTCGGCCGAACCGCACTCGCTCGATATCGAACGATTGCCGTGTTTGGCTACTGCCAAACCCGCGCCGCAGGCGACAAAAGCCACCGTTGTCGAAATATTAAACGTGCCCGAACCGTCGCCACCAGTGCCGCAAGTATCGATGAGGTTTGTACGCGAAGTCTTAATCGGCGTAGCCTTCTCGCGCATGCCCTCAGCGCAACCGACGATCTCGTCGACGGTCTCGCCCTTGATGCGCAGCGCAACGAGAAAAGCGCCGATTTGCGCGTCAGTGGCCCCACCGCTCATAATCTGGTCCATTACCGCGCGCGCTTTTACGCGGCCCAGATCCGCGCCGGCGATCAAGTCCTGTACGGCTTCCTGTATCATAGTCTAGCTCCTCAAATACGGAGAAAATTGGCTAATAGCTGTTTGCCTTCGATCGTCAAAATGGATTCGGGGTGAAACTGCACTCCTTCGACCGGCCAATGCCGGTGCCTCAACCCCATAATCGTCCCGTCCTCGCTCTCGGCCGAGACTTCTAGAGAGTCGGGCAAACGCTCCGGGTCAACCGTCAGCGAATGATAACGGGTCGCGACCAACGGGTTCTGCAACCCGGCAAATAGCGTGCGACCATCATGGCGCACGGCGGACGTTCGTCCGTGTACGATCTCATTGGCCTCGACAACCCGTCCGCCATACGCTTGCGCAATAACTTGGTGCCCCAAACAAACACCCAAAATTGGCAACGATCCACCCAACCTTTCGACTAGCGCGAGTGAAATGCCCGCCTGCTCAGGGGTTGCCGGCCCCGGAGATATCACCACCCGCTCGGGCGCCAGCGCCACCGCTTCGTCAACCGTCAATTCGTCGTTGCGAAAGGTCCTGGTCTCAGCGCCCAGCTCCTCCAGATACTGCACCAGATTGTAGGTAAAGGAGTCGTAGTTATCAAGTACCAGAAGCATGGGACGACTAGCGAGCCAGTCGCCCGATGACTTGCGCGATCAATCGCAATCCGAGATCGCCCTTGAGCGTCAGAATCGACTCGGGATGGAACTGCACCGCCGCCAACGGCAGATCCCGGTGCTCGAGTGCCATAATTACCCCGTCCTCGGTCTGTGCCATCACCTTGAAACACTCGGGCAGCTTATCCGGCAAGGCATAAAGCGAATGATAGCGCCCGGCAATAAACTCCACGGGGAAACCATCGAGGATCCCCTCCGGCGTGCATTGCACCGGCGAGCTCTTACCGTGCATCGGATAGGAGAGCACCCCCAACTCGCCGCCAAAGGCCTGGACCATGCCCTGCAAACCAAGACACACGCCGAAAGTCGGCAATTCGCGCCGCACGCATTCTTTGACCAAATCCGGCACCGCGAATTCCTCAGGCGTGCCCGGACCCGGCGAGATAAAGACCAGGTCGGGATCGACATCGGCAAAAACGCGGTCCAGGTCCGGCAATCCCCGCGGCCCACTACCGTCCTTCGACATCGCCGCGCGCACCGTCACCACCTCGGCCCCGGTCTGCCGTACATAGTCACCGAGCGTGTGCACAAAGGAGTCGCGATGGTCGACGAAGAGTACCCGCTTACCCCGCCCAGAAGCCGCGATCGAAGTAGCGATCTTCTCCTTGGTGTCGCTGACGCCGAGCACCGCATTGATGAAGGCCTCGGCCTTGGTGCGGGTTTCGCGTTCCTCGTCATCCGGGTCTGAGTCACAAAGCAGGGTCGCCCCCACTCTCACCTTGGCGTCACCGCCCTCCAGGTGTACGGTGCGAATCGTGATCCCGGTATTGACCTCACCACTGAAGAGCAGCATGCCGATACAACCGCCGTACCAACGCCTGGCCGAGTTTTCCAGGTCTTCTATTTTCTGCATCGCCGCTGGTTTGGGCGCGCCGGTAAGCGTCACCGCCCACATGTGCGAAAGCAGCGCATCGAAACCGTCGCAGTCGTCTTTCAGCTCGCCGACTACATGGTCTACCGTGTGAAAGAGTTTCGAGTACTGCTCTATCATCCGCCGTCCGATCACTTCCACAGACCCCTCCTTGCAGATCCGCGCCTTGTCGTTGCGGTCGACGTCGGTACACATCGTCAGCTCAGCTTCGTCCTTCTTGGAATTGAGCAGGTCGCGAATCTGTTCGGCGTCCTCGATCGGCGTTTTGCCGCGGCGAATCGTCCCCGAGATCGGACTGGTCTCGATAAAAGAGCCGTTGGCCCGCACGAACATCTCGGGCGAAGCACCGACCAGGTGCTCGCCACCGAGGTTTATCAGAAATTCGTAGGGACTCGGGTTGACGCGGCGAATCTTCTCATAGAGCTCGCGCGGGCTGCCCGGATAACCGGCGCTGAGCACCTGGCTCGGCACGACCTCGAAAAAATCACCGCGTTCGGTACCTGCGATCACCTCGCGCACCTTGTCAGCGTATTCACCCGGCGCGTGGTCGCAACGGACTTCGGTCACCCCCCCGCGCACATAGGGCACCGCGTCCGTGCCGCGTTCCATCCCGGCCGTCGACAACCCGTCTAAGGCAAATTCATAACGATAGCGCAGCGCCTGTTCTTTTCTGTGATCGACAACAATCAGCTCGTCCGGTAAAAAGAGATGCAAATCGGGCTGGTCCTCCCGCCTTTCGTGGCGCAAGTCGATCGGTTCGAACTGGAAGACCAAGTCGTAACCCATCGAGCCGTAAAAACCCAGATGCCTTTCGCCCTCGGCCTGCATCTGCGCCACCAGCGCACGCATAACGCTAAAGATCGTCGGCTGCTTCGAACGCTCCTCCTCGGGGAAATACGCGGGCATCGGCGCCACCGTGCCCACCAATTCACCACCGGCCAATTCCAGTTCAATCAGATGCCGGTGGCCTTGCAACCCCCGGCGGAGAGTCTCCAACAGCACCTCTCCGCGCGCGTTGAGCGCCCGGAAAATAAAATTCCTCTGTCTTGCCACCAGTTCCAGCGGCGGGTCGACGAAGCCGATATCCCAACGGCTGTAGCGGCCAGGATATTCGTAGCCACTAGAAAAGACGGCACCTCGATGTGTATTCAGCTTTTCGAGCAGCGCAGCAAGCGGCTGCTCCAGGGACAACGCCTCGGTCTCGCGCACGATCTCGACGCCGCCGGCCGTGCGGTAGTTGTCAATATGGGTGCTCATAATCTGTTCTCCATAAAAAAACGCGGACACCACAAGGCGTCCGCGTTTTAAGAATCTCAGTTTATCGCAATCTAGCGGTTGGACGCACCTAATCCCTTGCTCGAGGGATACCAAGTGCGCCACCATCGACGGTTGTCGTTAAAATTGTTCATACGTCTTCTAAATGTCTATTGGGTTGCAGCGCTAAAAGTATAAGTGCCCTCGGCCATTGTCAAGTCGGGCATCGATACCGCCGCGTCACACATTCTATGCACCACCCGTCTTTCGCAACTAACCGGCCAACGCCATCTGCAATAAATTGCCACCAAAGATCAACTGCACCGCCGTTACGAATAACATTCCGTAGATCACCCGGTTAAACCACACGTCGCTAAAGCGCTCGTTCAAATAAATACCCAGTTTTACACCCACATAGGCCAAGGGCGACAACAGCAGCGTCGTCATCAGAATGTCGGCGTTGAAGAGCCCGAGGCCCCAATAGGGCGGCAGCTTGAGTACGTTGAGGGAGGCGAAAAAGACAACCGTGGTGCCGACGAAGATATGGCGTGGAAACTGTTGCGGCAAAAGATAAACAACCACCGGTGGCGCGCCGGCGTGCGCGATCGTCGAGGTGAAACCGGCCGCCGCCCCCATCAGCGCGCCTTCCAACGCACCCGGCCTGCGCTTTTGTAGCGCCCCGAGAATTATCGTTCGACCGAATTGGAAGCAAATAAAGAGCAGGGCCAGGCAGCCCAAACCCACTTCGAGCACACGCTCGTGCTGGCTGAAATAACCAAAAAACAAGGCTCCCACGCCGATCCCCAACACCGAACCGGGCAGAAGCCTTACCACGCTTATTTTGTCGAACGTCTCTCGGTAATGCCTGACCGCAAAGACATCGCAGGCGATCAATAACGGCAACAACAACGCCGCCGCATCCGCCACCGAAACCGTCAACGCCATCAGCGGCGTAGCCAAGATGCCAATACCGCCGCCAAAACCGGCCTTAGCCACCCCGATCAATAACACCGCCACCACCGCACAAACCCAAAAGGCCGCTGGGTATTCGGGCAGCACTACTCGCCTTCGACGTGGGTCACTTCGATATCTAGGTCCTCGCGGTTGGCGACGCGTTCAACCTGACCGTCCTTGACCCACACCACCCGATCCGAGACACTGAGCATCTTGTGGTCGTGTGTTGCCGAGATGATCGTCACCCCCGAGTCGCGGTTCATTTCGCGCAACAACTCGATGATCTCGGTACCCGTAGCCAAATCGAGGTTGGCCGTCGGTTCGTCGGCCAAGACCACCGCCGGGTCATTGGCCAAAGCGCGGGCGACCGCCACGCGCTGCTGCTGGCCACCGGAAAGCTCATTAGGCTTGTGCGAATAGCGTTCTCCTAGCCCGACCTTGCCCAAGAGCACCATACCCTTGTCGCGAGCCTCGTCACTGGTTAGCCCCGCGAAAACCATCGGCAGGGTGACGTTTTCGAGCGCGGTCATCACCGGGATCAGATTGAAGGACTGGAAGATATAACCGATCTTGCGGCAACGTAGCCAAGCGAGTTCGTAGGCATCGAGTTGAGCTACATCGACTTCGTCGATATAGACCTTACCTTCTGAAGGTTTGTCCAGTCCCCCGACCATATTAAAGAAGGTGCTTTTGCCCGAACCCGAAGGCCCCATGATCGACAGATACTCACCGGTGTAGATCTCCATATCTACCCCGCGCAGCGCGTGCACCTCGATCTCGCCCATCTTGTAGACCCTCTTGACCTGCTGGGTCCGCACGACGGTGCGCTTTTCCTCTTTCGGAGCGGCGGTGGCCGCGCCTTCGGCCGTTTCGGTCATTTGTGTGTCTCCTATTAGGGAATCAAGTATCGGAGCGCATAGCCTCGACCGGCTCCATCTTGGCAGCGCGGTAGGCCGGCAACATGGCGCCGATCAGCGAGAGCGACGTACCCACAACCAAGGCGTAACCGGCCGACTCAGCAATATTGTTCAGCGGAAAATAGTCCAAGACATAACCGCCATAGTCCAACAACGCCAACAAAAAGGTCAGCGCAAAACCAATTATGATCCCCGCCGTGGTCCCCGCAAAACCCTGGAAGGTCGATTCAAGCAGGAAGAGCTTGACGATAAAGGAGTCCAAAGCCCCCAAGCACTTCATCGTGCCGATCTCGCGGAAACGCTCGGTCACCGACATCAGCATGGCGTTGGCAATGCCGACAACGCAGACCAAGAGCGAAAGGCTGATCAGCCAAGTCTGTTTGGATTCCTCCTCCAACATACGGGCCTGGGCTTCGGCCGAGGCCTCACCCGACTCAGCAAGACCGGTCTCAATGCCATTTTTCTGCAAGAGCAGGTTTATCTCACTCTTATTGACATCGCGCAAGCTGCCGACAATCGCGTTGCTGCTCCACACCGACATCAAGAAGGCGATCGCTAAAATGACACCGCTGGTCGTAATCAGCGAGCGACCGAAACGAATCTTTAGGCTGCGGAAGCTGATCTCCACCGCCTTGCTCATCGGCAGTACGATCTCCCGACCGCCCGCCAAACGCTTTTCAGACATATAGTCCTCCCGGCAAAAAGCCAGCGTTCACAATACACAAAGAAGGGCGAAAAATCAATAGCCCGCACCGGTCCGGCGCGCAAGCAGGGCACTAGCCTCGCCAAAAAGCCCCAGAGACTGCTCCACCTCGCCGTCCCCGTCCAACCGCACTCGATAATACTGCTCGTCTCCCCAAAGCACACGGGCAAAACCAGCTTTGAGTTCCCGGTACAAAAAATCCCGATGCGCGGAAAAATCCTCAGCACCGACCTCCCAACCCTCGTCCCGCAGGAAAGCCGCAAAGGCTGCAAAGCCTTCCTCGGGCACCTCGTAACCCGTCCGGTACTCGGCAAAGTCCTGCGGCCAATCCCCCCGCCCCCCGACCCATACTCCGCTAAAATCGGCGATCGCCCCACTCGAAAAAAGGTCGATGGCAAAATCTGAATATTCTTCGACGCGCAACAACACATCCGGGGTGATCCCGCCGCCGCCATATACCGCACGACTAGAGGCCGTGTAGAAAATCTCCTTGCCGGCACGCAAGCTATCGATGCTATTGGGGTCCACGTCGTCGACCCCCGCCTGTATATACGCTTGGATATCGTCGGTGTAGGGCCGTTGGATAAGACGCCCAAGCGGCGTGTAATAGCGCGCCACGGTTAACAGCAGCAAACCACCGTTGCTGCGAAGCGGAAACTGTCCCTGAACCAAGCCCTTGCCGAAACTGGTCTGCCCCGCGACCAAGCCCAGATCGAGGTCTTGCACCGCACCCGCAACGATCTCGGAAGCCGAAGCGCTGCCGTGGTCGATCAGCACCACTAGCGGCAAGGGCTCGCCCTCCCCCCAAAATGGGCGACGCGCCCGATACTCGTGTCGCGAATCGAATTCGCGGCCTTCAGTATAGACGATTAACGATCCGCTGTCGACGAAGTAGTCGGCAACCTCCACCGCCTGCTGCAAGAGACCGCCGCCATTGTCCCGCAAATCGAGCAGCAAGCGCTTCATCCCCTGAAGGCGCAGCGCCGCCAAGGCCCGCCCCAACTCCGCCGCCGTCGTCTCGGCAAAACGCACGATGCGCACATAACCCGTACCCCCAGCGAGCATAAAGGCATAGGGCAGACTCTTCAGTTCGATGCGTTCGCGGCGGACCACGAAGTCGAGCAGCGCATCCCGCCCCTGGCGCAAAACACCGAGCCGCACCGGCGAACCCCGCGGACCTCGCAATTTCTCAATCACCTCTTCGGTGGAAATTCCATCGGTCGGCACTCCTTCGATTGCGACAATATGGTCGCCGGCCCGCAGCTTGCCATACGAGGGCGAACCGACGATCGGTGCAATGACCAACAACCGCCCCCGGCGCACCTCGAAATAAATACCGATGCCTTCAAAATCGCCGCGATAAGTCTCGGCCATATCCGCGTACTCGGCCGCCGAAAGATAATTCGAATGCGGGTCCAGTCCCGACAGCATACCGCGCACCACACCCCGTTGCAACGAGTCGGGCGAGACCGACAGTAAATACTGCCCCTGCACCTCCTGCAAAGCCTCGGCCAAAAGCTCCACTTGCGCGCGATCGTCCAAAGACGCGCGCTCCAGACCGAGTTCGCTGGGGCTGCGGTAGATATTGTCGCCCGCGTCGAGCACCGTCACCAAACCATCGAGCCCAGCGTCGATAACGCGCAAACTATCGACCTTGTCGACGTATTCGCGATGGATCTTGTCGCGGACCTCCAGCACCAGCCGCAGATCCGAGTGCCAAGCCGACGCGGCACCCACCCATGAAACGGAGAGGACATAAAAGAGGACTAAAAAACGGCCGCCGATCATTTATTCGATCCGATTTCGATCAGCGGCAACGGCGAAGTGTCGTTCGCCCCCCGCTCGGCGACCATCTCGGCAAACGAAACAGGCACCATACTGATGCGCAAACTCTTCCCGCCCCAATCCCGCCCCATCTGCTCCAGGGAAAGCGACATCGTGCTAGGCGTGAACACCAGTTGCTCAATCTCGTAATCCCGCACCAACTCCTCCAATTGACCGAGCATCCCGAGCACCGGACGACCGGCCACTGGACGACCTCGTTGCTCCGGATCTTGACCGACTAAGCCGATCAAGTCGTAGCGGGCTGCCCCCGCCTTCTGCCCCAGGTAATCGACAAAGTCTGCTGCCGTCTGGTCCGTACCGACCAAAAGCGTCCGCAACCGGCCCGAACGACCGCGCTGGTGCAACACCCACCGCGCGGCAAAGCGCCATCCGGCGATCAGCACCATATTGCAGAAAAACGCCGTACCGGCGGCAAGGCGGGAGAAATTGTACGCTTTAAAGAAAAAGACCAAGGTCACGATGAAGGCGAAGCCCAGCGCTACCCCAACGGTCGACCACAACGCCGAATAGCGGCGGCGGTCATAGAGCCCCGTCACATAAAAAGCCAAAAGCCAAACCAGGGTCGAAACGCCATACACCGCGAGCCATTGCCAATCCGAATAGGGCGGCGGAGCCAACCAGCGCGTCGGCTCGGCATCAAGGCCGAAGAGATTGACCGCATTCTCGATGCGATAAATAAAGGGCACCAGATCCTCATGATAGCGCACAGCCAACCCCAGCTTCAGACCACATAGTACCAATCCGACGTCGATAATCGGTAGAGCCAGGGCGCGAGCCGTTTTCAGTAGGAAGCGAAAAAAACCGTGCAAGCCGATGCCCGCCTGCAATAACCAGAGCGGAAAGAAGCGGAAGCGCTGGGCCATATGCTTGTTGACGAATATGGACATCGCCTGACTCTTGCGATAAAGAATCCTGAGCGGCACCCCGCGACCGCTCTCGCCGCGAAAATGGATAATCTCCGTCGTCGGCACATAGTAGATCTTCCAACCGGCCTGGTGGATCCGATAACACCAGTCGATGTCCTCACCATACATAAAGTAGTCCTCGTCGAGCAGGCCCACTTGATCCATCGCCGTCTTCCGCACCATCATGCAAGAGCCCGAAATGACCTCGACCTCCTCGGTCCGCTCGGGATCCAGATACGTCATGTGGTAGTGGGAAATAACCGGATGATCGGGAAAAAGACGGCTCAAACCCGACATCTTGCAAAAGGCGGCCAACGGGGTCGGGAAACCGCGGCGGCTGTCCAGTTGCAGCGTGCCGTCGGGGTCGAGAATCTTGCAGCCGCAGGCCCCGGCCTCGGGGGGCGCGTCCAAAAAATCGACCATCGCGCTCAGCGTATCTCTGCGGACAATGGTGTCGGTATTGATGATCAGCACGTATTCGCCGACCACCCGCCGCAGCGCCACGTTGTTGCCGGCGGCAAAACCGACATTGCTCTCGTTGCGGATCAACTTGACCTGGGGAAACTTCTCCGCCACCATCTCGGCGCTGCCGTCCACCGAGGCATTATCGGCGACGAAGACCTCAACTGCCATGCCTTCGGCCGCGTCGAGCACCGTGCGCAGGGCCTGTTCGGTCAAATCGCGGGTGTTGTAACTCAGGAAAACGACGCTCAATCGCATGATTCAGCGCCTTGTCGAACAGCGGAATAGCTTATACCAGCTAAAGTAGAGGATCTGTTTGGCGAAAAGCAGGTATTCTTGCAGGTTAAGTTTGCTCGAACTGAACTGGCGATTGCGGAAGATAAAGGGCACCGAACGATGTTTGGCGTAGCGGCACTTGATAAGAATCTCTAGCAAAATCTTATACCCCGACGAAGTGAGTTCGAAACCCTCTAAGACCTCGCGGCGCAAAAAGAAGTAACCGGAGAGCGGATCTTCGGCCCCGGTCAATAACTTAGCCGCCCCCACGCCTACCTGCGAGGTCAATTTGCGGTGCCAAGCCCATTTTTCGACCTTGCTGGTCTCGCCGAAACGGCTGCCCATGACGAGATCGCATTCGCGTAAACTGCGGATCAACTCGGGCAGGATCGCCGGATCGTGGCTCAAGTCGGCGTCAATCACCCCGAGATAGGGCCTGTCAGACAATGCGAAACCCTCCATCACCGCCGATCCCAACCCCAGCTTACCGGCTCGATGCACCACTTGCAGGGGGTATTGCGCCTTCAATTCTTCAGCCATCTGCCCGGTGCCGTCGGGAGAGTTGTCATCGACGACGATCAGTTCTAAATCGATATCCGGTTCGGCCGCAATGATCTCGAAAATCTCTTCGGCCAATAGCGGCAAGTTCTCCCGCTCGTTGTACGTCGGCGTTATCAGGGAAATCCGTAGTTTATCCATATAGAATCTCGTTAGCGGGCAAATTCAGGGAAATCGCGACAGAAATGCGGATCGCGCGCCAAGCGTTCTAACCCCTCGGAAAAAGTCAACGGCCGACGGCCCAACACCGCTTCCAGCGCGTCGGTGCGCAGTCCCGAACGCAGAGGTCTGACCGCCAAGAGCCCCGCTTCCTGGGTTCGCACCGGTTGGATCAACCCGTCATCGAGATCAAAGAAACGCGCCAGTTCCAACGCCAGTTCGTGCCGAGTCATAAAGGTTGCGCCGCCCATATGGAACAGCCCCCTGGCTTCCTCACGGCACAAACCCACGAGCGCTCGGGCCAGATCGTAGACATAGGTCGGATTGCCCCATTGGTCGTCAAATACCCTTACCGACTCCCCACCCGACACCGCCTGCAATAGCCAGGTAGTGAAATTGGCCCCCGTTTCAGGGACATAGCCATAAAGCCAAAGCGTCCGCACGACCACAGCCCGCTCCAACCCCTGTAACAAGCGCTCGCTCTCCAGTTTGAGTTGGCCGTAGCACGACAACGGCTTCGTTCCCGCCTCTTCGGCATAGGGCCCGCTCTCGCCATCAAAGACATAATCGGTGGAGATCTGCATTAAACCAACACCGGTATCGCCGCAGGCCGCCGCCAGGTTTTCGACGATTTCGACATTCGCCCACCGTGCCGCCGACACGTCCTCTTCGCATCGGTCGACATTGGTCATCGCCGCCGTATTGATCACCCAATCGGGGTTCGTTTCGGCGACCAGCGCGGCCACTGCGGCGCGATCGGTCAGTTCGACCCGATGATAGAGCATATCACCCGCATCCACCCGACGCCCGCACCCCACCCACTCCGCCTCACCCTCCAGCCCCAGCAGACTGCGCCCCAAAAAGCCGTTCGCTCCTGTAACCAGTATCTTCAAAGCCTTCATAGAGAAGATTTCTCCATCCCTCCATAACGCAACACGGCACGCGCCCACGAGCCGTATGCCCGATCAGGTACTATACGCAAACCACCCGCGAGCGTCGACGATCGCTCGATATCCCCACGCCGCCCATAAAACGACAAGGCCAAGGCATTGCCGGCCGGCCGGCCGGTATCGCGGTGCGAAAAAAAACGGGGCAGAGGACCGACGGGTTCGGCGCGATTGTAAAAGGCGACGGGGCCGCCGAGTCGGTCTTCCATATATCGCGCGACCCGGTCAACCGCGTCCGCAAAACGCACTTCGCCGCTCACCTGGCCCAACTCCCACAGGGCCAAGGCCGCCAACGCCTGATCGACCAACAGCCCCGAAACTTCAGTATGCTGCGCACCACAAACATGCCGTACCCCACCATTATCGTCGATACAATGCGCGAGCAACGCGTCACCGGCCTGCAACGCCAAACGCTTTGCGCGGTCGTCTTCGAGCACCGTGCTCGCGGCGAGGCAGGCACGTATCAAGGCCGCCTGGCGATCGGCGTAGAAGGTCGGATCAGTCCATTGCTGCTCGGCGTCGATCCGGCGGCCGCGAAAAAAACCTTCGTCCACGGCGAAGAATTCACCTTCGATAAAGCCGAGCAATTCCCTGGCCGCGCCAAGATAGCGCGGCTGACCAGCCTCCAAGAGCAGGTGCAACATCGCCGCCTGATCCAAAGCATCAATTTCGCGGACCGGCGCGTTCCAATCCGGCGTCGCCGAGTAGGCATAAAATGCGCCCTTCGCATAGAGCGGTGAATCGAGTATCGCATCCAAGCTATACAGGGCCATCCGTCGAGCCGACTGCTCATCGTGCTCATCGGCATACGCCAACAAAAAACGCAGCACCGAGGTTTCGAGAAACTTGCTTGGGCCGCCAAATCCGCCATAAGTAGAATCGTAAGCCGCAACACACGCGCGATAAACGGCCGCGACTTCGAAAGACGCCTGCGCCTCTCGCTCTCCGCCGACACGTCGCACTTTGTCGACGATTATTCCGCGTTTTTCCTCGTAGGCCAAGTACAACCGGCGAAGATAAGGTTCGACATTGGCGGGCGGAATATCCACCGCCCGGGCGAATACCCGCCCGTCGGGCAGCGCCGCGAGCAATGCGGGCCAGCCCCCGGAATCGTAGTAGCGAGCAATATCCGGACGTTTAAACGGGTCAACCCGGACGCTGACAAAGTTTTCCGCGATCAGTTGGTTCAATCCAGAGGTCGGTGCGGGAAACAGTCCCTCGCAACCGGGTGCGGCTAAGTAAATAAGTATCGGCCGATCTTCGCGTTGGGCCAAAGCCAACAACTGCTCGCCCCAGCCCCCCCAAGCCATTTGACCATCGGTCCAGATCCACTCCGCCACCACCGTCGGATCTTCCATAGCAACCGTTTCCGGCAGCTCTTCACCAACGCCGGCACAGCCAGCCAAAAACAGCGCCAGAAGTAACTTCATCATCGCGGATGAGCCGGCGGAAATGCCGTGTAATAAAATCATCACATCTTGTTTATATTCAATGATTTCTGATTTATTTTCAAAAGGCGATTTAATGTACGTAATAGCCCTGCAAGCGTCAAGCGCTTCATCGGCGAATCAAGGGCTTTCTCAGCAAGTCGGCTTAACCTATATTTTGTTCTTTACTCTTTCCATTATATAGGAGCACAAAATGGATCCAGTCGAAAAAGCCGTGCTCGGCAGCAGCGGTCTTG
Organism: Gemmatimonadota bacterium; assembly: GCA_018672475.1. GTDB lineage: Bacteria > Latescibacterota > UBA2968 > UBA8231 > UBA8231. Next base: position 1,670 of record JABHFS010000194.1, on the reverse strand, counting down.
CCGTTACCCGTTTGGGATTGGGCTGCGCCGCCATCGGCGGTCTCTACGGCGACATACCCGACGAACAAGCGGTGCAAGTCGTGCATCGCGCCTTTCAATTGGGGCTCAACCTCGTGGATACCGCACCGCTCTACGGGGCAGGTAAGAGCGAAAAACGCCTAGGACTCGCTCTCAAAGAAGTTCCGCGCGATAGCTATATACTCGCCTCCAAAGTCGGACGCATCCTGGTACCAACCGAAGCGGGTGAATCCGATGGGGGTATTTTCGAAAACCCGCCCCCTTTCAAGCCCGTTTTCGATTATAGCTACGACGGCGTTATGCGATCTTTCGAAGACAGCCTCAAACGCCTTGGCGTCGACCGCATCGACATTCTGCACATCCACGACCCGGACGACCACTGGGAAGAAGCGATCAGCGGTGCCTATCCGGCACTCGAAAGACTGCGCAGCGAAGGCGTTATCAGCGCCGTTAGTGCCGGCATGAACCAATGGGAAATGCTCGCCCGCTTCGCCCGCGAAGGCGACTTTGACTGCTTCCTGCTTGCTGGCCGCTACAGCCTGCTCGACCAAAGCTCGCTCGACGAGCTTTTGCCGCTGTGCGTAGAGAAAAATATCGGCATCATGGCCGGTGGCACCTACAATAGCGGTATCCTCGCCAAGGGTGCGCAACCCGGAGCCAAATACAACTACGGTGAAGCCCCACCCGAAATCATAGCCAAAGCCAAAGGCCTTGAAGAGGTCGCCGCCCGACACCAGGTCGATCTCAAGGCGGCCGCCTCGCAATTCGTCTTCGCGCACCCAGCGATCACCACCATCATCCCCGGCACCCGACAGCCGGACAGGGTAAGCGAAAACTTCAACCTGCTCAAAGAAGAAATCCCCGCAGACTTCTGGGCCGAACTGCGCAGCGAGGGCCTAATCCGCGAAGACGCCCCCTTGCCATGAGCATATGCATCACTGGCGGCGCCGGCTTTGTTGGCTCCAGCCTGGCGCGCCGCTACCGCGCGCGCTATCCCGAACGCCGTATCGTCGCCTTCGACAATCTCAAGCGACGCGGCGCGGAATTCAATCTCGCCGATTTCAAAGCGCTGGATATCGAGTTCGAACACGGCGATGTGCGTATCGCCGACGACCTCGAAGCGGTGGCCGGTGACTTCGACCTGCTGATCGACGCTTCGGCCGAGCCGTCTGCGCACGCCGGAGCCGACGGCTCGCCCAATTATCTCATCGACACGAATCTCGGCGGCACGCTCAATTGCCTGGAGTGGGCACGCAGGCGCAGCAGCGCCTTGCTCTTCCTGTCCACCTCGCGCGTCTATTCGCTGCCCGCCCTGCGCGAATTGCCGTTGCGCGAAGAGCAGACAAGGCTCAGTGTCGACACGGCACAGGCCTTGCCGAGGGGGCTGTCGGCCGCGGGCATTGACGAGACTTTCGACACCTCTCGCCACCGCTCGCTCTACGGCGCGACCAAACTCGCCTCCGAACTCTTCGTGCAAGAATACTGCGCCACCTACGGCCTGAAGGCCATAATCAACCGCTGCGGCGTCATCGCCGGTCCCGGCCAATGGGGCAAAGTGGACCAAGGCGTCTACACCCTGTGGGTCGCCCGGCACTACTTCGGCATCGGGTTGACCTATATGGGTTTCGGCGGCCATGGCAAACAAGTCCGCG
>JABHFS010000193.1 GCA_018672475.1 Gemmatimonadota bacterium | reverse complement strand
TCGATCGCCCAACTATCGGCAAATTGGATCTCCCCCTTTTCGGCCAACTCAAATTCGGCGTCGTGGTTGCCGTATACCCAGATAACGGGTCGAATCTGCGACTCGCTCACCAGGCGATCAAGCACGGCACCGTGTTCTTCAGGCAACGGAGCGCGGGGATCATCGATAATATCGCCATTGAGCACCAACTGCACTCCCCCAGGCAACGCATCCAGCCATGAGATGAAAGTCTCGTGGTGAAAATAAGCCGATCCCAAATGCAAATCACTAACGATAAAACTGCGTTCGACGATCATGCTCCTTGCTATATCTATAAGGTATGTATAGAATTATTTAACATTTTATGAATAAAGACAGAAACGCACCATCGCGCAAAGCGTTCGACCCGGCCAAACTGCAGGCCCTGCTCGAGCATCTCGGACGTCTTCTGCCCGACGAAAAACAACGCCAGGCTTTTTATAGCTGTTCGCAAACACAGCCACCGGCCTCGCTGCGTCTCAACCCCCTGCAAGCCCAGTCCCAGACCCTAGAGCCCCTCTTGCGCCAACTCGGCGAACCCGTGCCGTGGTGCGAAGACGCCTTTGGCATGCCCGAGAGTGAAAAAGGCCTCGGGCAAATGCTCGAACACGCGATGGGCGCACTCTATGTTCAGGCCAAAGCCCCGATGTTGGCCGTCGAAGTGCTCGCCCCACGCCCGGGTGAACGCGTGCTCGATCTTTGCGCCGCACCCGGCGGCAAGAGTATCCAGATCGCTGCGCGTATGCAAAATAGTGGCCTGTTGTTGCTCAACGAGATGCGCAGTAAACGCATGCCCTCCCTCGTCGGTAATCTCGAACGCTGCGGCGTCGCCAATTTCGTCGTCAGCCAGGCCCCCGGCGCGATGCTCGCCCGCTACTTCCACAACTTCTTCGACCGCATCCTCGTCGACGCGCCGTGTTCGGGAGACGGCATCGTGCGCAAAGACAAGAATATGCTCAATTACTGGTCCTCCGAGAATGCCGGGCACTTCGGACAACAGCAAATAGGTCTTTTGCGCGCCGCCTTCCATATGCTGAAACCGGGCGGTAGCCTGGTCTATTCGACCTGCTCTCTTTCATTAGAAGAAAATGAGGAAGTACTGCTCGGCCTTATACGCCGCTATGAAGCCAATGTCGAGATTCGCGCAATCGACAACTATGAAAATCAGCCACTGCCCGCCGAGATAGCCGCACAATATCCAGCCGATTTTTCTCGCGGTGTCCGCGTCTGGCCACATCACCACAATACCGAAGGCGCCTTTGTCGCCCATCTCTGCAAACGCGAGCCGACCATCAGCAGCCACCGCGACGCAGACGCCGCCAGCTGGTTGCCACAGACCCGCTGCGATGCTGCAGCCGATGAGGCGAGACGCGCGATAGAAAGCCGCTGGCAATGCGATTTGCCTCGCCCCCCAGGTCAGGTTTACACCCTCAGTAGCCGCCTGCTCACTCTGCAACCGGCACTAGGCCCGGCCATCCAGCAACACCTCCCGCACTTCGTTCGCAGCGGCATGCGCGTTGCCCGCCACCACAAAGGCTACAGTTTTATCAGCCAACAAACCGTCGCTCTTTGCGGACATCTTATGCAGGGCCCCAGCATCGAACTGAATTTCTCGCAATTGCAGAGCATCTTTCAAGGACAACTGGCACAACTGGATCGGGCCACCGATCTCAAAGGCGAGGTTCTCTGCCGCTTTGGCCCGTGGACAGCCTGCCGCGCAATAGTACAAGAAGGAGGCTTATTGCTCGATGGCATGTTACCGCGCAATTTCTTCCGCAATAATCTGCGCACGCTCGTTTAAAAAGCACTTTTTTCCTCTAATCCCACCAGAAATAAGCAAAATACAGACAAATATCGCTCATTTGTACCTTTTATTCGCCCAAATCGCCTCGATTTGAGTGCAATAGGGAAGATTTTACCCTAGCCCTAGTAGATTTTTCCCTTCTGTTTTCCGTCAATTTCCTCGCACTTTCCACATCTTGTGTCCACGCACCGCCCCCGCCCTATATACGCTGATAAGTCCTATGAAAAAACACGTAATACCACATAGTTTTTCATAATTTATTTTCGCTCATATTTCATTTATAAATAGTATGTTATGACTATAGTTGTCATTGCCAGAGCTGAACTGGCACAGCCCTTGCAATAGGATGGGCAGACAGACTTAGTCCTCTTGTTTTATGAGATCCGGGGGCGGGAACTCCCCTCCTTTCACATCTGCCGCTCCTCGCGCAGATGCAGCTCCCGGGTCTCGACTTTAATCGTAGCGCAAAGGAATGCTATGCGTCGCCATCACCCCTATTCGAGCCACGTGCGACTCTTCCTTTTTCTTACGTTGCTCAGCAGTATTTTTGCTCTCTGCATCAAAATTACCAGAGAGAGCGATTACTTAATCACGAGCCACACCCGATCCAATGCGGATAGGGTACACCACTCAGCTATCGGCAATAACACAGCCTTGGCGCTCAAATAGATAGGACAGGGAAATGTTGCAACTGAGATGGTACAGAGCGCAGTTGGATAGACTACCAACAGACAGCAAAGAGAAGATGAACCAAGCGTTATTGAGCGCGATGCACCGGGGCAGTTTGCCCAGCAAACGCGAGTGGGAGTGCGCCGTGCAAAAGGCGGCTCACTTCTATAAACGAACCGTCTTTCCGCGAGTGTCTGTGGCCTTCTCCCCAAGGCCATAGATGCTTCGGAAGGTCTTTACCAAGAGTCTCAATAGCCCCCTCTCTCCCCAGCGGGCCTTCGAGACTCACATTGGGCGCCTGTGGCCCGCTCCCCTGGGCCATGGGCGCCCGCTTTAAATCTTTGTACGTAATATCTGTGGCCTTCTCCCCAAGGCCATAGACATCCGGCTTCAAACTTCACATTGGGCGTCTGTGGCCTTCTCCCCAAGGCCATGGACATCCGGTTTCAAACTTCACATTGGGCGTCTGTGGCCTTCTCCCCAAGGCCATGGACGCCCGTTTTATTTGTTGGTCCCCGCACCTTCCCAAGGAGGGAAAAGCTGATGCTCGATACGCAACATATTGCAAACGCGCCCAGCGATAAAATCCCCCAAGTCATCAAAGGTCTGCGGTTTTTGGTAAAAGGCGGGCATCGCCGGCAGAATAATCGCTCCAGCCTCCGCGGCTGCCGTCATATTGCGCAATTGGATCAAGTTGAGCGGCGTCTCGCGCACGACCAATACCAATGGCCGTTGCTCCTTCAAGCTGACATCAGCGGCTCGCTCAATCAAACTGGCAGCCGCACCCCGGGCGATACTCGACAGCGTTTTGACCGAGCAAGGTACCACGGCCATTGCGTCGATCGCTACCGAACCACTGGCGATGATCGCCGCCAAATCTCCAGCGCCGTATTCGCACAGCGTACCGGCTTCGGTCTCCTGCCCGTAAAGCCGCGCTAAAAACTCACGTAGGTTCTCTTTATCAGGGCGAAAACCCAACTCCTCGACCAATAGGTAACGCCCGTATTTCGACAATACCAGGTGCACGGTATGGCCGCCGATCAACAATGCGCGCAATAACCGCCCCGCATAGATCGCGCCACTCGCCCCAGTAACACCGACGACCACCTGGCTCATGGCTTCTGTTCAGTCTTGGCCGCGAGCGCCTCACGACCCGCTTCGAGCGTCTCGATAATCGCGTCGACATCGTAGACACAACCGCCCCAAGTGCCGCCACCTATATTCTGTAACGCCGCCCAGAGCCTGGTATCGTCGGGCAACTCCGCTTCGGGCCTAAGATCCTCGCGAAAGGGACGTTCGGCGAGCACGCGCGTGCCTTCTTCCGCGCCGAATTCATCGCCATCGCAGCCGACCAGATTAATGCGACCGTGTAAATTGCGGCAGTCGATTTCTATTTCAATGAGGTCACCGTCGCACAATTTGCCGATCGGGCCGCCGGCCAAAGCCTCCGGGCCGATATGGCCGATACAAGGCCCAGAGGAAAACCCGGAGAAACGCGCGTCGGTAATCAGTGCTACATGCTTGCCGACATCGGTGTATTTGAGCGCGATCGTCACCTGCGCGACCTCTTCCATCCCAGTGCCCATCGGCCCGCAACTGAGCATCACCAATACATCGCCCTTGTCAATCTTGCCCGCCTTGATCGCCTGGATGGTATCGCGTTCGGTCGTAAAAATTTTCGCCGGCCCGGTGCGACGATAGACACCTTCTCCATCCAACATCGAAGGATCGATCGCCGTCGCTTTTACCACGGAACCCTCCGGCGTGATATTACCGACAGGGAAGCAGACCGTGCTAGTCAGGCCCTTGGCACGGGCCCGGTCCGCATCCATGATCACATCGTCAGGATCTACCCCATCTAATTCGCGCAATTTGTCGCGGAAGAGTCGGCGGCGTTCGGATTCTTGCCACCAATCCAGATTTTCACCCAACGTGCGGCCGGTGACCGTCATCGCAGTTTCTTTCAACAGCCCCATCTTGCGCAAGTGCAACATCACCTCGGGCACACCCCCCGCCAAAAAGGCCCGGACCGTCACGTGGGATTGCGGACCGTTCGGCAACACATCAACAATGCGCGGCACCTGGCGGTTAATATGATCCCAATCGCCCACCTCCGGCCGCTTGCGCCCCGCCGCATGCGCGATGGCCGGCACGTGCAAAATTAGATTGGTCGAACCACCGAAAGCCGCGTGTACGACCATCCCGTTATGCAACGCCTCGTCGGTAATAATATCCCGCGACCGTACCCCTTGCGTTTCTAATGCCAACAACGCCCGAGCCGAGCGCACCGCCATATCAAGCCAAACCTCCTCACCCGAGGGCGCCAGGGCCGAATGCGGCAACGAGAGGCCCAAGGCCTCGCCAACGACCTGCGTGGTCGCCGCCGTACCCAAAAACTGGCAACCGCCGCCCGGCGTAGCACATGCCTTGCAACCCAGCTCCTGAAAATCGGCGATCTTCATCTCCCCGGCGGCAAGGCGTGAACCGGCCGACTGAATCTTGCCCGCATCTTCGCCTTCTTCCGGCGGCAAGGTCACTCCGCCGGGCACGACAATCACCGGCAGATCCGGCGTGCCAGCTAAGGCAATCAGAATGGCCGGCAACCCCTTATCGCAAGTACCGATGCCCATTACACCCCGCCTCGTCGGCAGTGAGCGCACTAGACGGCGCAAAACGATCGCCGCGTCATTGCGATACGGCAAGCTATCGAACATGCCCTCTGTGCCCTGTGAACGGCCGTCGCAAGGGTCCGAGCAATAGGCCGCGAAGGGAATCCCGCCCCGGGCGTGGATCTCCTCGGCCGCGGCTTCCATCAATAACCCGATCTCCCAATGCCCGGTGTGAAAACCCAGCGCAATCGGCCGGCCATCCGGTGCACGAATACCGCCCTGAGTACTGAGTATAAGAAACTCGCGGCGCCCTAGTTCGGCCGGATTCCACCCCATACCAGCATTTTGGCTATAACCGAAAATATGGCCGCTCGGCGAGTCGACAACTTGCTCGATAGTCAATGGCAGTTTGCCGCTGGGGCCCGGCGCACGGGTTCGCGTTTTATAAATCGCATCACTGGTCTCCCCGACGATTTCCGCAAAGGAGATCGCTGGACCTTGCTCCGTACTCATATTACCTCGTTATGGCTTGTAAAAGGGATGAAAATCAGGAAGCCCGCCAAAGCGTCGACGCCTCACCCATGACGAGCAAGTCGGCCAGGGTGAACAACAGATAGAGCACACTGATCACGGCATTCAAATTAAAAAATGCCATATTGACCCGCGTTAGGTCATCGGATCGCACCAGGCGATGTTCGTATAATAATAATACGGCGATCGCACCGACCCCAACCCAATAGACCACGTTCAAACCCGCACTGCGACCGACGAGGACCATCACCACTACGGCCAATAGGTGCAAGACGCGGGCGATGACCAGCGCCCGCTCAATACCAAAGCGCGCCGGTATCGAGTGCAGACCGGCACTGATGTCGTGTTCGTAGTCCTGGCAGGCGTAGAAAATATCGAAACCAGCGACCCATAAAAGCACCGCCAACCCCAACAAAATCGGGGGCCAGGCGATACTACCGGTCACCGCAATCCAAGCCCCCAAAGGCGCACCGCCCAAACTCAATCCGAGCACCAGATGTGACGCCCAGGTGAATCGTTTGCACAGCGAGTAGAAGAACAGGACCGCCAATACCAAGGGCGACAGATAAAGACAAAGCGGATTGAGTTGCCAGGCGGAAAAAGCCAGCGCCGCGCTCGAAATTACAACAAGCAGCCCCACCGCCGTCGGCGAGACGACTCCTTGCGGCAATTCACGCCCCGAGGTGCGGGGATTAGCCGCATCGAGATGACGATCCGCCAGGCGATTAAACCCCATCGCCGCGCTGCGCGCACCGACCATCGCCAACGTAATCCAAGCCACCTGCGCCACACTGATCCCCGCCTGCGCCGCCGCCAAGGCCGCGCCACTGAAGGCGAAGGGCAATGCAAAAATACTGTGCGAAAACTTAATCATGCGCCCAAAGGTCAACACACTAGACAACGCGCTCATGCTCCACCCTCCGCCGCATAAAAGCGCAACTCCGGCACCGCGGGAATCAAACCATGCTCGCTGGCTTTATCGTAAAATAGGCTCAGTCCCTGCAAGGCCCGGTCGTCCAGATCAAAGTCGATATGCCCCTGCAGATAGCGTTTATAGAACGCCGGATCACCGCCGTGCTCACGGCTATAGGTCTTAGCGATTTCGCTAATATGCCCTATACCTTCGGCCTTGGCCGCGAGCAACATTTGCGCCTGCTTAGCGTTGAGCGCTCCTGCCCGACCAGTCCAGAAAGCGAAGACGAAAGGTAAGCCCGTCATATCGAACCACTCCGCACCCAAATCCAAACTCTCGCACTCCTGGCCCAATAGGGCGAAGACCGGATCGCCGATGACCAGCGCGGCGTCTGCGGTCGCCAACATCACCTCTAAATTCGGCTCGGCGTCGACAAAGACGGGGTCCAGCGCGAATTTTTCGCGCAACAATATCCGCAGCAAGGCGACCGAGGTCCGCGAACTCAGATCCAGGGCGACCTTCTCAATACGTTGCACATCGCCGCGATAATAGAGCCGCACAGTTAACACCGCTCCCCGCGTAGCGATGGCCACGCCCGGCGCGATATAATAAGGCTCAGCACTGCGGGCATATTCTATCGTGGGGATAAGACCGACATCAACGGCCCCCGAAGCCAGTTCACTGGCGCAACGAGAGGGCACGGAATAACTCAGGTCGAAATGCACGGAGTCGCGTTCGAGGGTGTAAACGAGAGGGCGGGTATTGAGAAAAGAAACCGCCCCCAAGCGCGGTCTCATGAATGAGCGGCCTTTGGCAAAGCATCGATACAACAGGGTGTCGCAACCGGATCGTAGCGGGTATTGCGCCGCTGGGGATCAAAACCGGCATCGCGGATCAACCGTTCCATCATGCCGAGGTTCATTTCGGTGGTATGGCTGGTACCGGCCGCGCTGACGACATTTTCTTCCAGCATCGTACTGCCAAAATCGTTTACGCCATAGCGCAGGCTGACCTGGGCGATCTTCGGCCCTTGCGTCACCCAAGAGGCCTGGAAGCTGTCGATATTATCTAAGAACAGCCGCGCCACAGCCACCGTGCGCAAATGATCGTAGCCGGTGGCCTTGGCGCCGTGCCAACGCTCGGCATCAGCGCCGAGGTCCGTATGGTCGGGCTGGAAATTCCAGGTAATAAAGGCAGTGAACCCGCCGCGTTCGTCTTGTAATTTCCGCAACAGATCGAAATGCTCTAACCGATGCTCTACCGTCTCTACATGGCCATACATCATCGTCGCCGTCGTGCGCATCCCCAACGCGTGCGCCACGCGATGCACTTCGAGCCATTCCTCGGTGCGATCCTTGCGGAAACCGATGATATCACGCACTTCGTCGTTGAGTATCTCGGCACCGGCGCCCGGAATCGAATCCAGCCCGGCCTTGTGCAGACGGCGAATCGTCTCGTCGAGCGGCAACTTCGACAGATGCGCGATATAAATGATTTCAGTCGCCGAAAGACAGTGCAATTGCACCTGTGGAAAGCGGTCGCGGATCTGCGAGAGCAAATCCTCGTAATAATCGAGACGCAATTTCGGATTGAGCCCGCCCTGCATCAGGATTTCGCAGGACTTGGGCTCGTCGCCGCCGAAGGCCACCAATTCGTCTATCTTGGCGAAGATCTGCTCGTGCGGCAGCACATACCCCTCGTCGGAGCCCGGAGCCCGGTAGAAAGCGCAGAAATCACACTTGACCCAACAGACATTGGTGTAGTTGATATTGCGGCCGACATTGTAGGTGACGACCTGTTCGGGATACTTTTGCAGGCGCGCCCAATGCGCCAACATACCCAACTCGGCCAAATTGTGATGTGCATAGAGACGGCCCGCATCCTCTATCGTGATACGCTGGCCCGCGTAGACCTTTTCGGCGATATCGGTAATCATCGTCTTAACCGACCGCCAAGAGCGCCGAGGTATCGGCTACTATATTGTAAAGGGAGTCGCGTTCGATGGGCTCGCGCCCGGCCTCGACGATGCGATCCAAAAGCTCGGCCTGCGTCAGCCTTTGTTGGGTCTCGGCAAAACTCTTGCGCGTGATCTCGTAATCCATGACCGTGCCGTCGATATCGTCG
>JABHFS010000030.1 GCA_018672475.1 Gemmatimonadota bacterium | reverse complement strand
TGCACTGGTTACCCCTGGCCTTCGCCATGGAATTCGGCTTTGGCCAGCTTTTTAAATGGTCCGAGCGCCGCAACCTCTACGCCCCCGTAGTCGTTAGCGCCAATTACCTGGTCGTGGCCGGCCTGCTTGCTCTCTATGCCCTGAGCCGGGGTGAATTGGCCGTCGACGACCGCACCCTGCAACTCGGCCTAGTCACCGGCACGGTCTTCATTTGCTCAATGCTGGCAATGACCCGGGCACTGACTCTGGTCAAGGCCTCGGCGGTGCTCACAGCCTTTCGCCTCGCCTTAGTCGTGCCCACCGCCGTGTCGGCCCTCGTCTGGAACGAGCCTCTCACCGAACTACAGGCGGCCGGCGCCCTGTTGGCACTTGTCGCCTTGGTCCTGATGACGCGGGACGCGGGTGCCTTATTGCACCTGGGCAATATGCGCAATCTCGCCCTGGTCTTATTGGTCTTTTGTCTGCAGGGCACCAGCCTGACTTGCTTGCGCTGGGTGCAATACGCCGGTATCGGCGGCGATCAGCCCAAATTCCTGATGGTCACTGGCCTTGTCGCTGGCGGCTGGGGCGCGCTCTACTTGCTCGTCAACCGGCGGCGGCCGCAAAAGAGCGAGTTGGCCACTGGAGCGGGCATAGGCCTTTATAATCTAGCGGCCTTAATGGTGATTCTGACCGCGCTCAGCCAGGTGCCTGGTACGGTCTTCTTCCCGATGATGGGCTGCACCGTCGTGGTCCTGGACAATCTCGCCGCGCGCTTTCTGTGGAAAGAGCGTCTCTCCCCTGCCACTTTGGCGGGTATCGCCCTGGCGCTGGCGGCTATTTGTATCACGCTATAAGTGGGATACGTTCCGGGAAATCGTAGTAGCGGAAAGGCGTCGTAGCGCTTTTCGAGCCCCGTCAGTGAGAATGCGGTGTTCATAATCTGCTAGCAGAAAAAATTCGCTAGCCTTGAAAAAGTTTGTCGCCACCACCCTACATATCGACATTGTGGGTATTATCCTTATATTTCCACAGATACTTACCGTAGATTAGCAAGGAAAGGACTTCACCCGTGTTCGATCTCGTCTCCTCCGCCTATGCCATGGGCGCCACGGCCACCGATGGGGGCCAGCCCAATGCCATCGCCTCGCTACTGCCCTTCGCACTAATGTTCGTTGTGCTCTACCTGCTGATCCTGCGCCCGCAGATGAAAAAGCAGAAGGACCAACAACGGCTGATCGATGAGTTGGAGAAAAAAGACGCCATCGTCACCAGCGGCGGTATCCACGGCGTCATCGAAAACATCAAGGACGACATCCTGGTGGTCAAAATCGCCGAGAACGTCAAGATCGAGGTCTCGCGCGCGGCCGTTTCCAAGGTTAAAAACAAAGAAAACGCCGACGACAAAAAATAGTGCGAATCATCTTTATGGGGACCCCGCACTTCGCAGTCCCCACGCTCAAGGCCCTGGCGGCAAGCCGCCACGAATTGCTCGCGGTCGTCACCAACCCCGACCGCCGCAAAGGGCGGGGCCGACAAATGGCGAGCCCGCCAGTCAAGGAACAGGCGCTCGAATTCGAAATAGAGGTCCTGCAGCCCGCTTCCACTAAGGACCCGGCATTGGCCAAGGCCCTTACCGCGCTCGCTCCCGATCTCTTTGTCGTCGTCGCCTTCTCCATCCTGCCCAAGCGCCTACTTGAGATCCCCCGCCTCGGCTCGGTCAACCTCCACCCCTCGCTCTTGCCCGCCTATCGCGGCGCGGCGCCGATCATCTGGGCGGTGGTCAATGGTGAAAAAGAGACCGGTATTAGCACCTTCCAACTCAACCCGCGCATCGACGCCGGTGATATCCTGCTGCAACGCCCCTTTACCATCGGCGAAGACGAGACCGCCGGCGAGTTGGAGGCGCGTTTGTGTATCGAAGGCGCGTCGATGGTCGTCGAAACCCTCGACGGCCTCGAAGACGACCGGATTACCGGCCACGCGCAAGACGCGCAAGGCATCACCCGCGCGCCGAAGCTCGTCAAAGAAGACGCGCTGATTCATTGGGATCGACCGGCCGAAGAGATTCGCAACCTAGTCCGCGGCATGAATCCTGTGCCCGGCGCCTTCACCCACTGGCAGGGCCAACCCTTTAAAATACATCGGGCACAACACGCGGAGGGCTCCGGCCCCCCCGGCACGGTGCTACGCGCCGACGGCCGCGAAGGCCCGGTCATCGCCTGCGGTACCGGCGCCTTGCTCTTGCACAATGTGCAACCGGCGGGTAAAGCCGCCATGGAAGGAACGGCCTTTGTGCGGGGTTATCCGATCAAGGTCGGCGCACTACTGGGCGCTTAGCCTGCTGTTGGTCTTGTCGTTGGGCCGGCCCGCCCTAGCGGCAGCCCCCGACTCGACCGGCGTCGACACCACCAAAACGCCGCGTGGCGCGCTATTGCGTTCTACACTACCCGGCTGGGGCCAACACTATAACGACCAGCCCATCAAGATGCTGTTCTTTAGCGCGGCGAGCGCGACGGCCCTGACCGCGGTCGTCGTCGAACATCGCCGCATCGACACCGCACCGACCCCCGAGATCCACCAGGACCGCACAGCACGCCGCAATACTCGCCTGCTCTATTTCGCGCTCTGCGTCTCCTTCGCCGCCATCGACGCCTATGTCGACGCCCACCTCGCCGATTTCGGCCCCGACGTGCAATTGCAGATGCGGCCCGGCGGCGCTTTGCTTAGATTCAGCGCGACTTTAGCCTGGAGATAAACCGATGTTGAGCAATGAAGAAATCGTCCACTTCAACGAGGACGGCTACCTCGTTTTCGAGCGCCTGATCGAAGGCGACAGGCTTGCATATTATCTCGACGTCTGCGACGAACTTGTCGCCCGAGGCAACGCGTTAACCGCACCCGTGCCGCATTTTTCGCTCGAACTCGGCCCCGACAACGCACCGATCTCCGGCCTGTTGCACAAAGTGCAGGGCGTCTGCCAGATCGAAGCGCGCATCCTCGCGCTGGCCTGCGAGCAAGCCATCGTCGATCGCGTCGCCGCCCTGCTCGGTGCCGAACTCGACTGCTTCGGCACCAAGTTCTTCCCCAAGCTCGCCGGCGGCACCTCGACGCACTGGCACCAGGACAATTATTATTTCGGCACGACCTCCGACCAGGTGATCTCCTGCGGCATTTACCTACAGGACGCCGATCTCGACAATGGCTGCTTGCAAATCGTGCCCGGCAGCCACCTTTCGGGCGAAATCGCCGAGCACCAAAGTAGCCCTTCGATGCACGGCAGCTGGACGCAAATCGAAGAAGCAAAAGCCGTCGCCCTGCCAATGCCCGCCGGCACCGTCGCCCTTTTCTCGGCCAACCTGCTGCACGGCACCGTCGACAACCAGAGCGAGCGCACACGCTACAGCATGGCTTGGCACTATATTCCCGGCGAGTTGAATCTGGAGAACTTTCCGCGCGGCGACTACGAAGACCGGCACCTTGTACGCGAAGGTTGAGCCAAGAAGCTTATCATGGCCAAACGCGTGTCCTAGTAGGCGAAGACCAAGGTATCATCCCCCTCAACCTGCAATCTGTGCTTGAAGCAAATGGCTATGAGATCACTTTTGTAGCGATGTCCGGTGACGACGCACTCTCCTACGTCGAAGAGGTCTTGCCCGACGTAGGTCCTGCTCGACATCAAACTCGCCGGTACGTTGGATGGGCTCCAGACCGGGCGCGAATCCGCAAACGCCACGATCAGATCACCTTGGTCTATATCACCTCCTACTCACAGCAGAATATTCGCGAGCTCGCTGCGGAGACGAATCCTTCGGGGTATCTGATCAAGCCGATTACTAAGGACGCTTTGCTCGAAGCTGTTGCTGAGGCGATTGAGGACTGATGATTACTAGCGTCGGCTGCGGGCTTACTCGTTTTGGACATTTTATTTGAAAAAAGCGGACCTCGCCCAAGGTCTATATAAAACACACAGGGTATACTTTAATTAACGGGAATTAGCTTTGTTCGAGCTGTTCGACGCGGTAGGTCAGTAACTTGAGTCGTTCGGAGGGGAAAATCGTCAGACAGCGTTTGTGATAGGGTACGCGCATGTGACGGTCGCGCTCCAGATATACAAGCTCGCGTTCGAGCTCGACGGAGAGCCGGTCGAAGAAAAACAGGAAGAGCGGATGCGCGTTGAGCAGATCGCCTAGGCGTGCGCCTCTGCCGCGCGCCATCATTCTGACCCGAAAGCCGAGTTGGCGCATCTTCTGCAGCGTCGCGAAGCGCGCAAAGAGCACGAAGGCGGCATAGGCCAAGCAGAGCAAAAAACAAACGATAGTGGTGTAGAAGTAGTAATCCATCAATTTATCCCAGGGCGCGTCTGAAAAATCGCGCGGCGCCTTTATGCACTTAGGGTGCAAAGCATCCACACCCTAAATATTCCATATTCGCTTCGTCTTTTCAAGCCCCTATTTAATCAACGTCATTTTGCGCGTCTGGCTGAAACCGGCCGTAGCCAAGCGATAAAAATACACTCCACTCGCCACCGTCCGGTCCGCCTGGTCCCTTCCGTTCCAAGCCAAACGATAAAATCCCGCCCCCTGCTGGCCGGTAACCAACGTGCGCACACGCTGCCCCAATATATCGTAGATCGCCAATTCGACAATGGCTGCCTCGGGCAAGGCGTATTCGATGCTCGTCGAGGGGTTGAACGGGTTGGGAAAGTTGGCGAAGAGCGCGTGCTGATGCGGTAACAACCGCGCCGAACCCAACTGCGCCACCGCCCACACCGCTTCGCCGGACGAAGCAACATAGGCTTCGGACAGATCGAATACCGCCTCACGGCCCGTGCCCAACAGGCGGAAATCCAACTCGGCCAACAAGCCGCGCCCCGAAACCGCCGCGCCCTGGGTCAAACCATTGCCCACCACCAACTGGCCGGGACGCTGGTAGAGCACCGAAAACAACGGTGCATGCCCGCCCTGGCTTTCGAGGAAGGCCCCAGCGCCGGGGCGCGCGCCCTCGAATACCACCTGGGACGGATCGTATTGCAGGGCCGCGCCATACGCTTTGAGCGCTTCGGCATGATCGATCCATAGGCGCACCGTAACGCGCCGCTGCTCGGCTCTCGTCCCACCCAGCGCCTCCAACGCGAAGCGGACCTGGGCGTCGATCTCGCCCGATGCGGCCCAACGCTTGCCGGCCGCGCTCTTGCCGAAATTGTCAGCGAAGGAAAAGAAATCGCCGAAACTGACCGTGCCATCGCCATCGAGATCAAAGGCCGCGGCCGCACCATCGGCCGTGCTACCGAAGAAATCGACGAAGAGAAAAAAATCGTCGAAGAGCACACTGCCGTCGCCATTAAAATCTCCGGCGAGCGCATCATTGACGACGACGAATTCCTCGGCGGCGGAAAACGCACCGACCAGGCTACCCTCAACCGCGCGGACCCGCCAGTAATAGGTCGCCCCTTGGCTCA
The DNA here is from genome assembly GCA_018672475.1 of Gemmatimonadota bacterium. Lineage (GTDB taxonomy): Bacteria > Latescibacterota > UBA2968 > UBA8231 > UBA8231. The sequence goes on along the minus strand of JABHFS010000030.1, from coordinate 4,624 downwards.
ACTTGCGATCGATGGTCCAAGCCGTCTGTCCAGTGCCGGCATCACCCGCACCTTCGGCCAAACCCGAGACAGAAGCGGTGGCATTAGAAAAGTCCGCTTGCGTCGAAACCTGAATCGTATAGGTCAATGGCGCAGCGGTATTAAAGGGACGGGCATTGGCAAAGACCAAGGTCGGTGTGAACACCTCTCCCGAACGGCTCAACTCAATAGGTGTCGTCGGTGCGGCCGAAGAAGTCGGCGTGGCCGTAACCGAGGCGGAAGCCGGGCTCTCATTCGGCGGGTTTTGCCGGTCGATCGCCGTGACCTGGTATTCGTAGATGGCATCGTTGCTAACATTCAGATCGGCGAAATTATTGTCGCGGATACCCGAGCCGATCAGCGCAAAATCGGCAGTGTCGACGCGGCGATAGACATTGAAGCCGTTGAGGTCGAGTTCGAGCGCCGCGTCCCAAGCGAGCAGTGCCTGGCGGTTGCCGATCGTCGCATTGAGGGCAAAAGGCGCCGAGGGCGCGGTGGTATCGGCTTCGGCCAAGGTTGTAAAACTGAGCGTGTCGCTCTCGGTCGGCGGGTTATTGGCTCGGTCTACCGAACCGACGATATAATAGTAGGTCGTCGCCGGCTGCAGATTGGTCAGCGTCATCTCGTGCGTGGTCAAGTCCTTGCTATCGCCGACTGTAAAGTCAAATAGCGCCTTGTCGACACCGAACTCGACAAAGCTGTCGGCCAACTCGTCGGTGTTCCAGGTCAGGATCGCGGCGGAATCGGCAGCGACGGCACGGATATCGGTGATGACCGGCGGCAACAGGTCGGCCACCGCGTCAGTCGAAAACTCTAGGACCTGACTGGTCGTTGGTCCATTGTTGCTTAAGTCCGATGACGAAATGTGCACATAATAGGTCGTCGCCGCGCTCAAATTATTCAGCGAAATCTCGTGCACCTTGCCGGTCGTCGGCAATTCGCGGATAAAACCCAACTCCGCCGTCGGGCCAAATTCAACGACCCCGGTCGCATCCTCGTCGGTGCGCCACTGTATCGTCGCGCTGCGGTCGTTTTTGTAAATCACCGTCGGTTGCGCGGTGATAACCGGCGCAGTCAGATCTAGATCGGGGTTAGTGCTAAACACCGCCTCGGCGCTTTGCGTGCTGCCATTGCCGACCGCGTCCGTCGAGCCGACGATGTATTTATAGGTCGCGCCGGCCGCCAAGTTGCTCAGCGTCAATTTGTGCTTGAATGTATTGCTGCCCGAGCTGATTTCCTCGTCGCGCGCGCTGGTGCCAAACTCCACCACACTAGTCGCCGGCTCGTCCGTCTCCCATTCGACAATGGCCGTATCGTGCGTCTTAGACGTGACCGTCGGGCCCGAGAGGATCACCGGGAATTGCGTATCGGGCACATTGTTGGTAGTAAAAGCGCCAGCGCCACCGGGCGGTTGCAGGGTCTTCGCTCTTTTAGCGGAGGCGAGACTCGGCTCAAAACTCGTCGTCTTGCCATTGGCGCCCGTCACCTCAACACCATACTCATAGGCCGTGCCCGATTCCAAGCCGGAAATGGTGATGCTGTGTTCGCGGGTAAAACGCAAAGCCCCATCGGCGGTGCGATCGACGATCTCAAATTCGTCGGGCGTGCCGTAGGTCCCGCCGCTGGTGCCGAAGAAAACCATCGCCTTGGTCTCGACGTCGGTCGTAAAGCGCACCACGGCCAAGACGTCGCGGATCACCACCACCGGGCCTTCGATAATGACCGGCGGCAACGTATCACCAACCGCCGAGGTGCGCAATTTGAGATCGCGACTCCACTGGTCGTTGCCGTCGGGGTCGGTGCTCAGCGTATCGCCCGCCAACGATACCACGCGGATGCGATAGCGATAGGTGCTCGAAGCGTTGAGGCCCACGAGCGTCAAACTGTGCGCGTTGAGCACATCACCGGAAGCCGCGCTCCAGTCGTAAATAACCTCCTCGCCCTCCAGCCCCTCGCGGACCAGGCCGTAGTCGACCAAAGCACCGGCGAGTTGATTGAGGCGGAAATTGATAATCGCCCCGTTGGCGCTGAGAACTCGTTTAGGCGGTCCAAGAAAGCGCAGCGGCACATTTTCTTTTTTGGTGAGAAACGTGCCGAATTTGATGACAATGGCCTGCGCTTCGGTCATCAGACCCTGCACGATCAGGTCGTCGACATCGACCAAACGCGAAGTTACGCGGTATTTGTATGCCGTCCCTGGCAACAAATCCTCGACCGAAGCCAAATGCACCAACGACCCCGTGCCGTCGAAGACAGCGACATCCTCGGAGAAATCTTCATCGGGCAAGGCCACAGCAAAACGCGTATCGGCCGACCGGTTGGTAAACCAAGTGGCCGTTGCCGCAGTGGGCGTGCTCTGAATATCGAGATCCGTACCCACAGCCGCACGCAAGTCCGGCACCCGTCGCGTGCGGAAAAGCCCGCCCTCCACTGAGCTAAAACGGCCCGCCAGACTGATCGAACGAATTTCGTATTCGTATTGCGTATCGGCCGGTAAACTCGTCAGGGAAAAAGAATGGCTACGATTGCGCAGCGCAATGTCCAGTTCAGCTAAAAGCGCCGCTCGTTCCGTGCTTAAATCAGTACCGAGCACAGAGTCCATCACCGCGATAGTCGCCGACTCGGCTTCTATGCCGGCTGCCTGCAAAGTCTGTACTGCGGCGATATCGGCCACAGTCGCATTTGTTCTTAATGGATTAGTGATTCCCGTCCAAACGCTGTCGCCGACCGCCCGGTAACGCAGCGTATCGTCGATGCCCGGCCAACGGCTCTGCCAGGAGAGGATCGCGCCATCGTGGCGGCGTTTAACCGCTATATTAAAGAGCCGGTTGGCAAAGACGCGAATAAGGCGGACCCCGAATTCACCCACTGCATACGACAAAGTATCGGCATCGTTGACGGAGGCGTTGAGCTGGATCTTGGTCAGCGAGATAAAAGCGCCCTCCACGGGCAGTTGGCTGCGCAATTCAAAACTCAACGTGCCCAAAAGCCCGGAACCTACTCCCGGGGAGCCGACCAGTTGCGTACCGCCGCTCTGGATTTCCAGCAAACCGCCGTCGACCTCCTCGGGAATGCCCGGCGGAGCCACCAGCCCCTCGATCAGATCGCCTGGGGCAAACTCGACAAATGAAAACAACGAGGAATCGTAGCGGGCCACGAGCAAAGCGTGCTTGGTCTCGACCGCCCCCTGTATCTCGACAGCGAGGTCAATGCGTTCACCGACGGCCGGACCGCGAATTTCTGCGGGATCGACTACAACGCTAAAACCAGCATTGGTCCCGGCGAGCGCCGGTTTGGCCAATAGAGCGCAGACCAGCGCGACGAGCTGTGTGGTTTTCCAGACAGTATTGCCCATGCTGATTCCTTTGCCGGCGACTTGCTTGAGACGTCCGGGCTGGAGAACGGATTCTGTAAATGTCCAATTAATATAACGAATTAGGCCGCCGCGTAGTTGATCATCGATCACACGGCCCCAACGATATTATCGGCACGGCGCCAACTTGAACCAGCGGCCGATAAGGCCTATGTTCTCAAGTTCTTATTTTCCATTGAGGTTATGCCATGAATTTTCGCCTTTGTTCCTTGTTGTCACTCGCCCTCCTCGCGGCCTGTGGCACCGACGCCAGCAAAAACGCCGAAGCACCTGGCGGTGGCGCCTTGCCCTTGCCCTTGCCCAATCCCTCCCAATCGGGTCCGCTTGAGCGCGCCGCCGATCTCGACGGCCGCTATGTGCAGAGCATTCGCATCAAAGAAGGCGAATTTACCGCCACCGGCCCCGGCCAAGAGGTCGCCATGACCTTCACCGCCAAGGGCATGGACAATGTCAAACAATTCGAGTTCCGTCTTGAGATTGACCCGGCCGAGGCGCTCGATTTCACCGCATCGGCCTTCGTCGCTACGCAGCCCTTCCTGCAACCACCGCCCTCGGGCACCGAGCTGACCAACAACGGGGAATGGCGCATCGCCGGCGTCATCCTCGGCGACGACCCGGCGGAAGGCGACAATGCGTTAGGCACCCTGACATTCAAAACCAAGGACGGTTTCGACGCGAGCACCCGGGTCCAGGTCCGCATCACCTTCTTCTCCGTCGGCCCCAGCTATTCCGACCGCGACGACTATACAGCCAACGATCTCAATATGGGCATTACAATTAATAAATGATGATTCCGTAGTCCTTGACGCCCCGAGAAGATTCCTTATTTTCTTAAGTCTGCTGGGGCTGTAGCTCAGTTGGGAGAGCGCCTGAATGGCATTCAGGAGGTCATGGGTTCGATTCCCTTCAGCTCCACCATTAAAAAACCCTCGGGAAACCGAGGGTTTTTTTGTGTTTAACCCTATTTTTATAGGGCCTGCCACCTACCTCCTTCTTCGTATCCTGGCGTGACCTTCTGAATTTGCCCCATTATTGGTGTGAGTGTTTCTTAGCTCAATGGAGGAACGCTTATGAAAGGCAAAACCCATAGCACGGAAGAAATCATCCGGATTCTTCGCCAGGCCGATGGCGGTCAAACGGCTCAATCCGTTTGCCGAGAGCACAATATTTCGGAGCAGACTTTTTACCGTTGGAAAAAGAAATACGGCGACATGAATCTATTGGACGCCAAAC
>JABHFS010000192.1 GCA_018672475.1 Gemmatimonadota bacterium | reverse complement strand
CCTTGAGTGTTTTGAAGCGGTCGGGATCGATACGCAGGGTTTGTTTGTAGGCTTCAGTGGCCGTGGCGGGGTCCTTCTTTTTGAGGAAGCCCGCGCCGAGGTTGTGCAGGGCCTTGGCGGCTATCTCGGCGTTGGAGGTGGTCGTATAGCGAAGGTCCAATGCCAACTGCATGGCTTTTTCGCTGAACTCCGCCGATGGGAGCATGGCGTCGATGGCCAATTGCAATAGCCGCAGGTTTTTGCTGGCGGGGTGGGTGCGCAGGTCGCCGAAGCAGAGCCATGCCATAAGGCACAGCAATCCAGGGTAAGCCGCCCAGATGTAGCCTTTATTTGTCAAAGCGCCCGTTTCAGAGTTCCAGAATGCTGAGGCTGTCGCGGTGGATCAGCGCGTCGATCTGGTCTTCGTGCAGGCGCGGCAATGCGGTGCCGTCGAGCATTTTGTTGAGCGCATATAAGCCTTCGATCGAGGCGTCGATCGTGGTGAAAGGATAGTCGCTGCCGAAGAGCAGTTTGTCCCAGACCCCGTATTCCTGGACCAGCATCAGGCTGTTATAGAACTGGAAAGGCCGATAGTGCAGGGCGCTGACGTCGGCGTAGACATTGGGGTGTTTGCGGATGACGACGGCGCATTCGCCCTCGTAGGGGTGCGACAGATGCGCCATGATGATTTTGACGTCGGGGAAACGGGTGGCGACTGGGTCGAGGTGGCGCGGCAGAGTGCAATCGAGCGGGGCTTGCGCGACGAAAGTGGTGCCGGTATGGAGCAATACGGGCAGGCGGTGTTCGGTGGCGTAGCGCCACAGCGGGTCGAGGCGTTCGTCGTGCGGGTAGAAGCCGGCGTACATCGACAGCAGTTTGATGCCTCTGAGGCCGAGTTCCTGGTGGCCGTATTCCATTTCCTGTTGCCACCCGTCCTGGGTGGGATCTACGGCAAGGAAACCGATCAGGTGGTCGGGGTGGGCGTTGACATAATCGGCGACGTATTGGTCGTCGACCCACAGACCCGAGAGACGGGCCTTGCCGCCGAAGACGATGGTTTTGTCGCAGTTTTGCGCGCTTTGGCGGTAGGCTTCGTAGGTGATGCTTAGGTCCAGCTCTTCGTCGGCTTTGGCGACTTGCGATGCTTGTTGGCGGAACTGGTCGGTGAAGTGTTCGGGGAATTGCCAGGTGTGGCTGTGTACGTCGATTATCATGGGTGCTTGTTTCCTGGTTGGCGGTCCGGAGGAGGATTATTCTGCGGGGCAAACATTGCGCGGCTAGGTTAACGATATCAGTTGCGCAGGCTTTCGTCCGGCCCCTTCAATGGGGTCTCCATCCCGTAGGTGTGTGGTGGAGGAGAGCATCGCGGCAGAAGCAGGGCCGAATTTCCCTCCTAGCACAGTCCCCTGACCGGACCTGGGTGGTTGGTGAAAAGATACGGTGGTGTGTGGGGCTAGGCCAGGGCAATGGAGGGGAACGGAATTGGTGGGAATTTAGAAGATTGATCGACGGTCACGACGTAGGGTTATTCCTGCGGTGGCTGATATCGCTGGCTGATTTCAGCCGCAAAGCTTTTTACCACGTCGCGGCGGTTCCAATCCGCCGGCGCATTTTTCAAGGCGTCTTCCAAGTCGGGTAGCGCTTTTAACCACATAGAGCTGTTTGCGTATAGGTTGGCGCGGTTCCAGTAGATATCCGCGATCAAGGCGGGCGCGTTGTCGGGTGGGGGATTATCCTGCGCCAGGTGTAGGGCACCGGTAAAAAACGATTCGGCCCCGTCTACATCGTTTTCTTTGAATAGCTTTATCCCGTGTTGGTTGTAAAAGACGGGGTTTACACTATTGGGTGGGTTATTCGCCTGTTCTCTTTCGTGTAGGACGTTGTGGATGTCAACCGAAAATGTCGAATTTATATGGCGAGCTGGTGTGAGCAAATTCACCAATAACGCAAAGGCCGTCACGCCGAAGGCCACGCTCGGCCTGTGACGCGCGATCAAGACGGACCCGAGCAATACACAGGGCATCAGCACCGATACGCTACGACTAAAGTCCGCCGCTAGAAAGCGGTTAATAAATAGGGTGAAGACGACGATAATGGCACCGGCGATTTTAAATTTAATCCCGCGATTCCCATAGGCCAGTAGTACACACGCGAGTACCGGGACCCAACCTGCCCGCAGCCCGTGCCACAAACCGCTAAGATACGCTTCGTTGTGGAGGAATAACATGTCATAATGGTCTGTCAGGTGCCCTGCCGAATTGGCGTCTTGCGCGAAAAAGAGCAATGCCAAGCGAAAGAGCAGGTAGGGCGCGATGACGAAAAACGCAAGCCCGGTCTCTCTGAATAATTGCGCGATCTTTCCGTCTTCGACCCAACGGAAAACCGCCGTGCGCACAGTGAAAGCCAGGGGTAGGCCTAACATAAACCGTTCGTCAATCCAGGGTACGCATAGGCAACATACAACTAGCGTCGTTTTGTTGCGGATGAAGGAAACGCACAGCAGTCCCAGTATATACCAAGAGTCAAAATAGGAGAGCCAGCCGGTCGAGACGAAAAACCACGAGGTCGTCGCCGCCAGCATGGAGGACAACAAGGCGAGCAATGTACTTCCCGTTTCGCGCAAGACGACGTAGGCGGTTAGCCCTAACGCAAGTAGACAGCCGATAAAAGGCAATGCGAAAAGGACATTTCTTGGAAGATGCAAATAATGGGCCAACAAGGGGAAGAACAGCCTCCAGCGCATGGCCCGGTTGTTCTCGTTCTCAATGGGGTCGAAAGGGTGCTCGATTTGCTGCAATCTGTAATAGGCCCTGTGCACTTCGGGATTGTAGCGCGCTTGGGGAATATCGAGTCCGCGCCACAATACATAGTGCGGGCAGAAGAAACCGATCCCCACGACAAAAGAGAGCAGGCTTGCGACTGTGATCCATCGCCATTGAAATGCGGTAGTCGGCATATATAGGGTTAGAAAGGCGAGAAGGGTTCGGCTTGTTTGTAGGGGGTTGGTTGCGGCAAGGTGTCCATAAGGGCGGCCGTCGCGGGGAAGATCAGTGTGGATTTCTCTGGGGTGACGGTCAGGACGTGGCCCGTAGTGTGCAGGCGTAGGTATTGGCCTTGGTCGTCTGCACCGCCAACGGCGAGTGTGTCGATATTGCCTTCTTCGTCCTCTAAATAGAGATAACGCGTCTGCTCGAAGAAGGCATCCGTTTGTGAAGAGTTGTGCAAGGCCGTCCAGGTAAGGCGCTTTATAAAATCAGTATAGGCGTAGATGCTGGGCGCGAGACAGACTCTTTCGCCGTCGGGGTAGGTGGCGATCCAATGATAAGTCGGCCCTTGTGGTGGCATGCCGGGCGTGGGGGCTTCTATTTCTTTGAGTTCGCGATGTAACGACTTTAACGGATAAGCCGGGTCGCCGGAGAAGGTAATTCTCTGCAGAGCTTTGCGCGGCAGGGCCTGCGGCAGGATGCGGCGGTCGAGCATCGGCGGGTCGTTGGCTTCGAGCGCGTGCACGGGATGCGCGTGCAGATGGAAGACGGTGTCGGCGCCGACGCGCTGCACATAGGATTCGCTGGAGCGGATATCGGGCGCGCCGCGACCTTGCAGGACTTCGAGCAAGAGGCGGCCGTTCGCGTCGAGCAGGGCAAAGCGGACGCTATTGGGGCCAAGGCCATAGTGGGGCAAGTCGCCGGGCTCGGCCGAGACGAAGGTCGCCGGGGTTTGTGTCAGGCTCTTGAGCACGTGTTCGATGCGGCGGTCGAGGGCAAAGGCCCGGTGATAGGCCGGGAAATACCAGATCGAATCCTGCAATACATAGCGCCAGGCGCGCCCGGCGGCGCGGATCTCGATTTGGGCGATATCAGCAATGGGAACCGGCGCGAGCAGACGCAGCTCGCTTTGCATTTCGCGCGATAGTCGCTGGTTGTTGCGCAGGGTGCTTTCGCCGAGGACGAGCAGCGCCAATAGGGCCGTTAAGGCGATCAGTAGTCGGGTCATATCGATCGCACCCGGCGGTAGAGCGCGTAGCCGAGGAAGAGCAAGGGGCCGAGGCCGACGACGAGGCTGCGCCATAGGCTCTTGGCTTGCACGCTTTGGAAGGCGAAGCCGCGCGGAGTTGGGCTGCGCGCCTGCAAGGTCGCCAACTCTTGGCCGTAGGCCATCTGCGCTATGGCGTTGAGCAGTAGTTGCCGGTGTTGGAAGCCGGGGGTCGCTAGGTGCTCGTTTTTGAACATTTCAGAGGAGCCGATCAATAACAGGCTGCCGTTTTCGCTTGGGGCGATGCCTGTTAGCTCAAGCGCGCTGCGGCCTTCTTCCGCTTCGACAAAACTCGCTTCCGGAAAGGGGCCGTCGAGCAATACGGCCAGCGGTTGCGGGCCGGGCAGATAGGTCTCGGCGCTGAATATATCGGGTGGCAGCCAACCGCCCTTCCACGGATAGGCCCAGGCCTTGGCCGAGGTGGAGATCAGGGTTTGCGCCGTCAGACCCTGGTCGGCGAGCTGCACCGGGTTTATCGCGAAGCGGTTGCCCCATATAAAGAGCAGATCACCGAGGCGGCGGGTGATTGGCGAGACGGGGTCGTAGTGTTGGCCGACGGCGCGGATCAAGAAGGGGAGGGCGACCTGTTGCGGGTCGTATTCGCGCACCGCGGTGCGGTTGACCTGTGTTTCGAGGCTGAGGTGCGATTGGGTGCGGTCGAAGAGGACCTCGCGTATCTGTTCGACGCCGAAGAGTCGCAGGTAGCGGTCGAAATCCTGGAATTGCGGTTGCGGCCAGTAGACGGTCTGGAAACCCGAGCCGCGGTATTGGCGCTGTTGGATATTGAAGTGCTGCTGCGCGACGACGGCCTTGCCCCCGCGGGCGAGATGTTGGCTGAGCAACAGCAGGATCGGGCCCGAATCGCGGCGTGGCTGCATCCACAACAATACGTCGACGTCGGGCGGCATGCTGGGTTCGCGGGGGTTGATATACTGGACGTCGTATAGATAGTCGGCGAGGAGGGCTTTCAGGTCGCTGTAGACATCGGTGCCGCCGGGCGGGATCAGCCCTTTCTTGTGAAAATCTTCCAGGGCTTCGGCCGGCGACATTCGGGGCAGGTCGGAGATGACGGCCACGCGTATTTTGCGCCCGCTCCGCAAGTTGCTGTTGGCGGCGGCGAGCAAGAATTCGAGATGCGGCAAAGTCTGATGGTCTAGACGGGGGATGACCGTCTGGCGTTGCTTGTCGACCAGTTTTAAGCCATTCCATACATACTGGGTGGCCAGCGTGTCGTTGAGGACCTTTTCGACGGGAAAGGGCGCCAGGCCCGCGTTGGCCAGCGCCGAGCGCGCGGTGGACGGCAAAGCGTCGGGGCGGGTCACGCGCAGGGCAATGTCGCGTTCGTCGAAGAGGGTGCGAATATAGCTTTCGGTGTCTTTCAGGGCCTGAGGCATGGAGGCTCTGGGGGTGGCGACGAGTTCAGCTTGCAGGGTGGCTCCCTGCAAGAGGCGGGCCAATAGTAGCGAAGGCGTATTGAGCCGGTCGGCGGTCAGGTCGAGATAGGGGCCGCCGCCGCGCCAGATTAGACCGCCGAGCAGCAGAAGCAATAAACCCAGACCGACGGGTTTGCCCCATTGGCCGTGCGGCAAGGTCGGGACGCCGTCGCGCAAAAAGCGCCACGCTCCTAAACCCAAAAAGACCAGTGGCACTAAAAAACCAGCGATGAAACGCCAGAAGAAACGCGCGGCCCCGCTGAGTGGCAGCAGGCGTTGGGGGGTGGGTTTTTCTATGCGGGCGCGCACCAGGCGTCCGGGCTCTCCGTAGGTGCGCAAGAGGTTGTTGAGGAAGACGCGGTGCGCGTAACCGGGTTGGTTGATGATGCCGTCTTGGAAAGGCGCGGCGCTGGCGAGGACGAAGAGTTGTCCCTGCCAGGGGTCGTGCGGTTTGAGTTGGACCATCAGGTTTTGTTTTGGCACCGGCAGGCCGTCGGCCAGGTCGGTGTCGGTAAAAAGACCCGACGGCAAGGGCAGGACGCGGGGGCTTTCGGTGGTGGTACCGATGATTTCCACCTGGAAGCCTTTGGCGTTCGCTTTTTGCGGGTCGACTTCGAGCGGGCTGGCGGCGACGAAATTGAGTCCGCCGCGGGCCGGCATCGCGAAGCCCTTCATATTATAAAAAGCTGGCAGGACCCGGAGGTGGAAAGGCGCGATGACTGCGCGCGATTCGCCTTCACCGAGGTTGAGTGAAACTGGGCCAGTGTTTTTGTCGATCAGCAGATCGGGCAAGGGACGGATGCCGAAGGGCTGCAAGAGTTGGTTCCAGGCCGGCGGCATCCGACGTATCTGGTAATTGACGGACGTCCCTTCCACTCCGTAGCCGACCTGGTAGGCGCTGCCGGCGAGTATCGCGCTGCGCCCCGACGCGATAAAACGTTGCAGTTGGCGCGTGTGTTCGGGTGTGGCGATCGTCGGTTGTATCCAGAATAGTATGTCGACATCGGGCGGGATTACTGGGTGGCGGTCGAGGTCGAGTTCGATGACCGGGCCCTTTTCGTTGAGCAAGGCGGCCAAAAGTTGGAAAGACGGTGGCGCGGAGACGCCGAAGGTCGGTCGCGGCTGGGTTTGCCCGGCCCGTAATTGCGCGATGATATGCTCTTCGAGATAAGGCAGGTGGGCTGGTTCGATACTCTGGATCAGTACTTCGGGCGCGCCGGCGCGGGCCAAGACCAGCGAAGACCAGATCTTCTGTTCGGAGTGCTCGTCGTGCAATACCCGTCGCACGCTAAAGGAAGAAGCTTTTTTGCGCGCCGCGTAAACGATGCTGGCGTGTTCGCTCTGGTCTGGGTCGATGATCCGGTAGTCTATGCGCTTAGGGGCCTTTGCGCGCAGGCTGGCGAGCAGGCGGCGGATTTGCGGTTCGACCTCTTTTAGATGCGAGGGCATTTTTTCGCGTGCGGTGGCGAAATAGGTAATGGACAGCGGGGTGTCGAGATTTTTGAGATAGTCTTCGCTCGCTGGTGCGAGCGTGGAGATATCGTTGCCTGCTAGGTCTAGGCTCCAGGCGCCGGCCAGGTTGAGCAGACGGCCCGTGTAGGCGACGATGCCCAATAATAAGGCGAAGGCGAGGCCGATCTGCAGCAGGAAGCGCCGCTTCAATACTTAGACCTCTGCAGGCTGAGTTGGTTCATCCAGACGAAGAAGCCGCTCATCAGTGCGAAGTAGACTAGGTCGGAAAACGCGATGACGCCGCGCCCGAAGGCCTGGTAATGCGGCAGCACCGAGATCGATTCGTAGAGCCAGGTGCCTAACTGCCAGGCCGGGCTCAGCCCGTCGAGGACTTCGACGACCTGCTCGTGTCCGCTGAGCACGAAGAAGAAACCGCAGAGTGTGGCGAGCACGAAGGCGACGATCTGGTCGCGGGTCAGCCCCGAGGCGAAGAGGCCGAAGGACAGGAAGAAGGCGCCTAATAGCAATGCGCCGAGATAGCTGGAGAAGATCAAGCCGAGATCGGGATCGCCTAAAAAAACCAGCATGAGCACGATGGGCAGGCTGCCGGCGAGCACTAGGGCGTAAAAACTCAGCGCAGCCAGGAATTTGCCGAGCACGGCCTGCGACGAATGCAGCGGCAGGGTCATCAGCAATTCGAAGGTGTGCTGGGCATGTTCTTCGGCCCAGGCGCGCATGGTAATGGCCGGCACGAAGGGGATCAACAGAAAGGGTAGGATCTCGAAGTAGGGCGACATATCGACGATGCCGTCAAGAAAAAAGCTATTCATAAAGGTGGTGCACGAGAGCACTAGGAAGACGGCGGCGTAGATATAGGCAATGGGCGAGTCGAAATAGGCTTCGAGCTCGCGGCCGAAGACTATGCGGGTGCCGCGTATAAATTTGCCGGCGGAAAGGCGCGGTACTGTGTGGTCGATGATTTCAGTATCAGACATGGGTAGGTGCCGTAGTGCGGACTAAGTGGGCAAAGACTTCTTCGAGACCGGCGCCGGGAATACCGGCGCGTTCGGCCAGATCTTGAACGCGACCGTCGCCGAGCAGACGGCCCTGGTGGATGATCAACACTCGGTCGGAGATGGCTTCGACATCGCCGATGATATGGGTGCTGAAGAGGATGGCGCGATTTTCTCGCAGCGAGCGCAACGTGTCGCGGAAGGCCAACACCTGCATGGGGTCGAAGCCGTGCGTTGGCTCGTCGAGCAGCAAGACCGGCGGGTTGTGCACCAGCGCGGTGGCCAGGCCGATGCGCTGGCGGAAACCAGTGGAGCACTCTTTGACGCGCTGTTTGAGCACGGTGTCGAGGCTGCAAAGATCGATTGCCTTAGCTAAACCCTGTTCGAGCGCGTCGCCGGTGAGGCCGCGCGCTTCGGCGATAAAACGCAGAAACTTGTCGACGCGCATCTCCTGGTAGAGCGGGGTGTCGCCCGAGAGATAGCCGATATTGTGGCGCACGGCGAGCGGCTCTGTCACCGCGTCGTGGCCGGCGACGGTGACAGAGCCCTCGCTCGGGTGGATAAAGGTCGAGAGCATTTTGAGCATCGTGGACTTGCCGGCGCCGTTGGGGCCGACAAAGCCGACGATCTCGTTTTTGCCGACCTCGAAGCTGACTTGGTCGACGGCGGTTAAGGCGCCGTAGCGGCGGGTGGCGGATTCGACTTTGATCATGGCTTAGATTTTAGTTGATTATGGGCGACAGGACAATATTATTGCTGAATAGCGCCGCCTACTCCTTAAAAACCCCGCAGTGCAGCATCGTTGCACCGAAATACGGGTTCATTAGCTGCGGCTGGTCCTTCTGAATCCAGTGCGCGCCCTTGTCGTCGTCGGCCATCGGGCAGTAGGCGAGGACCAGGCCCTCGGGTATCTCGCCCTTGATGACTTCCTCCGACAGCGGTTTGAACGCGGCGCGCACGGCGGTGATGTCCTCTGCATTGGCGACTATTTCCACCAGCGACTTTAGCGCGGGGTCGGCGTGTTGCACGAGGTTTTGCAGGGCGGCGCGTGCTTTGTCGAAGTCGTCGGCGGCCAGGGCTTCCTGGGCGCTTACATAAGCGCTGAGCGCGGGCGAGATGGGTTCGGAAGAGCCGCAGGCGGCGAGGGCGATCAATAGCAGGCTAGACAAATAAGGCATGGGTTTTCTCTTGCGTTTGGTGATGGGTGCCTCTAAAAGATCAGCGTTCGTCCACGACTTGTAAACTGCGTAGCCGGTTGAGCGCGGCGGCCAGCTCGAAGTGCCGGAAGAGCGCGTGGTCGCCGACTAGGCGTCGGTCCAGGACGTCGAGTCCATGCTGAGCGATGTCCCGCATGATGAGGTCGAGTATTTCCCGCAACGATCGTTTTCCGTCGACATAGTGCTCCCGTGCATAGAGCATAGCCGCACACAACGCCCGCGTCTGGCTGGCGTCGACGAGCTGTTCGACGGCAGAAAGGTCGACGGTTTCCTCACCGAAGAGCACCGTGCGCAGGCCACGTGTTTTGACATTGACTTCGCGGCGGCCTCGACTTGGGTCGAGGCTTTGCGGTAGGGGAATACGCGGTAGGGGTGGGCTGAAGGTTTCGTCGGATTCTCGTTGTCGTTGGGTTGGATGCTCGGCGGCGATGGTTTTGGCCCGGGCAGTGGCCTCTTGCGGTATATACTTATCCATTGCGACGACGGTATCGGCGACATCGAAGTAGTCGCCGCTGCCGCCGACGACTAACACGGTGGAGACGCCGAGGTGCTCATAAAGTGCACGCACGCGGTCGATGAACGGGGTGATTGGCTCGCGGTCCTTGGCGACTAAAAGCTGCATGCGATGGTCGCGGATCATAAAATTGGTGGCGGCGGTATCCTCGTCGATCAGCAAGGTCTGTGCGCCGGCGGCGAGCGCTTCGATGATATTGGTCGCTTGCGAGGTCGAGCCGGAGGCGTTGTCGGTGCGGAAGTGGCGCGTATCGCGGCCGTGCGGCAGGTTATCGATAAAGGGCGAGATGTCGACGCTTTCGACGCGTCGGCCGTCCTCGGCGCGGATCTTAACGGCGGTCGGGTCGCAGACGACGAGTTCGCGGCCGTCGCCGGGGATGTGGTTATAGACGCCGCGCTCTAAGGCGGCGAGCAGGGTGGACTTGCCGTGGAAACCGCCGCCGGCGATAAGCGTGACGCCGTGCGGGATGCCCATTCCGGATACGGGTCCGGCGTTGGGCAAGGTGAACTCGACGTGGAGCGAATCCGGTGTGTCAAAAGGAATAGCGTCTTCTGCAAGTGGGCGGTCGTCGACGCCGGAACGGCGCGGCAGGATGCTGTTTTCGGCGACGAAGGCGACCAGGCCACGGGTGGCCAATTGCGCGCGCAAAAAATCAGCGTCTTCGGCTATCTGGACATAGCGGTCGATCTCGTCGGCATCGTTTTGCGCGTAGTGCAGCGCGGCCTCGACGATGGCGGGAATGTCATCGCAGAGCAGTGCAGCGGCCTGGCGACCTAAGACGCGTCGGCCTTGCGCCGGCAGGCCAACGGCAAAACGAGCTTCGACGCAGCGGTCGCCGACGTGTATACAGGTGCGTTGCAAAATTTCTTGCGCCGGGGTGTCGATCTCGATCAACCCGCTTTTGCCCGAGCCGCGTCTTGCTTGCAACCGCCGGCAGTGGCGGTCGAATTGGCCGGCGAGATAGGTGCCGAGGGCGTTGCTGCGGCTGGCATTGGCGTGGGTGTGCGGTGGGTAGCCGGCTTGATCTTGCGCTACTTCGACCCGCAGTCGACTCGGTGCGGCGAAGGGATCGCCTTGCACGTGGTCTATATAGAGGCTGAAGTCCGAGAACTGATAGCTGCCGCGCAGTTCTTTATAGGCTTTGTAGCTTCGGCCGTCGATGGCGATTAAAGCGTCTCGGAGTTGGTTTTGATCGGGCATATAGTTGGCGGGCGGGGTTGATTGAGCGTAACTTATAGGATTGAGATCCCTTTGAATATAGCGCCCTTGGTGGAGAAGAAAAGCCGTGCCCGAACCCTATCCCGGTCCCAACGAAGAAATGCTCGCCGCCCAAGTGCGCGTTTGTACGGGACCGCATCAGAGCCGGCCGCTGGGCCTCAAGCCCGGTGATCCCGAGCCACGGCGCATTCTCGAGCTGGTTTTCGCCTCGTTGAAAGGAGATTTGCCGCATGAACAGCAGGTCTCCGAGGCCCAGATGGGCGCCTTTTTCGCCGCGATGTCGATTCGGCGCAAATTCGGTGCGAAGACCGGGTGGAGTGAGGCCGAGTCCGAGGCGTTCGACCACTATTGGGACGAGTTGGATCAAATGCCCGATGACTTGCGCTTCCTGCTCAATATGGAGTCGAATTTTTCCGGCGAGGGCGAGGGCGAGACCCGGGTCGTGATGGCGCTGCGGTTGATTTTGCGCGGTGGTCATTTGAGTTATGACGCGACGCGCAAAGCACTCGATGCGACGCTTAAAGGCGAGGTGCGGCCCTCGTTGATGGCCGCATTGTTGATCGGTCAGCGGATGAATATTGAAGAGGGAGAAGAGGTCCGTGCCCATCTCGACGCGGTGCGGGGGCCGGAAGAAGTCCTGACGGTGGATGTGGCCTCGTTGACGCATTTCGGTCAACCTTTCGACGGGGCGGCGCGCTATTTTCGCCCGACGCTCTTTGTCGCCGCAGTGCGCGCGGCCTTGGGGCGGGCGACGGTTTTGCACGGAGTCGATGCAATGCCGCCCAAGCGCGGTGTGACGGAAGAACTGATATTGCAAGCCCTGGGTGCGCGGGGCGACCTGAGACCGGAAGAGGCGGCTCGGCTGATTGAAGACGAGGAAGTGGGTTTCGCCTATGTGAGCCAACGCGAATATGCGCCGATGGCTTATGCGCTTAGTGACTTGCGCGTACATATCGCCAAGCGCCCGCCCTGGGCGACAACCGAAAAGGTGCAACAGCTTTTTTCCTGTCCGGGTTGGAACGGAATGGTGGTAGGTTTTTACCACTCGGGATACGAAGATAAGATTTTGCAGTTGATGCGGGAGAGGGGGTTGGATGCCGGGTTAGTGATTAAGGGCGAGGAGGGCACGAGCCATTACAGCCTGCGGCTGGGCAAGCCTTCCGATGCGGAGCGCAAAGCCATCAATCATACCCAGGGTTTCTCTAACGCTTCCGGCGAGATTGAGACCTGGGCCCGGGATGTAGACCCTGGAGAATACGGTTTCCGCTATCAGGAGAGTCCACGGCCCGCAACCGTCAGCGCCGAGGCCTACGCCAAACTGGGTATGGCCGCATTAAAGGGGGAAAAGGGTCATGTCTACGATCGCATTCTGCTCAACGCCGGTTTGACCGACTGCTGGTTGGGGTTGAGCTCCGGCGCTTACGAGGCGCTAGCCGAGGCGAAAGAGGCCATTGACAGCGGACGGGCGCTGGCGCATCTCGAACGCTATATCAGCCGGTCGGTGGCGACCAAATAGCCGCGTCGACTTGGTCGTTTTTTAAATAGGTATCAATGGCGCGTGCTGAACAGCGGATGGCGTGCATGATCTGTTCGGAGTAGGCGGCGAAGGCGGCGGGAGTGATTTCCTGCGGCCTTATTTCGTTTGGGGTTTCTTCGTAGCGGGCTTGGCCTTGGATGCTTGCGGATCTTCCCGAGACCAGAGCGTCGAAATCGGCCAGCGTTACTTCGACGAAGGCGCTGACTTCCTCGTTGAATACCGTTTCATCTAATGCGATAGGCCGCGTGCAGAGATAAAAAAACTGCATCGCGTGGCGCCAGTAGCGTTCGCTCGGGTCTTCGAGGTGCAATTGCCCGAGAAAGACCAGCTCTGTCGGGTCTAGTTCGACGCCGACTTCTTCGGCGAATTCGCGGCGGGCAGTTTCGCTGTGGTACTCATCGGCCTGTATATGGCCGGCGGCCGGCGAGTCGAGGCTGCCCAAGTAGGGGTCGCCGGGGCGCGAACGGGTTTGCAGCAGCATGCGGACGGTGTTGTCGGGCGCGGTATATGCGGCCCAGACGAAACAGAGGCCGACGCGGTCGCGATCGCGGTAGGCGGCGGCACGTTCTTTGGTGCCGATTTGCTTGCCCTGGGTGTCGAAGAGGGCAATTTGTTCTTTTTCCATATAGGTGTGCGTCTCACGCTACGGTATGGGGGGCTGTCTCCGAGGGCGCGAAGGCCGTCCAGGTTAGCTCGGAGGGGCGCGGCAGCGTTCGCTCCCTGGTGAAAGCGCGGTCGCCTTAGTGGTTCGCGGGAGAAGGGCGCTATAGTAAAGTGTATGGACTCTCTTTTATTCGCGCCCTCTACGTCAGCCCCCCACACCTCCGCTGCGCCGGAGGTGAATCCCCCTCTTTACCCACCCGCACTACCACCTGCCTAACGCATCCCGACCATCGTAATAAATTGCATAACAAACGCTCCAACCGTAGCCAGCATACACAAACCGCCGGCGAGATAGGCGCCGATCCCCTCACGCTCCTGACTGCGGCTAAAGACATAAGCCAGGGTGTAGCCGCCGATAAAACCGCCGCCGTGTGCCCAGTTGTCGACGCCGGGGAAGACGAAACCCATGATGAAAAGCATCGCGGCCGACTGCAACAGCTGCCGGGTGAAGAGTTGCGCGCCGGAGCGGCGGCCGTAGGCGATGGCGGCGGCCAACAAGCCGAAGATCGCGCCGGAGGCGCCGAGCGTGAAGTCGTGGCCCATCATCGTCGAGAGCAGGAAGCCGGTGATGCCGGCGACGGTGAAGATCGCGAAGAGGCGGAAGGGGCCGAAGATATCGTTGACGATCGGGCCGAGTTGGCGGACCCACATCATATTGAAGAAAATGTGCAGCAGGCCACCGTGTAGGTAGATCGCGGTGATCGGCGTCCACCAGAGACCGAAGGAGATCGGGCGAATACCGGTAGCGCCCATGGTGACACTGGATTCTAGGCTTGGCGAGAGGATTCGCATAAAGTCGCTGGACTGGAAGATCGCCCCGGGATCCAATGCGAGAGAGAATAGGTAGAGTGCGCCGCAGAAGAGGGTGATCAGGTGCGGAAAATTGAGCTCTACACCTAGTTTGCGCATAGTGGCGGTCGCGCCCCAGAGCCCGGGTTTGCGCTGGCCGCAATGCACGCAGGTTTCGGCGTCGGCGCTGACCAGCTTGTGGCAACTGGGGCAGAGAATGGCGGCCATCGTTTAGATCCCCAAGTGTTCGTTGATTTCTGCTTGGTAGGCGTTGACTTGGTCGTCGCAGACCTCGTCGACTAGGAGGGCGCGACCGGCGACTTGCGATTCCATCAGACTATAGGACAGGCCGACGGCGCGGGCGCCTTCGTGCGCGCTTACTTCCGGTCGACGCCCCTGTTGGATACAGGTTCCGAGCTCGTGGTATTCGACGGCGATCAGTTTGCGGTCGGTCTCGGGGAAGGGGAAGCTGTATTCAAAAAGGCGATCGCCGCCGAAGAGGGCGGCAGTAGCTTCATTGAGGCGGTGTTCGGGCACCAGGTCGAGCAGGGCTTGGTCGTCGATGGGGTCTTGGCCGTCGCGGTGCAGGGTCAGGCGCTGGCCCGAACGGTCGCCGGGCAAATCGAGCGAGCCTAGATGGCCGTGGATCGAGCGCTTCCACAGGTGCTCGCCGTGCGCGGCGTGGTCTTCGACGTATTGCGCGACGGCGCCGCTTTTGAAGAGGATGGTAGCGTAGGCGGCGTCGTCGGCGGTGGCCTCGAACTCGGCAGGCATGTCTTTTTGCCAGCGCCCGTAGACGCCGCCCGGAGAATTGCCGCCGGTGCCCTCCGTGCCGGCGACCGGATTTTTACGGGTCTTTTCGTGCAGGCGCGTTTGCGCGTAGGCGGTTTCTGCTTCGCCGAGATAATACTCCATGATATCCGCGAAGTGCGTGCCGACGTCGAGCAGCACGCCGCTGGCGTTTTTCTGGTGGCGCCACACAGAGATGAGCATACCGTCGCCGCCGCCCATCGTGACGTGTTGCATAATGCGCGGAGTGCCGATGGTGCCGGCGTCGAGCAGGGCCTTGGCCAGGCGGTTGATTGGGTCGCGGCGATAGTTTTCAGCCACGGACAAAACGCACCCGGTCTCTTGCGCCTTGGCGATCATCAGCTTGCAGGCGCGGGCGGTGAGGCCCATCGGCTTTTCGCACATCATGTGCCAACCGCGTTCCATCGCCTCGATGGCGACGGTGTGGTGATGGGCCGGCAGAGTGGTGATGTCGACGGCTTGTATCGCGCCGACAGCGGCCAGCGCTTCGAGGTCTTTGACCGGTTGCGGCCGGGTGCCGAGCCGCTCTTGTGCCTGGTCGGCGAGCGAGTTGGCGTTGTCGAGGTTGGGGTCGCAGGCGCCGATCAGCTCGAAGGGCGAGAGCCCGGCGTTTTGCAATTCGGCCAGGCCGTAGAGGTGGCGATGGCCCATGCCGCCGCAGCCGACGATGGCCAGGGGAATTTTTTCTGTCATAACAGCTTCCTTAAAGATCCGATGGAGTCAGTTCCATGCCCGAGTGGGCTTTGACGCCGTCGCTATTCCATTTGACGCCCAAACCCGGCGCCTCGGGGATGGTGAGCAGGCCGTCTGCATCGAGCGTGAAAGGTTCGGCGACGATGTCTTCGACATAGGGTGCGGGAGTGATGTATTCGACCCAGCGCGCGGTGGGCACGGCGGCGACTAGTTGTAAGTCGGCGGCGAGACCGACTGCGGTGTTCCAACCGTGCGGCACGAAGAGGATTGAATGGTCGTAGGCGTGCATCGCGATGCGGTATTCCTCGGAGAGCCCGCCGACCTTGGTGACATCGGGTTGGATATAGTCGACGGCGCGTTGCTCGATCCAGGGCATAAAGGATTGGCGGCGGGTCAGTACCTCGCAGGAGGTGATCGGCAGCGGTGCGTTTTCTGTCAGTTTGATATAACCTTGCAGGTCGTCGGGGCGCAGCGCCTCCTCAAACCACACCACGTCGTATTGCTTGAGCATCTTCGCCGTTTGCAAGGCCCATTTATAGCCGTGCGGCCAGTAGCGGTCCGAGCCGCCCGCATCGACCATGAGCTCGACGTCGGGGCCGACGGTTTCGCGCGCAGTTTTGACGATGGCCTCGTCCATCTTGTCGGAGACGCGACCAAAGGGCCCCCAGCCTATTTTGATGGCCTGAAAACCGCGTTCGACGGCTGCTTCCAGGCGTGCCGGGAAAATATCCGGCTCTTGCATGATCAGCGAACCGTAGGGTTTGATCTTGTCGCGGTAGCGGCCGCCGAGCAGGCGGCTGATGGGTTGTTTGGTGACTTTGCCGAAGATGTCCCAGAGCGCGATGTCGATGCCGGAAATAAAATGCGTAATCGAGCCGCCCCGGCCCTGCCAAAAGGTCGTCTGGTGCAGTTTTTCACAGACGCGCACTGGTTCGATGGCACTCTCGCCAATCAACATCGGACGCAAGACACCGAGCGCGCCTTCGGATAGCTTGGCCGAGGTGAAGATACTGCCGAGGCCGACGACGCCTTCGTCGGTGATGACCTCTACGAGCGTGTGCAGGTTGTCGTCTTCTCCGTCGCCTTCCTGCCAGCCGCCGTCGGGTGTCGCGCCGACGAGGGGAATCAGGCGGATGTCTTTGATCTTCATGGGTTTCTCCTGTGGGTTGGGAAAGGAGAATCTAGGGGGCGGGTAGACCTTGTCAACTTGGGTGCGGACCGACCTTTGCCGGGGTGCGGCCCCCGGGTGTTTGTAGTCCCCGGGCCCCGGGCCCCTCGCTTCGCCTTCGCGACCACTTCCCGCCAGGTCCTTTTACCCCGCCACCACCCTAAAAACCGCCTGCGTCGCATCCTGCCAACGAACCTCGGAGACTTGGATGGTATTCGCTGATCCTATAAAATAAGGGTGGAGCATAAAAAGAAGGCTTGCTGGTATCCGGCTGGAGTTGGTGGGCTGTTCTATATAATGGAAAGAGCTAGCGATGTGCAGCGAGGCAACAAGGTATAAGCCCCGGCGCCACGTAGCGCAATGACAGAGGCTGCGCATGACGAGCTATATACAGTGGTGCCCAGAATGGCTCGCCATGCACCGCATGGCACGACAGGAGTTGAGCCCCCATCCCGTGGCCCCGCGTACGCGATTCAATGCGGTGTTGTGACGAATTTTATTAAGACACGGATATTGAAAAAACGTGACAAGATTAATTTTTTTGGCAACAACTGTAAATTGACGCATAAGCTTCCCTGTCACCAATCTCTAACTGGCTTTATATTCTCCGTAACCAAACCAGAGGAGCTAGTCTTTGCGCCCCATTATAATCGGCGCCGGCCGCGGCAGTAGACTCAAAGCCCTGACCGACGAGCAGCCAAAATGTTACGCGCCCATCGGCGGGCGGCGCATTCTCGACTGGATGCTTGAAGCGCTGGCTGAGGCCGGGTTGGAAACGCCTATTTTCATCGGCGGTTACCGCATTGAGCAGATCAAGGCCGATTATCCGCAACTTGTTTATTGCGACAACGCCGATTGGCCGAACAACAATATTCTCGCGTCGCTCTTTTGCGCCGAGGAATATATGGCCGATGGCTTTGTCTGTTCCTACGCGGATATTCTCTACCGTCCGGCGGTAGTCGAACGGGCGTTGCAGCACGAGGGGGATATCGCACTTTGCGTCGATACTGACTGGCGGGCGCGTTATGTCAATCGCAGCCAGCATCCCGAAGACGATGCCGAAAAAGTCGTGGTCGAAGGTGATCGGGTGTTGCAGGTCAATCGTGCAATTGCCTCGTCGGAGGCGAGCGGAGAGTATATCGGCGTAGCGCGGTTTAGCGCGGAGGGTGCGAAGTCTTTACAAGGAAGTTATCATCGAATGAAAGCTGAATACGATGGCAAGATTTGGAAGGACGACACGCCCTTCGCGAAGGCTTATCTGATCCATCTCTATCAGGAAATGTTGGCTGTGGGTTCGCCTTTTCACATGGTGGCCACCGACGGCGAGTATATGGAAATTGACACCGAAGAGGATTTCGCGTTGGCCAATGAGCGTTGGCCCGGCGAATACGGAGTTTAATATGTCGACACTTGAACACTATGGTACGCTTTTCCCTGCGGCGGTGGTCGGTTCTTTGCCGCGGCCGGACTTTGTGCGCGAGGCGGTGATGGGCGAGCGGCCAATGAGCGTTGAACGATTAGGTCAGGTAATGGACGCGGCCGTGTCCTACGCGGTGGCCCTGCAGGAGGAAGCGGGGCTCGATGTGGTGACCGACGGCGAGTGGCGGCGCGCCTCGTATATCGGGGTGATCGCCGAATTGGCGCATGGTTTCGAGGTGGGACGCAACCCCGCCGACGGTAGGCCATGGACTATCGTCACGGGCGAGTTGGCGTCGAAGGATGCGGGTTTTATCGCGCGGGAAATCGAATTTCTCAAGAGTATCACTTCGCGTAAGATCAAGGCCACATTGCCGGCACCGGCGCTGTTGGGCGAGCGGATGTGGGACGCGGAACAGTCGCGGGCGGCTTATGCGACCCGCAATGCATTCGTTGAGGCCTGCGTGCCGATTTTGCGTCGTGAACTGCAGTTGTTGTGCGAGGCCGGCGTCGATATCGTGCAGATCGATGACCCGCATCTGTGCCTGTTTGTCGACGACGAGGTGCGCGCCGGGTATGACGATCCCGAGGCGGAGGCGGCTTTTGCGGCGGATATGACCAACGCGGTGGTTGAGGGGGCTACGGGCGTGCGTTTGGCCGTGCATTTGTGCCGCCGGGCGGGCGCACGGGTCAGGGGCGAAGCCTGCCACACTGGTGGCTATGACCCGATTATCGCGTATCTCAATCGTCTCAAAGTGCACCATCTGACGATGGAATTTACCAGCCCGGGCGCGGGTGACGCAGAGGTCTTTAAGGCGTTGCGCGAGGATTTCGAGATTGGCTTGGGCTGTGTGGGGGTGCATCCGGGCGAGGTCGATTCACCGGAGACGATTGTCGCTAGAGTGGAGCAGGCCTTGCAATATTTGGCGCCGGAGCGGGTGGTGCTCAACCCGGATTGCGGCTTTGCTCCCGGCTCGGCGGCAAAAGTGGATATCGACGAGGTATACGCCAAGCTCAAAAATGAGGTGGAGGCGGCGCGGCGGTTGCGGGATAAATATGGCTAGGGATTAGGCGGCGAAATGTTGTAAGGCTATGGTTTTGCCCGAAAGTGCGGATGTCCGCACTTTCGACCTAGGAGATTGTTTAGTATGGTACCGCTCGGATGCCGCCGGGCGGTTTTATTTTGCCCCGTCTATCTTGAAATACCCTTTTATCTCGCCGCAAGAGTCTATCTTGGAAACTTGAGTGGTTCGTGTTAACTATGATCTCGATCGGGTCTTGGAAACCGCAGTGGTTTCTATTGAGGTATGTACTGTAATTAAGGACTATGGTCGGCGCGGCGGATCCATACGTGAACCTTGGCTTGGGGCGGTAGTGGTTCTCCGGGTTTTGCGTTGGCCATTTTTTCGAGTATTTGCACCGGCGAAAGGGCGGCCAATTTGCTCAGGGATGCAATGTCGCTCTGGATCAGCCAATTGCCATAATCTACGCCGATGCCCTGGTGCAAATAAAGCGCGGCGATGCGTTGTAAATCGGCGTATTGCTGTGCGTTTAATTCTTTTTGCAACACCGGCCAGAGGGTGTACGCTTGCCAACCTTCAAGTTGTGTGAGGTGGTGAATGTCGTGTCGGTGCAGCATTGCTAAGGTTGCTTTGTCCAGGAATTCGATGCGTTCGACGCGTGGCGTGACCGAAGTGATGGTCCACCGCTCCATATAGTAGTCGACGCTCAGGGCTGAGAGCAGGGCTGCGATAATTAGCCCGGCGCGGATGGTCGTCGAGGTGGGCTGCGGTTTTTGTTTTCGATAAGCGCCAAAAGCCGGCGCTAGCCGGTGCCAGACCAATAGCCGGTATACGATGGCGCATTCGACGGCGAAGGGCGGGAAACCCAAAAAACCGGCTACCGGCATTTCGAAGAGTTTGAGCTCGTCGAAGAAGGGTACGGTGTAGATCCACTTGGCTCGCGCCCAGAAGTTAAAAAACTCCCAACATAGCCCGGTGATAAGGCCGGCTAAGAGCAGGCGCAGGGTCTGTCCGTAGTCGCCGCGTTCGAGCTGGCGCAGGTAGCCGTCGAGGCCGTGGCGGTAGTTTATGGGGGCGATGAGCAGGATCAGCGCCCCCCAGATCAGCGGGAAGAAATAACGCGGCCAGGCTAGAGGCAGGGCCAGCGAGAGCACGCCGAGCAATTGCAATAGATAGAGACCGCGCGAGGAGAAGCGCAGTGGGCGCCAACGGGTATCGGTGCAGACGCCGCGCAAGTGCAGATAATGCTCGATCCAGAAGATGCCGGGGAAGACGGTGGCGAAGGCGAGAAAGGTGCTGAGCAGGCGCAGGGCGGGTTGGTCGGTGACGAAGACATAGTACCAGTTGTCGAGACGGAAGTTGATCAGTTCGAAGAAGAACCAGCAGACGGACGACCAGAATAACAACAAGGCGCTACCGCCTACTTGGCAATGGGCTATGAGCGAATGGCCTTCGCGTGCGCGGATGAGCTGGTCGAAAGTGAGGATTAGCCCGAACCAGGCGAAGAGATAGAAGAACGTGGCGAAGGGTTCGACTTGCAGGCACATCAGGGCGAAGCTGAGGGCGATAGCGAGCGGGCCGATAAGGCGCATGATTTTAGGGGCGCAGAGGGCCGCGGTTTTCGTCGTGCAACGGTACCGGTGCGGACAGTGCGATAAGATCCGGCAAATCGAATTCGGCGAGCAGGCCAAAGCAAAACAGCGACGGCGCGCTGGCATAGGACAGGGGCCAGTCTACGAGGCGGCTGAGCGTATCGAGCAGGGTGTTACTCGTTAGCGAGGCGACGCTTTTGGGTTTTAACGCCGCGGCGAAGAGGGCGATGATCGAGACGACCTGGCCTTGTGCTGTTATGTGCGGAGCGCTGTGTCTTTCGCTGAGCGCATCGAGTAGGAGCAGCACCTGGCCGACTTGCACGCCCAAAGGTCGTTGGCCGGCAGTGGCGATGAGCATGTGGTGACGCGGGTCGGCGTGTAGCTCGCCGGTGCCGAAGATGTCCGCGGCGAAGACCCGGCGCTTTTGCGCTAGCGCGGCGTTGATTTTGGCGCTGGTCGAGGCTCGGCCGCCGTCGGCGATGAGCAATTCGCAGGCTTTTGCGCGCGGTGGCGAGAATTCGGTTAGGGGTAAGGTCCACGTGTCGCCAAGGCTAAGTAGGTAGTGTTGCACGGTGCAGTCGCGGCGTTTTTGCGCGGCACCGACTTTCTGCAGCTTTGTCTTTGTCGGGCGGGGGAGTTTGATCAACTCGGATAACTCTTTACGCGCTGCTATGGGGGTGCGTGTTTTTTGTTTGCGCGTCCTGATGTTGCGCAATGCTTCTTGCGCAATGGAATGCAAGGTGGCGTTGTCCGGCGGCAGTCCGACGTTGAGTTGCTCTTCGCTCAGTAATTCGTCGCGCCAGGGCAGGTCGCCGTCGGATGTATCGAGACCGAATTGTTGCTCGAGAAATTTATAGAGCTGGCGGCGGTTGTCGGATTCGTAATTATGGGTGCCGGGGTCGGTGTTGTCGTAGAAGGCGAGCTTGTCGCTGGCGCCGAGTAATTCGAATACGGGATAGATCGGCTCGTAAATGGACTTGCGCGTGCGTTTGGTCTGGAAGCAGCAGGTGTCGTTGCGGTTGTAGATAAGCAGGGTCGGGCGCGGGGCAAAGAGCGCGGAAAGCTCGTCGTAATCGGCGACGCTGCACAGATCGCTCGGGCATTGTTCCTGGTCGCCGATGTCTTCGATACAGCCGCTGCGCTGCCAGACGGGCGAATGACCAGCGACGGGGACAACGACTTTGACGCGTTCGTCCAATGCCGAGAGCAGGGCCGTTTGCCAGCCGCCGCCGGAAAGGCCCGTCATGGCGGTGCGCTCGGGGTCGGCTTTGGGGTGAGTAAGCAAGACGTCGAGGCCGCGTTTCATCAGTAGATAGAACACGCCGATGCCGGCGACACCGCAGAGGTCTAAGTGCGCAATGCGATTGTGTTCGGCGTCGGCACGCAATTCCCCCATGCCGATAAACTCAGTGCTCAGTGCCAGCATGCCGCGTTTGGCGAGGTTGATGCAGCGGGCCTGTTTGTAGTCCATGGCTTTGCCGCCGGCGTGGTGGCCGTTGGGATTGAGCACGACGGGGGCCGGGCTTCTCAGGTCGCTGGGTTCGTAGAGTAAAGCGGGGACCCAGAGGCCGGGATAGCCTTCGTAGCGCAGTTTGCGAATGATATAACCTTGGCCGGTCTGGATGCGATCGCCCCAGTGGACTTGCGTTTTTTCGGTGAGCAGGCCTGTGGGATGGCCACGGAAGAATAGGGCGAGCATTTCGCCGCGCAGAGTTGGGGCTTTTTTGCGCCAGGCGGCGGCGGAGACGGGAGTTTTGAAGTGCGGGAGGTGGTTGCCGAGGAAGGCGAGCAGTTCGCGTTGGGCTTGCGGGCCGATGAGCTTTTTTTGCAGGGCGCGTTGCATGGTATGCTTCTCTGGGCCTAAGGGAGTATTTATTGCTTGTTGGTAGTATAGGGTCTAGGGGGCAAGGTATCCAGAAGTGGGGCTCACGCTGCGGGCCGGGGGGCTACCTTCGGGCAAAGCCAAGGCGGCCTTATAAGCTTGCGGAGGTAACGCAGCGGCGGCGCGCTTACCTCGGGAGTGGGGGGCGATATAGTTCAACCGGTGACCTTGGGGAGAGATTGGCCCTGCGGCAGTTCCCCGGCCCTCCGCTATGCTTGGATCGGAGTGGGGGCCTGTTCTATTCGTGCTCTGTTTTTGCAGGTCGTGTTATGCTCGGAGCACTATGACCCGTGATTGAGATCGGCGAGATAAGCGCCTATGTCGAAAGCGGAGAATCGATTTTTATAAGCCAATCTAGATGGGTGGCGGGGATGGCCTTTTACGGTTGTGGGGCCGGATTGTATCCAACGAGGAGCGAGTCGAGCGAGCGCGGTGTGTAGGTGATTCAAGCTCTCGGCGAGATAGGACCGCTTGTCGATTGGATCGCCCCATGCAGCCCAGATTTCGGGTTTTTTAATTTTCTGTGCCAAGTTTAAGATGTGGTCGGTATTTTGACGGATCAGGTTGGGATCTGCTTTCTTCGGCAGGTCGTCGGGGTCGGTGGCGCGCAGGGGGTAGAGGTTGCACATGATCAGGCCATTGGCGCGGCGGCGGCTGAAGTGCTCGACGCGAGTGAGGGTCTGGTCGCGGGTGTATTGATTCGCGGTGCTGGGGTTGAGACCGATGATGAGCAGGGGGCGGTTGCTGCCGCGACCGAGGGCGTAGCGCAGGGTGTTGTTGGCGGCGGTGAGGTAGATATCGTAGAGCAGGGGTGCGGTCTCTGACATGGTTTGCTTCAGAAGGGCATTGGGCTATGTTTTATGGCTATGGATACAGGCGATAGTAGCGAGCGGGCGGGGAATGGGCAAACCGGCGCGCCGGATATACTGCTCGGCGCAGCGGATCCCAATGGGACGCGGTTGTTTTTTACGACCAATCCGGGCTTGGAGAGCGTGGTTGAGAGCGAATTGGCTCAGCGGCTGCAAGAGGCGGAAATTGGCATTGTCCAGGTTGTCAAAAAGCCCTTCGGGTTTGGCGGGCAGGTGTTGGCGGAATGCGAGGGGCATTTGCCATCGCTGGAAGCGATCGTGCTGCAGATGCGCTCGGTGCATCACGTGCAGATTCCGCTGCACGGATTTGCATTGTTGTATGGAGAGCACGACTTGCGGCAGATTGAGCGCGAGCTGGAAGCTTTAACCGTTGGAGCTATGGTGGAGGCGAAAAAGTTTCGCGTGACCACCAAGCGCACAGGGCATCATCTTTTTACCAGTATGGATGTACAGCGAGCGGCAGGCACGGTGTTGCAGCGAAAATACGGGTGCGCGGTGGATCTAGAAAACCACGACGTCAATATTCGCGTCGACGTTTACGACCGCATTTGTTTAGTCGGTTTGCAATTGAGCAAAAAGGCCTTGAGCAATCGCTATCAGCGGCGTAGCTCACCGCGCGCCGCGCTCAAGGCTCCGGTGGCTTACGCGCTGCTGCAATGGGCGCAGTTGCGGCCGGACGCCAAAGGTGCCCTGCTCGACCCGTTCTGTGGTTCGGGCACGATCCTTATCGAGGCGGCGCAGCTCTACCCGCACCTGGAACTGCACGGCTGCGATATCGACGCGCGTGCGGTCGAGGGGACGCGTGTGAACGCCGTGGCAGAGGGGATTGAAGATCGTTTGCATCTTTCGCAGGGCGATGCGCGCAAATTGAGCGCGGCGTATCCGGCGGGGCGCTTCGGTGCGATCGTCACCAATCCGCCCTACGGGATCCGCTTTGGCCAACATCTGAATTTTTACCGTTTCTACCGACGAATCTTACAGGAATGTTGGACTTTGTTGGACGAAGATGGGATGCTGGTTATCATAGTATTCAAGCGCACGGAATTTTATCGCGGCCTAGTCCAGTTGGGTCTATTCAAGACCATAGAGGAGCGGGTGGTGGAGACCGGCGGCATTTTCCCGGCGGTCTACGTATTGCAGAAGGTTGCCGCAGCGGATCAGCCCGCGATAGAATAGGCGAAAAACTGTTCTCCTTGGCTGTCGACACGGCAAACCCATTCGCCGGTGGGGGAGACGACGCCCGAGGGGGCGGAGCAGGGCCATTTCTTTGGCAGGCAATTGTCGACGGTGACGATCCACAGCTTGCCCGCCCGGGCTCGCATCCGCAAGTTGGTTTCGTGATACTGGAAGCCGACTTGCGACCATTCGTCGCCTTTGCGACCGCCGTTGACGGCGTGGAAGATGACTCGCGCGCCCATGTCGGAGAGTTGCTGGGTCAGATGGGGGTCGGGTTGCGGCGTACAGCCGGGATTGGCCCAGAGGTCGTTGCAGATCAGGCCGCCGATCAGGGTGTCGGGCCAGTCATAAAGGCGCAGTGGGGCGACGGCATAGTGTTCGATTTCTCCGCGCGGCGGGTCGGTTAGGCTGCCGCAGGTCAGGGTTTTTGAGTGAAAACCCAAATACGCGCCGTCTGGGGCATAGAAGCGGATTTGGTTATAACAGCGGTCGTCGTCTTCGACGAAACAGGTCCCCAGCGCTAAACCGACATTCACGCGGGCGGCGGCGGCGGTGACTTTCGCCAATGCTCGTTTAACGGCGGCTGTATCGAAATCGGGCGCGTAGCCGCTGAGCGAGCCTTCAGGGGTCAGTAGAATGTCCGCTTGTTCGGTGCCGGCGAAATCGATTGCCCGCATAATGGTTTCGACATTTGCCTCGATATCGGTGCACACGGGTATTTGTGCACCGGCGACGCGCAGTAGGTTGCTATCCATGATGGTCTCCTTTAGGAGAAAGATATGCTCGACCCGACAAGCGACAAAACATCAGTAACCCTCTACTTGGTCCGTCACGGTGAAGTTCACAATCCAGCGGGCGTGATCTACGGCCATCTGCCCGGCTTCGGGCTGAGCGAGCGCGGGCGCGGGCAGATCGCGGGTGCGGCGGAGGTCCTGGCGACGCATGGCCCGTTTAGCGCGCTTTATGCCTCGCCATTGCAGCGGGCGCAGGAATCGGCGGGGTTGTTAGCCGAACCGTTGGGCTTGTTGCCGGTGACTGAGCAAGAAATCATCGAGACGGGCATCGGCAGTTTTCAGGGGCGGCGTTTTGAAGAGTTGCCGCGTCCTTATATAACTGAGGAGGGGGCGCACCCGGAACTCGAATCGGCGGCTTCGATACGCATGAGATTCCTGCGATGGGCTGACCGGGTTCGGACGCGGCATGCGGGTGGACGGGTCATTGCGGTGTCGCACCGGGATCCGATTATTGTCGCGCTGCTGTATTGGACAGGCGTTGGGCTAGAGGCGTTGCCGGATTTCCCGTTGGAGACCGGGGCGGTTTACGAGGTGTGCCTGGACGGCGAAATCCGCGTCAGCGCGTTGACTTAATTAATGCTTGCGATTGCGCTGATCGGGTTTGCCGCACTGGCTTTGAGGATGTGGCCGCTGGGTTTCGGGCTGCCTAGTTGGCTGCACCCTGACGAATACAGTTTTTTTTCCGCTTAGTTTCTTTGGTGGTGATCTCAATCCACATTTTTTCACCTATCTGACCTTCCATTATTATCTCCTAGCCCTGGTTTACCTAACCTATTTCGCGTGGCAGAATACTTTCGCCGCCGGTTATTCGTTCGAACAGTTCCTGGCATTCCATTATTTATGGGACCGGCTCGAGTTGATGGGGGTGGTGCGGTTGCTCAGCGCCTTGTATGGGGCCGGTACCGTCGTGTGGGTGGCGCTTCTGGCGCGGCGTGTTTCCGGGAGGCGAGGTGATAGAGCATGTGCGGGTCTCTATATAAGGCTCGCGCCGGAAGGGGAAAACGCGGTAGAATTAAAGTGCTGGTTGCAGGGCAAAAATATTCACCCCTGAGAAATCACTTCGTGCGGACAGCAGCTCCTCGCTTGACACGTTAAACGGGCTTTGCTATTTATAGCGACCCTTTACGGAAGGCAGGATAAATGGAACCTATTGCAGCGACGACCAACCCCTTTGGCGGCATTCTGCCCAAGCCCGAGGCCCTGAACGCAGACGCGCAAGCATTCGCCGAGGAATTGCGCGTCTCGCTCGCATCCTGGAAGGAAGAGGGTTATAAGGTCGCTTGGTTGGAGGTCACGATAGACAAGGCGGCGCTAATCCCCCAGGCGGTGGCGGTCGGTTTTGTGTTTCACCACAGCGGCGACGGTTATCTAATGTTGACTTTGCAGTTGCAGGAAGGCGCTTTTGTGCCGGCCTATGCTTCGCATTATATAGGCGCCGGCGGAGTAGTGCTCAACGAGGACCAGGAGCTGTTGGTGGTCAGCGAAAAACACCACCGCAGCGACGGGAGCCCGCCGCGCTATAAACTGCCCGGCGGGCAGCTTATAGCGGGGGAACACTTGGCCGAAGCGGTGGTCCGCGAAGTATTGGAAGAGACCGCCATCGAAACCGAGTTCGACGCGCTGGTCTGCTTCCGCCATTGGCACGGCTATCGCTATGGCAAATCGGATATTTATTTTGTTTGCCGCTTGCGGCCGCTGAGTACCGAGATCACGATTCAGGAAGAGGAGATTGCCGAGAGCCTGTGGATGCCGGTGGCTGATTATCTGGCGGGGGAGCATATCAGCGATTTTAACAAGCGAATCGTCGAGGCGGCCATTGTGAGTCCTGGAGTACAATTGACGGAAATGGACGGTTACGCCAAACCGGAGCAATACGAATTCTTCATGCCGCGGGATGTTGAGCTGGGGGAAGATTGAGCATTGGCTGGTATGGATCCCGACGCGGCGCGGCATAAAACGATAACACCCAATATCCTGTTGTTGATGACGGACCAACAACGCGCCGATGCGCTCGGGGCAAGCGGCGGCTGGGTGCCGACGCCACATCTCGACGGCCTCGCCGCTGAGGGTATGCGCTTTAGCAATTGTATTACGACCTCGCCAGTCTGCGTGCCGGCCAGACTGAGTTTGGCCACCGGGCTCTATCCGCACCATACCGGCGTGTGGCAGAACCAACGCAGCCAGCCGAGCCCGGAACAACCGACCTGGATGCAGTGCGTGCGCGCTGCCGGTTATCGTACTTCGCTCTTCGGCAAGACCCATCTGCATCCGCATCAGGGCGATTTGCGCGAGCGCGAAGATCTTATGCGCTCGTATGGCCTGGATGACGTAGACGAGATTGGCGGGCCGAGGGCCAGTGCGCGGGTGCTTTCGCATATGACGGCGGCTTGGCAGGCAGCGGGGGTCTGGGACGCGTATCGGGCAGATTACGAAGAGCGTTTTCGCGACAAACCCCATATGGTACGGCCTTCGCCGCTGGGGTTGCAGCACTACGCCGATGTCTATGTGGGACAGCAGGCGCGGCAGTATATAACCGAGTATGACCTGGAGCAGCCTTGGTGTTGTTGGGTGAGCTTCGGCGGCCCACACGAACCTTGGGATACGCCTGAGCCTTTCGCTTCGCTCTGCGACCCGCTTGCGATGCCCCGGGCACGCCGGGCACCCGAGGGTGTGGCGGGGCGGCCGCTCGGGGAATTGGATCGCATGCTGGCGTCGGCTGTTGATCCCTCGGTTGACGATATCGCGGCGATGCGCGCCAATTACGCGGGCAACATTGCGCTGATCGACGAGCAGATTGGTCAAATTTTTGCGGCGATCAAGGGGCGTGGGGAGTGGGAAAATACTATTGTGGTGCTGGTCTCGGATCACGGCGAGATGAACGGAGACGCCGGTCTGATCTACAAATCGAATTTTCTCGACGGAGCCGTGCGTGTGCCCTTGATTGTGCGAACGCCCGAGATGGTAGAGGCAGCGGTTAGCGAGGCGTTGGTGGAGTGGATCGATATCGGGCCGACGCTGGTCGAAATGGCCGGCGGTCGTGTGGACTACCCTCAGTTCGGGTGTTCGTTGAACCCGGTATTAGAGGATCCGCGGGTCGAACACCGAACAGAGGTTATTGCAGAACTGGTCGGTGAAATCATGTTGTTGGATCACCAGTGGAAGGTCGCGCTCAACTGCGCGGGCCAGGTTTACCTGCTCTTCGACGTACAAAACGATCCCGATGAAATGGTGAACCTGGCGGGGCGGCCGGAGATGGCGGCGGTCGAGGACCGGTTGCGGCTGCGTGTGCTTGAGCGTCTGGTCTCCACGCAATTGCAGGGGGCAGGTTATCGCTGCGACCTGCACGGCAACTAAGCCGCTAGCGGCGTTCGATGCTCCGTTACCGATTGTGAACGCTGGCGCGATCGCCTGGCGTTCTTTGGTGCTACTGGCGATGCCCTATCGGTTGTCGGCAGACTATTCGCATGCCGTATTGCCTGTCGTTGATGGATCTTTCTGCTAGTCCACTTTGTATATTGCGGCTGCGGCCGGGCCACGCCCGGCGAGCGGAGTACGAAGCTTGGATCGAGCAGCGTTAGCCCGCCAGGTCCAGTTTTTCTAGCACGGCCTTATTGACTACGTGATTGGGCATCTTGCCTTGCAGTCGGGCGATGATGCCTTCGGCGGCGAAGATGGCCATGCGTTTGCGGGCGGCCAGGGTCTTGGAGCCGGAGTGTGGCAGGGCGAGTACGCTGTCGAGGCGGACTAACTCCAGGGATTGGCCTTGCGGAGGCTCAGTTGCTTGGCAATCGAGACCGGCACCGGCTAGATGCCCGTCTTTCAGCGCCGCAATTAGCGCGGCTTCGTCCCCCAAGCCGCCTCTCGCCGTATTGATCAGATAGGACCCTTTTTTCATTTGTCCCAGGAATTCGCCGTTGACCATTTCTTGGTTGGCCTCCGTCAGCGGTACGTGTAGGGTAATCGCGTCGGATTGCGCCAACAGCGTTTCGCGGTCGACCGGTTCGGCGCCCAGTGCGCGAATTTTGTCGCCGTCGATCCAGGGGTCGTGGACTAGGACCCGCATTTTGAAACCGAGGGCGCGGTGGATGACCTCGGCGCCGATATGGCCGCAACCGAAAAGCCCCAAAGTCATCGCCGTAAGATCTTCGCCGATGGGTATATCGTAGGAGTCGCCCTTTTTGACTCGAGCGTCGCCGAGCACCAGTTGGCGGCTGAGCCCGAGCAAGAGGGCGAAAGCCTGGTCGGCCACCGCGTCGGCCATGGCACCGGGGGTATTGGTGACGATGATGCCGCGTTCGGTGCAGTAGTCGAGGTCGACCTTGTCGTAACCGACGCCGTTGCGGGCGATGATCAGCATGTCGTCGGCGCGATCCATGGTCTCCGCGTTGAGATTTTCGCCGCCGGCGATCAGGGCCTGGTAGCCGATTATTTTCTCGCGCGTTTCCGGATCGAGCCAGCCGGGTTGCGGTCGTTTTACGTCAATAGTGAAACCAGCCGATTCGATCATTTCGGTGACCGGGCTCTGGCCTTGGAATTCGATGGTGCAACTGGATAGGACGCGGTATGGGCTCATCGTTTCCTCTATTCGGCGTCGAAGCGGGTGTGTGCGTGTTGCGCGAAGGGGGTCTCGACCTCTAGTTCGTCGGCGAGGTCTTGCAGTGCTTGCTGGTGACGGGGGCTGATGGGAATACCGTCGCGGGTGTAATCAAGTTCTCGCTGCCACTCTAGCCCGCCAGGCAGCGCGGCTTGGTCCGTGCCGGGGAAGGGTTGCATCTGTCGGGCAGCAGCGACGAAGTGGTCCATTTGTTGCTTAAACTCTTCGAGCGGCATAAATGCGCGGATATCAAAGACGGCGAGAAATGATCCCTGGTTGGATTCCCAGGGCGACTCGGGCGGGATAAATTGTGGTAGGAAGATCCCAGCCATGACGCCGCCCAACGCCCGGTTGATTGCGCCGATGCCAAGCTCCTTAAAGAAGGCGAAGGGGACTTGCTCGTATAATTTCTCGTCCCAAGGCAGCATCGCGGCGCCCATATCGAGGACAAGAGGCGGCTGTTCGCCATTGGGAAAGGCTACGCTGATCGGTGAGGTGGCGTTGACGTATTTGATCAGCGCGTCCGGGGGCAGGTCGTAACGATGCGAGGAAATGGCGATGCCGAGGCATCCGGCTGCCGCGGCCATGCGCGAATATTTGCCAGCGCTGCCGAAGTGGAAATGGTTGCGGGTCGTCACGGCGGCGGTGCCGTATTCTCGCGCGGTCTCAATCGCCCAACGCATGCCCTGGTGGCAGGGGAAATGGCCCATGCCGCCGTCGCCGTCGTAGACGCGGGCGGTGGTGGTTTCGCTGACCACCTTTATATTAGGCCGGGGATTGACGCGGCCTTCGAGCATCAGGCGGGTGTAACCGGGGGTCTGTTGCGTGCCGTGGCTGTGCACGCCGCGCAGGTCAGTGGCGGTTAATAATTCGGCGATGAGTGCTGCGTCGGGCTTGTTGGTACCGGCTTTTTGGAAGAGTTCGGCGACGAATTTTTGCAGGGTTGCTGCTGGGAGGCAGATGCCTCCAGATGGTGGTGTGTTGCTCACGGCGATCTGTCTCCTTGTGTGCTATTTTGTGCTATAATTGCTGGGGAAAATTCGAGCTTTGCGGGTGTTGTGTCAAGATGATCTGTGGGATTAACGCTGTGGTGTGGGGTCTGCATCCGAGGGCGCGAAGGCCGTCCAGGCGGGTAGAAAGATCGCAACAGCGGTCACTCCCTGGTGAAGTGCAGTCGCCTTAGTGGTTGGCGGGAGGCCAGCGCTATCGTACCGTGTGCGGACTCTTTGTGTCACTAAATCCTTGGGATTCGTGGTCTACGAGCGCGCCTTCTAATTCTCAAACCCCCGCACCTTCGCTCTGCCTGAGAGGAAGACCTATGGCTCGGGCTTGGGAGGGAAAATGGCTGCAGGCCATTGGGGGCTGTTGCCTAGAAGGGAAAATGGGGGTTAGGGAGAGACTTTAGCCGGTGTGTTGGGAGAGTCGGTGCATGTATTCGTAGCTTAAGATAGTCAGGTTTTCTTAAGATGCTTGCTAGGATTTCATGGCATTTCTACGGGTTCCCGCGGAAATTACTGAAAGTTTCCGAGGGTTGTTCGGGCGAAGGTGCTTCCCCTCAAATAGCCCGTTCCCCCGCAGCTCTTGCCGCCATCATTGAGCCCTTACGCTGAGAAAGAGCAAAGAAATGGCATACGATCTGTTATTGAAAGGCGCGCGAGTTGTCGATCCGTCGCAGGATATCGACGGGATACGTGACGTCGGTATCATCGGCGGAAAAATCGCCGCGGTGAAAGAGGGGGTCGTCGATGCGGCGACGGAGACGATTGACCTGTCGGGCAAGATACTGACGCCGGGGTGGATCGACATTCACGCGCACCTCTATGCCGGCAGTACGACCTGGGGAATCCGCGGGGATACGCTGTGTTTGGCCACGGGGGTGACGACGATCGTCGACGCGGGTAGCGCGGGATGGGCCAATTTTCAGGGTTTTGTCGACTATGTGATTGAACCGGCCAGGACGCAAGTGTTGGGCTATGTGCATATCTCGGGCATCGGTTTGACCTATGGGCCGGTAGGAGAGATGGTCGATTTGAGTTATGCCGACCCGGAGCGCACGGCCTTCGCGGCCCATCACTGGCAGCGGCATTGCGCGGGTATCAAGGTGCGACAGGGCGGCTTTCAGGTCGGTGAAAACGGTGTCGAGCCATTGCGTCTGGGGGTGCAGGCGGCGGCGTGGGCGGGCATGCCGGTGATGGTGCATATCGCCAATGGTGTGCCGGTGGATCAGGTGCTATCGTTATTGCGCTCGGGCGATATCGTCACCCACTGTTACCAAGGAACCGGTGACGGGGTCGTCGATGATTCAGGGGCCGTGGTGGCCGAGGTGTGGGCGGCGAGGGAGCGGGGAGTACTTTTCGACCTGGGGCACGGGGGCGGCAGTTTTGACTATGGGGTCGCGATCAGCGCGCTGGCCAACGGTTTTCTGGCTGATGTTATCAGCACCGACTTACACGTCAGTAGTTGGGACAGCCCGATCGAGAGTATGCCGGAGACGGCATCGAAACTGCTCAATCTCGGCGTATCGTTTGAGCGCGTGGTGCATCAGTCGACGACTGCCGCGGCAGGCGCGATCGGTCGCGCGGACGAGTTGGGCACATTGCGAGTGGGCACGGTCGCTGATCTGGCGGCGTTTGAGATGCTGCAGGGAGCGTTTGAATTCGCTGACGTACGCGGGCGCCGCGAGCGGGGCAACCGCAAGATCGAGCCGGTGTTGACGGTGCGCGAGGGTAAAGTATACCGCCCTGAGGATCTCGACGAGGAATTGCGCGCCGATCGAGAGCGCGCGCAGTGGATGAAGAAAGTTACCGGCAAGGACTTCGCGGGTTTGGGGTGGACGCCTGGTGCAACGCTTTGAGGGTCGCCTGCTGGGGGTTCTTAGTGTTGATAGGTTTATTCGGATGCAAGGAGACCTTTCGTCGGGAGGTCGTTTTTACGGCGGCGGAATTACAGGCCAAAATCGCGCCGCAGTTTCCGCTGACGCGCCAGGGTACATTAGCCAAAGTCGTCTTGCGCGCGCCGGAGGTATTGCTCAAGGCCGATTCGCCGCGCGTCAGTTTGCGCACCGAGATGGAGATTGTCCCGCCGCTCGGTAGGGCGTATCGCGGAATGATGGCTTTTGACGCGGGTGTGGACTACAAGGCGGACAAGGGCGAGTTTTATCTGGTGGACTCCCGCATCAGCGCGCTGGATCTCAAGGAGGTGCCGGGGCGCTACCAGGCCCTTGCGCACGAACTGGCCAATCAGGTTCTTTCGCGCTATTTGGAACAACTGGCGGTATACCGGCTCGACCCGGACGATTTCGAGGAGTCGCTGGCCAAGCTGGTGCTCAAAAAGGTTGCCATCGAGGGCGGCCGGCTCGTATTGCATATAGGACTCATTTAAGAGGAGCTGGATTTCTTGTTCGAATCAACGGATGACCTGCGCATAGCCCAACTCAGACCCCTGATCCCGCCGGCGATCCTGATGGAAGAATTGCCGCTTTCAGAAAAAGCTTCGCAAACGGTGGCGGCCACTCGGCGCGCGCTCGACGCGATATTGACGGAGGAAGACGACCGCCTGGCCGTAGTGGTCGGCCCCTGTTCGATCCACGACCCGGAGGCCGCGCTCGAGTACGGCCGGTTTTTGTTAGAAACGGCCACGGCTCTAAGTGGTGAGCTGTGCATAATAATGCGGGTGTATTTCGAGAAGCCGCGTACTACCGTCGGTTGGAAGGGATTGATCAACGATCCGCATTTGGACGGCAGTTTCGACATCAACAATGGCTTGCGCATGGCGCGCGGCCTACTGGCGCAACTGGCCGATATGGGGCTGCCGGCCGGCTCCGAATTCCTCGATACGATCAGCCCGCAGTTTATCGCCGACTTGATCTGCTGGGGTGCGATCGGCGCGCGGACCACCGAGAGCCAGATCCACCGCGAGTTGGCCTCGGGGCTGTCGATGCCAGTGGGTTTCAAGAACGGCACCGACGGCAATGTGCAGATCGCACTCGACGCGATCGGCGCGGCATGCCACCCGCACCATTTTCTCTCGGTGACCAAGCAGGGCATTTCGGCGATCGTCGAGACCGCGGGCAACGTGCATTGCCATCTGATCCTGCGTGGCGGCAGCCGGGGCCCGAACTACGATGCCGCCAGCGTTGGGGCGGCGGCCGACAAGCTGAGGGCGGCGGAGTTGCCGCATCGCATCATGGTCGACTGCAGCCACGGCAACAGTGACAAGGACCACAAGCGCCAACCCGCGGTCGCGCGCGATGTTGCGCAACAGGTGGCGGCCGGTGCGCGGGATATTTTCGGCGTGATGCTGGAGAGCCACTTGGTCGAAGGCAATCAGAAACAGCAGGCGGGTAGCGAATTGGTCTACGGGCAGAGCATTACCGACGCTTGTATCGGATGGGAGGACACGGCAGCGGTGCTGGAGGAGTTGGCGGCAGCGGTGGCGACTAGGCGGAAAGGGTGAGCTTCGTTTTTGGGATTTGCGTTCGCTCGTGAATTGATAAGGAGAAGAGACGATGAGCTTTGGCATTACCAAGACCATTCCGGCCGACGAGGGGATGGAGAGGGTCGATGGTTTATACGACGGCAGCGTGCAGGAGTTCGAGTTCCATATGGCGGGGCAGCCCTCGAAGCTGAAAGTAGGGGATTATGTCTATACGATCTTTCAGCACCATATCCGCGGTCGGCTAAAAATCAAGGAGCTCAAGGGCGGGGCTACCAACCCGAAATCGGGCAAGCCGCGTACACTGGTCTACGTCGAGGCGCCGGGCGAGAAGCTGGCGGAGCCGATCCCGCGCAAGGGGCACCAGGGCACGCGCTATTACGGCGGGGCGGATTGGCCGGCCTAAGGTGAAAAACCTTTCGCTGCTCTTTCTCTGCGAGGCTTTATCGCGCACCGCGAGCATCGTTATGCTATCGAGCATGGCGCTGGTCGGCCAGCGTTTGACGCCGAGTGCGGCGTTGGCGACGATACCTATCGCGCTGGCGCCGGTGGCGACGATGCTAATGACGGTGCCGGCGGCGCGACTGATGCAGCGGCGGGGCCGTAGGCTGGGGTTCGCCTTGGGCGCGGGTCTTGGGGTGTTCGGGGGGGTGATGGGGTGTATCGCGGTATACCAGGAAAATTTTTTGTTATTGTGTCTGGGCGGGTTGGGTATCGGTGCGGTCAATGGCTTTGCGACCTATTATCGCTTCGCTGCCGGCGAAGTCGTCGCGGAGGATTTTCGCAGTCGCGCTATTTCGCTGGTGATGGCCGGGGGGGTTATCGCCGCGGTAACGGGGTCGAATCTGGCGATCTGGTCGCGGGAATGGTTTCCCGACGATCTGTTTGCCGGCTCCTTTCTCGGCATCGCAATCGTGCATTCGCTAGTCCTGCTAGTGCTCAGTTTCGTTCGCTTTCCCGCACTCAGCGTCGAGGAGAAACGGGCCGGCGGTCGTTCGTTGGCGCAAATCGCGCGGCAGTCGGATTTCGCGCTGGCGGTAATCGGGGCGGTGGCCGCTTGGGGGGTGATGTCGCTGTTGATGAACGCCACGCCCTTGGCGATGAAGCGGCACCTGCATTCCTTCGCCGATACGGCTTGGGTGATTCAGTGGCACGTATTGGGCATGTTCGTGCCGTCTTTTTTTACAGGACATCTGATCTCGCGTTGGGGTGAGCACCGGATCATGTTTGCCGGGATTTGCCTGCTCGGGGGATCTATAGCGGTCAATCTGAGCGGGATCGAGCGCTACCACTACGCGATTGGGTTGGCACTGCTGGGCGTGGGGTGGAATTTTCTCTTTGTAGGAGCGACCGCGTTATTGGCGACGACGTACCGGCCTGAAGAAAAGGCGCGGGTGCAGTCTTGCAACGACTTTCTGATCTTCGGGTTGCTGGTACTGACCACTTTCAGTGCGGCGCCCTTAGAGGGGATGTTGGGTTGGGACAGGCTCAATCACCTGGTGGCGCCGTTTCTGGCGGTAGTCGCGGTGGTGATGGGCGTATTGTGGCTGCGGGCGGGCCGCAGCGCTTAGGCGGGTTTGTTGGTTGCCGCCGTTTGGCGATGCGCCTGTTGGATGGAGATGAGTTTCTCGCGCACCATCGACATCAGATTGTCGGATAGCACGAAATAATGGGCGACGAAAAAAAGCGACGAAGAATTAACGGATATTTATCGCGGCCAAACGACGAAGCACCAACTAGGCCGGACAAAACTGCGCTATGAGGCGATTGCCGATGGGGTGGTGTTACGCAAACGGGAAAAGCCGATTGCCCGCATTTTTCACGTGGCCTATCTGGCGCAAAGTCGGGCGGCGAGACCGCTGACCTTTGTTTTTAATGGTGGGCCTGGTGCCGCTTCGGCCTATTTGCACATGCGGCACTGGGGCCCCCAGCGAGCGGTGTTCAACGAGGCCGGCCTCCTCACACATGACCTGGCCGGTGCCGTTGGCGGTCAATATCATCATCTATGCGTTGACCCAGAAGGGCTCGATCACCCAGCGCCTGATGCAGATGGTCAACTAAGTGCTAATCGGCTCAGAAAGAGTCATCCTCTCACCTTTCGCAAGCTTTGAGATATTGCGCGATCTCCCTTAATGGCGCGACCCAAATCTCGTCTTGCGATTCGCCTAAAAAATGCACTAGTTGCCGGTGCTCATCCTCGTCGATAAATAATCCGTGTGTGCCCTCGCCAACGCCGTGAATCATATAGATGATCCAATCGCCGGCGGCTACGGCTTGTTCGATTTCCTTGCTTAGTTCGGCGCCGCTGCGCCCGTCGCCGCTGCAATGGCCGAGGGCATTGTAATTTAGATCGCCGATATGCACGGATTTTTTGTTGTAGGCGCCGCGCCCGGCGATGAACAATTCTTCGATAATCGGATCGAGGCTTGTCAGCGTTTCCCCTTGGCCTATTTCGGTATTGCAACAAGTATTGCCGAAGGAGCGCTTGTCCTCCCCGTCGATTAGTGATAGCGCGAAATCGGCG
Source organism: Gemmatimonadota bacterium (assembly GCA_018672475.1). Taxonomy (GTDB): domain Bacteria; phylum Latescibacterota; class UBA2968; order UBA8231; family UBA8231. The sequence goes on along the minus strand of JABHFS010000192.1, from coordinate 12,179 downwards.
ACGCGCATCTCGTCGCGCCAGCGCTCGGGCGTGTAGTCGCGCAGGTCGTAGTGGTCGGGCAGCCAGGCCGGATCGCCGAGGTCGCGTTTGCGGCAGGGGGGGAAAAGACTGTGGTTGCCCAATTCGTGGCCCTTGGTGGCGACGGCGCGCCAGGCTTCGACGTCTTCCATCAGTGTGGAGCGGATCGGCGTGTAGAAGGTTGCGCGCAAGCCGACGGCTTCCCAGGCCGGTGCGACGAGTTGATGATGGCACGGCAGGGCGTCGTCGTAGGTGATAGAGACGGCCCCCTTGCGCCCTTGTGGCCATTGGAAGGTGGATTTGTCGATCATGGCATGGGCCTTCTGTCTGGGAGGTGATTTATGATAAGGTTTTGCGGAGTCGAATCAATCGCTGGGGGTAGTTGGTCAAAATGCCGTCCACCCCGCATTCGATAAGTCGGGTCATTTCCGCCTCGTCGTCTGCGTAGAACGGGTGGATGAACAACCCCAGGCGATGGGCTTTATCGCAGAATTCCTTACTGACGATGCGATGCAGGGGTTGCACGTTGCAACAACCCATCTGCTTGGCGAGTTGCGCGTATATCTCGACGCGGTGCTGGCTGCCGAGTAGACAGCGACGTACCTTGGCGTCGGTATTGATCACGAGTTGCATCACTTCGTCGGAACCGGCTATAAAGGCGGTGGCGTAAAGGTTTCGCACCTTTATCGTTTGGCATACCTGGTCGATGATCGCGTCCCCGTCCGACGGTCCGGGGTAGACGTGCATATTGAGTTGCATCCCGCCGGGCAGACAGTCCAGTGTTTCGTCCAATGTCGGGATCTGAACGCCGGCATGCGCGTCGTGGCCCGCGTCGGCGTTGAGTCGCCTGGTCTCCGCGAACGAGAGTTGCCAGATTTTCCCCGTGCCGTCGGTGGTGCGGTCAACCGTTTCGTCGTGCAGGATCACCAGATGGCCGTCGGCCGTGGCTCTGACGTCGAATTCGACCATCTCGCACCCTAGCGCGGCGGCTTCGACGAAAGCGGGGATCGTATTTTCGGGGTGCGTGCCGGATGCACCCCGATGAGCGCAGACGACGACTTGATTGGGCATGGCATTTCCATTTTAATTGGGTATGATAAGCAAAGATAAGTTATATTCTGTCCTTACAACAATAGACCAAAAACCACAATCTACCGTGAACCACGGAGCGATTTGATGTTAGTTCCTCCCTTACCAGACGACGAAGACCAGCGCATCGCTGCATTGCAATCGTTGAAAATCCTCGATACGGATCCGGAAGAGCGCTTTGACCGGATTACCCGGCTCGCGGCCCATTTTTTTAATGTGCCGATCGCCCTGGTTTGTCTCGTCGACGTGAATCGTCAATGGTTCAAGTCCAGTTACGGCCTCGGCATCAGCGAAACCTCGCGCGATATATCCTTTTGCGGCCACGCTATTCTCAATACCGAAATCCTGGTGGTTGAAGACGCGACTAAGGACGAGCGTTTCGTCGATAACCCGTTGGTCTCGGGTGATCCCGATATTCGCTTTTACGCCGGTAAGACGTTGGTGGTGGATGGTAATTTGGTCGGCACTTTGTGCCTTATCGATCGGCAGCCGCGCGTTTTTAGCGCGGAGGACAAAGTGCTTTTGCAGGATCTTGGCGCGCTCGTCGAATCCGAGCTCTTGTTGATAGATCTGGTTGAGCTACAGGCCAAGTTGGCCGGCGAGGTCGACGAACGCCAGAAGGTCGAGAGGGCCTTAGAACTTCGAGTCAGCCGGGTACACGCGCTGCATGGGATCATCGCCAACCGCGATTGGGGCCTGGACCGCCAGTTGATAGAGATCCTGCATCTCGCCAGTGAGACCTTCGCGCTGGATATCGGCATAGTGAGCCGCATCGTGGAGGAGGACTACACGATCGAATATGTCTACGCCCCCGGGACCGATCTCGAGTCCGGGGCGGTTTTCCCCCTTGGCGTCACCTTTTGTAGTCTTACCCTGGAGGCGGATGTTCCTTTGGCGATAGCCCATATAGGGGAATCGCGGTGGAACAGGCATCCCAGCTACGAACAATTCAACCTCGAAGCCTATATCGGCGTAGTGGTCTGGGTAGGTTCTTCTCGCTACGGCACCCTCAATTTTTCCAGCTCCGTCCCGAGGGTGGAGGATTTCAGCCAGGCCGACAAGGACTTTATCCAATTGTTGGGGCAGCTGGTCAGCGTGCTGTTGGAGCGACGCGATTACGAGAAGATGTTGCAGGGGGCCAAAGAAATGGCCGAGTCGGCCAACCAGTCGAAAAGCGAGTTTTTGGCCAATATGAGCCACGAGATCCGCACGCCGATGAACGCGATCATCGGCATGGGCAGCTTGCTTGCCGATACCCCGCTTTCCGACCACCAGCGCGATTATCTAGCATCGATCCAGATCGCATCGTCCTTGCTTTTGGACCTACTCAACGATATTCTCGACCTTTCCAAGATCGAGGCCAATAAAATGGTCCTCGACGAGGGGGAATTCTCCCTCTCCGAGTGTTTGGATATGCTGGTGAAAACCGAGGCTGGACGCGCCCACGAAAAGGGTCTGGAACTGATCCACTATATCGGCAGCGAGGTTCCCGACAGGCTTATGGGTGATTCGTTGCGTCTGCGCCAAATCTTGCTGAATCTAGTCAGTAATGCCATTAAATTTACCGCGGCCGGAGAAGTGGTGGTACGAGTCGAAGTAGAGGCGCGGGACGAGGATTGCGTGCAGTTACAGATCGCAGTGCGCGACACGGGGATCGGGATCTCGCAGACCCAGCAACAGGTTATTTTCGAGAAGTTCACTCAGGCAGATGGGTCGACGAGCCGCCACTACGGGGGCACGGGGTTGGGATTGACTATTTCGACTGGGCTGGCGGATCTAATGGGCGGGCGCCTGTGGGTCGAGAGCGAAGAAGGTCGGGGCAGCACGTTCTATTTTGCAGTCGAACTGGGTGTGCAGCCCGACGCCGACGATGACTTGGCCGTGGTTGGGGATTTGGCTGGGCTGCGAGTTTTGATTGTCGACGATAACGACACCAACCGACGGATTCTCGAAGAGGTGCTTGCGCAATGGAAAATGCAGCTGACATCGGTTGCCGAAGGACGTGCGGCCCTCGCCGCGTTGGCCGGGGCTGAAGCGCCATTTGACCTGGTGCTGATGGATGTGCAGATGCCGGATATGGATGGTTTAACCACGGCGGAGCGCATACGTGCGGATCCGGCTTACGGGGGCCTGCCGATCGCGTTTTTGACCTCCAGCAATGAGAGTGGAGATATCGCTCGTCTCGAGGCTCTGGAAATCGGATACCACTTGCACAAACCCATCGCCCGAGGCGAACTATTGGATCTTATTATGCGTATTGTGCGTCCGGATATGGTCGAGACGGCGCAGCCGTCTGAGGATGCTCCCATCGAGAAGTCGCTACAGATCCCCCTACATATCCTGCTAGTAGAGGACAATATATTTAATCAGCGGGTGGGGATCGGCCTGCTGCAGAAACAAGGTCATTCCGTCGAATTGGCGGAGGATGGCTTGGAAGCGTTAGACGCCTTGGAAAAAGAGGCTTTCGACCTGGTGTTGATGGATGTGCAGATGCCGAGAATGGACGGGTGGGAGGCGACGGCGGAGATTCGCGAGCGTGAAAGGGAAACCGGAGGCCATATTCCGATCATTGGGCTTACCGCCCGGGTGACCAAAGAGGATGTCGGGCGCTGTTTCGCCGTGGGTATGGACCAGTATCTGTCCAAGCCGATCAAGTCCGAGCTGCTCTACGCGGCGCTCGCCGGAGTTGGCAGCCAAGCGGTAGGCATCGAGGAAACGACAGAGGCGATGAGGGCGGCGGGTCGTATCGACCGGGTGGCGGTGCTTGACTTTATGGACAACGATGAAGAGCTCCTGCGGACCATGATCGGCATCTACTTTGAAGAATATCCACCTAAACTAGCAGACCTACAGCAGGCGATTACGGCAGGGGACGCGGATCGGGTTGGGCAGATTGCCCATGCGCTGAAAGGTATGATCGCCACTTGGCATATGCGCGACGCGGTCGAGACGATCACGGCTTTGCAGGATAAGGGGTTTGAGGGGGATCTGGCTACGGCACCGGATTTGTACGAACGCCTGGTTGGAAACATTGGCGCATTGAACGCGGAACTGGAAAATTTATAGGGAGCCGATGGTCGTCTTGGACTTGAACATGGGCGAAATGGGTGGCTTGGATACGCCAGGGTTTCTGCGTGGGGACGCCGAGTTCAAGAAGGTGCCGATGATCGTGCTGACGGTGGAGCCGCTCCAGCGGATCATCAGGGAAGTGCTCACCTGGAAGATCGACGACTATTTGATCAAGCCGGTGAATATGAAAAAGCGGCAAGAGCGTCTGGCTGTACATTTAGGCGCTTGAGATCGGCGGTGTTGGCTTAGGGCTTGTGCCATGCGGACCCGCACCGGCGTACCCCAGACTTTCCAGACCTCAGTATATCGTCCAACATATCAGCGAGGCGGCGTCCTTGGGGCCTGTGCAATGAAAAATTGCTCTCGGGCCCCATCCTTGATTATTATGTAGCCGAAGACTGCTGATATTAGGTTTCGGCGAGAAGCCAGGAAGGGATAAAGTATGACCGCAACGCAAACATCGGCTGTTTTGAGCGCTGCCGAGATGGACCAGTTTCGCGAACAGGGTTTTCTCGGACCCTTTACCCTGTGCAGTCCGACGGAGATGGCCGAGTGGCGTTTCGGAGTAGAGGCCGTACTCGACAGTAATCCGCCAGACCACAAGACAAAAATCCACAACCGCCACCTCGACAAAAAGTTGATTTGGGACCTGGCAACCGATCCGGCGATTATCGGGCGGATGCAGTGCCTGTATGGCGAAGATTTGCTGATGTGGCGAACGAATTTCTTTATCAAGGAACCCGGCGCCAAGGAGATCCCCTGGCACCAGGACCACAACTACTGGCCGTTAGAACCGCCCATCATTTCTTCGGCCTGGATCGCGATCGATGAATCGACGGTCGAGAATAGCTGCCTGCAAGTTATTCCCGGATCGCACCGCAAAACGCTGCCGCATATCAAGGCGGGCGAGGACATGGTCTTCGCGGAAATGGGTGACCCGGATTATCTCGATGTACACCAGGCGGTAAATCTTGAGATGAAACCGGGAGAGTTTATTCTTTTCAACGAGCGCACCGTCCATCACTCCGAACCCAACCGTTCGCAGAAAAGGCGCATCGGGCTGGCGGTGCGGGTGGTGGTGCCGATGGTCAAAGTGCTCACGTGGGATTCGCCAGAGCATGCGCTGATGCAGATTTCAGGCCGAGACCCGATGGGTTTGAATACTATTACGCAACCACCACTGGATTGAGAGATATGGCTAAAGAGCAAGTGTCGGGCATGACCGACGAGGAGAGGTTTCGCTTTGATCTGACGGGCTTTCTAGTGCGCCCGGCGATTCTGGCGCCCGACGAGATCGCGGCGATTATTGACCAGATCGACCGCATTAAACACGACCCGGAGTCGTTACCGGTCGCAGAACGTGGGGTGCCCGGCGGGGCGTCGAGCGTATTGATCGACCACCCAAAGGTAGTGGAGGTGCTGCACGAGGTTATCGGCCAAGACGTGCGGTTGGAGGGCACGTTTTGCGTTTGGCGCAAAAAGGGCGAGTGGGCCGGGGACCTGCACGGTGGCGGGCCGGGTCAGATCGACCCGATTTTCGGCTATCGCTGTCAGAACGGGCGCATCCACGCGGGCATGGTGCGGGTGGTCTTTGAGTTGACCGATATCCGCAAGGAAGACGGCGCGACGCATTTTATCCCGGGTAGCCACAAGGCCAATTTCCCGATGCACCCGGAGCATATGTCGCTCGAAGACGGGCAGCGCAGCGAATTCCTCACCAGCTACGAATGCCCGGCGGGCAGTGCGATCTTCTTTACTGAGAATCTATGCCACGCCGGTCCGCATTGGCAGCGGGATACGCCGCGGGTGGCGGTGCTCAATGCCTACTCGCATCTGGCGACGCACTGGCACCGGTTGACCATCGCGCCGGAGGTGGTCGCGGGATTGCCTCGAGAGAAGCAGGCCTATTTTCGCGAACCGTGGATTGCCGACTTTCGCACCGGTCCGGCGACGCACAATACGATCGAGCGCTTCCTCGAAAGCGACGAAGCGCCGGTCAACACCGATCACAAACCCTGACGGTGGAGGTCGTGTCGGCAAAAGCATATCAGGTTCGACAAAAGCCGATTGACGGCAGCCACCATTTGTCGTTGAAGTAAGAGGAGAAGGTTTTATGATTCGCCTGGGAATGATGGCCCGTGAGACGCCGACGATGACGATAGCCGCCGCGATCGCTGAGGCCAAAGCGCTGCAATTGGACGCGGTGGACTTGCACTTGTCGGGGATGAAACGAGACCTGGACTATTTGCGCCATGTGCGAAACGAATGTTTGCGGTCGGGGTTGATGATCGGTTATGCCGGCGGCGGGACCTTTGTCGGCTTGCCCGAAGATCGGGAAGAACGGCAGGCGCAGGGGCGGGCGGATGTCGACGCGACGGCCTTTTTGGGCGCGCAAGTACTGAGGCTCTTTGCCCGGCACAAGTGGCCTGAAACGCTCGATGAACAGGAGGCTTTGTGGGGGCCGATGATCGAGGGCTTTCAGGAAGTTGCGGATTATGCGGCGGCACGAGGCGTGCAGGTGGCGTTGCAGAACCACGATAATGGCAGCTTCGCGATGAACTCGGTGCAAGTGCTGCGCATCCTGCGCGAAGTAGACCGCAAGAACTTTACCTTCGTGCTCGATACGGGGCAGTGGCAGGGGGCGATCGGCTCGGATCCGCGTGGCGAGTGGGATCCGGCGGTAGATCTCTACGACGATTATATCAAACCAACTGCACCCTATGCGACCTATGTTCGCGCTAAGATCTATAAGATAGACTCGGGGCGGGAGGAGTGGGTCGATTACGGGCGAATCGTGCAGATTTTGCGCGCGGTGGATTTTAATGGCACCATTGGTTTGGTGTTTGAGTTGGGAGATCGCAATCCTTGTGATGATGTGGAGTGTCGGCGGTTGGCGGTGCGGCATTTGCGGGAGGTGATTGCTGCGGCGTATGCTGAGTAGCGGTAGCGCTTGTAGGGTTAGCTCTATATACGGATGGTCAGGGGGCGAGAGAGAAACCTCCGCTCATTCTCGCCCGGCTCCTGCTGGGCTCCGAAGGCCGTTCCTCATATTTGACATCCTGTGAAATATGGGAATGCAAGCCGCTGCGGTTTTCCTCTTGACCCCTGACTTCAGCTTCTGTGCGATAGGTGTCATAATTCAAAGATTGGGATTTTATAGGGTGAAGTGATGCGAAGCACTTATGGTTTTCTGAGAGATGTTCTTAGTCGGTCAGACCTTAGCGATGACGCGGTGTGTTTTGTGTCGGGACTCTGTGATAAATAGGGGAATATAAGGGAATCCCCTTCGGCTTAATCTCGACGGTGGTGCCGTAATTTTTAGTTAAGCCTAAGAAAATAGCCAGTAGTATTCTATCCGTTGGGCTTTTAGCCTCTAGCGAAAACTACTAAAGTCTCCAAGGTCCAGTTTGTCGGTGCGACGCAGAGCGTTTTTAGGTAGGGCGGGGTAAAGGGCCTGGTCGGGTGGGGTTGTGGTGAGTCAGCGCGCAAGCGCTGCGCGGGGCGACGGCCCGGGGGACTAAAACGCCCGGAGATGCACCGCAAGACTCGACTGTCCTCACGCACCCCGCGTAGCGATTATTGTTATCGCTGCGATACAAGGATAAAACGATGGCCAAATACCGCGTGGGTTTGATCGGCGCCGGGCGGAAAGGTACGCAGCACGCGCGCGCCTATATGATGGACGAGCGGGTCGAGGTGGTGGCGGTGGCCGACGGAGATCCAGAGAATTTGGCGTTATTTCAGCAGCGCACCGGAGTGGCGGCTTATGCCGACTATCGCGAGATGCTGGAAAAGCAGGCGATTGATATAGCCGCGCCGATCTTGCCGGTCAACGCCAATCCCGAGGTGGTGATCGGCTGTGCGGAGGCAGGGGTGAAGGCGATTTTCTGCGAAAAGCCGATCTCGGTCTCGTTGGCCGAAGTGGACCAGATGATCGACGTCTGCAGGAGTCGGCGTATCGTTTTTGCAGCCGGTGACCTGGATGTCAATCTGCCGGCGTATCAAAAGGCTTTGCAGTTTATCGGTTCAGGCGAATTGGGAGCGGTCAAGAGCATTAGCCTGCTCGGTGGACCGGGAGGTGAGATGTCGGGCGGCGGTTGTCAGCGCTTTACGCTGATGCGCCATTTTGCCGGCTGCGCCGAGGTGGCGTGGATGATGGGGTGGGTCAGCGACGATCCCTTGAGCGACCACGATCAGGGCGGTGCCGGCTATGTGCGTTTTGCCAATGGGATTGAAGCTTTTATCTATGGCGACAAGGATGCCCGCGGACGTGGTTATGAGGTTGCGTGTGAGGGGGGGGTCTTTCGCTCGGATGATAATCTTGTGGGTTTGTATCGCCATGTGGAGGGCGACGGGGCGAGTTGGGACAAATTAGAGAAAATTGAGGGCGTGTTGCCAGCGGGGCGAATCTACGGCGAGCCGCGCGGTTATGATGAGCAAGGCTGGAAATGGCCCGGCGACCGCAATGTCGCCAGTTGTAAGGCGCTGATTGATGCTTTGCAGCGGGGCGAGGATCCGCCGGGCAGCGGTGAGAATGGTCGCAAGGTACTCGAAATGGCTATTGCCCTGCGCGAGTCGCACCGACAGGGATGCGCGCCGGTGAAGCTACCGCTGGTCGATCGTAATTTGCGCATTATTCCCAGTCCCGCGCGTATGTATAACAAGAAACCGATCTTCGGCCGCGAAAAATATATGGACCAGGTCTTATCCCATAAGAAGGATTAATACTATGATCATCGATTCCCATTTGCACGTATGGAGTGACGACCAGGATCGCTATCCCTTTGAGGGGGGGCGCAAAGACGCCGCGCCCGGTTCGACCGAGTTGTTGCTCGAGACGATGCACGAGTACGGGGTGGACAAGGCGGTTATCGTGCAGCCGATCTATTATCTCTACGACAATAGTTATGTCGCCGACTCGCTCAAGAAATATCCGGGCAAGTTCGCGGCGATGGGCATTATGGACCGCCATGCACCGGCCGCGCCCGAGCAACTGGAAAAACTCGTTGTCGAAGACGGGTTTTCCGGGCTGCGTATGCACTTGGGCCGCCCCGACGACCCGGCTGAGTGGGCCGCGCCCGACCAGGACCCGATTTGGCGCAAGGCCGAGGAATTGGGCGCTTCGTTTTTGAGCTTTGGGCCGGCGGATAAACTCCCGGCCGTCGAGCCGATTATAGCGCGTTTTCCAGGGGTCAAAGTAGTGCTCGACCATATCGGCGGCGCGCCGACCAACGAAGAGGAACCGGCGCCGCTATTGGGCAATGTGCTGAAGATGGCGCAATACGAGAATGTCTATGTGAAGTTTTCGCCGCAGCCGCACAAGTCTGATGAAGAATATCCCCACCGCGACTCCTTGCCGGCTTTTCAAAAGATCTACGAGGCGTTTGGCCGCGAGCGCGTGATGTGGGGTACAGATTTCCCCCACGTATTATTGGGCATGGGCTATGGTCCGGCCTTGGATCTATTCCGTGAGCACATGGGTTTTTTGAGCGCCGAAGACAAAGAATGGCTCTTCGGTAAGACCGCGTCGAGTGTCTGGAATTTCGCGGACTGACCATGCAGAAACCTCGACTCATCCACTACAATGACGCGCACCATTTTCACGCCAAGCGGATTGAGCCTCCGGCGAGCCTGTACCAATTGAATTGGCCGGTCGACGAGGTCCTGGGCACGGGCGTGGATCTGTTGGTGATCGGTTTGGGGTACGGAGACGTCTACTTTCACCAGAGCAAGGTCGGCCGGGTCGTGGGGCAGGGCAAGGAGGTCTGGGAGAGTTATATCGACTGGCGGATTATGCGGATGGTGGAGGCGGCCAATGATTTGGCGACCGATCAGCTGCGGGCGGTGATCGAACGCGGTCGCCAGACGGGACTCAAAGTTTTTCCCAGCCTCAAGCTTCAGGATTCGGCCAAGTTGCAAAGCGAGCGCTGCGGTCTGCTCAAGCAGGCGCACGGGGCCGAGGTATGCATCGGCGACGAGGGGCGGGCCGAATGGTGTTATGATTTTGCGCACGAGGCAGTGCACGAGGACAAGCTGGCGATGGTCGGTGAGGTATTAGATGACTACGGCGCCGATGGGTTGGAACTAGATTTCTGCTTCGACCGCTTCTATTTCAAATCAGCCGATGTCGAAAAAAACATACCATTGATGAACGACTTTATGGCCAAGGTTCGGCGCTTGGCGAGCGATATTGGCCAGCGGCAAGGGCGAGAGATCCCGCTGATGGCGCGGGTGCATTTAAAGGAGGCGGATAATCTGGCGATCGGTCTGGATGTGCCCGCTTGGATCGAGGCGGGCAGTATCGACTGGGTCGTCGGGCAGGACGCCAATATCCTGGTCGATCCGGGTATTCAGACGCCGTGGTTGGCGCAGGCGGCGACAGCGGCCGGCGGTGTGGCTTATTATTGCCCGCCGCGTCGGATCTACGATGAGCGGGTGGAGCTGCCGAGTATTGAAATGTACCGCGCGCTGAGCCAGACGTTGGCCTGGCAGGGATACTCTGGCTTATATCTGGGTTATATGCCCTGGCCTTTTTCCGAGCGCGAATACCAGATCCTGCGAGAGGCCGCCTTTCCCGAAGTACATGTCCGCCGCGATAAACGCTATTTGTTGCAGCCGCGCGAAGGCGCGCCAGACGCACCGACGACGACCCCGGAGCGCGCGTTGCCGGAGCCGCTCGTCGAGGGCGAGACGGTTGCTTTTGACGTGTGGGTCGCCGATGATGTCGACGGTGCCCGCCGCGATGACGAAATGCGCGATGCGATGTTGACTTTGCGCTTCGCTTTCTTTTGTATCGAGGACGAGATCGAGATGCGTTTTAATGGCCGGGCGCTTTCTGGCGATGAGGTCGAGATCAGCGACGAGCGTGCGCTGACTATTCCGCTGAAGCTGGCCGGGAGTATGGCGGTGCAGGCCCCGTTGGGTTTTTCGGCGCATTGGCTTCGTTTTAGGCTGGCGCCGAAAGAGATTCAACGAGGGGCCAATCGGGTGGAGATCGTTGTCGTAACATTAGACTCACGGGCGGGTTTTGCTCGTAGTGTGAACGGAGCGGAAATACTGGTCCGTTATAAGGATTTTGTGCGACCAGAAGGCTTAGAACGGGAGCGGATCGCCCCGCCAGGAGGTTGAAATGAAAGTGTTGATTACGGGCACGAGCGGTTTTATCGGTCGGGCGCTGGCCGAGGATATGTCGGTAGAGCACGAAGTAGTCTGCCTGTCGCGCCAGCCGACCGAGGTAGCAGGGGTGACGTCGCTCGGCGGTGATTTTTCGCGGATGGAGGACTTGCAACAGCTGGATCGGTGGAATTTCGACGCGTTGGTGCATTTGGCCGCGGTGACCGGTGCCGGCACCGAAGCCGATTTGATGCGGGTTAATGTGATGGGGAGCTACGGTTTATTGCGCTACATGGCCGACCGGGGCTGCAAGAAATTTACCCTGGCTTCGTCGATTGCGGCGGTTGGCATGCAGTCGGTGCATTTCCGCCCGCTCGAACTGCCGATGTCGGACGAGCATCCGTGTTTGGACCGCGACGGTTACGGCTTCTCAAAATATATGATGGAGGAGACGACGCGCTATCTAGCGCGACAGAATGATAATTTGGACATCATCAATATCCGCTTGTCTTCGGTTTGGCCCGAGGATCGGGTGCCTGAGCCACGGCAACCGGGGCCGGTGGGCCAATGGGGAATGGGGGCGATCTCATGCATGTATTTGAGCGATGCGGTGCGGTGTTTTCGTCTGGCGGCGGAAAGTGCGCATAAGTCAGGGGTGCGGATTCTAAACGCTGTGGCGCCACAGGCTGCTGTGGCGTGTTCGGTGCCCGAGTTGATGCGGGTCTGGTACGGGGTGGATGCAGATGCGATCGATATGAGTCATTACGAACGGGTGGGGCATGAGCGGAATGCGGTGTATGATGTTTCGCGGATTGCGGCGGAGTTGGGGTTTGTGGCTGGGCGGAGCGTGTTGCCGGAGTAGGTGCTGTGGGGGTGAGCGCGGTGGGTAT
>JABHFS010000191.1 GCA_018672475.1 Gemmatimonadota bacterium | reverse complement strand
CCATGATAACGCACCAGATTGAGTCGGCGCGGTGGGATGAGGGCAGCTAGCTTTTCAATCAACTCCAACGGCGACAGCAGCCGATGCGTCGTCCCATCCGACCAGGGGGTTTTGAGGCGGAAGGTGAGGTGATCGGCATCGATGAGCTGCAGTCGGCCCGCCGCCAGCGGAGGGCGCGTCACGTAGCGGCAGAGCCGCTCCAGCCCCGCCCGGTCCTCAGCCTTGATACGTGTGGCCGCATGCAAAGAAAAGCCTCGGGCCGAAAAACACAGCGGGCCACTGCGTAGGCCTTCGATGGGATCGGACAACAGACGCCGCACCCGGTGGCCAGCTCGCGGTCCCGTCGCCAACTGACCTTGTATGGACGCAGCCGACAGTGCGGCCAGCAGCGGCTCCTTCTCGGCGAGGGTATCTACCGCGGCCTCAGCAAGGATGCCGCGCTGCTGCAACAGCCGCACCACCCGCATTGGGGCTAGCGGTTCATTGATCAGCTGCTGTGCGGCGAAGGCTGGACGGTTAATCGCAAGCGCGTCTAGCTGCGAGGCGCGATGCCGTAGACCTTCAACTTTTCCTTTTTGCCTTTGATTTCTACCTCGCCCAGCGAATCAATAGCATACTCTGCGGCATCGCCCAGCTCTTCGACTACGGTTTCGCTGACCAGCAGCGAAACCGGAAGATCCTTGGTCGCCCCCTCTAGGCGCGAGGCGGTGTTGACGCAGTCTCCGATCACGGTACCTTCCAGCCGATCTGCAAAACCGATGATCCCGGCGACCAGCTGGCCGGTGTGGATGCCGATGCCGATGCGAATCGGCGGCTTGCCGGCCGTTGCGGTGTGCTGATTGAAATGCTGCAGACTTTCTTCCATTTTCAGTCCTGCTGCTACCGCGTCCTGGGGCGATCCGGGAAATATCGCCATGATCGCATCGCCGATATATTTGTCGATGAAGCCGCCGTACTCGCGGATAATAGGCGCCATCGTGCCCAGGTAGTCGTTGACAAAAGCAAAGGCTTCGGCCGGGGTCATCGACTCGGAAAGTGGTGTAAAGTCGCGGATATCAGAAAAGAGCACCGTCATTTTGCCCTCCGTCTGATCATTCAGCTCGGTCTCGGTGATCGACTCCTTTTGCAGCAGGCTCAAAAATTCGCGCGGCACAAAGCGGCTGTTGGCTTCGGCCAACAGCTGCAGCTCGCGGTAGGCGGCGGCGTTGTCGATGGCGGCGGCGACCTGGTTCGAAACTATGGTCAGGATCTCTTCGTCCAACGCATTGAAGGCGTTGGCTTTCTCGCTTTCGACGACATAGACGCCGACCAGTTTGTCCTTGACCTGCAGCGGAATCGCGATTTGGCTGTCGGCATCTTCCAGTGTCGGCAGAGCCTCGGTATCCGTACCGGTGACTTTTTGCACGTAGCGCCGCCGCGTGCGCAGACCCATCATGCGCATGATTTTGCGCCGTTGCGCCACCGTGCCGATCACGCCTTTGCCGATTGGCACGGTAATACCCAAGCCCTGGTCGTCGTGGCCGTGACTGGCAGCTACCCGCAGCAGCGATCCTTCGTTCAGCAGAATCATGCAGTAATCGAAGCCGAAGACCTCGTGCATCAGTGCCATAATATTGCCGAAGAGCACCTCGAGATCTAAGGTATTGAGGATCTCCGACGATATGGTCTGAATGATCTTGATTTCGTCGGTTTTGCGGCTGAGCTGCTCGTTGAGCTGATCAATCTGCCGCTGATTTTCCGACATCTGCTGCTTGATCTCGGTCGAGAACACGGGTTCGCTCATAGGGTCGCAGCCGGGTGTAGGGCTTCGCTCAACTGGGTTACCGAATGCACTTTGAACACGTAGGCGCTCTGCAGTTTGAACACATCTTCCATATTCGACATTGACGCAATGGCGGCAAGTTGCATGTCCATCTCGTCAAATAGCGGGCCATCACTTTCGGTGCGCACGTGCTCTATTTCCAGGAGCCACATACCAATGTCCGCCGGATGGATCACCTGGACTACGGCATGTGGATTACTCTGTAAATTGCGAAAGGTTTTGGAAAAAAATTGATTCGAGAGCGCCACGTGATTTTCGTCGACGGGATAGACCTGGCTTATACAGGTGCAATTGGGCACGTTGTCATCCGAGGTCGTCACGATCCACGCCGGGACGATTCCCTGCAGGGCGGGCATCAATTCTTCGCTTATCATACTAGTTTTGCTCCTGCTCGGTCGCCGGGGGTTTGATCGTAGATATCACATACTTGAATATGAACGGCCTGAGCTGGGCGCGTGACCATCCGTTTCCAGTTATTAGCTCCCTCTTCGCCAAAAAACATGGCTACGGCTTCGCTAGAGCGTTCCAGCATGGTATCGCAAAGCGCTAAATCGGCCGCGCCGGCCGGTGCTATTCCCGTGCACACACCGACAAACTGGCGCGTCTCGAAATTGGCGATATGGGAAAGTGTAGTGGCCAAATTGGGATTTTCTTGCACATCGTGCACAATTGGAGCGGCCATGATGTCGGGCACCAAGACGACGATTTCATCGGCTGCCTCGCCGCGGCGAACTCCCTGGGCGCGGGCGAAATGCGGCCGCTTCTGGACATTGCTCGAGCCTAGCACCATCGAGATGGGCCCATCAAAGAGTGCCAGTGCTTCAGGAAAAGACGATAGATCTAATTCAGGCATACAAGGTCCTTTTATTTGATACTCTTGGTTTATATTAATCGAACCTTATTAATCGAATCGACTGTATCGATGTCCATTTGCCGCTTAGCGAGCGCGGCTTCCAATTCCATACGCTCTTTGCTGCGAGCTAGTGCAATATTGAGCCGTCTTTCTTAGCCGCTTAAGGTTCTCTGCGTCCATTTCGTTGACCATGCCAGGACATATATAGGAAATATAAAGGGCCTTTTAGGGGGTCAGGTCAAGCCATATGGGCGTCTGATCGCCCTCTTTGCAGCCGGGTGTGCGCCTTTACGCGGCCCCTCTTTTAGGCGCGACCGGCCCGATGGACGAAAAAGAGTGTTTTAGATTTAAAGGGGCCGGGGCTAGGCGGACTTCAGGGGGTACGGGGGGCGCCGGTTTAGACGCTAAAGGATGGATTAGCGACCGAGTGGAAAATCTATTTAGATTCCACGGCTGAAGCCCTGGCCTAAGCCCGTCGATATCCCTTGTCGCGGAATCCGCTGCGGTTTGGGACGGACTTTCAAGCCCTCTTTCCGCCGGATACGCTGAACCTGTTTGCGGCTAACCGACCAGCCCTCCCGCTCCAATACCGCGCGGATTCGTCGATAGCCGTAGCGCGGATAGTGCCGGGATAACGCCACAATGCGCTGGTGTAATTGGACCTGATGGGGCTGAGGTAGTTTAACTGGATAACGGAAGGTGGACCGAGGCACACCCAGGTAGCGACACGCCCGACGCTCCGAGCAGAATCCATGGCCGAACACATAGGCGACGGCTTGCTTCTTCTGTGCCGGGCTTACCTTTTTTTGCGTTGACCTCTTCCAAAACACGATTTTTCAGCATCGATTCGGCCAACATCTTCTTCAGCTCCGCATTTTCTCTTTCCAGCTCTTTAAGTCGTTTCGCATCGGCCAAATCCATATCGCCGTATTTGCGACGCCATCGATGGAACGTCGCTTTAGATATATTGTGCTCCCGGCAGATCGACTCAATCGTACCATCACCGTCGGCTTGCCGCAAGATGCGGATAATCTCCTCAGTGTTATGTTTTTTCTGTTTCATCAGACTACTCCTTAGCGGGTAAGAAATAGTCTCAGTCTAAGTGGAGCAAATCAGAGGGGTCACCACAGAGTTATATAGAGACAGCTTTTAGCCAGTGACCAAATATGGACCAGTGGCTTTGGATATGAATCTTCTCGAGGGAGTTCCGTTAGCTCGATTCGTCCCACCTCTTCGCGGCCTCATCAAGGATAGCCGATTCTGTTTGCAGGGAAGTCAATAGACCACGGCCAGATTCCGAACCTGCGCGAAAGGCCCCTGGTCCGTTTCCACCCGCATCCGGACGAGGTAGATTCCTGGCGCGACGAGTTGGCCCCGGTCGTCCCGTCCGTCCCACACCACCTGGTGGCGTCCCGCTTGCCGCGTGCCCAGCGCCTGGCGCCACACCGGTCGACCGCTGAGGGTGAATATTTCCACTTCCACCTCGGTCGCCGCCAATAGTCGGAACAAGGTGTAGTTGATAGCTACTTGGTCGTTGATCCCGTCCCCCTGCGGCGTGAATGCGGCTGGGTGCACCTCTACATCCGCCAAAACCAGACCCAGGGACGGCCCCGTGGCGACCACCCGCAACTGGTCCGTGCCCAATTCCTCGCTGGCGTCACCGGCTTCCACTAGCTGCGGCAGATCCAGCCCCGACCGCGCGAATACCTCCGCCTCAAACGCGCCCGAAGCCCCGTAGATGGTCGTTTCCAGCCGCAGGCGCAGCGCCTGTACGCCCT
>JABHFS010000029.1 GCA_018672475.1 Gemmatimonadota bacterium | reverse complement strand
GATAGAGCGCATTACCCGGTCCCGCGCCATACGCGTCATACGTCGAACCGTTGACCGCATAGAGATCGAGGTCGCCATCGTTGTCATAATCAAAAAATGCCGCGCCACTACCAGTAGATTCAAGGATAAACTGCTTGCCCGACCCGCCATTAACGACTTCGTGCTCAAGCCCCGCCTCTAGCGTTCGGTCGACAAAGAGCGGGTCGGCCCGAACAATGCTGCAAAGCAGCAGCAGAACAAAAACCAGCATCACTTAACGGGCGCAGCGAAAACCGAGCGTATTGCCACGGATATAGGAATGACGCCCACCCAGATCGGCCAACCTAGAACACTGTGTCTGCGTATGGCCAGTGATCCAAGACCCTCCACCCAAAAATTCCACCTTGCCGCCACCTTGCGTCCACTCCCAGACATTGCCGGCCATATCCATCAAACCCAACGGATTCGCACCGTTCGGAAACGACCCCACCGGCGCCGTGCGCACAAAACCGTCCTTGTCGCCGTAGACATTCGCCCGACCCAATTCATAGGTATCCCCCCAGGGATACAACCGACCGTCACCCCCCGCGCAGGCGTAACGCCACTCCCAATGCATCGGCAGCCGCTTACCCGCCCACTCGCAATACTTCGCCGCCCCTCGCCACGAAATCTCAACCGCCGGATGCTGTTCAAAGTCCTCAACCGCCACGAACCGCCCCTCAACCTCTTTAACCAACGCATACCGACTGCCCATCTCCATAGAATAGGCTCCTTCCACTTTTTTATTGCCGCGCGCGTTCAGGAAGACCGCAAAATCCTCGTTCGTCACCTCGTGCTTATCTATATAGAATGAACTATCCCCCCAAGCCACTAACACCATCTCCCCACCCTTCAGAGAATCCACCCCCGCCTCTTGCTGGGCCGACACCGAAGCAACGCCAAAAAACAACACACCAATAAACACCAACCTCATCTTCTCTCTACTCCTGAAAAGGGATGCGGTATAAACTCACAATAGCCGAATATTTTCTATCCAACACCGAAAAGAGGCCGAACCATATCTTCACCCACCCCCATTGGGGTTTAAATCTTATCCTACGATAGCTGAGGCAGGGATAGGGGGTTTCCCACAGCGAATTTTCAGTCCGCGATTTTACAGAATCGTAAAATTGAGGACTGATCTCGCAGCCGACCAGGGATCGTCTGCGAACATCAGCGAAGGAGAAATCCTTATCCCTAACGGTCTAGCACATACTCGCGCACAACCTTAGCAAACCCATCCTCCGCAAATGCCGGCCCAACCCGTATCCCTTCCCCTTCTACCGCTTCCTTCACCTCCGCCTTAGCATTGCCCATCAACACCCCCACTCCCGCCGCCCGCAACATTGGCAAATCATTATCCGCGTCCCCCACCGACAAAACCCGCTCCACCGCCCCACCGACACGTTCGACTAACGCCCGTATCGCCACGCCCTTGTCGACGCCCTTGCGCATAATCTCCACCCGATCCGGTATCGCCCAACTCGTATACACCTGATCACCGCACAACGCTTCGATATCGGCAATCAACCCGTCCCGCTTACTCGGATCAACCACCAGCATGATCTTCGGCGGCGCGCTCAACTCACCGCTCAGACAACGCGCGTACAACGCTTCATCAAGCACAAAACCCGGCCCGCCGAGCACTTCGAGATGATCTACCGACCCCACATGCCGATACTCCTCGACAAAGCCGTCGTCGCCTTGCTCAAACATACAATAGATCAGGTTCAGCCCCTCGGCCTGCCCGTACTCGACCAGCTGAATAAATGCCGTCGAATCCAGTCGTTCCTCGTGCAAAACCGCACGCCCGGCTCCCTCATCCGGCCCGACGACCACCGCACCATTATAACCACCCATATAAAGCGCACTCACTAATTCGGAGTGATCGGCAAAGGGCTCTAGGCTGCGGCGGATACTGCGGCCGCTGACACTGGCGGTCGGCACCCCGCGATCGACCAGCGCCGCGATGGCTTCTACCGCCGAAGGTGCCAATCGACTTTCTGAGTCGAGTACCGTACCGTCCATATCGAATGTTACCAGATCGATCATTTATCGCGCTTTCTTTTTGAGTTGTTGCAAACGCTCCCGCGCATAATCCATACGTGTCACCTCCTGCGCGTCATCGGCGGCCAAAACCAGGTACTGCTGCCACTCAGACTGTGCTTTGTCCCCGTCGAGTCGCTCATAGGTCGAAGCCAAATGAAACCGCCACAGCGCTCGCTGCGGTTCGATCCGAACGGCCGCCTCGCCGGCCTGCTGCGCCGCGCTGAGCAAACCCAACTGCCGATAGGTATCGCCCAATGAGGCGAAGAGTTCGGCGTTTTGCGGATGGCGGCCGGTCGCCTCTTGCAAAACCCGCAGCGCTGGACGCAACCGCCGCTGATATACGTAGAGTCCTCCCAGCTTCAACGCCGCGTCACCCCCCGCCCCTCCTAGGCCCACCGCATTTTTAAACGCCGATTCCGCTGCCGCGAGATCACCCATACGGCTATATACAATGCCGATATTCACCTTCACAGCGGCATCGTCCGGCTGCCGGGCCGCCAGTTCATCAAAGGCTGCAAGCGCCTCCGGCAACCGCCCCGCAGCGCTGTGTATCAGTCCGATATAACGATAGGCTAAGACAAGGTCCGGATCACTGGCGAGCGCTCGTGCAAACTGCTGCAACGCCCGCTCCCCGTCGCCGTCTTCCCATAACAACCGTCCCAGCTCCTGCAACAAGACAGGGTCATCCACATCTAATTCCAACCCCTCGGCAATCATTCCGCGCGCCAATTGCGGCTGACCGGCAACGCGATAGAGCGCGGCCAAATCTACGCGAATCCCACCGTCTGCCGGCAACGCGGCAAGCGCCTGTTCCATTAGTTGGCGCGCCGCCTCGTCCTGCCCCCCCCGCGCTTCGACGCGAGCCAAATGATAGAGCACTTCGGGCTGTTCGCCTTGCAATTGCAATGATGCGCGATAAGCCGCCCGCGCCGCATTGAGGTTTTCCGCCACATGCCCCAGCGCCTGATACGCATGCCCCAACCGCGCGTAGACCTCGGCCGTTTTTTCACCGCGACGCAACGCGTCCTGATAGGCGCGCAGCGCCCCGCTATAGCGCCCCTGGGCCGCCAAGCTGAACGCCAAACCGGCATAAGCCGATCCCTCGTCCGGACGCGCCTCTACCAATCCGCGGTAGCACTCGGTCGCTTCTTCGTAAGCCCCCCGTGCCGCATAGAGCCCGGCCAGCGCGAAAGCGGCCTCGTGCATTGCCGGATCGCGCGCCAAAGCCTGTGCCTCTAACACTTCAGCTTGCGCCAACTCGGCCCGATCTAAACTGCGCAACGCCCGTCCGCCGATAAGATCCTGTGCCCTCTGATGCGCCGTCGGAGCATCCATATCGGCGGCACAGCCCGCTAACAAGCATAAGGCCCCCAGCCAATGCCTCATCGCGTCTCACCCTCCTTGAGCACCAAGTGCTGGTCAGCGGCGATATCTTTGTAGACATCGATCTGCCCGCTGGGCCACGTGACTTCGACGCGGTCGACCTTCACCTGCGCCCCCAAGCCAAATTCCAACTCCAGGCTAGAACTGTTACCAAAACTATAACCGGACGCCACTTCCCCCGTCTGCACCAGGTCACCTGTCTGCACCCGCACCTTCGCGCCGATCCCGTCGCGATTGCTTTGCACGCCCTGCAACGCCAATACCAAATAGTGATTGCCGAAACCCTCGTTGCGATACAGCGCGTTGGGCCATTGGTCGCCGGGCTGGGCGCCGCCCACCGGCGCGTAGAGATCGAGGTCGCCGTCGCGGTCGTAGTCGGCAAAGCTCACACCATGCGATTTACCGACATGGCCCAAACCCGCAGCCAAAGTCGCGTCGACAAAAGTCCCGTCGCCGCGATTCTGATACAATACATCCGGATCGCGTCGCCCCATCTGCGGTCCGCCATTGCCCAGATAAATATCCACCCAACCGTCGTTGTCGACATCGCCAGGCACTCCGCTCATTGTCCCCAGCGCCCGCATCAGCCCAGCGGATTCGGTCTTATCCTCAAACGTTCCATCGCCCCGGTTGCGATATAGCACCGGCCGATCCCGCTCACTCGTCGCCACACCCGCCACGCGGTCGGCCAACACCGTCTCATACAGACTCCAGTTGCCGACAAAGAGATCCAACGCACCGTCATTGTCGTAATCCAAAACGAAGGTGATAAAACCGTCGATATGCGCCGCGGCAACTCCGGCGGCAACCGTCACATCGGCAAAAGCCCCGTCGCCCTGATTGCGATACAGCGTATTCGGCTCGGTAAAATTACACGCGTAGAGATCGGGCCAGCTATCGCCGTCAAAATCGCCCCACGCTGCGCTCAGCGTCTGCCCCTTGTGCGCGACGCCGGCCGCCACCGCGACATTGGCAAAAGTCCCGTCGCCACCGCTGTGCAAGAGCGCGTTCGTCGAATCCCCGGTCGCCCCCGTGCCATTGGCCACGTAGACATCGAGCCAGCCGTCGCGGTCGTAGTCGCTCCACGCCGCGCAAAAACCCGAACCCGGGTCCCCCGCGCCCGAAGTTGCCGTTACATCGGCAAAGACACCGCTGCCGTCATTTTGGAAAAGCACATTGTCCCCCCCACCAAACCACCCGTCGCGCGTCACGTAGAGATCGGCATCGCCGTCGTTGTCGTAATCCGCCGTCTGCAAGCCGATACCGCCCGCTGGAAACACCAGCCCGGCCGCCCGCGTCCGTTCGGCGAAACGCCCGCCATCATTGCGAAAGTAAGCCAGTTCCGGATGTCCAATGACGGCCAGGTCCAAATCGCCGTCCTCATCATAATCGGCCCAAGCACTGGCCCGGCCGCCATCAAATTTATCGACGCCCGCCGCTACGCCGACCTCGCTGAACCGCCCACCGATCGCCCCGTTAGCCACGGCATCGGCAAAACGCAGTGACTCGGGCACCGCCTCCCACGTCCGTCCCAACCCCTCCTGCGCCAAACCCAAATGCCAACGCAATGCCAACTGGTCGGGGTGGGCCGCTACCGCCACCCGCAGGAGCGAATCGGCCCGCGTGTATTCCTCCTGCCACAACGCGATAACCGACGCCCAGTATAGCGGTTCGTAGCCTCTCGGATCTACCGCCAACGCCCGCTGCAAAAATTCTCTGGCTTGTGCAAAATGCCCTTCCTCCAACGCCTCTTTCCCCCGCCCCAGAAAGGTCTCGACGACCAACGCTCGCGCCGCCGCCAAACCCGGATCCACCGTCAACGCCTGCTCTAAAAGCCCGACGCCGACCTCTATTCGACCCTGCAAAAGCCGCACCCGCCCCAATTGCCAATAACCTTCGGCCGCCCCCGGTTCTATGCGCACACAACGCGTAAAAGCGCGCTCCGCCTGCCTCAGCCTATAGCGCTCTAATAAATCCAGCCCTCGATAATACGATTCGACGAACTCCGCCGAACGAGGCGGAACGTCCACACCCGGCTCCAGGCAAGCATTCAATGCAAACAGGGAGAAAACAGATAGAATGATAATTTTCATTAGTTTCGCGTTTTAGTAATTGTTCCATACACCACTTGCGCACCTCACCACTCAGCCCTCAGCCCTCAGCCCTCTACCCCTACGGTGCTGACCTGACGGAGGGAGTAGCCGCATCGGGTATTTCTAAGGGCCGGGCGGGGCAAAGGGGCTGGCCGGGCAGTTGCGGGGGGAGAGATCGCGCCGGCGACCCGAGGGACTTATTAAAAATCCCCGCCGCGATCAGCCCCGCCACCCACCCCAAAAACAACATCACCCCCCCTTTGCCATCTGTCAACAATTCTAGTAGATTGCCCCCATTCATCACCATAGCGCAAATACAGCTGCTAAAGGAGCGCCTTTCATGAGATCAGCAAGCATTCTTATCCTCACCACCCTACTCTGGACATTCTCCACCATGCCCACCACAGCCGAAGACCGCCCACTCTTAGTCCTCGACGGCAAAGCCGCCAAACTAGTCGTCGATCTCGGCGGCGGCTCCATTTTCGATTTCCATCTCAAAAGCAACGATCTAAACCCTCTGCAATGGGATTCCTGGGCCTTTAGCGACACCCCCGACGCCGAGCCGCCGATGGAGCCGCGTTCGATGGGCCACTTCCTCTGCCTCGACCGTTGGGGGCCCGCCACTGAAGCTGAACTCGACCACGGCATGGGCTGGCACGGCGAAGCCACCCGCGTCTGGTGGACATTAGACCAGAAGGCCAATAAAAAAGACGGCTACCTCAACGCCGCGATGTCGGCCGAACTGCCTTTAGCCGGTCTTAAAGTCACCCGCTCCATCCGCATGGGGGAAAAACAGTCGATCTTCACCGTCTCGGAAGCCGTCACCAACACCCGCCACTTGGGCCGCATATACAACATAGTCCAGCACCCGACCATCGGCCCTCCCTTCTTGGACGAAAGTACCATCGTCGACGCCAACGGTACGCGCGGTTTTATGCAGGAACGCCCGATGCCAACACCTGAAGTCCCGGAAGTCCGCTGGCCCAACGCGCTGCAGATGGACGGCACCAAAGTCGATCTGCGCCATCTGACGGACGACTCGTCGCCCGGCGTCGTCTCCTATATCGTCGAAGAGGAATACGGTTGGACTACCGCCATTAACGCCTCCGAAGGCCTGCTGATCGGCTATTTCTGGCCGACGGCCGACTATCCGTGGTTCGACGCCTGGCGCCACGTTAAGGACGGCAAACCCTTCGCCCGCGGTCTCGAATTCGGCACCACCGGCCTGCACCAACCCGGTCCGGTACTGGTAGAAAAGGGCAAGATCTTCGACCAGAAAATCTTCCGCTTTATCGACGCCGACGAGACGCAAGTCTTCTCCTACGCCAACTTCCTGATGGAAATCCCCAAGGACTTCGCCGGCGTCGCCGCTATCGACTATACCGGTGACACCTTGGTCATCCGCGAAGACGGTGGGCACTATCGCACCCTGACAATGGACGTGGGCACCCTTTTTCCCGCGGACTGAGATGGGCGCGCCCATCTTCAGGGTCGCTTTAGTCTATCGCTGACGTATATTTCTAAATAATCAGCGCACTTTCATCGAATACAAATGAGACCAAAACAATGGAACTAACCGATGTGGTCGTAGTGGGCAATACCTCCGATGACCCATTTGCCATAGACGTAGCCTTTTCGATGGGCCAGACCGAGGATATTGCGGATCTGATCAGCATGAAAACCTTTGCCAACTCGGAATTTTGTCCCCGTTTTATATCCGATGAACTCGACTTTTCGCACATCGGCAACGGCCTGGACGGCAAAACAGTCGTCATCATCAGCACCTCGAATCGCACCGTGAGCAGACAAAATTTGGCGATGCGCAACCTGTTTATCGCCAGGGCTGCGAAGGAGAATGGCGCGTCAGAGGTTATCCTTGTCGAGCCCGACCTCTATTACAGCGCCCAAGACAGAGGCCCGCATCCAACGCTCGGTGATGTGCCATTGGGGAGGGATCAGACCGACCTAAAGAAATTCGACGGCCAACCTTTCACCGTAAAACTCTATGCGCAGATGTTGAAGCTGGCCGGCGTCGACCGGGTCATTACGGTGCACAACCATTCTTCCGCGGTCCAGTCGGTATTTTCGGAGATTTTCGAGGGACAGTACTACCACCTGCTGCCTTATGAGATCTACCTGGATTACCTGCGCAATTCCAATATCGTCAACTTCGCAGCGGACGGAGAAGGCCTGGCCCTCTGCGCGCCGGACAAGGGTGCGAGGGAATTCGTGCGGGAAATGATCGCTAAATTAGGTCTGCCGAGGGCCAAATGCCTATTGCTCGACAAAGAGCGGACGGGCGAGCGCGATGTCGATCTCAGCTTGTCCAAAGAAAGCGAATCGACCTTCGAAGACGTCGCCGGCCACGATATCGTGCTCTTCGACGATATGGTGCGCACGGGGTCGACGCTGGTAAAAACTTGCCAGTATTTGAAGAAGATCAAACCGGGTCGCTTGATCTTCGCGGTGACGCACTTCTACGCCAGCGACGAAGGGCGGCAAAAACTGGCCGATACCGCAATCGACGAAATCCTGACGCTGAACACCTTGCCCACTATACTCAACAGGGACGAACAAGGGCGGCTGAGGCGGAAAATTGTCGTGCTGAAAATCGAACGCTGGCTGGCGCAAAACCTGACAAAAATTCTCGATCTGCCGGTCAAGGACAAAAGCGAACTATACCACATTGACATGTCGTCGAAAAACCCGCGGTTCACGCGCAAGATCTCGTCCAACGAGCAACTGAGCGATCTGCGCAATGAACGACGGGACAGTAGCGAGTAACGAGAGGCGATGCGAACCTCACTTATCCTCCCGCCCCACCTTGCCCTTGACCACCCGCTCGGCCAATTTCGGCCATAACGCGTTCGCTGCAACCAGATACTTGAGCTTCTTGGGAATGTAGAGCTGTCGTTCTCGCTTTATCATGCCCCGCATAATCGCCCGCGACGCCTCTTCTAGGGTTACCGACTCCTTGCTGTGCTTACGCGACGACTCTCCCAACGCTTGCCCGTCCCCGCCAAACGCGTTGTTACGCAACTCCGTTCCCCGCAGCCAGTGCAACAACACCGCCATCACCCCAACACCATCCGCCTCCACCTCCATCCGCAGTGCGTCGCAGAATCCCTGTAGCGCGTGTTTCGCCGCCGAATAACCCGTGTGCAATGGCACGCCCACCTTGCCCTGAATCGACGAAATCGCGATAAACACGCCACCGCTCTCTTTGAGATACGGCAAGGCGGGATGCGCGCAATAAACCGCCCCGAGATAATTGACTTCCATCAGTTTGCGGAACAAGCCCAGATCCTCGACTTCGGCAAAGCGCGTCCACATACTGACCCCGGCGTTGGCGATCAGGTAATCCAGCCGAGCAAAACGGGCAACCGTCTCTGCCACCAGTTTCTTGCCGTCCGCTTCAACCGTCACATCACCCACCACGACCAGCACCTCAGCCCCGACCATCTCACATTGTTTGGCCACAGCCTGTAACTTCTCCGCATTGCGCGCAAAGAGCGCCAACTGCGCCCCTTCTTTTGCGCACTCCACCGCCAATGTCGCACCCAAACCCGAAGAGGCACCAGTAATCACTACCGTTTTATCGCTTAATTTTCCCACGCTCGTCGCCATCGTTAAATCAGCCCGACCACACTCTTGGCCCGGTCAAAAGCCTCAGCATCAGGCAAAGGCCGTAGGATTGGCGGTGATGCTTCCCAATCAATACAACCCCAGAACAACCGGTCCTGTCCGCCGCAATTGCGCAAGAAGGTCAACAGCCAATACGACGGCCCGCGATTAAAGACGCGTATGTGGTGCGGCGGCGCGTCGCCGATATAGGCCAAGGGCTGCAACGCACCATCGGCTACCGCGACATCTTCCGGCAAGAGATAGCATGGTTTAGTCGTCGACCGACCCTCTTCTTGCACATCGGCAACAAAAGCACATTGCCGATCGGATAAATAGGCAGCAATCACCAAGTCTTTTATACCGCAGCCTGCAGGCGCCTGCACCGCGTGCGATTCCTCCGCTCCCTCGGCCGCCGCCGCCCACTCCTCGCCCCAACGACACCAAGCCTGGGAAGAGTTAGCCTCAGGCACCACATAAAGCGCCTGGCCGCCGGCAATTTTACTGGGATACTTCGCATAGATAAACCAAGGCGTCGTAGCCTCGCTATGCTGCACTTCGCACATCATATCCCAAGCGGCGAAATCATCGCTCGAATACACCCGAGCAACGCCTTCGTCATCCGTAATCGCCAAAACCGCCGCGAAACCGTATTGGTGCAACTGCAATGAGCGGACCGCGCCGCCAGTTATGGGCAACGAGCCGACCGCCCGCCAATGCACAAAATCCTCACTACACAAATGCCGAACCTGCGCTGGATCTTCAGCCGTCGTATAAAGCAACTGCGCCGCGCCATTAAAATGCAGCAGGGCATAGGTTTTCACCGACCCCAACCCGGAAAAACCATCGCGCAATATCGCGCAACTCTCCGCATTGGTAGGCGTATGACGGACCTGCAGGTCAACAGCAAAACGCTGTTCCAGATAGCGCGCCGAGTTGGCCTTTTCGATCGTCGACATCTGCGCAAAGGGTTTATTGCCCGGCACAATGCGCTTACGCGGTACCCAACGGGTCAATAGCGCGTGACGGGTCAGCGGGTCAACGAGATTGTCCGAGCCGGTATGCCCCATCAAATGATGGAAGAACAGCACATCGCCAGGTTCGGCGAGAAACTCCGCGCTCGGCCCCGAATACTCAACCGCCGGGGCGAGCTCTTTGATCGAATGAAAACTCTGCGCCATACCCTGCCGATAGCGCAAAGGCGATCCGGAAAAATAAATAAAGGCCCCACCGCGCGACTGTACAGGAGTAAGGAAAATAAAGGTGCCAACCGCCCAGTCATTCGGCATCAACGTGGGATAGGCATCGTCGACATGCGCCACCGACTCGCGCCACTGCACGCCGGGCTGGTGCGGCCGCTGCAGATCTTGCCCGCCGTATTTATTTTTAAAGGGATACTCCGCCCCAAAAAGATCGGAGATCACCTGATCCACCTTAGAGGTCGTGCAAGCCGCCGCCGGATCAAAATCGGGGTCGGAACCCTCGGCCTCCAATGCTACAACCGCTCTAGCCAGAATCTCAGGCGGCACCATATCTCGCACCACCAGATACCCATGCGTCAGGAAATGCTCATGGTCCTCCGGGCTAAGAACGGTTTCATCGGGTATTTGCATAAGATTCAATACTCTCAGTAAAAGCCGTAAAG
>JABHFS010000028.1 GCA_018672475.1 Gemmatimonadota bacterium | reverse complement strand
CTTCGACACATCAGCACAATAGAAAAGCGGCGTTACCCACGGGTCGGGGAACGCCGCTTTTCTATTGTTCTGATGTGTCGAAGGTTATTGGCAGCGGCCGATTTCGTTGGCTTTTTCGTGGTCGTCGATGGCCAACACCAGCAGCCTGGCCGCGTGCAGTAGGTCGAGTCGTCCGGCGTCGCCGTAGAAGACCTTTATACCGAAGCGTCGCACCCCCTCGATCTGGTCGGAGTCGAGAATGTAATGTAGGTTGCAGTTTAGTTCGGATAGATCAGCGAACCTTTGCGTTCGGTGCGTGCGCGCCAGAGGCGGCCGCCGGCGGTTACGTAGAGGCTTTGTAGGTCTTCGTCGCCGAAGGTGCAGTTGCTGGGCAGGAAGGGCATGGGGTGGGTTTCTAGTACTCGGCCGCTGGGGGCGAAGACGTAGATCATTGGGCCGGGGCCGCCTTCGTGGTACCCGGCGGTGGCGACGATATTGCCCTCGGTGTCGAAGACCATGCCGTCAACGCCGCGGTAGGGGTGGAAATTGTGCAGGATTTGGTATTCGCTGGCGATGCCGTCGTCATTGATTGCATAGGCGCGCAGTTCGGTGGCTTCGTCGGCAGCGTAGGCGCTCTGGGCTACATAGAGTGTTTTCATGTCCTCGCTGATCAGCAGGCCATTCGGTTTCGTGGTGTCGTAGGTAATCCGGTGCAGGTCCCAAGTGCCGTCGGTTTGCGGGTCGGCGCGGTAAACGGATTGGTGGTCGAGTTCGAGATCGTCCGATTTATTGCCGTAGCGCGGGTCGGTAAACCACATGCGGCCCAGGGCGTCGAAGGCCAGGTCGTTGGGGCTGTTGAAACGCTGGCCCTCAAATTGGTCTAAGATCACAGTGGTTGAACCGTCTTTTTCGTAGCGGACCATGCGGCGGCCGTCTGTCGTGTAGTTCTGCCCCTCCTTGGGGAACGTGACTCCGTCGCCGCCCTCGCAGGCGTAGAGCTGGCCGCTTTTGTCGAACATCAGTCCATTGGCTTCGTTGGTGCCGGTGCGGAATACGGAGGTTTCGCCGTTTTGTGGGTCGTAGCGGAGAATGCGGCTGGTGGGAATATCCGTAAAGAAAAGAGCCTCGCCGTCCCAGGCGGGACCTTCGGTAAAATCAAAAGGGCCGGCGACTTGTGCAAAATTCCACGGCATGGTGGGGTCCTTTTATAATAGGGTTTTGGGTGTGGGCGAAGATGGAGAATGGGTGTGGGGGCGTCAAGAGTAGTGGAGGTGGGTGCGTTTCGCGCTGCGGTGTGTTGACCCAGACGGTAATAGGTCGATATTGGGAAGCGCTGACCCATCCACAAAAATAGACCCCAAAAACGGGGTGAGAGAGGAAGCAAGCGATATGCCTTGCGCGTTCGAGCATCCTGCAGCGAATAACGAGGGTTGTACATTCGCTGTCGCAGAAGGCGACCTGGTCGCTTTGGCTGGACAAACATGGTGTATCTATCACTTGCCGATGAGCGGGCGGGATGGGACGCCGAGCCCGAAAGCGGATTATGGCGCCGCGCCGATCGCTGGTTTTAACGCGAAGATCTTCGCGTTAATAGATGAAAGCGCCGGCGAGCCGGGGCATGACACGCTCGATCTATCGGGCGTGGTTTTCCCAGGCCCCGTTAATTTTACGGGCCGGACAATGCCCGCCGTGCTCTTTAGCCATGCTTATTTTCACGGCGGGGCTTATTTCAGCGATGCCCAGTTTCTCGGCGCTGCATCCTTCGCCGCTACGCACTTCGCCGACTTAGCCTACTTTAGCGAAGCATCGTTTGTTGGTGAAGTTGATTTTACTGATACTCGCTTTGGTGGGGTGACTTCCTTTGTTCATGCACACTTCGCGCAACATACTCGTTTTACCGGAGCGCAATTTGCCGATGTCGTTTCTTTTAGCGAAGCCCGTTTTGCTGGAATTGTTGATTTGGCAGGTGTTCGTTCGGCAGACGATGTTTCTTTTACAGCGGTTCGGTTTGGTGGACGGGCCTCTTTCGCCGATGTGCATTTTGGCGAGGACGCGCTTTTCGAACACGCTCGTTTTGGCGCAGAGGCCTTTTTCGCCAATGCTTATTTTGGCCGCGATGCAGTTTTTGCGAATACGCAATTTAGCGCCTACGCCGATTTTACGGATGCCTGCTATTACGGCAATGCGGACTTCTCCGTAACACCCTTTGATCGGTCGGCGCAGCCTCCTATGGAAAACTGCGCTTTCCAGCGCGTCTCTTTTGTCGGGGCGGATTTCGGTCGGACGACGACGTTCAGCCATCGGCCTTTTCAGGCGGCGAGCGATTTTACGCGTTGTGCCTTTGTTGTCGCGCCGGTGTTGCAGGGTTGTACGTTTTACGAGGCGACTGCCTTGCCTGAGGGCGCGGCCTAGTCTGCTGATTTTATAAGACGGCGTGGATCATGCTTATTCGTTACTT
This sequence comes from Gemmatimonadota bacterium, assembly GCA_018672475.1. Lineage (GTDB taxonomy): Bacteria > Latescibacterota > UBA2968 > UBA8231 > UBA8231. The sequence goes on along the minus strand of JABHFS010000028.1, from coordinate 27,555 downwards.
GATTGCTACAATGGCGTTTCTTCAGGCGTACACTAGCGACGGTCCTGCGATAAGTACTTTGTCGGTATCTACTGCAACAGTCCCCGCTGCGAGATCATAGATCCGTTGACTTGCGCTCGTCCACCCCACCGGCTCCTCCGGCAGCAACAATTCCAACACATGTTCTTCAGACCGCAACGCTAAAATCCGCACGCCTTTTTCCTCTCGCTCTTCCGGCACCCACGCCTTACGATACGTATAGAGCAGCGTATTTAGGCAGCGCAACGCATGAAAGATCGGGCGCGGGTTGCACAGTCCATCGAGTACGCCGTGCGCGATATCCATGGTGCGGTCCAGGTCGAGTATCGGATCGACATAGAGCTGTGCGTCGGGCAAGAGCGCGGTGGCAAAGAGCGCTTCGGTCGCCAATCGGGCATGCGCGTTATCGTCGCGGCTGGTCAAGGTCAACAGCCAGTCGACGCGGCGGATATGGCTGAGCGGCGGTAGGGCGCGAAAGCGCTGGACTGTAGTCCATGGATCGTCTTCCGCATCGATGCGGCACAGCGCCGAGTCGAGTATCAGCTCTCTATCTGTGAGCAGCTCATTTAACGTGGCCAATTCTTGTAGGCGAAACCCGAGCCGGGTGCGCGGATGCTGCTTGTCGGCGATGCGCTCACCCGGCACGATCGTCGAGAGGCTAAGTGGCGTGCGCCGGCTGCAATCGGCTAAGAGATCGAGGCAGGTCGTGTCGGGCATAGGCTCGCCGGCGGTTTGCACTTCCCAACGGTCGGCACAATCGGGATAGTGGTCGAGCAGGTGGTGCAGGTCGAGCGCGTCGTCGAAGGGCACAAAGGCCTGCACCGCGATGCCTTCGGCGCGCAAATATTGCAACCTTTCGCGCTGTAACGTGTCTTCGATATCGGTCCAGGGTACGCGCACAGAAGTCGCGCCGATCTCCTGCACGGCGAGCAGCGGGTAGTCGTTGCGCACACGCTGGCGGATAACCGAGGGCCAAGCTAGAGGCACTTCGGCGGTGGGGCAGAGGGGGTGGGTCAGTGTTAGCGCGAGCGCGGCGCCCTGTAGTGCGGCGGGGGTGCGGGTGATCAGCTGGGTGGCGGTGAAGTTGGTCTCGCCCGCGGTACGAATCAGGTGCAGATCGCTGCGCTTGTCGAAGACTCGGCATAGGTAAAAACCGAGTTTTGGCGCGTCGTCGCGGCCTTGCTCGGGCGCTGGTGCGCTGGTAAAGAGATGGCCGAAGCCTGGGCGTGTAAAAGACGTCGAGGGCACGATGGTATACTGCAACGAACCCAAGCGATCGCAAAAGGCGAAGTGCACATGACCGGCAAATAGACGTTCGACACGATGTAGGCTTAATAGCTGCAACAACCAAGTGCGGTCGGGCTGGCCGAGATTGTCGTAGTGGCCCCGGTGCGGCTCGGCAGGGTCGCACAAATAGGGCGGCAGGTGCAGAAAAACGAAGAGACGTTTGGCGTCGTGCTTTTGCAGTTCGGTTTCCAACCAGGCACGTTGTTCTACGCCCAGTGGGGTATTCATAATCTGGGTGTTGAGAATGATGTAGTGGCTCGGGCCGTTGCTGAAGCTGTACCAGGAAGGACCGAAGCGCCGGTGGTATTGCGCGAGGATTTCTGCGGTGACGGGGTGGGTCGGCATCGTCGGGTCGGCTTTGTCGCCGACATCGTGGTTACCGGCTACCAGGTGCGGTTTTAGGCCGCTGGCTTCGAGCTGGTGTAGCGCCTCGTCGAGGGCGCGTTCGAAGTCTGGCGTGTCGGGATATTCTTGGATCAGGTCGCCGAGGTGCACCGTGAAGTCGCAGTCGATTTGCGCGGCTAGGTGTAGAGCGGCGCCGGCGCGCTGGCTTTGCTTGCGGCGCGAAGCGAATTCCAAGGGGGCGTCGCCGCCGTCGAGCATATAGTGCGTGTCGGAGAGGATGGTGAATTGTTGTTGCGCTGGCGGGAGTAGGGTGAGGTCGAAAGATGGGGTGTGGTTGGGTTTGTTGGGCATTGCGCCAAACCGCTTGCAGGAAATGGGGTGTGGTTGTATATATCGTGTTGCATATAATAGAGAAAGGTAGTAAGTCGATCAATTTTTTTTCGGGGTGCAATGGCTGCTGTTGCTCGGTTTGCTCTGCGCGGATGCGATTTGGGGGCAGGGGCTTGCAGAGGTAGAAGAAAATCGGCTGGTGATAGAAGAGTTCCTCGCTTAATTTGAGCGACAGGAGCGTGCGGTCTATTGGGTGGCTATGGCCAGCGGTATGGCGCTGTTGATCTCGTTGGGGTTGCTCGTTTTGCGCTGGCGGCTTGGCACGGTACAGGCGCGGCGCTTTGTTTTGCGGGATGCGAATCGACGGTTGGTGGCGCAGTTGACGGCGGGTTATAATGGTGGGGAATTAGAGTTAAGGGATGCCAGCGGCGAAATCGCGGTGGTGTTGGGTGATGGGCTGAGGCTGCGCGAAAAGACGGCCGGTCGCGCTTGGACCTCTACGACGAGGAGGGCGAGACGCGGGCTTCGTTGCACTTGGATGACAAGGGGCGGCCCCAATTTGAACTAGAGGAATAGACGGGATATATGGATAAGGTAGTTATACTGGCGCGGGGGTTAGGTACGCGCATGCGGGCGGGCAACACCGAGGCCGATCTTGACGCGGGGCAGGAGGCGGTAGCCGCCACCGGCGTTAAGGCGCTGATGCCGATTGACCGGCCTTTTCTCGATTACGTGCTCGGCGACCTCGCCGAAGCCGGCTATCGGCGCGTTTGTCTGGTGATTGGTCCCGAGCACGATGCGGTGCGCCGCTATTTTGGCGAGGAACTGGTTTGCGAACGCTTGCAGATCGACTTTGTCGAGCAGCAGATGCCGGAGGGAACGGCCGACGCGTTAGCTGCGGCTGAGGATTGGGTCGGTGACGAGCCTTTTCTGATGCTCAACTCGGACAATTATTATCCCCGCTCGGCGCTGGCGTCGTTACGCCGGCTTACAGGGCCGGGTGTGGCGGTCTTTGGCTGGGACAGTATGCTGCGTGAGGGTAATGTGTCCGAGGAGCGCCTGTTGCGCTTTGCGATTATTGAGAGCGGTCTGGACGGGCAGCTTAGTCGTATCGTCGAAAAACCGAATGCGGACGAATTGAGAACGTTTGGCGAGTCCTGGGGTTTGGGCATGAACTGCTGGCGTTTTGACCAGCGGATCTTTGCCGCCTGTCGCGCGATAGAACGCTCGCCGCGCGGCGAGTTTGAATTGCCCGACGCGGTCGCTTGGGCACGGGAAACGGGCGTTGCTTTTGCAGTGCTGCATATAGACGAGGCGGTGCTGGATATGTCGAGCCGGGCGGATGTGGCCTCGGTGAAGACGCTATTGGCGGGCCGCGCGGTGCGTTTGTGAACCTCGCGTCGCTATTGGACGCGGAAGCCGTCGCGTCGCTGTTGGTGGGGCGTTTCGCGGATGTGGAAACAGCAGAGCAGAAGGCGTCGCTTTTTGCACGCGGGGCACGGGCGTTAGCGGACGCGGGTGTTGATGGACAAGGGGAAGCGTGCGCTTTTTTTGTACCGGGGCGTGTCGAGGTGCTAGGCAAACACACCGACTATGCCGGTGGGCGCAGCATGGTCGCGGCGCTTGAGCTAGGCTTCTGCATCGTGGCGCACCCGCGCACCGATGCGCGTGTGCGGGTGTTGGCCGTGGAGCTGGACGAAACCGTCGATTGTGAATGCGTGCCCGAACTGGAAGTACCGCACGGAACGTGGAGCAACTATCCGATGACGGTCGTCCGTCGTCTGTCGCGCAATTTCGGCGCGGGCCTACAAGGCGCCGATATCGCTTTTCTTAGCGACTTACCTCCAGCGGCCGGAATGAGCTCTTCTAGCGCACTGATGGTCGGGACCTATTTAGCATTGGCCGAGCACAATCGACTGGCGGAGCGCGAAGTGTATCGTCGTCATATAAACGAACCGCTAGCATTGGCGGCGTATCTCGGTACGATTGAAAACGGCCAGAACTTTGGCGCGCTAGAGGGCGACCGAGGGGTGGGTACTTTCGGTGGCAGCGAAGACCACACGGCGATGCTCTGTTCGCGCGCGGGTCAGTTCGGTCAATTTTCTTATTGCCCCGCTCGTTTCGAGCGCCACATCGCCTTGCCCGAAGGTTATATGCTGGCATTGGGGTTTAGCGGGGTAGTAGCGGAGAAGACGGGTGCGGCGCAGGCGCAGTACAATAGAGCGTCGGGGTTGGTGTCGGCTATCGTCGAATACTGGTGTGAGACGACTGGGCGCGATGAAATTTATCTGGCCGATGTGCTGGCCAGTAGTCCGCAAGCCGCAGACCAACTGCGCGATATTTTGGCGCAGGTGCAAGACGGGCCTTTTCCGGCGGCAGATCTCTTGACGAGACTAGAGCACTTCGTCTGTGAAAACGGGGAGATCGTCGGGCCGGCCGGCGACGCGCTTGCGGTTGGTGACCTTGCGGCCTTTGGTCGGTTGGTGGATCGCTCGCAGGCGTTAACGACGGATCTGCTGCAGAACCAGGTGCCGCAGACGGTAGCCCTAGCCCAATTGGCGCGCGAAGTGGGTGCGGCGGCGGCGTCGGCTTTCGGTGCGGGTTTTGGCGGTAGCGTTTGGGCATTGGTAGAGATGGGGGAAGCCGACCGTTTTTTAGTTGACTGGGCAGCAGCCTATGGGCGGGCTTTTGCTCCTGAAGCGCAGCGGGCTGGTTTTTATTTGAGCCAAGCCGGCCCGGCGGCTTTCGCCTTGGAGGCGATTTGAGAACACCTAATCTGGCCGTCGCTTTACACGCGAAGATATTCCCAGACACGTCTCTACGGAATGATAAAGGACTTGTAGCTGGCCAGGCCTAACGCTATTATATGTTCCAGGTTTACACACAAAAAAGAAAGTGAGATGGTTCGTGTTGAGAGGGTTAGTAAGCAAAATATTCGGCTTCGAGGGTGAAATTCAGGAGTTGCGCCGTCAGGTCCACGAATTGAGCTGGGACTCCTCTTTTGGCATGTGGACGCGCAATGCCTTTCTGCAGTTTTGCCACGTTATGCCGCGCGATGTGCGCTGGGTCGCTTTTATCGACATGAACAAGATACACGAGCTCAACGAGGAACTGGGTTATACCGAGGTCGATCGTCGTATCAAGGAGACCTTCTCGGTGCCGTTCCGCCGCAGCGATGTAGTCGCCCGTTGGTATTCGGGCGACGAAATCGTGATCCTCTTCGATGCCGACGGAAGTGGTGCCGGGCACAAGATCGAACAGCTCGTCGAATCGGCCACAGAACAGGGTCTAACGTTTTTTGCCGCGCAAGGTCGGTGGGAAGTCGGCAAGACGACGATCGAGGGTATCGTCAATGAACTGGCCAACGAAGTTGTCAAAAAGAAGAAGGAAAACGCGCGTTGAGCGGGTTGTTGTCTAACGCGGAAATTGAGCCGGTCGTCGACCGGCTTTTTTTATGGGGGAAACGCAATGCATATAGCGGGGAAAAGCCTGGTTTCACTCAGGGATCACTATCGGCGATATCTCTTTGAAGAATACCTTCCCTTCTGGCAAAGACACGGTATAGACCACGAACTGGGCGGGTTTATCTGTGGCCTGGACCACGATGGTACCTGCGTAGACGACAGCAAGAATATGTGGTACCAGGGACGTGGCCTGTGGACCTACTCTTATCTCTACCGGCATTTTGGCGGCGAGGAGAATTTGCAGGTCGCGACGAAGGCGCGTGACTTTATTCTAGCGCACGGCCGCGACGCGTCGGGCGATTGGGTCACCGGGTTGGACCGGACCGGACAAGTGGTCTCACCGGCTACCCAGCGCGGCTACGACGGGCTCTTCGTAGCCGAGGGCCTGCAGGCCTACGCGCACGCCACCGGCGATAGGGAGTCGTTAGAAATAGCGATTGAGAGTCTATGGCGATCGTTGTCCCTTTTTGATGATCCCGACCGCTTCATCGAAGAGGGCTATATTCCAAACAACTATCCGGGCATGCGCATTCTAGGTTCGCACATGGTACTGTTGCTGACATTGACGCAGATGCTCGAACAGGTCGCCGACGCCAAGCTCGAAGCGCTTTGTGACCGGGTCGTTGATGCCATCGTCAATCACTATTGGCATCCCGAGTACCGCCTGATGAGCGAGGCGCTGGACCACGATTACCAGCGGCCCGCCGACGCCAACGAGGACTTCATCTACCTCGGCCACGCGATCGAGACATTGTGGATGCTCTTGCCCGAGGCGATGCGCCGAAAGGACCGTGCACTTTTCAATTTGGCCGCCGAGCGTTTTCGCCGTCACCTCGAAGTGGCCTGGGATGACGTGTATGGCGGGCTTTTTCGCGCGGTTAATGTGCACGGGGCCTACACTTTCGACAAGGTGTTGTGGTTGCAGGAGGAGGCGTTGGTCGGCTGTTTGATTCTGTCGGAGCATGCGGGCTTGGACTGGGCGGGTGAATGGTTCGCGCGGGTTTTCGACTATGTGGAGGAGCACTTTTCGCTGCAGCAGTACGGGTATCCATTGTATTTGTACAGCGGCGACCGCAAGGTGAGTTATGCCGAGCATGTGGGGCGGAAGGAGCACTATCATCATCCGCGGTGTGTGATGCGGAATTTGTTGGGGTTGGAACGAATGATCGAGCGGGAGGGGGCGGTTTCGGATTTTTGGGGGGAAGGTGGTCGTGGCTAGCTAGCGGCTGGTTGCGGGGCGCGTCTCCGGATGAAATTATATGCCCAGGGCCGTCGCCTCTTGGGGCGCCGTTGCCCCCACTTCCCCGACGCAACCCAACACCCGCTTCACCGACCCGCCCCGAACATCACCCAGCGTCGTGCTCCGCAACCAGCTTAGGTCGAAACCCCGAACTTCCCAGAGTCGGGTCCCGAAACCACCTAGTAAAAACCTCGCCCCCCCTGTGCCGTGTCTCCGAATGAGATAGTAGAAGTTTCCGAGTGGCACGTGTCATCCATCCTCTAGGTATGGGCTAGCGGAGGGGGTGGCCGCGGCGGGTATTTTTAAGGGGTGCGGTTGGGCAAAGGCCCTGGATAGGGCGGTGCGGGGCGAGGGGGCGTGACGACGTTAGAGGGTACCCGCCGGGGTCAGCTCCGCAGCTCCGCAGATAGCACCCACCAGCAGAAACGCTAAGAACTCTTCTAAGGCATTAACCGCGAGTGAGAGATGAAAAATAAAGAATGTAGGTGGATAGGCGTTTTGTTGTTGCTCGTACTGGTCGGCTGTGGTGACGACAAGGCGCCGCAGACGGAATTTGGCAGCGTAAAGTCGGTGCGGGCGTACCGGGAGGTGGTGGAAGACATTATCGTCGAGGCCAATGCGATCGAACAGGATTTTCGGGAAACGGCGGTGGGATCGACCGGGCAGGCGACGGGGAATAACCTATCCGATACCGCGATGCGATTGCGGCCGAGGTTGGTGGCGGCCATCGACGAGTTGGATCGGGTCAAGGTGCCGAAAAAACTTGTGGAGACACACGCCGATGTACATGCGGCGCTGATGCTGCGGCTGGTGGCTTTTGACCTGATGATCGAGGGCTGGAGCGTTGAACAACAGCAGACTTTCGACAAAGCACAGCCGCTTTACGTCGATGCTACAAAGAAATTGAACGAGGCCACTGGAATTTTGAACCAGTTAAATGAAGTATTGTTGGAAGTGGATATCGCGCTGGCTGAGGCGGAGAGCCGGACATTGGTGGGATAGGCCGGGCAAGGGGATGATTATCGCATTAGTCGAGCGCGTGTTTTTACTTGGCTAATGCGGTTTCGTGTTAAGCAGCCCCCTGCGGCGTCCGGCGCGAAAGAATGCGATAAAGAAGGAATCTAACGGTGGAAGATGAAAAGAAGGCCGGTATCGCAAACACCATGTGTAGGCGGATCCGGGTCGCATGCAAGTCCGTGTCGCGTCGCGTTGCTGCGGTCTGCGAACGACCTTATGACGCTTTACGGGAAACCGCTCAAAGTTCCTCGTAGCGCGGCACCCGGTCGAGGAAGCGGTATTCCTCTTTGTCACGGTCGATGGCGTAGCAGTAGTGGTCTAGCCCATTGGAGACCAGCAGGCAACGGGCCTGGACCACGCGGTTGTAGACGGCGATCTGGTCGAAGGTGTCCTGGCTGATCCGCACCGAGGGTTCCTTGCATTCGGCCATCAGCACGGCCTGGCCATGGCGATCGTGCACGATAACATCGGCGCGGAAGGGTTTGCCGTGCAGGTCGATGCCCTTTTCTATCGACGTCAGCCCGCGCGGATAACCCAAGTCGACGATCAGATACTGCACCAGATTCTGCCGCACCCATTCCTCGGGTGTCAGCCGCACGTATTTGCGGCGCAGCGGATCTAGTATGTTGCGCTTGCCCTCGACCTCGCGAATATCGAAGGGGTAGGCGGAGGGGAAGTTGAGGTGTTGCACTAGGTTTCCTTGTAGCGTTGCCCTCGCTTATTTGAGCAAGAGCATCTTATGCACTTCAACGGCGTCCTGCGACTAGAGCCGCACCTTGCCCGCTTTGTCCAGGCGATAGCCGATGGTAGTGGAACTATTAAAAGGCTTGGGATAGTTCGGGTCCAGGGCAAAATCCCGCGGTGTACTGTCTGGTGCGTGCTCGTACACCGCTGTTGGACTGGCGGGTGGGCGGGTGGCGACCAAGCGAATATCGTCTAGGACGGACGAAGTCCTCTACCGGTGACGGCGGATCCCTCCGCTTATCCTCGCGAAATTTTCGACCACCTTATCGCTCACCATTGTGAGCCGGAAGAGAAAATAGCCGATAATGTGGGACGGCTGGCGAAGGAGAGATATTTTCGCGCGGTTGTGCAGGTGCCGGAACGCGCCTAGATTTTCATCTAAGCTATGGAACCCGAAGAAGAATTCACCGAACCCGATCCGGTTGAGGTGCCCATCGACGGCATGCTCGACTTACACACCTTTCATCCGCGCGAAATAAAGAATCTGGTGCCCGATTATCTGGAGGCCTGTCGCGCGCGCGGGATATTGCAGGTGCGCATCGTGCACGGCAAGGGTACGGGCCAGCTCCGGCGCACCGTACACGCGCTACTCGACCGCCTGCCCGAGGTCGTCTCGTATCGCCTGGGCGGGATGGGTGAGGGCAGCTGGGGAGCTACCCTGGTTTTTTTACACGCAGAGCCATAGGGAAAATAGTGAAGCGGAGATTATGGTAGAACAACCTCCTAGCGGCTACTACGACTATTATCCCACGATCGAGCTCGAGCGGCCGGTCGTATTGGGCGGAATACCCAGCTCGCCCTATCGTGAAGTCGGGCATAGCCTAGGGGCGTTGGCCGGTCTGCCGCTCATCGACTTGGATCACTGGATCGAGCACCAGGCCGGTATGTCGCTGCGGGAAGCTCTACAGCAGAAAGGCGAGCCCGTTTTGCGCCAAGTGGCCACCGAGCTAATCACCAAGGCCATGGTCTCGCGGCCCTGCAGTTTGCTCATTTTGGGCGCAGCGGCCCCACTGGTCGATACCGTGCTCGAACAGGTGCAGAAGAGCGCCGCCCTCGTCTGGTTGCACGGCCCGCCGACCGCCATGTATTGGGCCTTGCGCCAAGAGCAGCAGGAGAAAGGTCCGCAGCCGTTTCCTTTTGTGCCTTTCCCGCTCGAGCGCTTCGAACAGCTCAATCCCTTATTACAGACCTTGCGATTGTATCAGCAGCGAGCCGACCTGTGCCTCGAGGTCTTCGAGGTGCAGGAAACGGTCAACCAGCTCTTTGCCGCCCTGGCGAATTTGGGCGGTGCCGTCGTTGATGAGTTGCGCGATGTCTAGCGCGTTATACGAATGCACCTTTGAGCCTGGAGGATGGAACGAGGGCGACTGGATCGAGGTCAGGTCCCCGCGTTGGGATCATCCCGGCGGCTGGCTCCAACAAGAGGATCATGTCAGCAACCGCGTGCCGGCTGACGCCACGGCCAAAGAAATGCTCGGTCCGCGCGGCGGGGAGACCTACAGCAGCATGCTCGTTGCGGATTTACTGGGGGGGGACATGCGGGTACGGACCAGCGCCTCTTTTGATTTTCGCATGGCGCCGCTGATCGTATTCGCTGGGCCTCTAGGGATCGATCGGGGCGGGCATCCCGAATATCGCGAGCATGTCGAAATCGTACTTTTCGACGAGGGGATCAATGTTTGGCACCATACTTGGGCCGGTCAACCAAAGTGGGTTCGGGCCGCTTGGTGGCGTTTTGAATTGGTGCGGGGTGAGCGGCACATATTGGAAGTAGAGCGGCGTGGTGCAGATTGGGCTTTGCGCGTCGGTGCCCGCGAATTCGGTTGTCGCATCGAAGGGTTGCCCGAAGGGATGGGTGTTGGGATGACGGGTTGCGAAGGGATAAACCGCTTTTATGAATTTGCAGTCCATCCATTGGAGAAATAAATATGGAAGCATTGCTGAACCCCGTCGAAGCGCGGGTTTTGGGGGCGCTAGTCGAAAAGCAGATTACCACGCCCGACTATTATCCTTTGACGCTCAACGGATTGACGACGGCTTGCAACCAGAAATCGAATCGATTTCCGGTCGTCGCTTTCGACGAGAAGACGGTGGTACGTGCGCAGGAGAGCCTGCGCGACAAGGAATTGGCGCGGATGGTGTCGGGGGCCGATATGCGCGTGCCTAAGTACTATCATCTCTTTGTGGAAAAATTCGAATTGACGCCCCCGCAAGTGGCGGCCCTTTGCGTATTGATGCTCAGGGGCCCCCAGACCACTGGAGAAATCAGGGGGCGCAGCGGCAGGCTCTATGGATTTGCCGATCTTGGCGAGGTGGAACAAACGCTGAAAGCGTTGAGCGAACGCGATGGGGGGGCGATGATCATGCAGCTCGAACGCCAGCCCGGTCGCAAGGAGGCACGTTATGCCCACTTGCTCTGCGGCGAGCCGGAAGCGGCGGCCGAAGAAGAAGGCGAAGGGCCTATTGAACCAGCCGCCTTGGAACTGCGGGCCGACAACGAACGGATCGCCGCACTAGAGGAAGAAGTAATCGCGCTGCGCGACGAGTTAGCGGTGTTGCAGCGGGCTTTTGAAGAATTTAAAGGGCAGTTCTAACGAAGAAGCGATCTGGCTCAAAGAGCGGAGGACGGGTAGCCTAGTCGTCTTTGCTGGCGGTATTTGCGGGGTGAGACCCCGACGATATTGCTGAAGACGCGGCTGAAATGCTGCACAGTGGCAAAGCCGGTGCGCGAGGCGATATGGGCGATTTCGATCTCTGTCGTCTCCAGCAGTTGCATGGCATTTTTCAGACGGCAGGTGTGCAATAGCTTGCGAAAAGACTGGCTCGTGGCCACTTGAATGCGGGCTGAAATCTGATCCAAGCTCAAACCCATAGCCTCGGCCACGTCTTGTCGAGAATTGATTTGTGTCGCGTGCTGTTGGATATAGGCTACTACGGGTTCGCGGGACAACTCGCCCGAATCGGCATCCTGTGCTTGTTTGCGTTTGCTCAGGGCGTCGTCGATGCGCGATAGCAAACCCTCTTGGTCAAAAGGTTTTTCGATATAGTCCGCGGCCCCCCACTTCATCGCTTCGACAGCCGTCTGCACATCGCCCCCCCCCGTCACCATGATGATTACCGCGCCACAGCCCCTTTCTTGCAGCCGCTTGAGGCAAGCTATGCCGTCCATATGTGGCATGGCGAGATCCAATAAGATGACTTCGTAATCGTGTTGCAGCACCTTTTCGAGTGCTTCGAGCCCGTCTTCGGCCATATCGACGGCAAAAGACCGGTCGTCGAGTATGCGATTACAGTATTTCAGAAAGAGATCATCGTCGTCAACAACGAGGACCGGCAACGGTTTTTGCGCACTGTCGGCGCTGTCGGCTGTTGGGAGTGTATTTTCCATAAGTGCTATACGGACGCTAGCCGGGCTATGATTAGTGGCCTAATACTATAGTACTGTTATCTCGATAATACATAAAGAGGTGAAAATTGCCATTTTTTAGTTAGAGCTCTATGTAGATTGGCGATTTTGTTGACGGTATTTGCGTGGCGAAATTCCGGTGATATTACTAAAGACGCGGCTGAAATGTTGCACCGTGGCAAAGCCGGTATCCAGCGCGATACGGGCGATTTCCATCTCGGTTTCTTTGAGCAACTGGGTCGCTCTCTGCAATCGGCAGGTGTTGAGCCATTGGCGAAAGGACTGTCCGGTGGCCGTTTGTACGCACGCGGAGACCTGATCAAGCGTCAATTCCATAACGTCGGCGACATCTTGTCGCGTGCTGATTTGCGTAGCATTTTGCTGTATATAGGCGATTACCGGGTCGTCGGAATCCAATCGACGGTCTTCGCTGAGCCGGCGTTCGTTTGAAAGGCGGCGTTCGTTTGAAAGGCGGCGTTCATTGGCCGCGCGACGATCGCCCATACGACGTTCTTTGCGTTCTGTGCGACGGTCCTCGTGTTCTGTGCGACGGTCATTGCGTCGACGTTCGTCGCTTGAAAGGTCTTCTGTTTGAGCTTGTGCGACGAGGCTTTCGATCTTATCGATCAACGTACCGATCTGAAAGGGCTTGGTCATGAAATCAGCCGCGCCCAGCTTCATTGCTTCGACGGCCGTCTGTAAGTCGCCTTTGCTGGTTACGATAATGACTTCGGTTTTGTTGTGCCCCTTTTTGAGCTCCTCTAGACACGCAAGGCCGTTGATAAGCGGCATGTTGATGTCCATCAAAATTACGTCGTAGGCATATTTGGCTGCCATAGCTATGGCTTCATTGCCATTGGGGGCCGTCTGTACGGTAAACTGCGCTTCCTCCAACATCCTATTGCAGAAACGCAAAAAGAGGTCGTCGTCGTCAACGACGAGCACGGAGATCGCCTGCTGCGAGGGTTGGTTGATGCTTGTTTCTTCGGACAAGAAGCAGTATTCCTAGGTGGTTGGAGGTCGTATTAAAGATCAACGCCTTGATAATTTATGTGCGTATCAACCTGGGCACGACGATAAAATAGATAAGGATCATTCGGTGAGCAACAAAACACTCGCCTGACGGCCAACTTTATATAGTATATGAAATTATCTGAAAAATGAAAATATAGTTTTATCTAAATACAGGCGACGGCCTTATCTAATTGCGCTGATAATTGCGGAAAATTTTTCATAGAAATTTTAATTGTGGGAAATATTATCATTTTCTTGCGGATTATTATCTTTTTTCTTGCATTTATCTGTATTGACCGATACCTTAGTATATATCATGATCGGATTAGGACTATGGAAACTATAAAAACTTTATCTCAATCTTCTTCTTCCCTCAGGAGGCCCCTGATGCAGCTTAGGGCTACAAATCTTATGCGCATGACCTTATTCTTTTGCAGTGTCTTAGCCATTGGCTTGTTGAGCTCTGCTGCCGAAGCAGCAACGATCTCTGCACCCACAGACTTTATTATCGCTCAAGGTCAGACGGGTTCAGTCCCAATCTCTGGAACGACCGATGCCAGCCCCAGCGTAGTCGGCGTTGACGTGATTGTGCAGTACGACAGCAGCGTCATTGAGCTTACCGGCACACCGATTACGCAGCTCGGCTATGCGACCGCTGGTTGGTCGATCGCGCACAACGTGTTCGTCGTTTCGGGTACGGTCAAGGAGATACGCATTTCCGCTGCTACCGACGGTGCTGTGTTACAGCCTCCTTTGCCGGCTTCAGCCACATCTGAGCTCTTTACGCTCAACTTTCAAGCGGTCTCCACATTGACCCCGATGTCGAGCGCGTTGACCCTTACATTAACCGATTTCAACGAAGACCCGGTGACGGTGGTGAATGGTTCGGTTAAGCTCGGCGGCGTAACTGGCGCGCTTACACTCTCGCCCTCGCCGGTCAGGCCGAGTCGCGACGTCACCGTTATTCTGAATGACGTCGACCTCAATGTCAACAGCGGTAGCGCCGAGATGGTTAATGTCACGATCAACAGCCGGGCCACCTCGGGCGGCACGATCAAAGAGACGCAGACGGTGAGCTTGACCGAGACCGGCGCAGCGACCGGCTACTTCATCGGCGTCTTCACCACGACCTACGGCGTGACGGGCACTGTTGGTGGTGCGTTCGAGGTCATTCCGGGCGATGTGCTCGACGGCCTCTACACCGACGGCTTCGACGCCAGCGGCGATAGCGGCACGGCGGTTACGGATGAGATCGATGTGGTCGGTGGCACGAATGGTTCGGTTGCAACTACGCCATCATCGATCACCATGGGCAATCCTCTGACGGTCACTGTCACGGATGCCGACATTGATGACGCGGGCGCTCCTGACGCCATCGTTCAGATCAGCGTGGTGCGCTTTACCGCGGGGGCTATGACTGTAGTTGATACAGAAACGATCATGGTCGGTTCGAGCGGCGTCGGCGTCAATATCTCGACCTTGGGCACGCCTGGTGTGGCTGGAGATGGCATGCTCAACGTGCAAGCCGGCGACCAACTCGTCGCCAAATACGACGATCTGATCGGCAGCACGGGCGCACCGGTTCCAGGCAATCTGTCGATTACCCAGACCAGCGGCTCGTTCACCGTGCCGAGCACCATCGAGGTTACCAACGATCTCGTATTTACGCTTACCGACGCCGATATTGGCGATGGTTCGCGCATCAACGGTACTTCTACGGTGAACGTTACTGTCAAGAACACCACCACATCAGAGACTGAAACGATAAATGGCTCCAGCAGTGACGGAACCTTTAACTTCACTATACCTACGGCCTTTTCCGCTGCTGCTGACCCCAATGACAACGGCACCCTGGGCGTTAAGCCCGGTGACGTGTTGGTCGTCGATTATACAGATCTGCGCGATGCAGCGGGCGGCAGCACACTGATTACTTCGTCCAACATTATTGTTGACACTGGTGTTGACGGTACGGTGACTACTGCACCGTCCACAGTCGCTATAGGTGGCAGCGTAACCGTAACGGTTGACGACGCCGACCTGATCGGTCTTGGTACCCTTACTGTCGACGTGATCGTTCGGCGTGCCGGCGGCAATGTAGAGACCGAAACGATCGTGCTGACCGAGTCCCCGGCCAATAGTGGCATTTTTATAGCGGTCGTGCCGACCTCGGGCTCGTCTGGTACGCAGGGCGATGGTACGCTCAACATACTGGCCGGAGATCAGATCATCGTCGATTACGACGATGCGATCGGCAGCGGTGGCACACCAGTTGACGACGTCCTTTCGATTACCCCCACCGACGGCGGCTTTAACAGCGTGCCGGCTACCATCCAAGTTGCCAACGTGCTGGCGATTTCGCTGACCGATCTCGACATCAGCGAACCTACCCGCGTCAATGGCGCAGGCAGCCTCACGGTCACCGTCAGAAACAATACCACGGGTGAAACCGAAGATGTGGTATTGGGCGAGGACCCGGCTGGCAGCGGCACCTTCACAGGTTCGCTTTCGACCGCCTTCGCCGGCGGTACATCGACGTCGAATAACGGCACATTGGGAACCGAGGTCGGCGACCAAGTCGTCATCGAATACTCCGATGACCTCGGCGCATCGGGTAGCCCGACGATCATAACCTCGTCGACGATCAATGTCGTCGGTGGCGGCGACGGCATAGCCAGCCTCGCGCCGACGCCGACCTTCTCGGTTGGCGCGACGCCGCTTACGATCACCGTGCAGGACGCCGACTTAGGCAATAGCGGCTCTGTCGGTGTCACCATTCGTTCGATACGCAACGGAAATACGATCGAAACCGAGACTCTAACGCTGAACGCGACCGGCAGCAGTAACCAATTTACCGGCACGATCAGCAGCGCCTTTGCTTCCGGCGCGACTTCCGGTTCGGGCGGTGTGATCGCCGACAATGGCATTGTCGAGCTCAAGGCTGGCGATCAGGTCCGCGCTGAATATATCGACGCTGTTACATCGGGTGGTGGCTCCGCGACGGTCTTGTCCAACGCCTCGACGGCCGCCGGCGGCACCACGGGATCAATTATCGCCAGCCGGTTGATCCAGGGCGGCGACGGTTTGCGCATCCAGGTCACAGATGCTGATCTCAATACAAATATCAGTTCGGCCGAGATGGCATCTGCTACCGTCACCAACAATGACAATGGGGATGTCGAGATGGTGACCTTGCTCGAGACCGGCCCTAATACCGGCGTCTTCCAGGCCACCCCACCGGCGATCACCGCCTCGGGTAGTGCCTCTGTCGGTGATGGCACGGTACAGCTGAGTGCGCACGACGATATAACCGTCAGCTACGCCGACGCCTTTAATGACAATGGCGGCCTGCAGGTGATCAGCACTTCGGTGCTCGGCGTGCTCTTCGGCGATACTTCCGACAACAACAAGCTTGGCGCGTTCGATGCCGCACAGATCTTAAAGAACTCGGTGCTTTTCACGACCTTCAGCTCATATCAGTCTGCGGTCGGCAATGTCGACGGGTCTTTGCACGATAATATGTGGGACCCGACCAGGAGCATAACGCCTTACGATGCTTCGCTGGTCTTGCAACGTGTGGTGGGCCTTATCAGTGTATTCCCAATCCAGGGGGGCATCCCGGATCCGCACCCCTACAAGAAGTCTGTCGACCGGCGCTTGCTGGCCTTCGGCGAGGCGGTGCAGATCGGCAATAGCCTGAAGGTGCCGATCCTGCTCGACGAAACGCGCGACGTGCGCTCGGGCATGATCGAGCTGAGTTACGATCCGACGCAATACAGGGTCTCGAGCGTGAAGACCGCTGAAGCGAGCAAGGACTACTTGATATCCAGTGCAATCGAAGGCGGCTCGGTGCGGGTCGCCCTGGCGGGTGCCCAGGCCAAGCACACCGGCGAGGGCGCGATCATCGAGGTTGAGCTCGAGGCGATTGGTGCGGCGACTGGTCGGGCGCCGCTGGCACTGCAGATGGCGTCTTTCAACGGCGGCAGGATCCAGGCGGTGGCGATTGACAAATCGAGTATGGCCAATGCGCCGCTTGATTTCAGCCTGGCGCCGAACTTCCCCAACCCCTTTAACCCGGAAACGACACTGCGTTATGCATTGCCGCAGTCGGGCGAGGTCAAGTTGGTGATCTACGATATGTTGGGTCAGGAAGTGCGGACATTGGTCCATGAGATGCAGGCGCCGGGTGTTTATACGGTGTTGTGGAATGGCCATAACGAGCACGGTTTCGCCGTGGCCAGTGGCCTCTACTTTTACCGTATCGAAGCCGGTAACTTCGTGCAGACCCGCAAAATGACCTTAGTTCGCTAAGGACATCCCGGCGACAAGAATAAAAAGGGGTGAGGCCGTTGGCCTTGCCCCTTATTTTTCTCTTATGTTCAAAACATATATTAACTGTAGATTAATTATCTGGGTAGCCCGTTCCGATACACTATTATAGGGGAAGCCTTAAGGCCATGCAGCAAGTCGGAGGACATATGGTACTATTCAGATGGTTTATCGGGTTGTTGGCGCTTTGTTTATGGGCACCGACGGCTCAGGCTGTGCAAATCAGCTTGCCCAATGTGGAGGCGGCGCGTGGCGAAATCGTGCGGGTGCCGGTCTCCGTCAGTCGATTCGAGGCGGGCGACGAGGTTCTGTCCAGCAGTATGGACGTGCGTTTTGACGCCAGCGTCGTCGCGATCAAAGATATCAGCGTCAACCGCTCGGGCTCGTTGGCAGAGAGTTGGATCGTCGCCGTCAATACGCGCACCGTGCCCGGCGGCGGCGAAAACGATGGCCAATTGCTCATTGGCGCGGCAACGGCGAATGCGAAAATAAGCGGTGAAGGCGTCTTTTTCTTTCTCGAACTGCAAGTCTCCGCGAATGCAGTCATTGGCACGACTTCGCCGCTTGAGATTGAGAAAGTCCAGTTAAACAATGGCACGCCGATTGCAATCATCGTCAACGGCTCGATTACCGTCGTCGAAGACCGCATTAAAGCCGAGTTTGTCGGCATCCCCCTCTCGGGTATCGCCCCGCTGGAAGTCAATTTTGAAGACCTATCCTCCGGCGATATTACCACATATGCCTGGGATTTTGGCGATGGCCAAACGAGCATTGACCAGCATCCGCTTCACGTCTATCAAGATCCTGGATCATATGCGGTGTCGTTGACGATCAGCAACGCAGGATCGTCTAATACCGAGACCAAAGAAAACTACATTCTGGTCGAGGCCGACCAGCGTTCACCCGAAATAATCGAGGGGCCGATCGCTCAGGGTACGACCCACAACTCGACCAATATTTATTGGCGTACAAATGAAGAAGGCAACAGCGAAGTCGAGTACTGTGGGATAACTGTTCGGCCGAATTTGGCGAATGAGCGCGAGCTCATTGAACTCATCAAGGCTGAATTGATCGCCCTGGGCGAAATGACGGGGGAGGCCATACCGCCGGACCCAGACGACACGGACGGGCTTATCGGGGGGCACATCGACATTGATACCGCCTCCGATATAGCGCCGATTAACGATGGCGATACCGATGGCCACGTCCATGCCTACGACAATAAGTATGACGTGTTGGTGGTTGATTATTTTGATTTGATGGACAGCAAACTCCACAACATCACCACCGACGTCTCTTCCGGCGAGAAATTCAAGCTGCTTATCGCCAATGCCAGTCTCTCTCCTGGCGCGACCTTGCAGGTAAACAACGGCAGCGACTCAAGCGGCATATATAGTCTGGACGGAGTCGATGGGTCTACCCAACTGACCGCTCTTTCTTATCACTTTGAAGCTAATGGGATTGCAACGGGGCGCGTTCACCCAACGAACACTGGTGATGTGCGAAAGAATGTTCCTGGGCCGAATGGGGAATGGCGCAATGGTGCGCTGACGCTTCAGGCGGTCAAGGTCAATGCCGATGGCACGGATGGCTATACGCTCAATGACCAAGGGGTTGCGGCCAGCGGCTTGTTGTGGGAGACGACCGCCTTCTGGCACTGGAACGGTCCATCGTACCACGAGGATAATTGGGCGACTCATGATCCGCACGTCGGTTCTAACAGCCACAATAATGGCCATGACCACGACGATGGTGACCATGGCCATGACCACGACGATGACGACGATGACGATGGCGATGATGACGATGACGATGGCGATGATGACGAAGACGAGAACGATGCCTTGATTCGAAGCTGGCTGTTGCGTGGTGAACTGCCCCATTTTGCCGACCCAACGCATTATCCACTGATCATAAGTTGCGACTCGAAAGTTGTTGACGACCTGGTGATAGAGCATCGGGTGCCGCTTAGCGATCTGGCGCTCTTTACCTTTTATATTTACCGCGTGCGCTCGACTGATGGACAGGGCAACGAATCGGCCTGGAAGGGTAACTTTTTTGTTACCTCGAGCCGGCCCGACAGTGACCCACCGGTGATTATAAGTGGACCAACGGCTTTTCCTGCGGTCGATAAGGCGCTGGTCACATGGGAAACCAACGAACTGGGCGATGGACAGGTCCAGTACTCGCTCAATGACGATTTCTCCGATGGAACCCGCGTCACAAATGACGCACTGGTTTTTCGCCACGGGGTTTGGCTCGAGGGTTTGGATCCAAGCACGACCTACTACTATCGGGTGCGTTCTAGCGATGCCTCGGGCAATGCTTCGGCGTTGCGGATTGGGCACTTCCGCACGCTCAGCAGCGACAACCAGCCCCCGGTCATTATCAATGGCCCCAAGGTTACGTTACGAACGCCTTTCAAAGCGCGTGTCGAATGGAAGACCAGCAAGCCGTCGACGAGCCGGGTCAATTTTGGCACGAATGACAACTACGGCCGTTTCGCCGCTAGTGACGATTTGGTACAGGACCACCAAATCTTGCTCACCCATCTCGACGCGCAGACCCTGTATCATTTTCAAGTAGTGTCGACGGACGTGTCCGGTAATACTATTGAGAGTGGAGATCATACGTTTGTCACTCGCGGCCAACAGGATATCCGACCGCCTGGTATTGTAACTCGGCCTTGGGTCGTTGCTCGAGGCACAGATCGGTGCACCCTAGGTTGGGAAATAGACGAGCCGGCGAATGGGTGGTTGGAATACGGTTTGTCGGCTGACTACGGCCACCGAGTTGAGATCCCAGCATTTGATCGCGAATTCCGCATTACCGCGACAGGTTTGGTGCCGGGTAAGAATTATCACGGCCGTTTTCACATGGTCGATCTCGAGGGCAATGGTCCGACCCGTAGCCGGAATTTTACTTTTTTCACTGCGTCGCAGCGAGACCGCTCGGCACCGGTCATTGAAGGCGGCCCGTCGGTCGTTCACCGGTCCGATCGCTCGGTAGTGGTTGGCTGGACCACGGATGAAGCCAGCGACAGCAGGGTCGAGTTCGGCGAGAATGGTCAGTTCGATCGCTCTGCGGGCGATGTTGAGCTTACTCGGCAGCACACGATCATAATTACGGACCTCGAACCGGGGACGAGCTACCAAGGTCGGGTATTCTCGACGGATGCCTTTGGTAATGGTCCGGTTGAGAGTGAGGTGATTACGTTCACTACTCGCTTGTTAGCCGATACCGATGCGCCCATAATCTATGCTGGACCTGCCGTTGCCGCATACTCGGACGACTCGGCGGTTATCATGTGTCAGATCAACGAATTGGCAGAGATAACCGTTGAATACGGAACCGATACTAACTATGGCCAGGAGGTCATTTCTGACCATTTGGCAACGACCCACCTAGTCACGCTGCCCAACCTGATGGCCGATACCGAGTATCACGTACAGGTGGCGGCGCTTGATGTGGCGGGCAACGGCCCTACGCGCAGTCGGGATCTCACTTTTCGCACGAGGAAGACGGCAAAAAATAAAAAGCCAAAGATTCGCCAAGTGCATGTGCGCAAAACCACCGACACCGCTGCACTGATTGAATGGAACACTAGTGAGCCCACTAGTAGCGTTGTTGATTATGGCACTAGTAAGTCCTATGGGGCACGGATTGAGGACCCGACCTTTACCCGTGAGCACCAAACGCGTATTTCCGGATTGCAACCCGACACCAAGTACTATTTTCGTGTGACTTCGCAGAGTTTGGCAGGAATTGAAGGCAAATCCAAAGATCTCAAATTCAAGACCGATGCCGACCCCGACCTCACTCCGCCGGTAATCGTTCGGCGCCCTGAATTAGTCGTTAGTCACTCAACGGCCACAATCCGCTGGCGCACTGATGAGCCCTGCTTTCCGCAGGTGCGGATTGGCACTGCGACTACGTTGGGCACGCCAGCCGAATACTTTTTTGAATCGCTCGTAGCGAGCGAGGATCACAATATCACCCTCACTGGACTGGAGCGCGGCACAGAGTATTTCTTTGTTCTGACTTCGCGCGATCTCAGTGGCAACGAAACAGTGGTCGGCAATAATGGCGCCGGCAAAATTGTCGCGCCGCTGGTTCAGAATGGCGAGATCAGTTTTTTCACCGATACCGAGTCGGATTTTACCGCGCCGGCCATTGTCGACGGCCCGCACCTTATTTCTCGTAGTGCGAGCGAAGTGTTGGTCTCCTGGACAACCGATGAGATCGGTGATAGTCAACTTTTCTTAGAGCGCGATGGACGATTCGAGCTAGTGGCTTCGTTTCTCAAGCACGATTTTGAGCATCAGGTCTTGCTGGACGATCTGGAGGCTGGTTCGACCTATCGCATTCAAGTGGCTTCGACCGACCCGGTCGGTAATGGACCGGGCTTGAGCCCATTCTTCTCGTTTACAACCAGTGCCAGCAGCGATATAGCGATTCCCAAGATGATCGTTGAGCCCGAAGTGCTTGCGCTTTCGGATCGGGTGGTAACCATCACTTGGGTTACTGATGAAGCCAGTTCGGCGGAGATTTTCTATGGCCAGAACGATCTCAATCGGAGTGCCATGGGGCTCGATCTGGCAACTGAGCACCGCGTCGAGTTGACGAACCTCGAGCCCAATACCTCGTACCAATTTGAGGTGCATTCCTATGATGTGGCGGAAAACGGTCCGGCCGTCAGCAGTCTACGTCGCTTTACCACGGCGGCGAATCCCGACGTCCAAGCGCCGGTGTTTTTGGCCCAACCTCAAATCGAATCCTTGTCGGATCAAACGGCAGTCATTGTCTGGTCAACCGACGAGGCCGCCGATGCTTTTGTCTACTATGGTATCGGTGGGGTAATGGACCATGCGGTAGGTCGGGTTGCACTCGGATCGAGCCATCGGGTGACCTTGGCCAACCTCGAGCCAAATACAACGTACGAGTTTAAGGCGGTTTCGGTCGACATCGGCGGCAATGGCCCGAGCGAGAGTGCCGTAATGGTCTTAACGACGTTGGCAGAATCTGATGTAGCCGTGCCAAGCGCGCCAACAGGGCTTTCAGCAGAAAACACCGGTGCGGGATGGGTTGCCCTACGTTGGCAGGCGGTGCCGGAGTCCGATGTAGCCGGCTACAACATCTTCAGGGCGTTAGGTTCGGGTCCCTTCGGCTTGATAGCCGGCCCTATTAAATCGGCATTCTACAGCGACAATAGCTTGCTGTTATCGGAGGAATATCGCTATCAGATCAGCGCTGTCGATCGCGTCGGTAACGAGAGTCCTCCGTCGTCGGTCATTGCTCTAGCTGTAGAGCTACGGGGCCAAGGCGACTTTCAAGGCGATGGTCTGGTCGGCCTTGACGACTTTTTTATGATGGCTGAACGCTTCGGAAGCGTTCAGGGCGAAGCCGGCTATGATGTTGAGTTTGATTTTAACGGCGATGGGGAGATTAACTTTGCCGACTTTTTCACCTTCGTCGATTTGTTTGGTAGCAGCTACCGAGCATCGCGTTACTCGGTATCGACACCCGACGGCGTAGCGCCCTTTGATGCGAAGCTATATTTGCAGTCGGGGAATGCCGGTCGCTATCATGTCGATATTCGCGGTGCGGGTTTGGACGGCTATCAAGGCTATGGTCTGCGCCTGCACTACGAGGAGCAAGCGCTGCGCTTCGTGGGAGCCGAAGGTTCGGATGGCGAGCTCTTTGCCGTGCTCGAAGATGAGCCCGGTTTCCTGACATTGGGCGGGTATCGCACCGACGGCTCGACTCTATTAGGTGAACAGATGCTGGCACGAATCTTTTTTGAGGCCATTCCCAGCGGCTCGCCGGCCGTCTTGCGTCTGGATGAAGTAATAGCAACGCGCAATGGTGAGATGGCCACTGGTCGTAGCGAGGGGATTCAGCTGCGTCTGGTGCCGACGGACTACGCGCTCTTGGCGAATTTCCCCAATCCTTTCAATCCTCAGACCGAAATACGCTTTCAGTTACCGACCTCCGGTCCGGTGTCGCTGCGCCTCTATAATGTACTTGGCCAGCAGATTGCGGTGTTGAGCGATGGGTTTAAGACCGCTGGTTTTCATTACTTGCGTTGGGATGGTCGCGACGCAGCGGGCCGCCCGGCAGCGAGTGGACCGTATTTTTACGTGTTGCAGACAGCGCACTTCAGGCAGGTGCGCAAACTGATGTTACTGCGCTAACAGCACTAGCGCTTCAAGGATAGATGAAGCAGACTACGTTCGGACATAACACCTCTCTACAGTGGAGGTTTTTCGCCACCGCCTGTATTATGGCGCTAGCGGTGGGGGCTGTACATGCGGCCGTAAATGTCGATGTGGCCAATATGACGACTCCGCGCAATAGCATGGTCCGGGTCCCGATCAGTGTCGCCAACGTCGGTTCTGAAGCCATTGTTTCGGTCGAAGTGTTTATGACCTTTGATCCGACGAAGGTCACCTATGTTGATCTAGACACCACCGGCGCGATGCTCGAAGACTGGGTGTTGAGCAATGGCTTTCTCGCATCGGTCATATCCTCTGGCACTGGGCTCGATACGCTCAAGGTTGCAGGAGCGACTACTGTCGATACCGTTGCGGCAGATGGGGTGCTCTTCAATGTCGATTTTAACGTCGGAGCTTTTTATACACCGATGACGGCGGCGTTGACGCTGGAGCACGTATTGCTCAACGCCGGCACGCCGGCGAATACTCCGGGTAATGGGTCGATTAAGGTGGTTGGTGTTGATGGGGTAGTCGTAGCCTCGCCCGCTGTGATCGGTAGCTCTCAGCCCATACAGATCACGATCACCGAGGCGGATGAAGACCGCGATGCGGGCATTGCCGAGAGCCTGACGGTTCAGGTTGCGAATGGGGCACAGAGCGAAACCGTCACCGTCACCGAGACGGCTATTTCAAGCGGTGTATTTGTCGGATCGATAGACGCCGTAATATCGACTGGCACGACTTCGGGTGATGGCGTTGTGCAGGCGCAAATTGGCGAGCAGATCGCTGTCTGCTACGACGATGTACTGGACGCCAGCGGCAATACGGTCCAGCAATGCGACACGGTAGATCTTATACTCGGTACGCTGGGGGGGATCGATATGACCGTCGTGACCGAGCCGGCCGACACCGTGCGTGTGCGCGTTGTCGATCCCGACCTCAACATTGATCCATTGCAGGCCGATCTCGTCCATATTTCTGTTAAGAATAGTACCACACTAGAAGTAGAGACAATACAGCTCAACGAAACGGGGGCCGACACAGATATATTTATCGGTCGGTTGTTTACACTATTTGCTACCGGTGCCGGCGCCGTTGGCGATAGTACGCTCAATGTTCAGCAAGGCGATTTGCAAATAGGGGACTATCTAGACACGGCCGCCGGTACCGGCAATGCCGAACACCTATTAGATACCACCACGACCGTTGATCCCTGGGGCGATGCCAGCGGCAATGGCCAGTTGCGCGGCTTTGATGCGGCCGAGATTCTTTCGCACGCGGTGGGCGCCACGACCTTGACGGGGTTGGATTCGCTGGCGGCGAATGTCGATGATCTATCGCCTTTTGGACCCATCACGGCCTTTGATGCCAGCTTGGTGTTGCAGATGCGGGTCGGCTTGATCGACCGCTTCCCAGTCCAGCCCAAGACCTCGGCCAATCACCCGCAGCCCGAAAGCAGCGTCGCGCCCAAGCCGCTGACGGTAGAGCGGCGTCTGGCGTTGGTGGCAAAACAGGGCTATTGGTCGGTCTTCGCCGAGGATCGCGCGGACATCGTGGCGGGTGAGCTTTTTGTTGCCGGCTTTCGCGGCCGGGTCGAGACGGCCGATGACGCGCCCAGCTTTCTTGTCGCCTCGCGATATCACGACGAAGGTACACAGATCGCCTTTGCGGGGACGCGGCCGCTGCAAGGTTCCGGTGAATTGTTGCGGCTCTATCCGGAAAAGTTAACAACAGCGACAACAGTACGGCTCATACGAGCGAGTTTTAACGATGGGCGTATCGAAGGAAGTAGCGAGGCGCCATCCACCCAGGCCAAGCCCGGCTCTTTTAGGTTATTGCCCAATGTGCCGAACCCGTTCAACCCGGAGACGGTAATTCGCTACGAACTGCCGCGCACTAGCGAGGTGACGCTGCAAATTTTTAACGCAATCGGGCAGCAAGTGCGAAATTTTGCATATCTGAACCAGGTGGCCGGGACCTATAGGGTGCGTTGGGATGGTCGAGACGCGTACGGTAACAAAGTGGCTGGCGGTATGTATTTTTATTGCCTGACGACGGACAGAAATCGGGCTACGCAAAAAATGGTCCTATTGAAATAGCTTATGCTAAGTAAAAAACTCCATCCGTATCAATGCAAAGGCATCGTAATAACGATCCTGTTCGCCCTGCTGAGTTGGACCGCAGTCGATGCTCAACCGAATGTGGCGGTCGATCTTAGCCTGGATGAGGAAGATGTACGCATTCTCGGGGCTGGTGCTGGAGAGTTAGCTGGATACTCTCTCGCCACCGGTGACATCAACGCCGATGGTTTCGATGATATCGTTATCGGTGCAAGGGAAAGTTCGCCAGGAGGGCGCTTTATTGCAGGCGCGGTGTATTTAGTTCTTGGATCGGCATCGCTTCCCGCCACGGTTAACCTCGCCAATGCGTCAGAATTCGCCATGGTGATACAGGGTGCGGATGCTTACGACCGGCTTGGAACATCAGTTGCGGTAGGCGATGTAAATATGGATAGCTACGATGATATAATAGTCGGCGCTTCGACATCAAATGTCGGTAGTGTGAACGGTGCCGGTAAAGCATATCTATTCTACGGAGGACCTACCGCCACTCTGCCTGCGATCGTAGATCTAAATGCGAGTACTGCGAACGTGATTGTGCAGATTTGGGGTAGTGGCACCAGTGAAGGTTTAGGGACTGCGGTTGCAAGTGGCGACCTCAATGGTGATGGCTATGATGACATGATAGTGAGTGCGGGGAATGGAGATGGATTGGGGCGAGATGGCGCAGGTAGGACTCATGTAGTCTTCGGTAAACCGGATCTAGGACCCAATTTAGTTATTGACCTGAGCACTGGTACAGACACAACCGATATAACCATCGTTGGAAGTGTCACGAACGATGAAGCTGGCGCAGCGCTGTCTACTGGTGATATCGATGCGGACGGATATGATGATTTGTTGATCGGTGCACCGAGTTCGTCGCTAAATGGAGGTTCTTCGGGTGGCCTTTTCGTTGTTTTCGGTGGGTCTGCTTTATCGGATTCATTAGACTTAGCGATTGATACAGATATGGAATTGCGGGGTGAAACCGCCGCCAACCTGTTCGGTTTTGCTGTCGAGAGCGACGATTTTAATCAGGATGGGTATGATGACATATTAGTCGGTGCGCCAGGTTGGAGTACTTATTCTGGTAGAACGTACGTCTTTTATGGCGGTGATCGCCCCACGCTGCCTACGCTTATCGATCTGTCGCCAGGGGCAGCGACTCCAGTGACCCCAGGCTTAACGGTCACTGGGCCTCCGATTTCTTTTTCTGGGCGGTCCTTAACGACCGCTAACTTCGACGGAGACGGTTTCACGGAAATTATCACCGGGGCACCGTTGGTCGCCCCTGGAGGTCGGGCAAATGCAGGTGCTGCGTATGGCGTTTATGGTGGCCCGTTACTTAGCGGCTCGATAGACCTCACTGCACCCAATGGAGGTATAGAGATCTATGGCGACCTTGCCGGAGGTGTGCTTGCCTACCTTGCTATGTCCGCAGGTGATATCAATGGCGATGGAGTGGAGGATGTGATTCTAACTGCGCCTGGGGCAAGTGGCTCTGGACACCAGGCCGGTGAGGTCGCAGTCGTCTTTGGCGAGATACCCTATCTCGAGGTTTCGATCACCACCGCATCATCTACCTATAATTTACCATTGACGGTGGCGGCAACCATCGACTCGACAAGCGGAATGCCTCTCGTCGAGTCCGTGATGGAGGTTTCTTTTAATAGCGACCTGTTGACAGTTACTAGCGTGACCCCAGGGGCGCTGACCCCCTCTTGGACGGTAGGCTATACGATTTGTATGGGTCCTGGAGCAATGGATACACTTAAGGTATCGGCCTCTACAACGTCTTCTCCGGCCGATTCCACGGGTGAATTCTTGCAGATCAATTTTTGGGTCAACAAGCTGCGCTATGCAATATCGGCCCCCGTGACGATAGAATTATTGACCTTCAATGGCAACGAAACCGACTTTACCCAATCCACCCCAGGTCCAGTAACTTTGTTGGGCAACGACGGCGACTTGGCCGCGACATTGCTGTCTGAGCCGGGCGACGTGGTGCGGGTGCGCGTCACGGATGTCGACCTCAATATCGACCCCG
>JABHFS010000190.1 GCA_018672475.1 Gemmatimonadota bacterium | reverse complement strand
CGCCGTTTTTTTATGCGGATAGTTTCCGTCACTGCGGCGGTTGCGGCAAAGGATGCTTGGGTGCTGCGGGCGGATGAAACCCTGGACTCGGAATATTAGCCAGGCGCGCAGTCGCTATAATTTGCGGCCTGTGCTTTCGCAGGCAGGGTTGGCATTTAGCCGCAAGGTCGAGCACGAATTCGCCAGGTATTTGCAACGAGGCAAAAGCATGCTGCAGGCGTGGGTAAAACAAGAGAGTTTGAGCGGGAAAGGCCAAGATTTGAATACCTGGCTGCGGTATTGAGGCTGCCTGCGATTCGTTGTATGTTCTAACAGCGCAGTCGCGCGAACAGAGCCGTTAAATTAATATCAGGGGGATGCCGATGAAACCTTCGCGTCTTTTCGCTTCGATGCTTGCCGCCGGAATCTTGCAGGGCTGTACTCCGGTCGCCATCCCCCCCGCTACACCAACAGACCAGCAGGAAGCCTACGACCGCGAGCGCTACCAGTCCAAAATCCAATTCAGCTCGGTTGACCGGCAACAGATCGCGGGTTTTTTGCGTTTAGCCAGGGTGTATTCGGGCCGGATGGGGTCGGGCGAGGTGCTGTTCAGCTCCGGCAGTCCGCGCGACTTGGATATCATAATCGACGCGGTGAACGAGTTCACCCGTATCGAAGCGGAGTTTTCCGGCGATATTCCCTACGGCCATCCCGGTTTGCTCGACTTGCCGTTGATTATTCCGCAGAGTGAGCCCAATGAAGCCGAGTTACAGCAGTTGGTGCGTTATGTGCTCGGCGGCGGGTTTATCATCGATATCGGTATGGGTTTTGATATCTATAGGGAAGGGCTGGAAAAATACGGCGAACTGGTATGGGGGCGAGATGCGTGGGTCGAGCGGCTGCCGGACGACCATCCGGCGTATTTCTCCTATTTCTCCGTTCCTGGGGGTTTGCCTGAAATCAACATCGCAGCGGATCCGGGCAGAATCAAGCGCGAGGCGGCGCAGCCGATGCAGGGGTTGTTTATCGGCGATCGTCTAGCCGGAGTGATGTTTAACGCGTTTGCCAGCCAGGGCGATTTGCCGGGCACGACGGTCGGTGGTGGGTCCGATCCTTTTCTGGTGGTGGACAAAAAGACGATTCGCGCGCGCAACGCGCAGCGCAATGATCCCCGTCTGCGGCAGATGGTGGTCAATCTCGTGGTCTTCGCGTTGACGCAAGAAGGTTCGATCGCCAAGCGCAATATTGTCGAATAACAGCGCGTGGTGACCTGCAAAAAATGGCGTCACCGGCCTTGCTAGCAATTTCCTTGACGTATTTTTTCTCAATCCTCGTATAAATGCAGGCTTTGCGGTAGCGGGGAGTTGCTCTTGGGGTTGCCCGCTACCATTGCCAAGCCGCCGTCTCCCGGTTCTTTATCGGCCAGCATAAATTCGACTACCGTTAAATGTTCATCGTCCTTTATGGTTGGCATTATTCTTTGGCAGGCGCCGATTCTTCCTGTTGTTGCAGGGCGTAGAGTGAGGTGTAGCCGTCGGACCAGTCGGGCGGAATCAGGCAGGGACGTGGATCGTGGCGGGCCCAGCGGGCGGCTTGGCCGCGCACGACTCGGCCCGAATAGGCAGGGCTGTTGATCGGATTATAGGTATAGGGAAAGGCGTCGGCGGAAGAATAGGCGTTGAGCAGTAACGGCCGGCCTTTCGGCGAGCGGTTTTTCTTCGAGCCGTGGATTAGGCGGCAGTTGTGGATGGTGACCGATCCGGCTGGCCCCATGAGATAGTCGACATTGTTCAAGTCGAACTGTGCGAGGTCGGATTCGGCGATACAGCCGACCCAGTCGCCCGCTTCGTTGTATTGCTCGTACAGTTCGCCCTTGTGACTACCGGGCACGACGGCCAAGGGCCCCTGGTTTTTGTCGACATCGTAGAGATAGGTGCCAATGGTTAGTGGGCTATAATTAGTATGCGGCCAATAAGTAATATCTTGGTGCCACTTGACCTCTTCGCCGCCTGCGGCCCATTTGAAATTGAGTTTCGAATGATGGAATTTGACATCCGGGCCAACCAGGTCGGCGGCGATATCGGCGAGTACCGACTCGGCGGCGTAAGCCCAGTATTCGGGGTGTTGGTCGACGGGGGTGGAGAGGCGGCGCAATCGCGGTGTATCAGAGGTGTGTTCCGGTTCGAGGTCGAATACCGCATCGGATTGCTCTAAGGTGCGGCTCTGCTCGATCATCTGGTCGGTGGTGTCGAGCAGTCGTTGCACCCATTCTCGGGAAATGGCGTTTTCGAGCAATAGATAACCCTTGTCGAAATAGAAATGCCGTTGTTCTTGCGACAGGATTTTGGGCGCTATGGCCAGGACGTCTGCGGGAGTCATGGGGCGTCCTCCTTTAGGGGATATCCACATGCATCGATTCACTAGCATCTCGCGCACTTCCATCTCGGTGGCAGCGAGGCGAGGTGGGCCGTGTGTCATGGTGTGGAAGTGTCGTGGGGATCCATTTATTGTAGGGGCAACATACGGAATATGGGAGTGGGGTTCAATGGGGCGAATGTTTTGCGTGGGGGATGTCGTACTGTGAATGTTAAAGCTTGTTAACGGGTACACTAGGAGGGAATATGCGGTATCGGAGATTCGGTCGGACGGAGTTGCAGGTGAGCGCGGTTAGTTTGGGGGGGGCTTATTTACGGGGGGATGATCCGGACCGGG
>JABHFS010000189.1 GCA_018672475.1 Gemmatimonadota bacterium | reverse complement strand
TTTACAACAAGCCTGAAAAAGCATTGGGAATCACAACAGGCTTACCATCGTTAGATGGCCTTTTTCTCGGCTTTCAAA
The DNA here is from genome assembly GCA_018672475.1 of Gemmatimonadota bacterium. Lineage (GTDB taxonomy): Bacteria > Latescibacterota > UBA2968 > UBA8231 > UBA8231. The sequence goes on along the minus strand of JABHFS010000189.1, from coordinate 95,486 downwards.
GCGGTAGCCTTACCCTAATTGCGGGCCCTTCGGGCATAGGGAAAACGGCTTTAGCTGTAACTATTGCAAAGCATGCTGCTCTTGAGTGTGGGCAGGCTACAGCAATCTTCAGTCTGGATTTATCTCGCGATTTATTGACGACGCGATTGCTCGCGATTGAAGCAAAGGTCGACCTTTTCAGACTGAGCACAGGTAGAATCACCGATGAAGAATGGCAGCGTTTAACCAGCGTTAGTAGCAAATTGAGCGAAGCTCCGATCTATATCGACGACACCCGAGATATCAGTGAGCTGGAAATGCACTTGCGGGCTTACCGGCTAAAGAGGGAGTACGGGCTGGCCTTGATTATTGTTGACTATTTGCAGTTGGTCAAAGTGGGTGATGATGCTGGTAACGGCGAAAGAGAATCTATGCTTGAGGTGGTAAGAAGCCTTAAGAAAATGGCCAGGACGCTCGGCACGCCGGTGTTGGGGTTGGTTCAATGGAGTAATGATACTGGCCGTAGACCACAGGCCGCAGATCTTAGCGCGTCAGGATACGGCGCCATAGAGCAGGAGGCGGATGTGATCATGTTTCTTGATTTAGTAGAAAGCTGCAGCGAGGTAGAAGCTACTACTGGAGAAGTAGAAAAGGCGGTAGAGTTAACGATTAGTAAACAGCGGAATGGGCCGACGGGGTCTATACGAATCTAAGATCGTACGGTTGGCGAGAGGAATAAAATATATGGCAAATGAAGATGGTGTGGCGAGGCTTTGCCAAGCGGCAAATTCAAAGTCGGGAAACGAAATCTGGAACTCGTGGCGCAAAAAGCACGATAATGCACGAATTGATCTGAGGGGGGCAGACTTGGCGGGATTGGTTTTTAATGACAATACAAGCTACGTCGATCTCGACCTCAGCAATGTCGACCTATCAGATGCGAATTTCTCGAGTGCACAGCTTGAGTCCGTATCGTTTGAGAATTCGAACCTACAGCACGCCAACTTTTCAACTACAAAACTCGAGACGATATCCTTTAATCGCTCGGATCTATGCTCAGCGATTTTTGATTCGTCTACGATGGCATCCCGCGTCTTGTTTAGATATGCCGAAATGAGGGCGGCTTCATGTCAACGGATTGAGGCCTGCGAAGTTTCATTTGCAGGCGCAGATCTGGGAGCCTGTGACTTTTCGCGCAGCACGATTCGGGAAACAGACTTTAGTCAGGCTAATATGTCGGAAGCGAAATTATACCGGTGCGATCTATATGGATCAAACCTTGAGCGGGCTTCGTTAATAAGAGCAAAACTCGAGAAAACAGACCTGCGGGGCACCAAAGTTTCTGGTGCTGACTTTACTGACGCTCGCGTCAGCTGGGCCGATTTTAGGAGTATTTCGGATCTGAGCCAGGAGCAACTTGATAAAGTGGAAAAGGGCTTTAGGGGTGATGAGCCGGAGCTACCGGACGGTCTGTTTTTGTAGGATCGTTCGAACGGCTCAGTTTATTCGACGGCGGATAACATCAGCTTTTTCATGCCCTGAAGATCCACCTTCTTTTCAGCATGCCACAAATCATATTGATCTTGCATCGCTAGCCAACTCTCCGGGCTGCGTCCCAATACTTTGGACAAACGCAGGGCCATTTCAGGGGAGACATTGCTCTCGCCATTTAATAGGCGATTAAAGGTGGAAGGAGACACCCTTAGATTGGCAGCCACCTGTCTAGCGCTTAGCGCGAAGGGCTGAACATAAATTTCTTTGATGAACTCGCCTGGATGAAGGGGATTGTGCATAGCCATTAGTGATAATCCTCATAGTCTACGATGTGTGCGCTCCCGTTTTCAAATCGAAAGGTTATTCGCCAATTTCCGCTTACAGAGATTGACCATATCCCTTTTCTGCGCCCTTTCAAAGGGTGCAGATTGAATCCAGGCACGTTCATATCCTCTATACTAACCGCAGTGTCTAAAGCGGCCAACTGTAGTCGAAGTCTATTTCTGTGGGTGGGCTGAATGCCGGCCGTGCTCCCAGTTTCATAAAAGCGTTTTAATCCCTTATGCTTGAACGAAGTGATCATCCGTGTAATATAGCGCGTTGCGCGTCACGCATCAATTTTTTAAAGCACCGTAACGGCAAAGCTGGGCTCGGAGATTGCACTGTCCCTAGTGGTATGAAAGAGTGAATCGTCCTTCGCCCGTCGCGCCGTTTCGTAAGGTCGAACAGGATGTTGTTGAAATGGTGGGAGTGGAGCCTAATTTTGCGGCCATCCCAGCAACACGAAGGGCGTGGGATCCAATGCGGTGAGTTTCCCCGTAATATTTGTGCCAATTTTGTGTCAGGCGTCTGTCAGAGCGGTAGACAATGAAAGGGTTCTAAAAACAAATGTGGACAGTTGGCTAAATTAGCAACGGATATAAAAACAAGTAGATAGAAGGTAAAATGCTGGTATAAAAAGAGTTGTGGAAACTCTTATTATCTTGACTTTAAAACCGTAGTGGTGTTGCGAGAGTAACGCTGGGTGGGTTCGATTCCCACACGTTCCCGCCAAGATCATCCCAACCCCTTTTATTGCGATCTTTCTGACGAAAGCTCTACCGGGGCTGAGACACCGTGCTTGGGTATCGCCTCTTTACTCGTCATCGAGCAACGCCAGATGAAAGCCATGCCAGTCGTCGAGATCGTTGAGATCGGTACCGAGCCACTCTGTGTCAGATGGGGGAAACCCAAGACTCTCAAGCATTTCGCTTCGGCCGGGCTCCGGCTTGGGGAATGAAAGGATGCGCTGATTAAACTGGTCGATTGCCTCCGGCGTCAGGCTTGCCAGTTTTGCATTTTCCTTTACCCAGGCCTCGAACGCCAGGTAGCTCGGCTGCGCCTCGTTTACGAAGGCGACAACGGCGGTCGAATCGATTCCCAGAGCTTCGAGTAGCGCGCCATCAAACCCGCCTTTGCCCGATCGGTATCCATCGGCCAATGTTCCCTTTGCCGACAGACGCATTTTCAGCCATAGCCTCGGAAGGTGAGCGAGCCCCAACGGGCCCTTCGTTCGGGTACTAATGAGTGGGATATGTGTTTCCATCGTGAGTATCTCCTCAATATAAATCATAGTGGCCGACATCCTTTGTGCTCGATAGGTCGGGTCGAAGTGGTTGGGTCATCCAGCATGCGCTTGCACATAACGTTCTACCGCTGTGCTGATCGATATCAAATAATACCGTGTAGGGGCCTTCCTTTAACGGCAAGTTGATCTACCCGGGCTGTAACCTTTGCGTCCTCTACCAGAGGGGGGGCATGGTGCGGCTTGATCCGGGCATCGATCACCAACGGCCCATGGCAACCCCAATGCTTGTACTCGGTGAAACTATCCACTCCATAAATATCGTGAGAGGGATTGGAGCGCGTAAAAGTAGTCCACAGAAAATTATTCAGTTTTGCGGCGGCAAATTCCGCATCATCTACCAATATCAGTAAGGGATATCCGTTGGCGAAGCCAGCCTCTGTTAGGTATCTGCAAAATGCATTTGCTTGATCTTCAGCACGTTTTTGGTCGCTGAATCGAGGCGCTTGCACCGCGATGATCCCAGGAAGACAAACGCGTGGGTTACTGAATCCCTGCGGAAGTTTCATCTCTCTCGGCAGCTCAGAGGCTAGATCTCTGCGTTTTGTGCCAGCGGCTGCGATGACCACTTTGGACCCTTCATTAAACCCACTGCCCGAATAATCTAGTGTGTCCATAGTGGTTCGAGTTTGAAAATGGAGGTCTCGGGTCCAATCGACACGCTCCAGCAGATGCGCCATAAATACATCGATGTGGTGGATATCCAGCTGGGGATTGTCTTCTTTCGCAATAATCATCAGATACTTGGCCAATGATGCCTGGCTAAAGCCTAAAATCGCATTGGCGATGGTGAGAATCTCTTGCGGTTTGCGCTCGCCATAGGGGACGTAGCGCTCGCTGCCAATAGCAAGCAGCAATGGGTGAACGCCGGCTGCATCCACGGCGTGCATTGCATGTAGGCCGGCGATCTCACTCGGCACCACCGGCTCGGTGATCTCGTGGATCAATTGCCCGAAACTAGTATCTTCCTGGGGCGGCCGGCCGACCACGGTAAAAGGCCATATGGCATCTTTGCGATGGTAGACCGCTTCCACTTCTAGTACCGGAAAATCGTGCGCCAGACTATAATACCCCAAGTGGTCGCCAAAGGGGCCTTCCGGTAACGTGGTAGGGGAGATCTTGCCCACGATGCAAAAATCAGCATCTGCCGACAAGGTATGACCGTTTTGCTGCACATAGCGCCAGGCTTTACCGCCCAACATCCCCATAAACATCACTTCAGCCAGCCCTTCCGGAAGGGGCATTACCGCCCCAAAGGTGTGGGAGGGGGGGCCGCCTACGAAGATGCTCACCCGCAGGTCTTCACTTTTTTCCAGCGCGGCATGGTGATGAACGCCGATGCCTCGATGAATCTGATAATGCATCCCGATTTGCTGGTCGGCTACATATTGGTTGCCCCCCAACTGAATGCGGTACATACCGACGTTAGATTGCATGGGACCGGGCGAATTGGGGTGCTCGGTATACACTTGTGGCAGGGTAATAAAAGGGCCACCGTCATCGGGCCAAGATTTGATCTGAGGTAGTGCGCTAATGGTGGTTTTTCCGTAGAGGATCGGCGCGCCAAGCCTCGCCTTGCGCGGCAAGGCTTGCACGCCGACCCAAGGCAGGCCCAGGTAGGTGAACGGTTTTTTCATCAGGGCCGAGGGGTCGGCCTTGAGCGCCATGATTTTTTGCATCGCTCGCAGCGTGTCGCGAAACATAAACCGGCTGCGTTCCATCGTCCCAAACAGGTTACAAACCGCCGGGAAAGGGCTGCCTTTTACTCGCTCAAAATAAATGGCCGGACCTTGTGCCTCATATACGCGGCGCTGAATTTCGGCCATTTCTAAATGGGGATCCATTTCCTCCTGAACGCGGACAAGATGTCCGTTCCGTTCTAGATCCAAGACGCATGATTTTAGATTGTTGTATCCCAAGGTGACTCAATCTGTTAAGTTGGCTAACATTTAAAAATATGGCAGACGCATCTTGTCGATTGAACTTTTTTACGTTCGAGATCTCGTTGGTTTGAGCGATCTTTTTCGCGTATAAGGATTATAAGCGGTAATCTTCATGCGATTAAATCTACAGCAGGCGAGGAATACGACTCAATGAATATAGTCGCAAATGCTTGGTTATCCAGGCCTTAGCCGTATTGGAGCGGGCCATTATTTAAGGCGGGCTGGTCACCAGTCAAGCAGCAACAATCAGGAGCATGCTCCCCATTGGCCGCGAGCAGGGCAAACGGAATGAGCCGTTTTAACACCATCGACTTGCCGCAAAACCGGATTCTCGTCGGTGCTACGCCCTTTCATGAGTGGTTCTCCAGTGCGACATTTATTTCGCACCACCCCTCTCTTATGATTTCAACCCCGCGTCATATGCCCCTCCACATACCGCTTGAGCATTTCGCGGCTAATCCGCCAAGTATCGCCAATCTGTATTGCTCCCGGCAAAGTCCCCGCTTCAATCCAGCGATAAATCGTAGCGCGCCCCACATTCAGTAGAACCTGCGCCTGCGTCACAGTCATAAAGTCGGGATATTGCGCCCAACAAGCGAGTTCTTTGGCCAAATCGTTGACTCCCAGCTTCAATGTAAGGGACTATTTTTATTAGTCATCTCACAGATTTGCCCCTGTAGTGGCCAGAAATGGCCTTTGAGGCGTCGTGCAAACCCATAAACCAGAGCCAACCCCTTTTTTGTACAAAATAGCTTAGCGCGCGTTTCAGGGCCTTTAAAAGGGTGTTATATTTGAGTATATATGATAATAAATAATCTAATTCAAGACATAGGTCAAGCTATGATATTCGGGCGCGCGCTCGCGCATACGTTCTATCTATATATAGGAGGAAGATTGTGGGCTGATAGCTGTGTGAAAAATGTGCCGAGCGAATCGATCTAAAGGGCGCGTTTGGCGAATGCTGGAAGTGTGGCGAGCAACGAGGATGCGGTAAATGCAGAGAAGCGATTGCGGGATAAAGCGCACAGTGAATCAGACAAAAGAATAACGGCAAGAGGCGCGCCCCAAGGAGAAGCGCCTCTTGCCGCAAGGGAGGGATGCAGATCGAAGACCGGTTCGACCTGCATAGATTCAACGCCCAAGCGAACGGTTGGGTTCCGAACATCTTAAAAATACTTTGTTATTCTTAGTCGCTAGCTAATCCGAACCTCTTTCCCCGTCGCCGAAGATTTGTAGATGGCGTCCAATATTTGCATCAGTTGCACACCTTGCTCGCCCGACATCAAGGGCGTTTTGCGCTTCTGTATGCACTCGATGAAATGCCCGGTCTGCCCGGCGAAAGCGTCGACGTTGGGTACCTCGGGGGTGATGTCGACGGCGACGCCTTTGCGCTCCTGGTAAATTTTCAATGGGTTGAGCTCGAGACCGCCGAGAGTACCGGCAATCTGCATTACACTGCCGCCGGGTAGGTTGAGCGCCCAACTGCATTCGAGGTTTAGCGTTGCGCCATTGGCGAATTTGATCAGCGCGAAAGCCGAGTCGTCGACGTCGAAGTGCGCGCCCTTGGGCAAGACGCGTTTGAATTTCTGGTAGGCGCTGCCCGAGACGGAGACCGGTTTTGGGCAACCCATCAACCACCAGGCGGAGTCGAGCGCGTGCACGCCGATATCGATCAGCGCGCCGCCGCCGCTGCGCTTTTTGTCGACGAACCACGAGCCGGAGCCCATGGGAATGCCGCGGCGGCGGTGGTAGACGGCGCGGCCATAATAGATCTCGCCGAGCTCGCCCTGCTCGATATAGTCTTTGGCCAATTTGGCGGCCCCGCCGAAGCGCAAGCAAAGCGCGTACATCAGCGTCAATTTGTTTTTCTTGGCCGTATCGGCCATCTTGCGCGCCTGCTTGGCGTCGAGGGCGGGCGGCTTTTCGCAGATCACATGCTTGCCCGCTTTTAGCGCGTCAAGAGTGATCGGGGCGTGTAGGAAGTTCGGCAGGCAGACGCTGACCGCATCGAGGTCGACCTCTTTGAACATTTGCTTGTGATCGGTGAAGAGGTGGGCGATATCGTGTTCTTCCGCTTGTTGCCCGGCCAGCTCGGTATTCATATCGCAGAGGGCGACGACCTCGGCGTCGGCGCACTGTTTGTAGCCTTTTAGGTGCTCGCGCCCGGGCCAGCCCAAGCCGATGATGCCGATTTTAATTTTTTTAGCCAATGGTGTGCTCCGTTAGATTGAGATGAAGAAAAATTTAAAAGCGATCCGGCCAGGACATATGGGCGGTTTGCAAGGGAAAGAGCCGCGATAATAGGGCTAGCGTAGCTTTGCTGGTTTTCAGTTTACCTTGCGTCTGTAGATCATCGGCGGTCTGGTAGCCCATGGCCAATAGCATAAGCGCGTCTTGCTCGACGCGAACGCTCAACGTGTCTTTTGCCGCGCAGTCACTAGTCGTTAGCCTGCCGCGTTTCCAGCTCAGTGCGCAAGTGCCGATATCCGTCCGCAACGCCAAGGTGCGATCGCGGTCTTGCGGGCCCCAGCGCTCGGCGAGCACCGGCAGGATCTTGGCGAAGAAAGGTAACAAGTTGATAATGCGCCCCATGGGTCCCCGGTTGTGCTGAAAGCGGGTCTGGTCGCGGCAGCCGAATGGGCGGCAGTAGCGGGCGAAGGGGTGGTCGACCGCTATACTGAGTGAAATCTCCTCTCGTCGCAATTGCACTGCGCGTTGGGCGAGATAGTGTAGAATAGTGCTGAAGACGGCATCGCCCTGTCCGCCGATTTCGGCTGTGCGACAACGCTCGTCGTCCTTGTCGCAGACGATGTAGCCGCAGACCTTTCCCCGTTTGTCGAGCACGACCTTGGTATCGGTGTCTATTTCGAAATCAGAACCCATCGGAAAACCGCTCCACGCGCGGTCGCGGACAATGGAGGCGGTGCGTTCGGCGTGATCGCGATTATAGAGGCGGGCAATCTGCGGTCGGTCTGCTTGGCGCATGGCGCGGACGGCGAGTTGTTTTTTCGCCCGCTCGGCGTCGCGGACCTCTAGGTAGAGCAGCCTTTCGGGGAAGCAGGTGGCAAAGCCGAATTTGTGGTAGAAATTTTTGATGCCGAAAAGCATCGAAGCATCGTACCCCTCGCGCCGCATCAGTTCGACCGCAGCGTCGATAACCTGGCGCGACAGACCTTGGTTGCGGTATTCGCCGTCGGTGCCGACACCGGCGATGCCCCCTGTAAAAACGGGGCATGGTCCGATGCGCATCTGTCGGTCGACGATCCACAGACGGGCGATGGATCGTTCGTCCCTGACGATTTCGACCTTCCAACCCGTATCGGTTTTAACTTCTCGCAGTTGCATAATCGCTCTTAATGATTCGGTGTCAGGCCGGCGATTACCCCGCCGTCGACCGATAACGTCTGTCCTGTGACGAAGGACGCCGCGTCCGAGCACATCCACACCACCGCGGCGGCGATTTCGGCCGGTTGGCCCACTCTCTTCATAGGCGACAGACCTATAATTCGTGCCCCGTCGACCTCGTCGTCGAGTGCGGCGGCCGTCATCGGTGTGCGGGTAAATCCCGGGCAGACGGCGTTGACGCGGATGTTTTTGTCGGCTACTTCCAGCGCGACCGAACGCGTCAGCCCCGAGACACCGTGTTTGGAGGCGCAATAGGCCGAGGCGTTGGCGTCTGCGGATATGCCGTAGATGGAGGAATTGTTGACGATGACGCCGTCGCCTTGTCGCAGCATCTGCGCCACCTGGTATTTCATGCAGAGCCAAACGCCTTTGAGGTTGATATTACAGACCTCGTCCCAGTCCTCTTCGCTCATTTCGTGCACGGGCCCGCCTTTAAACGTGCCGGCGTTGTTAAAGGCGCAGTCGAGACGACCATGGCGTTCGACGATGCCCTCTACCAGATCCTCGACCTGGCGAGCTTGAGCCACGTCGTTCTGCACGAACTCGGCTTGACCGCCTGCGGTGCGGATTTGCTCAACGACCGCCTCGCTCTCGTTTTGTCGGCGGGCCGCGACGATCACGGTGGCCCCGTGCTCCGCCAAGGCCAACGCGGCGGCGCGGCCGATGCCGGAATTGCCGCCGGTGACCAGGGCGATTTTCCCTGCAAGAGACGTTTCCATACAAAGCCTTTATGTTTTTGTGAAAATAGGGATGTGCGAATGATATTCCGCGCCGGAGATTGCGTCAAGCCGGCGTGATGTTGCGACCATTCAAGTTACGGGGGGTTATTGCCGATAAGTATCACAATTGCACGCAGCCTTAGACCGAGGGAAATATCGATGGACGGAATAAGCGGCTCGGCCAACTCGATAATCGAATTGGGCATAGCCATGAGCCAGGTCCGCACGCAGCATGCGATGTCGATTAGCGCGGTTAAAAAGGGCCTGGACGCCCAGGCCCAGGCGGCGATGAGCCTGATTGACACGGTGCAACAGGTACCGCCGCCACCCTCCGGCGGAGGATCGGCATCCCAGTCCCAGATTGATGTGATCGCATAAGGGACGACGCACCCGCCTGAGAGACCACAGAATAAAGCGACAGATTTTTGCGTAAGACCCTGCCAGATTGATATTTGGCGGGGTTTTTGTTTGATGGGACGATGGAATTGTTGTAGGATCTGTGGCGTTGTAGGGTGATGCTGCAGGTGGACGAGTTGCTTCAGGGAGCCCTTCTTCGCCCATTCTCGTCCGACCTCCCCGCCGGGCTCCGAGGGGCGGCCTAATCGGATTTTGCAATCCTGCAATCCTGCAAAATCGGGACCGCAACCCGCGCTCACGAGGACACCCTCAAGAGACTCTCCGTTATTTCTGTAATCAACGCGCATAGATGGGATGTAAAGGAATGACAAATCGTTTATTGGTCTTGTTGAGTGTGCTGGTCTTGGGCGCTTGTGTTAGCTCAGAGGAGGGGGCAGGGGCGCCGAGCGGTGGTAGTTTGCAACAGGTGCCGCGCAATCGGACCTTTATTTCGGATTGCCTGCACGATGTCTGCGCCGGGCAATTCGGGGATTTTGATTCGTTGCACCCCTACCTGCCGGGAGCAACCTCGACGACCGGTTTTAATTTTCTTTACGAACCCCTCTATTTTTACAACGCCTATAGCGAAAACGGCGACATCACTCCGTGGATCGCCGAGAGCCACAGCTACAACGCGGCCCATACCGAAATCGAGATCAAGATCCGGCCCGGTGTCGAGTGGAGCGATGGCATGCCGTGGACGGCGCACGATCTGGTGTTTACCGTCAATATGCTCAAGGCCAATGCGCCGGAGTTGCTTTTCTCGGTGGATATGGACAAGTGGGTCGACAAGGCCGTAGCCGTGGACAGCCTGACGGCGCACATTACGCTCAAGGCGCCCAACCCACGTTTTGTATTTTCCTATTTTACGTACAACTTCGACAATGGCATTCCCATCGTGCCCAAACACATCTGGGAGAGCCAGGACGCCAAGACGTTTAAGAATTTGGATGTGGCGCGCGGTTGGCCGGTAGTTTCCGGACCCTATCGCATGGTGCTGTCGACGCCTGAGCAACGGTTTTACGACGTGCGTGAAGATTGGTGGGCGGCCAAGACCGGCTTCCATGCCTTGCCCAAGGTCGAGCGCGTTATCTTTTTGCCGCGCAGGGAAGAGTCCAAGCGCGTGCAGAATATGCTCGCCAACGATCTCGATATTTGCGGTACGCTATTGCCGGCCAATGTGCGCACGGTCCTCGACCACAACCCCAACATCACGACTTGGAGCGATAGGGAGCCGCCCTATGGTTATCTAGATTGGTGGCCGGTCTCGTTGGGTTTTAACAATCTCGAAGAGCCCTTTAACGACCCGGAGATTCGCTGGGCGATAAACCATGCGATAAACCGTCAACAATTAGTTGAAATCGGCATGCAGAACGCGGGCGACTTTACGGTCTTGCCCTTTCCCGATTTCCCCGTGTTGAAAAAATACACCGATACGACGGAAGAGCTTTTGCAGCGTTACCCGGTCGACAGCTTCGACCGGGAGAAGACGGCCGAGATCATGCGGCGCAAGGGGTGGGCTAAGGACGAGGACGGTTTTTGGGCCAAGGGCGGCGAGCCTTTCAAGATCGTTATCGATATCTTCGCGTTTATGATGGACTTCACGCCGGTGCTCGTCGAGCAACTGCGCCAGGCCGGTTTCGACGCGAGCTTCAGAAGCACCTCGGACTCGTACACGCGGATGAGTTCGGGCCACGCCCAGGCCTTTATTTTTGGTCATGGCGGCAGCGTGCGCGATCCTTACTTCACGCTCAGGCTCTACCACAGCCAATTCGTGCAACCGACAGGAACGCCAACGCCGTATTTCTGGCGTTGGCAGAACGAGGAATTTGACCGGGCCGTCGACGAGATGGGCAAAACCGATCCCGACGACCCGGAATTGGCGGCGCTTTTTCACCAAGCCTTGGACGTTTGGTTGCCCAACTTGCCGGCGGTACCGCTCTTGCAGTTTTACCATCGAATACCGCACAACCAGACCTATTGGAAAAATTGGCCGTCGGAAGAAAACCCCTATGTCAATACCGCCTACTGGCACAAAACGTTTATGTTGCTGTTGTTAGGGCTGGAGCCGGCGCAGGGTTGAGCTGAACAGGTCGAGTCATCTTGATTTCACCTAATTGATTTGCGCTTCAATAAGACCAAGAGGTTCTCATGGATACGTTCGCACTCGCCCGATCCGTCCACGCCACTCGTCTTTTCAACGGCGCCGACCTGAGCAATTGGACCACTCGCGACGGGCAGCCCGCCGGGTGGAAGGTCGAAGACGAGGTCATGCATGTCGTGCCAAAGACCGGCGATATTATATCGCGGCAGCGCTTTAATGATTTCTATATGCATCTGGAGTTTCGTTGCCCCGACATGCCCGAGGCCAGCGGTCAGGCCAAGGGCAATAGCGGCGTTTTTCTGCAAGGGCGCTACGAGATTCAGGTGCTCGACTCCTATGGACTCGATAGCCCGGGCATGGGCGATTGTGGCGCGATATACAATCAATGTGCGCCGCTAGTCAACGCCTGCAGACCGCCGATGGAATGGCAGAGCTACGATGTATTTTTCCGTGGACCGCGCGATGGGGACGCAGGACCGCGGTTGACGGTATTACAAAATGGGCAGGTGATACACAATAATGTCGAACTGCCCGGGGTTACGGGAGCGGCCATTGATGAGGCTATTGATGAGGCGGGGCCGTTGTTGTTACAGGACCACGGGGATTTGGTTTGTTATCGGAATATTTGGGTGGAGGAGTTGGCTTTGGTGGGGTCGGATACGTACGAGCCGCGGTAGTGCTGGCGTGGTGGGACGGTTGGGATGGAGGGTATACCCTCCATCCCACCTCCGGCAGCACTGAATTTAATGGTGAAGATTAAGGATAAGTAGACATCGATAAGGTTGCTAATATCCTAAGTAGTGGAAAATCATCCATCGACAAAGGTCCAATTTTCAATAAAGGTTTGTATATGCGCATTGTCACATATAATGTATACGGTTTACAGGGTTATCCGGCGCAAGAGGCTTCGCGGGATATGGGGGAGTTGGGTAGTGAGGATCGCATTGATCACTTTGTGAAGGTTTTTGCCGAGTTGGACGCCGACATTATCGGGATAGAAGAAGGCGTGACGGCGCCGATGATGAAAAAGATCGCACAGAGGCTCGACTGCCATCTGGCGACCTTTGCTTCGCCGACGGCTTTTCCCGGGCATGTGCTCTCGCGCTATCCGATTTTGCAGTCGCGGACCTTTAGCCATTTTGATCCGACGGTCGAGCTCGTGCCCTTTAGTCGGACGGCCGGGGCGGCGTTGTTGGATGTGGACGGGGAGCAGGTGTGGGTGGTGGTGATCCATTTGCATCCGGGGGATGTGGCAATGCGGGAGCGGGAGGCGGATTTGCTCAAAGAGCACGTGGAAGAATTAATGCCGGTGGCCGAACAGGTTGTTGTTGTGGGGGATTTCAACTGCGATGTCGAGGAGCGCGTGCACGAGCATCTCAAAGGCTTGGATTTCGTTAACGCGATGGCAGAGGTCGGTGGCGGCGTGCAGCTGACGATGGATACGGTCGGCATAAACGAATGGCGGATCGACCATATTTACGCCAGCGCGGCGCTCGCGGCGAGATTACAGCACGCGATGGTAGTGCGCGGTGCGGGCTTTCGCGACGACGGGCCGCAGGTCGAGGGGTTGTGGGTGCACTCGGACCACTTGCCGGTGGTGGCGGAGTTCGCGATCGAAAGAGTGTAGTATTAGGGATGCGGTTTATAGCTGACGACCGCCGGACTTGGTCGGTCTATGTCGCGCTGGTCGCCCTGCTGACCGTCGTGACATTCGGCAGTTTGACCGACCTTTTGCTCGATACCCATGAAGATGAAATCTTCCGCGACCATCTCAAAGCGGATGGTCTGGGTTATTTTTTTAAGTCGGCGGCGGAAAAGGAATTCAATTCCCCGGGGCGCCCGATAACGGAGATCGCCCGTTATCTGGGCTATCTGGCCTGGGGTAATAATCCGGGTGCATTCCACCTCTACTGCGCGGCGGTGCACGCTCTGGCGAGTGTGCTTTTGGCGTTGGCAGCCCGGTCCCTGGGCGCGCCGCTCGGTCTTAGCCTGCTGGGCGGGCTGCTCTTTCTGATGAATGTCTCCTACTTTCGCGGTGTGCATTATATCTCGGGCCTAGACTACCCGTTGGCCCAGGTTTTTAGCCTAGGGGCGTTGTTGTTTTTTGCGCGCTATGAAGTCGAGCGGCACGGCGTCTGGCTATGGGGGGTGGGCGCGTGTTTGTTATTGGGTACGGCATCGCACCAGGCGGCGGTTATGGTGCTGCCTTTTCTGTTCTATTATTCGTGGTCGCGTGGGCAGCGTTTTGCAGCGGCACTACGCCCGCTTGTTCCGATCGGTCTGCTGCTGCTGCTGGAAATATACCTGCTGCTGCAAATAACCGACCGCGAGGGAGTGACTACCTGGGTCTCGTTGCGACAGCTGGCCGCCGATTCGCTGACGACGACGATCCCGGGTATGGTGCGGGTACTGCTGTGGCTGACGGGGCGGTTGTTTAGCACCGCGCATTGGTTTCCGCTGACAGTCTACGAGCAGCAGGATTGGGAGATTTATTTTGGCGGCTTGGTGTTGGCGGGCTTGGGGTATTTGCTCTACCGGCACCGGGGTTTGCTAGCCGACTGGGCGCTATGGATTCCGCTTTCGTTGGCCCCGTTTATCATGATCTCGGAGCAGATCCACATCCACTTGGTGCACGGTCCTTCCCGTCATCTCTATATGGCCTCGGCCGGCTCTTCGTTGCTCTTGGCCTGGGGTTTGCAGAAGATCGGCCAAGTGCTGGTCCGCAAGTTCGCGAGCGGGGGCTATGCCTTCTATGGCGTCGTGCTTTTGACATTAGGCGTGGTGAGTTATGCCCATCTGAAGAAGGCCGAATCCCTGTCTTATTATTCCATTGGTCGGTTCTATCTTTTACAGGGGGACTTTGCCGTCGGCATTTCGCAATTGCAGCGCGCCATCGCCGAGGGCGCGGATCTCATCCCCTTGGAGGACGCGTATTATCGTCTGTGTAGCGTCAAGTTGGGCACCGGCGACGACGGGGAACAGTGCCTGGCCGAAGCCCGCCTGGCCCTACCTGGGTCTCGCCGTCTGCGCTTAATGCACAGCGCTTTCGCCGGTTTTTCCGATGACCCTGAACGGCGCCGGCGAGGGGTAGAGGAAATGCGGGCTACCTATGCCGCGCTAGAGCGGGAAAAGCGATTCGACGCAGCGGCGATGACAGGGGCTGTCTATTATAACATCGGCTTGTATTTTAGCCGGACCCAGGATGTGCAAAAGTCGGTGGGCGCTTACCGTCAGGCGCTTGCCTACGATCGTGCCCAGCCGAATGCCCTCTTCAACCTGGCCGTGATCTACAACGAGACCGGGCAATCGGAAAAGAGTATCGACATACTGCGCGAGGCGCGTTTATTGGCTCCGCAGAACGCTGCGATCCACGCGCTATTAGGAGAGGTGCTCTTTGCTGTGGGCTCGGTGGATGCGGCGATAGTCGCCTACCAAGATGCCCTCGACCTAGCCAAAGACGATGCGGCCGTGTACACCAACCTCGGCTGGGCATTATATACTGCGGGGCGGGTCGAAGAGGCGATTGAACACTATCTGTACGCATTGCGTGGCCAGTCCCACGGCGTGGCGCTTTTCAATTTGGGCCTGGCGTATCTTGCGCAAGGGGATATCGGCGCGTCTCAGCAGACTTATGCCCGGGCGGTAGCCGAATATGGGTCGGAGTATGGCGAAGCGATCGGCGCTGTGGCTGATCTTCGGGCTCTTGCCGCGCAAGGCGCCTATGTCGATGCAGCCGGTGTGATGCTGTCGATGTACTGGCCGCAATAGCCTGGCGACGGTTTATTGAGGATGAAGAAAAGCGATGCGTGTACGGCTGCAAAACGACAGTTTCTTGTATAGCTGCAATAGAGAAATTCACTCCTCCTCATATGACTCCCCTTCGGCCAACAAGCCTTCTATTACCTCGCAGTTGAGCTCGATGCTCAGTCCGGGGTCGGTGGACAGGTGCAGGTAGCTGTCGTCGAAGGCTTGGCACATATTGGCCATAATCTCTTCCGGGTGTTTTCCATGCGCAGATCTCTCAGGTGCGCCAGTAGGTCGATGCGGGATTGGGCTGATAGGCGATGTCGAGGTGGGGGGTCTCAATTTTCACCTGGTCCTGGTAGGTGCTCTCGACGCCGGCGGTGGTCAGGCCGGTCGTCAGTAAGGTGCGTTCGATCGGGTAGGAAGGTTGGCCGCTTAAAAACATCTGCTCGATATTATTGACTTGTGGCGAGAAAAAGTTGGCGAGTGTGGTATGGGCCGGCGGCATCGGTAGATACATCTGGGTCGAAAGGGGCTCGTCGCGGTCTTTGAGGCGGCCGGCGAAGCAGAAGTCGCCGACCAGGCCGTTGAGGGTGATCATCGTTGACTTGAGACCGTCGAGGTGTTCGTATTGGTAGGCCCAGGGCGTTTCGACCTTGGCGCGTATTTCGTCGATTGAGGGAAAGTGGCTGTTGAAACCGGGCCGGGCCGGCGCGAGTTGGTGGCTGCGGCAGAGACAGGCCTCAAAAAGCTCGCGTGACCAGACGCCGTCGGCATGGGCCTGCCAAAACTCGTCGCCGCGATAGGCCTTGATCCAGCGGACCCCGACTTCGCCGCCCTGCCGCCTTTCGACCATACCTTGGATCGTCTCATAGGAGTGGAGGTCGCCGCCGTCGTTCCAGCCGCAGGCGATGCACATCGCCTCTTCGACCTCGGCCCCTAAGGGCATATCGAGCGAAGGCGTACGCCAGGTGACGGGCAGCGAGGAGCCGGCCATAAAGGGGAAGCCCAATTCGCGCGAGGTGTCGTACATTGTCTTGGCGTAATCCCAGCTCCAAGACAGATGCTTGTCGTTGAAGACCGGCGCGCTTTTGCCGGTGGTGCGAAAGACCGATGCCATCTGTTGGAAGAATTCGTAGCGTGGCCACAGGGTCTGTTGTTTTTCGTTTACCGGGTAGTCGCCGTGCTCGGCGATCAGCAAGACGCCATCTACTGCGAGATCCGAGCCGCCCAAGGTCAACGCGTCGGCGATGCTCGGATAGATATCGAGCTGGGGGAAGCGCTCGGCGCGTTCGCGGCTGACATCGCGCTCCTCGTCGACTTGGTCGACATAGAGTGAGACGAGGTCCATTTCGGGACGGTGGTGACGGCCGTTCCAGCCATAGCCTTCTAGGAAGCGGTCGCAGATATGCTGGGCGTGCGCGTATTTGTGGTAGGTCGAGACGAGGGCGGCGATCTTTGGGCGGGTGCTCATGGGGTGTCCTTTGTCGGCTCAGGAGTACACCTATTTAGGTCAATAAGCTGTGGGGAAAATGAATGATCCTTTGTTATGCCGCAACCGAAGTCTATTGTCGCCCACGTGGCTGCGATGTATCATAAGCAGTTCGAACGGGTATTCTAAATAGGAGTGATGAGATGGAACATCTTAGCGGCTTAGTAGATTTTTCGGGTAAGGTGGTTTTGGTCACCGGGGCCAGCCGGGGCATTGGGCGGGCGATCGCGCTGGTTTTTGCGCGGGCGGGGGCAAAGGTGGCGCTTGCTGCGCGATCGGCGGATAAGTTGGAAGAAGTAGCGGGTGAGGTGTGCGCCGTCGGTGGGGAAGCGCTTGTGCTGTCTGTCGACGTGGCGGTGGAAGCGGAAGTCAATCAAGCGATAGAGACCGTCGTCGCCGAGTGGGGGCGCGTGGACGTATTGGTCAATAATGCGGGGCTGATCGATTTTGGGCCTCTGCACGAAATTGAGCCCGCCGCTTGGGACAAGGTGATCGGCGCAAATCTAACAGGGGCTTATCTGTGCAGTCGTGCGGTCGCGCCAATTATGGAAAAGCAGCAGTGCGGGCGGATTGTCAATATCACTTCGGTCAGCGCCCAGACCGGCGGTGTATCGGGCGGGGTGCATTATACGGCTTCAAAGGGCGGCTTGGCGGCGATGACCAAGACATTGGCCCGCGACCTGGCCGCGCACAATATCACCGTTAATGCCATTGCGCCCGGTCAGATCGACGCCGATCCAGAGTTGCTGACGCCGCAACAGCGCGAGAAGGTGACGGCGATGATTCCCTTGGGGCGATTAGGTGAACCGGAGGAGATCGCCTATGCGGCGCTCTTTTTGGCTTCATCGATGGCCGACTATATTACCGGGACTACGCTCGATGTTAACGGGGGAATTCTCAAACGCTGATAGCCAGTTTTGGCTGAAAATTATTCTTTGCGCTCTCGGCTAGATACGCCGCCGCGCCGCCAAAGCTGCTCTTCGTTGTATTGGGGTCGGAAGTCTAAAATGTCGCGGGCCTTGTTGATGGGGAAACGTTCGCCTGGCCGGTCGTGGAAGATGTGGAAAACTTCGTAGCGGCTGGGTAGCGGCTTGCTCAGGGCCAGGTGGTAGGCTTGCGCTATGTCGCGGCGTTCGACGCAAGAAGAGGGGATGGGGTGCAGGTCGGGCGCGGCATTTTCGAAGCCCTCTTCCTCTAAAGTAAAGACCCCGCCGAAACGGATCACGGCGATGGTGATCGGATGTTGGCGTGTGAAGGCCTGGCAGAGTTCTTCGGCTAGTGTTTTGCCGAGCGTATAGCCGTGGCTTCCCGGCCTAGGCGACTCTGCTTCGATCAAGCGCCAATGGTCCCAACTGGGCGCGGTGATATTGATGGTGCTTTGGAATACTATGCGTTCTATCCCGCGGGCGAGTGCGGCTTGCAGTAGGTGAAAAAGGCCGCGCACCCCGGCGCCCATCTCCGTGCCGTCGGCTGGAGCGTAGCCCTCGTAGGGACGCATCGGCCAGGCTAAGTGGGCGATGGCGTCTATGCCCTCTAAGGCGTCGTAGATTTCGTCGTAGTCGTTGAGGTCGATGACGCGGTGGTCTTCTAACGCGGACATTGGCCGCATATCGACGCCACGGACCTGATGGTGCTGTGCCAGGTCGCGCGCGACGATGCGACCGATATAACCGGCGGCACCGGTGACTAACACATTCAATTTAGACCTCCCGCCAGGCGGCGAAATCTTCGCGAGGGAAAAAACCGTAATTATCAGACTGGATCTTGAGCAACGAGTAGCGGTTGTCTGGCACGTCGGCGGCGAGGTTGTAGATGCCCCATTCGCCCATGCCGCTAAAACGTTTGCGCTCTAGGCTGTTAAGACGTTCTTGCTCCAGGCCGTGCAGGATGGCATCGACGGCGTCGTCTATGGCGAGCCATCCGTCGGTGAATCGCGCGCTGGCGTCTAGCGTTTGCGGGTCGACGAGCTGGCCCAGTCGCAAGGTCAGTACCAGGCCGGGCGAGAGGCGGGCGTATTCGCGGCCGATCAACTCGCTCATATAGACCGAGAGCGGATGGGCTTCTGTTGCGGGCCGGGGTATAAAGTCTTCCGAGACCATGATATCGTTTTCGTAGCCGGAGAAGACGCAGAGGTCGCTGATCTGAATAACGCGTTTGACTCCGGTTTGTTGCGCCGCCTGCAGGATATTGTGGGTGCCCTTGAGGCGGGTATCGAAAATCAGCGTCTCGTTTTCGCGCGGGGAAAGATCGTCGCGCCAGGTGACTGCCGCCAAATGAACGACCGCATCGACTGTGGCGCAGAGTGCATTGGTGGCAACCGGATCGAGAACATTGCAAATTTCGATCGGCGGGTCGCCCGGATGGGCGATGAGATCGGTGGCTATGACCTGGTGTTGGGCGGCGAGTTTGGGCAAGAGGGCGCGGCCTAAGAAGCCGGCGGCGCCGGTGACGGCTATGTGCAAAGAGATAGCTCCGGGATTATTGCTCTGTGTCAGTAGGTAAATTCTTGAGGCCTTGCTGTGCTTTGATGGCCCATGGCATGTCGGGATATGTCTTCACCAGGTCTTGGTCGTTCGCACTGGCTTCGCCCGATTGCCCTAGCGGCTCATGACACTGGCCAATATAAAATCGCCGTTGTGGGCATGGGCCGGGTGTGCTAGGCGAGTAAGGTTGGAAGGACAAGGGGTAGGAAGCGTATCATTATGAGAGGCTCGTCAGTGAAGTCCACGTTTTAGGGATAGTTGTATGGTATAGCCATCGGGACGATAGATCAACGAGAAAGTGAAGCGGATCACATATTTGTTGCCCAAAGGCACACATCGTAATAATTTAAATCATGTCATATTATCAGTGGAATACCGAAAAAAACACCCAGTTAAAGGCGGAGCGCGGCATCAATTTTGCCGCAGGTCGTGCGGCATGTAGAACGGGGGGATTTACCGGAAGTATACGATCATCCGAATCAATCGCGCTATCCCGGCCAGCAAGTGTTGGTAGTCCGTATTCAGGATTAGGCCTATTTAGTGCCTTTTGTAGAAAATGAACGGGGTCAGGTTCTTAAGGCCAGCATACCTAATTCGCATCTCATCTAAAGATTTGGAAGGACTCCAGGCACTGGCCGTCGAACACGGCATTCCCTACCAGACGCTGATGTCGAGTATTCTGCATCGCTATGTGAATGGCAGCATAATGGACAAAGATCGCGTAGAGTCCAGGTCTTAACACGACACCTCAATCGGCTGTTTCCTATTAGCGATGTTAGATTCAAAAGAAAAAAACCAGAGCCAAGTCCGCTCTACCCCGTACTCCCGCTACGCCCCGCTCTTATTGCTGGTCGTCAGCTGTATCGTCTACGCCAATAGCCTCGATGGCGAATTTATCTACGACGATATCCATTCGATCTCCACCAACCCCGATCTCCGCCGCTTGTGGCCTCCGGACTGGATGCTGCCGACGGACGATGTGCACGAGACGGTCAATAGCCGCCCGGTGGCCAGTTTCACGCTGGCGCTCAATTATGCGATTGGCGGGCTCGAGGTGCCCGGTTATCGGCTATTTAACCTCGCGGTGCATATTTTCTGTGGTTTGGCGCTCTACGGCGTAGTGCGGCGGACGTTGCACCCCGATCATGCTGCGGCAGTGGGGTTGGCGTTTTCATGCGCGCTATTGTGGTTGGTCCACCCGCTGCACAGCCAATGCGTTAATTATATCATCCAACGGCGGGAGTCGTTGGCCAGTCTCTTTTATTTGTTGGCGCTCTATGGTGCAATCAGGGGCATCGATTCGCGGCGCCGGGCTTGGTATATTGCTTCGATTTTGTTCTGCGCG
Organism: Gemmatimonadota bacterium; assembly: GCA_018672475.1. GTDB lineage: Bacteria > Latescibacterota > UBA2968 > UBA8231 > UBA8231. Next base: position 74,758 of record JABHFS010000189.1, on the reverse strand, counting down.
CTGGGCGTGGCTAGCAAGGAGATCGTCGTTACCGCCCCATTTGCGATCGCGCTATACGACCGGGTATACCGCAGCGACTCTTGGTCGCAAATCTGGCGCGAGCGTCGTTATTATTATCTCGGATTTGGTGCGCCCTTGTTGCTGCTGGTGTTTTTTATCTGGGGCGACCCGCACGGCGATAGCGTTGGTTTCGAGCGCGTGGGTGTTTGGCAATATGCGCTGAACCAGTGCGTGGCAATTACCCATTATTTGCGGTTGATGGTCTGGCCGTATCCGCTGCTGCTCGACTATGGTCCGCCCAAGGCGCTGACCTTGCTCGACGTGGCCTGGCAAGCGCTATTGGTGATAGCGCTTTTGCTTTGTTGCGGGTGGGGGCTGGTTCGCTATCCGCGCCTGGCCTATCCGGGCGTTTGGTTCTTTGTGCTCTTGGCTCCCTCTTCGAGTGTTGTACCCATTGTCGAGGAGTGGGCTGCCGAGCGCCGGGTTTATCTGGCGTCGGCTGGTCCGCTGATCTTGGTATTGCTTGCGGCTTATCATGGCTTGGTCAATGTATTGGGTGCCGGTAAGCGGGTAGTGCTAACAGGGTCGGGGCTGGTTTTGTGCACCGGGCTGGCGTTGGGCGCAGGGACCTTGGACCGCAACCGCGATTATCGCAGCGCGCTGACCGTTTGGGAAAAAGATCTGGCGGTGCGTCCCGACAATATACGGGCACTGCGCGCTTTGGCCTTTGCGCATGAAGTGGCGGGCAATACCGATACGGCGATCGATTTTTACCAGCGGAGTTTGCAATACGAACCCAACGAGCCGGGGGTCTATTTCAATCTGGGGTTGATCTATGCGCGACGAAGTGATTGGGACGCGGCTATTGAGCACTATCGCCGCGCTGTGCACTTGGTGCCGCATATGGCGCAAGGGCACAACAACCTTGCGTTGGCTTATAAGGAAATAGGGCGTCTTGCGGAGGCCTTGGCGCATTTTCGCCGGGCGATAGAGGTGAAACCCGATTATGCCATCGCACACAAGAATATCGGATCGATGCTGGGCGTCCGCGGCGAGATGGATACGGCGGCCCATCATCTGGTAACCGCCGCGCGATTGCAGCCTGACGACAAGGATGCGCACTTCGCTGCGGGTAACGCACTCAGGGCCATCGGGCAATGGCAAGAGGCGGTGCAGAGTTATCGGCAGGCCGTGGCGATCGATCCTGGTTTTGCCGTGGCGCATTTGAATCTGGGGGTGTCGTTGGAGATGGTAAGGGACGCCGACGCGGCATTGGCGGCCTATGAGGCGGCGCTGGAGGCTCAAGCCGATTTTGCCGGTGCCGCGTTCAATATAGGTCGTTTACTCGAAGATAAAGGGCGTGTCGATGAAGCGATCACCCGATACGAGCGTGCCGTCGAACTCAATCCAAATTTTGTCGAAGCGCTCTCTAACTTGGGTTTGGCTTATCAGCATAAAGGCCAGGTCGATGCGGCGTTGGCCTGCTATCGGAGGGCGTTGGCGATCCGCCCCGATTATGTGCCTGCTCGCACGAATCTCGAATTGCTCTTGAGGCCTTAAATAAACGACTTCGCGTAGGGAGTGGGTCGGTTTTGCGTTCGTTGACGCGCAAGATTCCCTACGAGATCCCACTGCCCCAGTTATGGGCCGAGCGTCTCTCTTTGGTCTTGGTTGTCATCAATCTGATCTTCAACGAAGGTTAGGAGGCGACTTCGGGCGACGCACTGACGTGGGGGGCTCTGTGCCGAGGCCATTCGGCTTGCGCCTTGGGTCGGGGTGGGCACCTCTCAGGTCGAAGGCGGCGATCGGCGCGCTACATGTGGGCACGCCCGGCTACGACGAAACCGATTGGCAGCGGATCACCGCGCTCTACCACTAACTCTATGAGTTGTATCCCTCGCCGGTGGCTAAGCTCAACGCGGCGGCCCTGTCGCTGGCGGAAGGGCCCGATGCCGGTATCGTGGCGCTGAATGAGCGTAGAGATCGAAGGTGAGTTGGCGACGTATCAGTCTTTGCACGCCGCGCGTGCCGATATGTTGTGGCGGGCGGGGTATCGGCAAGAGGCGATTACCGCTTATCGTTGCGCTATGGAGCTGACGACGAATACTGCTTCACTGCATTTTTTGTAGACGCGATTGCGCGAAGTGCATAGAGGTAGAACGCTAAGGGCAGAGCAGTTTGCGCGGCATCGCAGATGAGCTGTTAAGGGCAGAGCGAATCGAGCAGCGTCGCTGGCGAATGCGCCGCGACCCCGGTGAAATGCGCGACTTGTTGGCGGCAGGAAAACCCGGTGGCGACCACTGCCGCATCCGGTCCGGCTTCCCGCACCGCCGGTAGCAAACGTCGTTCGCCGATGGCCTGCGATAGCTCGTAGTGCTCATAACCGAAGAGCCCGGCCATGCCGCAACAGCCGCTGTCGAGCGAGATGACCTCGCATTCGGGTATGGCCGAGAGCAGAGCGATGGTCGCGCCGGTACCCTCCAGCGCTTTTTGATGGCAGTGACCGTGTACGAGAATTTTCGCCGGGCCACTCTGCAACGATAGTTTGGCGCGCTTCATCGCCGGCGCGGCCCAAGTGTCAAAAAGCTGGCAGGCGTCGGCCACTTTGCGCGCCTGCTCTTGTGCCGCACCGCGCAGCAGCAAGGGGTGATCGTCGCAGACGGCCGAATAACAGCTCGGCTCACAGAACAGGATCGGCGTGCCGCGTTCGGCCAAAGGCGTTAACGCACGCGTTGTTGCCTCCGCCTTTTGCGCGGCTTCGTCGAGCAGCCCCTTGGAGATCAGCGGTCGGCCACAACATACGCGCGGTGCCAACTGCACTTGTGCGCCGAGGCGCTGGGCCAGACGGGCGGCGGCGGCCAAGTGGTCGGGCTCGAAATAATTGGAGAAAGTATCGGCGAAGAGGGCGACGTCGCCGGGTGTTGTCGTCTTGCTCCACTCGTCGAGGAAGCTCCGTCGTGCAAAAGTCGGTAGCGGTCGGCGGCGGTCTAGGCCCAAGAACCGCTCGTTGAAGAAGCGCGCTGCGCCGGAGTCGGCGATCCAATTGGATAGCGGTGCAAGGCGTTGGCCCCATGCGGCGCTGCGGTCTATGCGCGCCAAAAGCTTTGCGCTCAGTGTCGTGCCGTGGCGCTGATGCCGCTGGTGCAGGAACTCGCTTTTTAGCCGGGCCATGTCGACGCCGGTCGGGCATTCCCTCTTACAGGCTTTGCATTCCAAACACAGATCGAGGATCGGCAGTAGTTCGTCGTCGTCGAGGCCTTCGGGGCCGAATTGGCCGGAGAGGGCTTGGCGCAGGGCGCTGGCCCGGCCGCGCGTCGAGGCGCTTTCGTCGCGGGTGGCCATATACGACGGGCACATCGCGCCGGTGAGCGTTTTGCGGCAGGCGCCGACGCCGCTGCACTGCTCGGCGGCTTGTGCCATCGAACCGAAGTCGGAAAAGTCAAAGGCCGTTTCGGGTTCGTTGGTCTGGTAGCTGGTGCCAAAGCGCAAGTTCGCCGTCAGCGGCGGGGCGTGCACGATCTTGCCCGGGTTGAGCAGGCCTTCGGGGTCGAAGCCGTCTTTCAACTGGCAGAAGGCCTCATAGAGGACGGAGCCGAACATTTTTTCCTGGAAGGGTGCCCGCACCAACCCGTCACCGTGTTCGCCGGACAGCGCGCCGCCGTATTCGAGTACTAGGTCGGCGACCTCGTGGGCGATGAGCGAGAATTTCTCGACGCCGTCCGCGGTTTTCATATCGATCACTGGGCGAATATGCAAAAGTCCGACCGAGGCATGCGCATAGAATCCCGAGGGGATATCATGGCGGGCGAGGATCTGCTGGAAGCGTGCGATATAGTCGTGTAGGTGCTCGGGAGCGACGGCGGTGTCCTCGACGAAGGAGATCGACTTGGCGTCGCCCATCTGCGACATCGTCAGCCCCAGGGCGGCTTTGCGCAGCTCCCAGATGCGCGCCTGGTCTTCGGCCGCGATGGCGCGATAGACGTAGTGGCCGAGCTCGCGTTGTTCGAGGTCGGCGGCTAGGCGATCGATGCGCGCGGGATCATCGTCGAAGAATTCGACGAGCAGCACCGCGCCGGGGTCGCCCTGGATAAAGGCGCGCAAGGGTTCGAACTCGATGCGGCCTTGCGTCGAGTCGAGGATAAAGCGGTCGACGAGCTCGATGGCGGAGGGCTCGTGTTGCAAGATGACCGGTGTTGCGGTCATCGCTTCGAGCACGTCGGTGAACTGTACGCAACAGACGATGCGGCACTCGGGCAAAGGCACCAGCCGCAACTTGGCCGCGACCGTCAGCGCCAATGTCCCTTCCGAGCCGACCATGATTCGACAGAGGTTGAGGGGTTTATCGGCAGGTGTAAACTCGTCGAGGTTATAGCCGCCGACCCGACGCTGAATCTTGGGATAGCGGATGCGGATCTCGTCTTGGTGTTTTGTAGCGAGTTCCTGCACTAGACGGTAACACGTGCCCTCGAGATCGTCGCGGTCGGATTTCTCGCGTTGTGCGTCCTCGTCGAGCGCTTGCATCGTGACGGATGTTGCGTCGGCGAGCACCACTTCTAGCTCCTCGACATAATCGATGGTTTTACCGTAGACGATCGATCGGGTGCCCGCCGAATTATTGGCGATCATACCGCCGATCGTTGCCCTACTCGATGTCGAGAGATCGAGCGGCAATTGCAGGCCGTGCGGTTTGAGGCGGGCGTTGAGCTCATCGAGGACCATGCCGGGTTCGACGCGTACTGTGCGTCCTTCGATATCGAGGTCGAGCAGGCGGTTCATATGCCGCGAAAAATCAAGCTGCAGACCGGGGCCGATCGCCTGCCCTGCCTGCGAAGTACCGCCGCCGCGGGCGGTGATCGAAGCGCCGTGCTTGCTGCATAGCTCGACCACGCGCACTACGTCGTCGCGCGAGCGCGGTGCGACGACGCCCAGCGGTACGATCTGATAGACGCTGGCGTCGGTCGAATGCATACCGCGGAAAAAGCGCTCAAAGCGGACATCGCCTTCGACGTTGTCTTCGAGGTCGCGGCGCAGAGCGGTGAGCGCCGCAGGGTCGAGCTGATCCCTGGGGGTCATTGGGAATACCGGCGAGGGCTGGGGGTCACCGGTGGCGCGGCGGTTTGTTTGAAATATAGGTCGTCGTTGTGCATGGTCGTCATCTAGACCCCCGTGTTTTCTTTGCGGTGACCGCTAGTCACGGCGAGCATATTGAGCGCGGCCTGTACACCACCCTTTTTGTGCGGCACCCCAGCCAGGTCCAGGCCCATCTCGATACCGCTGAGCGTACCACAAAGCATCAGGTCGTTGATCGAGCCCAGATGGCCAATGCGGAAGAGTTGGCCTTGCAGTGGGCCGAGCCCGGTGCCCAGCGAGAGGTCGAAGCGTTCGAGGATCAGTTTGCGCAGTTGATCGGCGTCGTAGCCTTGTGGCATAAGCACCGCGGTAAGTGTCGGTGAATGGGCTTCTTCATCGCGACCATAAACTTCGAGATTCCAAGTGGTGACGGCGTTGCGCGTCGCATGCGCGAACCTCAGGTGGCGGGCGAAAACCTGGTCGAGGCCTTCTTCTAAAAGCATCTTCAGAGCTTCGTCTAGACCGAAGAGCAAATTAGTCGCGGGGGTATAGGGAAAGAAACCGCGCTCGGCGGCGTCGAGCAGCGGTGCCCAATCCCAATAGGACCGGGGCAGCCGGGCTTCTTGTGCGGCGCTTAACGCTTGTTGACTGATCGCGTTAAAACTCAAACCCGGTGGCAGCATCAACCCCTTCTGGGACCCGGCGACGGTCACGTCAACGCCCCATTCGTCATGGCGGTAGTCGACTGCGCCGAGCGACGAGACCGCGTCGACCATTAATAGGGCCGAATGCTCGGCGCGGTCGATCGCGCGGCGGATGGCGGCGATATCGCTGAGGATGCCGGTCGAGGTTTCGTTGTGGACCAGGGCGACGGCTTTGATCGCGGGGTCGGCCCTGAGTTTGGCGGTGACCTGATCTGGATCGACACGGAAGCGCCAATCGCCGACCAGTTCCTCGACTTGCAACCCGAACCGGGTGGCGACTTTGCTCCACTGCACGGCGAATTGTCCGCTGGTGCAGAAGAGTACTCGATCGCCCGGCGAAAGCGTATTGGCCAATGCGGCTTCCCAGGCGCCGCTCGCCGACGAGGGATAGATGGCGATGGGGTCGGTCGTGCCGAAAACGGTCCGCAATCGTTCGAATATGCCCAGCGTCAGTTGTGCGAATTCGGGACCACGGTGGTCGATGGTGGAACGGGAAATGGCTTGCGCGATGCGTTCGGGCAGGGGCGTGGGACCGGGGATTTGCAAAAAGTGACGGCCAGGTTTTTGCGGCATTGTGTCGGATATCGTCTTGGCTATAGATTAAACAGAGTAGGCACCAACATACGAAACCGGAGAGAGCAGCTCAAACAGACTATGGTTGACCTGATTTCAGCAGCGCAACAACAGCAACTCGACGAAGAAGGCTATGTCGTTATTCCCGACGTGTTGTCTATAGCCGAAATAGAATCCTATCGGGCACAGCTTCTGCAACTGGCTGAAGCCGAGCGCGCCGACGGCAAGGCGCGGGAACACGCAGACGGTAAGGGCCAGCATGTGCGTTGGTTGGTGAACAAAGGTCAGGCCTTCGAAAAGTTAGTGGCCCACCACAAGGTCGTGCCCTATTTCGAACACTTGTTGGGCAAGGATTATACGCTGAGCACCCTGACTTCGAATCTGATCTACCCGGGTGCTCCCGACAACCCCTTCCATATCGACAATGCGCTCGGTGCGATGCCCGAGCCGCTGCCGAGCTTTCCGATGTTCGTCAACAGCTTATGGCTCTTGGATGATTTTACAGCAGAAAACGGCGGTACGCGTTTTGTGCCGGGCAGCCATCGCTGGTTGAGAAAGCCTCCTATGGCAGATGATCCACAGGCGTTATGCCATCCCGACGAAGTGCGACTCAGTGCGCGCAAGGGGTCGGTCTTTCTGTTCAATGGTGCCATTTGGCATGCGACGGGTGCGAATGTGACCGATCGGGCGCGTATCTGCCTGATTTGCTTTTGCTGTCGCTCGTTTTTGAAGCCGATGTTCGATTTTGTGCAGCATCTACAACCGGAAGTGGTGGAACGGGCTACGCCTGAGATGCGGCGGATTTATGGGTTTGAGTCGCGACCGGGGGGGCTTGATGTGCCGAAGGGGGAGGCTTAGCGTGGGCCATAAGATCTTGAAGAGCCTTTTGCTCATCGTCCCAATGCGATTGCTGCGGCGAAGGGCTCGGATGAGCGATAGAAAGTCCGCCGCCGCATCGAATTCCACCACAACGAGATGGAGAGCAGCTTTTCCCGTGTCGATATTTGCGCAATATCCCGGAAGAATCAGGTGCTTTTGTAGAGCCGGTTAAACTGGAAATGCCCGCAGAAGGCAACCAGACCTGAGCATTCCCTCGCACAATCAGGTTGTTTTGCCGAACCCCTCTTGTATGGTCAGGCCACTTCTGTAGTGATTTCCAATTGCACGGCTTGGCGCGGCAGATAAAATTCCTGCATATAGTGTTTTTTGCAATAACCGCGCGCCGCGTGTCGTTCGTGGCAATCGGCTACCTGGCAGGTGGTGCGGCCATAGACGCGCTCGCGTTCGGGGGTGAGGCGGCCATAGCGGCGTACCTGTTGATAGTGGCGAAAACAGAAACCCCGGGCGACCTCGGTTTGGCTGCAATCCTCGGCCTTACAGAGGCCCTGTCGATGACCGTATTCGCGTTCGGGGGTGAGGCGGCCGTGGCGGCGCACCTGCTGATAGTGGCGCGGGCAATAACCGGAGGTGCGTGCTCCTTGATCGCAATTGTGGGCTCGACATAGGGGCTGCCATTTTCCTCTGATGATCTCGTCGTTGTGCATAATAAATAAGTGTTCCTTTCAAAATTGCGTCGCGTGCAATGACTGTCGCGTATTGGTTAAGATCGGCATAATGGATCCGTCGCAATGTGATGCGGATCAATTGTGCGCACCTTTGTAGACTCAGAGCTATGTAAAGCAAGGTCTGTGCCGTTAATATGCGGGAATGAGTCCTATTAGATCTTAACTGATTGGCTGAGAATGAATTGCGAAGAACAAAAAATATATAAGGCTATGAAATCGTCGTTTATTAAATGGCTAGTAGCGCCATTTCTCTCAGATATCTGACACTAGTGATAGTTTTTTGTCGCTTAGATCTCCGCTAGGAGCTGCCGACTCGTATCGCGGATGGGGCCGCGCTGTTGGTCGGCAAAGAGGTCGGCATTGGCGACGATCTCTTCGAGTGGAGGTCGGGCGTATTCGCCTAGGCCCCGGATTTGTTGCAGGAGTTCGGGGTAGTTTTCTGCTTGATCCAGCCGCACGAAGAGCGCGGCGATCAATGCAAAGAGGTCTTGGTTGTCCGGATCGTGCGCTCGCAGCTTTTCAAATTTGATGAAGCGGGTGTTGACCCCAGAAGGGTCGGAGCTATAGGCGTGCGGTGGCTTGGGCAAATACTCGGTCAATCGTTGGATCTCAGGGGCGATATGTGCTTTGAGCACAATGTGCTCATTGCCCGAAAGCTCGCGGTATTCCTGCAAAAATTGGGTGTGGTAGAGCGGGTGCAGGTCGAGTTGGGCCAATACGCTGCATAGGTGATCTGTTTCTTCTTCGGGATCGGGTTTCTCAAAAAGCCCTTCACCGACGTCGATCAAAATACGGGCACTGCCGGCAAATTCCACGCGCCGTTTGAAGTCGGGTGCTTGGGAATGTCGCAAGCGGGTCTCGATGACTCGGTAGAGCATTTCGCGGATGATCAGCGAATTTTCCTCTTGGGCTTGTGAATCCATGGTCTTGTAGCGGTTGAAAAACTCGTAGCGTTTGAGTTGCAGATAGTATTGGTACAGGCTGTTGTAGCCATGACCCATACTACCGGGCACGTCGGCTTTGACTGAGCCGGAGTACTTTTGTAACAAACGTTTGAACCCGGCGGTGATATCGAAGCCATCGTAGCGGTTGGCGGTAACGTAGTTGAGGCCGTAGACGATTTCTTCGGCCACGGTTTCAACAAAGGCCTTGATGCCCTCGGCGCCCATAGCGATCAGCTGTTCGAGTAATTCTTCGGTTTTGACCGAGCGGCTGAGCTTGAAACGTGCCTCGTCCCACAAATCATGCATAACCTCGGCGGTCGTCTGCGGCTGCAATTGCAGGTTCAGTTCGCCGGCTAGCCGGAAGGCGGCGCCGTGGCAGATATCGCGGTCGATGGCGAAATAGGTCGGGTAATTGTAGACTTCGCAAATGTCGTAGAGCTTGAGGTGCGACCAGAAGCGCTCGCGGTTTTCGTCGAAGATCTCATCGGCGATATCGTAGGGGTCGCGCTCGCGGATGGTGGGTTTGAGCGAGTAGAGCTGGTCGGCGTAATAGCGGAAGAAGGTGCCGAACTCGTCGTCTTGCTTGTCGGTCTCGCGCAAGTGCTCGTTGTGGTTGCGCAGCGTGTCTTTGATGATGTAGTAGCCGAGGGTATAGTGGCTTTTGAGATGCTCTTGCAGCCGGCGGACGGTCTCCAGGATCATCAGATAATCCAATAGCGGCCACGCCTCCTGGATCAACACCTCGCTGATGGCCCAGTAGTCGTAACCTTTTTCGTAGGCTTCGCGCAGGACCTTTTCGGGGATATAGATGGTGCGGCGGGTGCGACCGACATGGAAGGACTGGTGTTCGCGCGAGTGGTGGAAGACCAATAACGACGGCCCTTGTACCAGGGTGACGCTGACATTGTTGTCGAGCAGCGCATCGACGAGATAGGGCGGCAACTGGCGCACGGCGCTGTAGAAGAATTTGACGATATCGTGTCCAGCGTGAAAGCGGTCGAGTTTCTCGTCGGGCATCATCACGCCGTTGCGCAAGCGGGTCTGCTGGCCGAAGATGACGGTCTTGCGATTCATGCGGATCGTATCGTTGACTTCTTCGTGCTCGACGAGGCCTTCGCGCAGGCCGGTGTTGGGGCGTTGGTCACCGGTGGCGTAGAGGCTCGGGTCTTCGGGGTAGTGTTGTTGGGGGAGGCGGTATTGCATGGGAGTGCTGGTGTGAGTTTGGCGTTGCTGCTTTTGTTTGGAAAAGTAATACTTTAGAAATGAGGTTCCAAATAAAAAAGCGTAGAGGTGTTGGCTGGCGGTATCGATTAGGGGTGTCCCCTTCGCTGATTATCGCCCGCCATCCCAGGCGGGCTCCGAGGGGGTTTAATCGATGTTGCTGTCCTGCAAAACAGACCAAACAATCCGCATAGGTGGCGATGTAACAAGTAAAGAAAGATCTTTAATCTGAACTTGGCTTGGGATAGATTCACGACATAAATAGGGAATATTATTTTCCCCACTGAGGGCAAATAGAGCAGAGTCGCTCGGTGAGTCTGTTAGATTGATATAGGAGAAAGAAATGGGCATCAGCGTGAGTGAGCAGAGGGCAACGTTCGACCGCGACGGTTACGCGATATACGAAGACGTGTTAGATGCGGGGTTGGTGGCGGAGGCGAGTGCGCATGTGGATTGGTTGGCCAAGAGGAATCCGGGCTTGCGGCCGGAGAATTTGGGTCATCAATTGATGGCCGAGGATCCGTTCTGGGTGCGGCTGATCAGCGATGAGCGGCTGTTGGATATTGCCGAGCAGTATTTGGGGCCGAATATCGCGCTCTTTGCCTCGCACTATATTTCGAAGCCGCCGGAAGACGGGCAGCCGGTGCTCTGGCATCAGGACGGGTCGTATTGGCCGCTGGAGCCGATGGAGGTCGTGACGCTTTGGTTGGCGGTGGATGATTCGCAGCCGGAGAATGGATGCATGCGGGTGGTGCCGGGCACGCAGGGCATGGAGTTGCACGAGATGAAGGCGTCGACGGACACGCCGAATGTGCTGAGCTCGCAGATGGATTCGGAATTGGTCGATGAGGAGCGGGCGGTGGACATCGTGCTCAAGGCCGGCGGTGTGTCGGTGCACCATCCCAATATCGTGCACGGGTCCAATCCGAATACTTCGGGCAAGCGGCGCTGCGGGCTGACGATCCGCTATATACCGACGACGACGCGGATCACCAAGCAGCCGTGGGAGTGCGCGTTTTTGTTGCGGGGTGAAGCGGTGGAGGGTGTTAATGAATATTCGCCGCGGCCGCGTTATGTGAAGGGGGAGGATTTGGCGTTTCGCGGGTGTGAGGCGTGGGTGTAGATGGGATGTTCCCATGAATACTGAGGTGAGAGTTGCCGTTGACACCATGGCTACGCACGAGATTGTGGCGGTGCGAAGAGTGCCGACGGCTAATTTTAACTTTCTTGTTGTGCTGTTTTAAGAGCGGCTATTTTTCCGGCCCCATAGAGGGCGCTGACGGCTGGGTTGCGGATGTCTTTTTTGTTTTTCAGCGTCGGTAAAGGCCCCGACCTCGTGGCCGAGGGTATGGAGCACCTGAGCGGAGAGATATTGGGTGCTGATATCGTCCTCGATGAGCAGGACGTTCATCGCGTTTATCCCTGTGGCCAAGAATCGGGGTCCAGGCCCAATCCGCGCGCGGCTTCTCCGATGCGGGCCCAAGTGGTGTCGTCGATGGGAATACCTTCTTTTTGGCGCTGGCGACCGGTGCGGTATTCGGGCTCGCCGGGCAGAAGGATCTCACCGATGCGCGGGTCGACGCGACTGGTGTGCACGTGCTTGATCAGGCTTTCGAGTTCGGCGTGGAAGTCGTCCTCTTCGACGAAGTGTCCGATGTTGTACACGGTTAAATGCAGGCCATTGCTCTGCATGACGGTTTCGCCATTGGCCGTACCTTGGCCGCCGAGCGCGCCGCCGAGAATCTCAACGACCATGCTGAGGCAGTAGCCCTTATAGGCGACGGGGCCGCCAAAGGGTAGAATCGCGCCGGGCGGATTGCCGACAAAATCCTCCGGGTCAACGGAAGGGTTGCCGTCGTGGTCGATGATTCGACCTTCGGGCAGCATTTCGCCCTTGTTGTGGGCAACGCGAACCTTGCCTTCGGCGCAGACCGAGGTCGTCATATCGACGAGGATCGGATCGGCGGCTAGGCGCGGTGCGGCGAAAGAGATGGGATTGGTGCTGAGTTTGCCGTCGAGACCGCCATAGGGGGCGATCTGTCGACCGAGATGCCCGGCGTTGCAGAAGGCCAGACCAATCAAACCCTGACGGGCGACTTGCAGCGGGTAGGCGCCAACCCGACCGACATGGCCGCAGTTGCGCAGCGTGGCGGTGGCGACGCCGTGTTCTTTGGCTTTGTCGATGGCTAATTGCGTGGCGAAGGTGGCGCCGATCTGGCCCATTGTGCCGCCGCCGTCGACGACCACTGCGCAGGGTTTATCACTGATGATTGAAGGCTGGCCCTTGGGGTCGAAAATGCCGTCGAGGATCTGGCCGATATATTCGTAGATGCGGATGCTGCCGTGCGAGTCATGGCCGTAAAGAGAGGATTCGACCAAGTGGTCGATTACGGCGCGGGCGCTTTCGGGTGGGCAATCGGCAGCCTCAAAGAGTTGGTAGCCGATTTGGCGCAGGTCGTCGGGTTTGATATGCGGCATTAGTTGTTTGTCTCCTGGAGGACGCGCTCGATTTCTTGGTCCCAAGTTCCTGCGACTCGTACACCGTATTCGGCTTCGCCGCCGGTGGTTTCCGGCCCCAGCAAAAAAGGCTGGCCGCGCTTTTTGTCGACGAGGTTGGCGCGGTCGACGCAGTCGCCGTGCAGGAAGTGGAAGGCGATACCGGCGCGGTCGCGGTCGGTGGTATTGGCTTTGGTGGAATGGGCGGTGCCATAACAAAAGAAGACGACTCCGCCGGCTTTGAGCTCTATGGGCACGGCCCGCTCCTCGGGCACTTGGCAATGGATGTGGTGGTCGGAGTTAGGGTCGCGGTCGTGCGGGTATTGTTCCTTAAAGGAATCGTGCACGACGTGGATGGTGCCATTGGCGATGCTCGCATCGTGTACGGCGACCCACATGGCGGTGCCTTTTAAGGGATCGGATATTTTGAAGTAGGCGTTGTCCTGGTGCCAGTCGGTGCCGATGCCATGGCCGGCGGGCTTGAGGAACATCTGGTCGAGATGCAGGACAAAGGGTGCGCCGATCAGTTGCGCGGTGGCGTTGGTAACCTTGTCGTCGAAGGGTAGGGCGCGGATTAGGTCGCTTTTGTCGTGCAGGGGAATCAGCTGCAGATTGGCCTTGGTCTTGGAGTGCGTCTCGCCGTCGCCGTCGGTGGCCACGTTGCGGACCAGGCCTTCGCGTTTGAAGCGCTCGACTTCCGCTTGCAGGGCTTGTACTTCGCGGGCGGTAAAAAAGTCGGGCACGGCGGTGTAGCCGTGATTTTTGAAGTGCGCTATTTGTTCTTTGCTGAGAGACACGTGCAACTCCTTGGGGTTGATAAGATAAGATCAAGATAAGATAAGATAAGGTGGAATCAGAGTAGAGAATAGAGGGGTGGGGCTGTCAATGCGAAGATTGTATGGCGGGCGTTGCGCGTTTGGGGGCGTGGCGTTTCGAATCAGTTCAGCATTAGTTCAGCATTAGTTCAGCGTCATCTAAGCCTCAGCCATTCTCCTTCTCGTCTGCCGCTGGCTCGACCAGATCCGTTGGAATATAAATCGCCATTTCCGTGCCTTGCCCAACGTCGCTTTGCACCTGCATCCGTCCTTTGTGCCGCGGCACAATATTGTAACTGATCGACGGTGCCAAACCCGTAGCTACAACGACACCTTTGGTCGTCAAACCGGGATCGAAAATCTGCGCTTGCTGCTCAGAGGCGCTACCGGTCGTTGTGCAACCGACTGGTTTCGATGGTAATCGTACCCGGCCTTGTGATCGTCGTCGCGTTGTCGTTTGCCGACCCGGATGACTTTGCTCTCGAAGTGGAACTTGCCCAAATCGAAGGAGAAGTCGGCTCCCCGGCGCCAGCGCGGCACGTCGATGAAGGATTCATCCGGGGCGGGCAACCATAGGCCTGGACAAAGGCACGGCCCGGGGCAAAGTCCTCGACGGGAATTATTTCATTGAAAGAGGATTCGCAGACCAGCGGCTGCACGATAGAGGCCATTAGTGGCGTGCGGTTTTTGATTTCGTCGAAGTTAATGAAGGGCGGGATGTGTTGGCCGAGCTTGGGGCTCCGTTTGTGCCCGAAACGGTATTTGACCCAGGCCTCTTCTAGTCTGAACTCGACCGTGGAGCGCCAATGCTGAGGCGCTTACTCATACCGTTGCCGCCTCCACTGAGGGCAACGAGGCACCAGTGTTGTATTGCTCTTCAGCGTCGGCGCAAAGAAGCAGCCCCCGGCTAACGTAGTTAACCAGGGGCCGTCTGTCGTGACTTGTCAGGTGCTGAATATGCCCAGATCAGCACCTCGCTAACTAGCCTGCGCGGTGGTCTGTCGCGTTCTTCATTTGCTATCTAAAAGCGGCATTTCACCTGAGCGATATACGTCCCATTTACGGTCATCATTACTGATATTGAACGCACATTGATCTTATAGGTGAAATAAACGCCATTCGCATCACTACCGCTCCTCTTCGATACTAAGACCCACCGTCCGACCAAGTCGGAGCGGGGCTATGGCCATCCGAAAAAGCCGGATCTTAGTCGCCTTCGTGGACAGAAGAAGAATCTCCGTGATCAGTGTGCGTATGGCCCATCTCTTCTGCATTCGAACCGCCACTAGTTACGACCACCGAGAACGCTACGAACAAAAACAATCGCATTATCTTCATGCTTGAGCCTCCATTCATTGTGCCCTTGAATTAGGCCCACTCCTTCAGGTCGCCGGCCAATAGACGAAACGAAGGACCGACAATTAATACAATAATATCAAGCAGAAACACACAGTTTATTGTGACGAAGATCACGTTCGTAAAGAATAAGTTGATCCCATCAATTGAAGGCGCCCCAGTTGCGGGTAGATGAATAGGAGTTGAGCAGCGCGGGCTAGGTCGCGCAGAATGAAGACATTGCGTTATTGTACGGTAAACGAGTTTTGCTTGACGATCCTCCCGTCGTCGAGATGTGCTCGAGCGTCGAAGGAGGTTGTTCTGGAAATAACCGAAGAGATGCAGGTCCCGCTCGCCTATTTGGGCCAGGGCCTGGGAGGCCACAGAGGGAAAGCCGCGCGGTGCGCAGCAGATTATATGGCGTGGCGACGAACGGTCTTTGACAACGGGTAACAACTCCCGGGTTGAAGGTTTAACCCAACACTACGACACTTGCCCTAGCTGATACAAGAGCGCGGCCGAGGTACGAATGCCGCGGTGGAAGTCGCGTAGGGAAAAGCGTTCGTTGGGGCCGTGCCAATTGTCGGTGATTTGCCCCAGGCCGACGAGCAGGACCGGCGCTTGTGTTTTGGCGGCGATATCGATGACGATGGGGATTGAGCCGCCTTCCCGGGTGAGCACCGGATCTAGCTCGAAACCTGTGCGTATGGCTTGCAGGGTCGGTTCGACCAACGGATGGTCCAGGTCTAGGTGATAGGCCGGCGAGATATGCTGATTTTTGAATTCGATGCGGTTGCCTTCGGGCAGACGGTTGCGGATATGGGTTTCGAGCGCAGCCTGGATTACTTCGGGGTCTTGGCCGGGTACGAGCCGGCAAGAGACGGCGGCTTTGGCCAGCGCCGGGATAACGGTGCGTGGGCTACCACCCGATAGGAAATTGATATCTAGCGTGGGGCGCGTCCAGCGTCTTTCGAGTAGCGGATAGGCCCGTTCGCCGGCTAGCGAGTCTACGCCCAACTCACGGCAATACGCCTGTTCGTCGACGTCGAGTGCGGCGTAGAGGCTCTTCTCGCGGGCGGAGAGCGGTTGGATGCCCTCGTAGAATCCTGGTACGGTGATATGGCCCTCGGCGTCGACGAGTCCGGCGAGCGCGTCGACGAGTAGTTGGTTCGGGTTGCGGACAATGCCGCCGAAAAGGCCGGAATGCACATCCTGTTTGGGGCCAGCAATCTCCAACTCAGTGTAGACGATGCCGCGCAGGCCCAGCGTCAGGGAGGGCCTGTCCGGCCCGTACATGCTGGTATCGGAGATGACGGTGCAAAGCAGTGGTGCGAAAGGTTCAAGACCGCCTTCTGCGACAAATTGGCCCAAGGCGCGGCTACCGCATTCCTCTTCGCCCTCTATCAGGAAGACCAAGTTAACCGGGAGTTGGTCCCCGGCGGCGAGAATGGCTTCTACGGCTTTTAAATGCGCAAAACTGGGTCCTTTGTTGTCGCTGGCCCCTCGCGCGATAAGGAAACCGTCCCGTTCCTCGGCGGCGAAGGGGTCGATCGCCCAAGCCGAACGTGGATTGTCCACTCCTTGTACGTCATAGTGTCCGTAGACCAGGACGGTAGGGCGTTCTGGCGAGGGATTGGGGCTTTGCGCCAGAACTAGGGGATTGGTTTCGGCGCTAACCTGGACTTTCTCGGCGCGAAATCCCATGTGGCCGAATTGCTCGACGAGAAAATCGGCGGCTTGGGTAATGCCGTCGCGATTGTCCGTATCGGCTCCTGCGCTAATGCTGGGGATACGAACAAATTCTTTCAGCTGGTCGACATAAAACCTCTGCTGATTGTCGATATATTGTAGTATGTCTGCTAAAGCCACGTTGGTCTCCCTAATCGCTTCTCTGGGGTTGTTGTTGTTGGATGTTACGACTTGAAAAAGGTAAAGTTACAGAACTAAAAGAGATGCAGATATAGGACGCCGGATTGTGCTTGACCTTGCTCAATTGGGCTTCATTTGTTAACATATTATTACTATTAATCAATTATATAGTCTTGTCCGCCTGCATGTACCCCCCGTAATCGCAGTGCAATATAGGTCTTCGCAGCGGGCTGTAAAGGTTCGTTTTACCCGTTTCGCACCGCATTATAATACTGCATTACCCGGCGCGGTCGATTATTTGCGCTTCCAAGGTACACGGTTTACGACTTTTCACACCTTTATTCCATACTATACTGTAACTTAGAAGAGGAACATACCGGAAAATGGGCGATATATCTGTTGCAATTAACGGTTTTGGCCGCATTGGCCGCTTGGTATTCAGGGCCGCCGTCGAGCAAGGCGGAATCGAAGTCAAAGCCATTAATGATCTAACCGACGCCAAAACACTAGCGCACCTGCTCAAATACGACTCGACACACGGCCGTTTCGCCGGTGAGGTCGAGGCCGATGGCGACAATTTGATCGTCAATGGCAAGACTATCCGCATTCTGGCCGAGCGCGATCCGGCCAATCTGCCCTGGGGTGAGCTCGGGATCGATTTCGTGCTGGAGTCCACGGGTTTCTTTACCGATGCCGATGGTGCCCGCGCCCATATCGCGGCCGGTGCCAAGAAGGTCGTTATTTCCGCCCCGGCCAAAGGCGAAGACATCACCGTAGTTATGGGGGTCAATGACGACGCCCTCGAAGCCGGCCACACGATCATCTCCAATGCTTCGTGCACTACCAACTGCCTGGCGCCGATGGCCAAGGTTCTGCACGAGCAGTTCGGTGTTGCCAAAGGCATGATGAATACGATCCACTCCTACACCGGCGACCAACGTCTGCTCGATGCTCCGCACAGCGATATGCGACGGGCTCGTTCGGCCGCGCTGTCGATGATCCCCACGACAACAGGTGCCGCCGTGGCGGTAGGCAAGGTGTTGCCCGCGCTCAACGGTAAGCTCGACGGTCTGTCCGTCCGCGTGCCAACGCCTGATGGTTCGCTGACCGATTTTACCGCAATCCTCGAAAAAGAGACGACGGTCGAGGAGATCAACGCGGCCTTCAAAGCCGCCGCCGAGGGCGCGTTGTCTAGCATCCTCGAATATTCAGAGGACCCGCTGGTCCTAGCCGATATCGTCGGCAATCCGCACTCGTGCGTCTTTGACGCGTTGTCGACGAATGTGCTCGAAGGCAATATGGTCAAGATTCTGGGTTGGTATGACAACGAGTGGGGGTATTCGAACCGCTGTGTGGACTTGCTCAAGAAATTAGGAACGCTATAAAGCACTGTGCCGGCTGCGACCTCAACCGCGACCGGCATGGTTCCTCCCGCCATTTGAGGAAATTGCCATGGACCAATGGGTATTCTGGATTCTCACATGCGGTTTTAGTCTTTACTTTGTGATCCTGCTGCTGGAGTTCAACCGGCCGTCGCAAAAACTGATGGAGCAGATGGACCATCAGGAAGTGCGTCGTCAGGATATGTCGCGCCGTTATTCACATGCGCAGGAGCAGACTGAAGAAATGAAGGTCCGGCTGGAAAGGCTGGAGCAGGATATGAGCACTTTGGAGGAGAAGCGCAAGGAAATTCTCCCCGAGGCCAACAAGCGGCTAATGGTCCATATACCATCTGGTCCCTATACGATGGGCGGCCGCGACGAGGATAGCCCGCGCAATGAACGGCCGGCGCATACCGTCTATCTGTCGGGGTATTTTATCGGCAAGACGCCGGTGACCAATCAGGAGTACCGCGAGTTTGTGCAGTGCACGGGGCACCGGGCGCCGATCCATTGGCAGCGGGGGACCTTTCCCGCTGGAATGGGCAAACACCCAGTGGCCAATGTCTCCTGGCAAGACGCTAGTGATTACGCGACCTGGCGCAGTGCCCGGCTCCCTTCGGAGTCGGAGTGGGAGAAGGCGGCAAAGGGCACCGACGAGCGGCCCTATCCTTGGGGCACACGCTTTACTGAAGGCGAGCGTTGCAACGCCAACAACCAGATCGGCACAACCACACCGGTCGACGAATGGCCCGACGGCCTCAGTTTTTACGAAGTGTGGGATATGGCCGGGAATGTCTACGAGTGGTGCCAGGATTACCTTGACGACGAGTACTATAAAGAGAGCCCGTCGACCAACCCCAAAGGGCCCGATGGCGGCCAGGAACGGGTGATACGCGGCGGCAGTTATCAGGAGACGCGCGCGGCGTTGCGCACGACCCACCGGATGGGCGCCTCTGAGGTGTCGACCCGGGACAATATCGGTTTCCGTTTGGCGATGGACGCCGAGGATACCCGATCCGGCTGAGAGGAGAAAGGGCGAGACGATGTTCGAGGAAGTCTGGAGGGCCTACGAAAAGAACGAGCTGAGCCATAGTGCCGCGCATCATCTGATGGCGATCCACGAGTTGCGCACGGAACACGGCTATGCCCGCGTTTCAGATATCGCTAAACACTTGCGCATCACCAAGGGCAGTGTCTCGACGGCGATGAAACACCTCAAGGAGCGCGGCTATGTGCAGGAGGATCCAAATCGTTTTCTAGAACTGACCGAGCAGGGTTTGAAGGTCGTGCAGGAGACTGAGGCTACGCGTCTGGTGGTGCAGCGCTTCTTGAGCGACGCGCTCGGCATGGACGAGGACGACGCGATGATCGACGCTTGTAAGGTGGAACACCTGATCAGCACCGAAGCCCGCGCCCGTCTGGTTTGTTTCTTGCGCATGTTATTTTCGGAGAAACCTTCGGCCAATGAATTTCTTCAGCTCTTCCGCGACGGC
The DNA here is from genome assembly GCA_018672475.1 of Gemmatimonadota bacterium. GTDB lineage: Bacteria > Latescibacterota > UBA2968 > UBA8231 > UBA8231. The sequence goes on along the minus strand of JABHFS010000189.1, from coordinate 55,291 downwards.
GCCTTAGAGTGCCGATCCGGCGATGTTGACTCCTGCCGGCTCTGCGAAGATACCTGCTTTGGCTACCGGGCGGTGGCTATGACGGAAAGCGAGTAGCGGCGCTTTAGGCCGGGAAAACACAGATACACCTGGTGGGCCGGATATCTTCCGGCCCTTTTCTTGTATATTAGGGACATGCTAAGTTTCCTGCAGAAGCAATTCCTACCCCTCGGTCTGGTAACGGTGGCCGTGGTAGGCTTTTTCTTTCCCACTCCAGGCATCTATATGGCCGGGCTGCCGACGCAGTATGTCGCGGTCAGTATGATCTTCCTGCTGTCGGGGTTGATGCTCAAGACCGACGAGGTCCACGCCGCCCTCGCCGCCTGGAAGGCGACGTCATGGGGTTGTGTCTCGATCCTCTTTGCCACCCCGCTTATCGGCACGGCCATCGCTTTTAAATTGCCGATGGAACCCTCCTTTCAATTGGGCTTGGCGTTGTTCTGCTGTATGCCGACCACGTTGACCTCGGGTGTCGCCTTGACGGCCCAGGCGCGCGGCAATGTGGCCTTAGCACTTTTTTTGACGGTGCTGACCAATACCGCCGGCATTCTCACCGTACCCTTTGTCTTGGCGCATCTATTGGGCGCGTTGGGTCAGGTCGAACTTTCGGCCGGCGATCTGTTTGTCAAACTCTGTCTTTCCATTCTTTTGCCCCTGGGCGTCGGCAAGTTTCTGCGGCGTTTCGCCGTCGACTGGATCAACGCACAACGGCCGCGGTTGAGTTTGGCCAGCAACGCGGCGCTGATCACCATACCATGGATGAAATTCAGCGAATCTTCTGAGCGCTTGGCTTTGGTAGAGACCTCCAGTTTGCTGGTTCTGGTCTTGTCGGGCCTGGGGATCCATGCGCTCTATCTGGTCTTCAACGGCGGCGTCTGCGCGTTGTTGCGGCTCGAGTCGGCGGCGCGTAAGGCGGTGGTGCTGATGACGAGCCAGAAGACCTTGCCGGTGGCGATGACGGTGCTGGCGTTTTTGCCGGAGTCGGCGGTGTCGCCCGAGATGAAGGGGTTGATCGCGATTCCCTGTATTACGTTTCATCTGGGGCAGATTTTTATGGACGCGTTTATTGCTACGCGGTGGGGTGCGCAAGAAGCCTAGGGGGGCTTTCCCTTGCCGCCGCCCCCCGCACCTCCGCTACGCTTGGTGGATGACCCAGAGTCCATTTTATAAGGGTGGGATTGTAGTGATGTTCTTGCGTACTTTTATCTCCCCAATTAAGGATTTTAGTTTTCCCTCTTAAATTAAATATTGTGCTGGCGCGACTCGCGCGACTACCGCAGGGCTCTTGCAGGATATCCCTGGAGCGGATTGTAGACCCAGATTTCACAGGAAGTGAAATCTGAGGGCTACACCTCGGAGCGAGCCAGGGATGGCGAGCGAGAATGAGCGACGGGATATCCTGCAAGAGCCCGTCCAACAGCTGCATCACTCACTCCACGCAACAGGACCCACCTCATGCCACAAACCCGACCCAACCTCCTGCTCATCACCACCGACCAACAGCGCGGCGACTGCCTCGGCTGTGCCGGACACCCCGTGTTGGAGACGCCCTACCTCGACGAATTGGCCGAGCAAGGGGCCTACCTGCCGCACGCCTATACTTCGGTGCCCTCGTGTACGCCGGCCCGGGCGGGTATTATCACTGGGATGGACCAATGGCACCACGGGCGGTTGACGATGGCCGGCAACGACGCGCTCGAATATCCGGCGACACTGCCGGGCGAGTTGGCGAAGGCGGGATATCATACGCAAGCGGTGGGCAAGATGCACCACGCGCCGCAACGGCGGCGCTATGGATTTGACCATATGGTGCTCGACGAGAGTGGGCGCCGCGATTCGGGGTTTATTAGCGACTATCACCAATTCTTCGAAAGACACAAAGAAGGCGAATACGGATATCGTGACCACAGCATTGATTGGAACAGTTGGATGGCGCGGCCTTCGCACTTGCCCGAGCACCTGCACCCTACGTACTGGACCGCCAGCGAGGGCATCAAATTCGTCGAGCAGCGCGACCCGAGCCAGCCCTTTTTCATGTGGCTCTCCTTCGCCCGACCCCACTCGCCCTACGACCCGCCGCAGACCTACTGGGACATGTATGAAGGGCATCCCGATATTCCCGCACCTTTTGTCGGCGACTGGTCGGCTCAGTTCGATAAAAAAGTCGCCGATACCAACGCGCCGCGCACCCGGCGCAGCGACAGCGAGACGCGCAAAGGTCGCGCCGGCTATTATGGCAATATCACTTTTATCGATCATCAGATCGGGCGCTTCCTCTACGAGTTCAAAAAACGCGATCCGCAGGCCTACGCCGAAACCTTGATCATCTTCACCTCTGACCACGGCGATATGATGGGCGACCACCACCACTGGCGTAAGACCTATGCCTATGAGGGTTCGGCGCGCGTGCCATTCATAATGCGCTATCCGCAGTCGTGGGATTTGCCGTGCAATACGCGTATAGAAGCGCCGGTAGAATTGCGCGATATCATGCCGACGTTATTGGACGCGGCCGGCGTAGAAATCCCCGAGTCGGTGGACGGGGTGAGTCTGTTGAAATTGGCGCGCGGCGAGCGCGACGGCTGGCGAGATTTTGTTCAAGGAGAACACACGTCCTGTTATACCTTCGAACATGGCATGCAGTACGTAACCGATGGTTTGGAAAAGTATATCTGGTTCCATCACACTGGCTGCGAACAGTTCTTCGATCTGCAAGAAGACCCCGGCGAATGCCGCGATCTATCTGCCGACCCGGTGCACGCGGCGCGCGTTGCTGTGTGGCGCAAACGCTTGGCGGAGCTCAACGAGCGGCGGGGCGATCCCCGGGGTCGAGGCGGGCAACTGGTGCCGCAGCCGGACGGGGCGTTGAGTCTTTCGCCGAATTACGCGCGTTGGAGGGAACGGGCGCAAGCGCAGGAACGCGATTGGCGGGGGGCCTAGGGTAGGCGATGTATGACGGGAAGCTGGTTCACTCCGCCCGCGACGAGTTCGGCACGATAGAAATCGTCGATGAGGCGACCTCGCGCACGATGCACTTTGGTTCGCGCGCCCGGCAGACGACGATGCTGTTGCGCGACTCGGTCGGTTTGGCCCTGTCCTATACGCGCTGCATGCTCAGCGCTCTGCTCTTCACGTCGGCGCCGCGTTCGGTGCTAATGTTGGGGCTGGGCGGCGGCGCGCTGGCGCGTTTTCTCCGCTATCACTGGCCCGAGTGCCGGATCACTGTGGTCGAAAAACGCCCGTTAGTCGTCGAGTTGGCGCGCGAGTACTTTGCACTGCCCTCCGATGAGCATTTTGCGGTGCATGTGGAAGCAGCGGAGAATTTCCTCGACGACAGACGCGCTGGCGAATACGATTGGATTATGGTCGATATCCACGATCGCGACGGTATGGCGCCAGCGCTGGGGCAGCCCGAGTTTTTCGCGCGTTGCCAAAAACGACTGAGCGGACGAGGGGTCTTGGTGGCCAATTTGTGGACCGGCGATCGCGAATCACTGCTCGAGGGCATCGATCGCTCGTTGCACCAGGTCTTCACTGGCGAAGTATTGCATTTGCCGGTGGCGCGCAAGCGCAATACCGTGGCCTTCGCGTTCAACTTTGCTCTTCCGTCGCTCGAAGTGGGGCTGTCTAGGCGCAAGGCGACCGAGTTGGAGGAGCGCTACGGGGTCGAGTTTTCGCAATTCCTCTGGGATTTGATGCGCTACAACAAGGGCTTGGTACACTAAGCATGGATATCTACTGTTTCCTCAAAGAAAACAATATATCTTATCAGCGCGCGGATCATCCGCCGGTCTATACTTACCAGGAGGCGGAGGATCAGGTGTCGCCGTTGCCCGGGGCCCATACGAAAAACCTCTTTCTACGCGATGGGAAGGGGCGGCGCCATTTCCTGGTCGTGGTCGAGGGCGCGATGCAGGTTGACTTGAAAGCACTGCGGGTGATGTTGGGGGCGGATAAGTTGGGCATGGCTTCTCCCGAACGACTCAAAAAATATCTTGGCGTTGAACCGGGTGCCGTGACACTACTCGGTCTCATCAACGATTCCGCGCAGGCGGTGGAGTTGGTGTTTGACCGTGCGGTCTGGGCCGCCGACGCGATACAATGCCACCCTTTGCTCAATACGTCGACCTTGGTTCTCGCTCGTGCGGATGTCGAGCGATTCTTGCAGTGCACCGGACATGAGTGGCAGGTAGTTGAGGTGCCGACGCGTGGCTGAAGTAGAGAAATTTATTCTTCTATGAATATGCTAATTAACGCGTTCTCGGCTCGGTTGGGAGGGGGACAAACGTATCTGAGCAGCTTGTTGGACAATACTCCGGAGCGGGATGATCTGTGCATTTATATTCTGTGCGACGACTCGTTGCGGTTGCCTCCTGGCCGCGGCAATATTCGTAGAATAAAACCTCGTTGGCCGACAAGGAACCCGTTGGGGCGGACGATCTGGGAATATCTAATGTTACCTAGATTGTTGCGGGAGCTGGACAGCGACGTATTGTTTTGTCCCGGCGGAATTGTCAACGGGCGACTGCCGCCCAAGTGCAAGATCGTCACCGTGTTTCAGAATATGCTTCCTTTCCAGCCCGCCTTGCACTCTAGATATCCCCTAGGTTGGGCGCGGCTGCGTCTGTGGATCCTGGCGAAAATCCTACTGGGCAGTATTCAACGGGCCGATCACACAATATTCATATCCGAGCATGGGCGTCAGATTATCGAGGGCTTGACGACGACCCCGTTAAAAAGCACCAGCGTTATTTATCACGGGTTGAGCGAGCGTTTCAAGGCCGGTGACCGCGAAGGTATGGATCCGCCGGTTGTCGCTGCCGGCACCGAGTATCTGGCCTATGTCTCGATCTTCGACTATTACAAAAACCAGGTCGAGGTCGTGCGCGCTTTCGATCTGGTCAAGCGATCGCGCCCCACGCGAGAGAAGCTACTGTTGGTCGGCCCAGACCATTCGCCCTATAGCGCCTTGGTGCGCCGCGAAATACGCGACCTCGGACTCGATGGCGATGTGGTGGTGACGGGCAGTGTCCCCTACGAAGACCTGCCGGGTTTATACGCCCACGCCAAGCTCAATATCTTCGCCTCCGATTGCGAAAACTGTCCCAATGTGATGCTCGAAGCGATGGGCAGCGGCCGGCCGCTGCTGGCGTCCGCCAAGCCGCCGATGCCCGAGTTTGGCGGTGATGCGGTGCTCTACTTTAATCCTGCAAACCCTGAGGACATTGCCGCGAAGATACTCGAAGTCATCGACGACCCTCAACGCCAGCGGCAATTGGGGGCACTGGCCGCTGAACGAGCAGAGAATTTTAGCTGGCGTGAAACGACGCGGCAGACATGGGCGGTGATCGAGGCGTTGCATCGACGGTAAGCCGCCGTGCTGTCGGAAAACCCCACGGCAAAGAGACCGGTTTCCCAAGTGAGAGCCGGGGCACAAGACCGATTGAAGGTCGAGTCGGTTTATATCGCGAATGATGACCGGGGAACTATCCCCCCACAGCCGGGTTTTATGATGTTCTAAGCGGCCCTAAACCAAGATAGTCGTAGATGGCAATGGCACTTTTTTTCGCACCGCCCTGCTCGCATTTCTCCCTGACCTGGCAGGGCGATACTTCTACCATCATCCCGGTTAATTATCACACGCGGTTAGCCGGGCCTCTTTGCTAAACGGACCCCGCGAAGTAGTGGGATGTCGCTCAGATCTGCGAGCCGTAGACCGCGTCGACCAACTCCATGGTTTTGATCGCGTCGTCGAAATTCGTTTCTGGATCCTTTCCCTTTAACATGCAGTCTACGAAGTGGCGGTTGATGTCATAGGTGCCGAAGGCTCGGTAATCCTCTTCGCTTTTGGACAGGGCGAAGGGGTCCAATTCATCGATCGGCTCGGTCTTGTTGTCGGCGTAGAGCTGTCCTCCTTCTTCGGGGTCGCCGAAGAAGGAGATGCCGGGGGAGTGTACCTCGACGCTGAACATGCGCCGGCCGGCCATGAAGTTGTTGAGCAATAACCCGGTGGCCCCGCTGGAGAAGCGGACCATAGCCAGATGGATATTCCAATGGCCGGCGTCGAGGCGGCGCGAGTCGCTGGCGACGGACACGACCTCGCCGCCGCACAAGTAGCGCAGCGTGTCGACGGCGTGGATGCCGTCGCAAGTGAGCATGTCCATTGCGCCGCGATAATAAGGCGCGCCACCGACCGAGTTTTTGTAGAAGCTGGCGTGGGCGGTGTGCACGGTGCCGCGTTTCTCGCACAGCGTTTTGCCGCGGCGGATAACCGGAGCGAAACGGCGTTGGAAGGCGACGCCGGTCAAGACTTTATGGCGGCGGGCCAGGGCGGCGAGTTGACGGATTTGCTCGCTGGTGACGGCGGGCGGTTTTTCGATGATCAGATGGCAGCCGTGCTCGATGGTGGTGGCGCATACGTCGTAGAGGTGGTGCGGTGGCATGATGGCGTAGACGGCGTCGGGTTTTTCGCGTTCGAGCATCTGGCGGTAGTCGCTATAGCGGCCTTTGATTTTGTATTCGTCGCAGACTTTGTGCAGGCGTTGTTCGTCGAGCTCGGAGACGGCGACGAGTTCGGCCTCGGGGATGTCGCGCAAGGAGGGGTAGTGCGCCATTAGGGCGCGGCCGCCCGCGCCGATGATGGCGATGCGGAGTTTTTTGCGGGTCTTGCGTTTGGGCTGGTTTTTTGCTTTTGCTTTGGCCATGGCTTGTGTTCTCCGGAGTATGCGGTTAGATCAAGGGCTGTCTCGCTCATTCTCGCCGACCATACCGGGTCGGTTCCGGGGACTGCAAAGCCGCTGCGGGGCAGCCTTCGGTCTGACCTTCGGTTCATTTTGTAGTGGACCCCGGTTTTTAAAGATCGATTCGAGCAAGTGCGAGGTATTAGAAATCTGAGGCTTTTGCCTCAGGAATGTGATAGAACAAAGCTAGGTGGGGCTCTGGCGACAAGTGTGAAAAATCTAAGTGCTTGTTTATTGTGGTTTGCTCGGCCAGTGCAAAAATATGATGCCTGGCCGGCACGGGCTTTGCAAATAATTAGGGGTAGGAGGAGAAGGTTATGAGATCTTTTGGGATCTTGGCGTTGATCGCGCTTTTCATCGGCGCTTGCGGTAGTTCGGATTCGGTCAAAGTGGAGCGCACTGAGGAAGGCGATCGGGCGCAATTGGCCGCGACGCGGCAGGATATAGAAGCGCTTGTCGGGGAAGCTGCGTGCGGAGCGCTTGAGGATTGTCGTTTTGCAGGATTGGGGGCGAAGCCCTGCGGTGGTCCCTGGGAGTATATAATCTATTCCGTGGCGGATTCGGCTGCGCTCGCCCAACCGCTCGCAGTGTATAACGCCTTTGAAGCCGATATGAACCAGCGCTATGAATATGCCTCGGATTGCTCGGTGCCTAATGAACCGATGCTAGCTTGCAGTGCGGGCCGCTGTATTGACTTGCTGCAAGGTGGGACGGTCAGCATACGTTCGGATCAGGTTGATGAGCCGACACCTGTAGATCCGGGGCGGCCGCGCTTTGCCATGGACATGGCCGTAGCCGGGGATGCGTTCACACTGCAAGAAGCCCGCGTCGAGGGTGATATACTGGCGTTGGTGGTCGGATATAGTGGGGGGTGTGAAGCTCACGTATTTACTTTGTTAGCATCGCTGGCGGCGAGCAAGTCTATCCCGCCGCAGCATATGCTGAAGCTAGTGCACGAGGGCAATGGTGATGCCTGCGAGGCATTTATTACCAGCGAATTGCGTTTTGATTTGACGGTGTTTAGGGGGTTGTATCCAGGCTTGGAGGGCGTGGCTTTTCGGTTAGAAGGGGTAGAGGACCTCTTGCAATACACCTTCTAACGTGGGCGTTCTTTAAAACGTAACAGTCCAATATATTCGTTCGCCAAAACGGCGCTATCGGCTTGCTTCACGCAGGACGCCGGTAGCGCCGTTTTATCTCGCCCGCATCGTCAATCTGCGATCCTTATTTGAGAAGCTGGTGTCTGAACTGTCGCGGCGCTCAACGCCCTTCCCACTGATGCAATGGAAAGGGCACCTGCTTATTTCGACCGGGGATGAAGAGATGGTTTTGAGCATAAAGGGGTCAGAAGTAAGGGTGGTGGATGCAGGGGAAACGACTCATGTGATTTGCGGCGGGCAGGATATCGTGCAGTTGATATGGGGGACGGATACGCCGGAGGATGGGATCGAGCTCAGCGGCGATGCGGAGCCGTTGGGCAAGATCCCATCCTCCGGCGCAGTACCCGATGGTTGGGAATCAAGATTTGTACGTCGCGTGTGAACTAACCTGAGGCGTGTGCTTAGGACGCCCGCTCCACGAAGTTACCCTCTCGCCGCAGCGCCTCGACACCCGATTCGGCGAGCGAGACGGGAAAGCGAACAGGGTTATTACCCTCTAATTGCGATTGGTAAATCGCCATGACCATCTCCAGCGAGCGGCGGCCAACCGCACCGTCGCTGCGCAGCGTGCCTTTGTCTTCTAATGCATCGATCAACTCAGCGAGCGCTTCTACATAGCTTGAGCACGGAGCCGGTCGCTCGACTGCAACCTCTTCTAACGCGCTCCACTCAAAACCGCTGTCGGGTTCGGACATCGAGACCTTGCACTGGAAGAGGTGGACCTGTTCGGCATCCATGCGGATCAGACCGGTGGTGCCACGTAATTCGAAGGCGTGGTCGGTATATTTGGTTAGTTCGGCGCCGCAGATCAGGCCAGTGCTGCCGTTTCTGAATTTCATCATCGCGGCGGAAAAATCCTCGACCGCCCAAGGCCGCGAACGCTGCTCGGCCATACCGGAGAGCCATTCGACCTCGCCGGCGTAGAGATCCATCAGATCGAAGTAGTGCGTGAAATCATGTAATAGCGGGCCTTCGTTTTCGCTGCGCCATGTGGGCGAGGGTTTGCCGCCGTCCATATAACAATAAATGTGGTTGAGTTCACCGATCGCGCCTTCGTCGAGTAGTTTTTTGGCGAGCACCCACTCGGGGTTCCAACGGCGGTTGTGGTTAATTTGCAATAAGATATTGCCGGCTTGGCAGGCGGCGATCATGCGGTCGCACTCCGCTAGCGAGAGAGCCATCGGCTTTTCGCAGATAATGGCCTTGGTGGAAGGGGCTTTGGCGCAGCCTTCGACCATTTCGGCGTGCAGTTCGGGGTGGGTGGCGACGATACAGATATCGGGTTGCACTTCGGCGAGCATCTGCTGGTAGTCGTGGTAGAGGGCCTCGACGCCGAAACGCTGGCCGAAGGCATCGAGTTTTTTGCGGCCGCGGTTGACGCCGGCGACCAACTCGCAGGACGGGTGCTGGCTGATGGCGGCCGCGTGGTTGTCGGGCAGGTCGGAAAAGCTGAACTGATAACCGACGCGGCCGGTACCGATTAGGGCGACGCGATAGGTGGACATAGGGCCTCCGATGGGAACGGTTTTTAAAAGAGCGAGAGTTGGGGATCGGGTTGCAGGGCGCCTTCGAGCTTGAGCAGGGCCTCCTTGATCGGCAGACCGCCGCCGTAGCCTACGAGCTTGCCGTCGCTGCCGATGACGCGGTGGCAGGGCACGATAATCGATAGCGGGTTTTTGCCATTGGCCAGACCGACGGCGCGTACCGCGTCGGGGTTGCCGATGGCGTGTGCCAAGTCGAGATAGGAGATCGTCTCGCCATAGGGGATCTCCTGCAAGGCGGCCCAGACTTCGAGCTGGAAGGTCGTACCTTCCGGGGCGAGCGGCAGGTCGAAGTCGCGCAGGTCTTCGGCGAAATAGGCGGCGAGCTGTTCGACGACCGGATAAGGCAAAGCCTCGACAGCTTGCCATTCGGGCGGGGGTGTGAAGGCATGGCTCTCGAAATGAATGTATTTCAGCGACGCTTCATCGCCGGCAAGCAGCAATTCGCCGACGGGGCTTGCCATGGTAATGTAGGGCAGGTTTTCTGTGGCCATGGTGATCCTTCTGGTTACCCTAATGTAGGCCGGCTTGTCGAACAGGCACAAGCGGCCAGCGCCGCCGCGTCGGCAACCGGGATCGACGAAGAGATCGTTGAGAATCCAAATCGGCTGCATCGAAACCGGAGAAAAGCTCGGGTAGAGCTGGGCCAAGCCGACGATGCGTTCGCCGTTGGTCGCACAGATTATATGTGATGCACGGCGTTGCAATCACTCGGTGAGAAAGGCATGGGCGGCGTCTGGGGTTGATGGTTGTTCGTAGAAGGTGCGATACTGGTCGAATCGTTGGGCCAAGGCGTCGAGGTCGGCTTCGGTGGCGGTGCGGCTATTTATAAGGGGCTATTCCTCTACCCTGCTGAGGTGGAGCAAATTCACGGGGCCGTTTCTGGTAGGAAGGGCCCAATTCATGGATGGGATTTATTCCCTGTTAAAGTGAGCCTAGTCCGTTCGTTTTAGCCCATGGCATCTTTGACGCGGATGCGCATTGCGTCGAGTGCGGGCGCGAGCGCCGGCAAATCTACGCGAGCCGTCTGCCAGAGGACCATCTGGCTGACGCCGATATGATCGTAGGCTAGTTTATCGGGCATGCGCGCCATTTCCCGCCAAGGTATATTGGGATACTGCTCTCTAAGCGACGGTGGCATCTTTTGCGCGGTCTGGCCGACGATGCCGAGGGCGTGTTTTAGCGCGAAGAGAGTCTTATCGTCGTGGCGGAAGGTCTCGTAGCTCATATTTTCGATAAAACGAGCGGTGTGCTTTAGGGCACTGAGCATATCGTCTAGGTAGCTCATTGTTTTGTCGCTTTGCTTCATACTAAAGCGACCTCCTGCTGGGCGTTTTCCCCAACGCGCGCTTTGAGCGCATCCCCCATTGCAAGATCGACCTTTACGCCGATCAGATCACTCAGATAGTGCTCGAGCTCGATATACTTCAACAGACCGGGTGTTTCGCGGAAGGCGACCAGCAGCTCTAGGTCGCTGGTGGGGGTTTGTTCACCGCGGCGATACGAGCCGAAAACGCCGAGCAGGTGTACGTCGTATTGGGTGCGGATAAAAGGCAACTTCTGTCGCAAGGCGGATAAAATAGTTTGCAGGTCGGGCGGTGGTGTCCGCAGTGGAGGTTGACCGGCGATTGGAGAGGCCGGGGAGGTCTGGGGGGCGGGCGCTTGTAGGACCCTATCGTGGAGCTCGGATATTACTGGTGACCCGGTCTCATTTTCAGATGGGATGTGGGGGGTCTTGGGCATCGCTACTGGCGCGTTGCTGGCGCTGGGGGAAGGCGTCCCGAGTGCTTCGATTCGACTATGATCCGGGTGCTGGGTTTTGCCTGGACCTGGTTGCACCAAGGCTTCAAGCGCTGCGCGGCGGATGCGCACCGTGCGGGCGATTTTGCTCGCATCGAGCCGCCCATCGGCAATCCAACGCCGGATAGTGCGGTCGGTGACTTTCATCAGCGCGGCCGCTTCTTTAATGGTGAGTAAGTCGTCCATAGTATTGGTTGGCGGTAGCCTATAATAGCCCTTATTGTCCGTTTATGTCAACAATAAAGGTCATATTTGACCGCTTGTGTCCTTATCTGTCGATGCGTGCAATTAGATGCTCTTGGGATAATATAATGCGAAATTAGACGATAGCTTAAATTGAAAGACCAAGAAATTGAGCTAGTCGGCTGGGTTTAATCCGCGGAAGTCTTTGCCCGCAGGCTCCTGGAAAGCCTGCAGATCGAAAATGGGTATGATGGCGAGTATATGGTCAAAAATATCGCCCTGAATCGCTTCGTAATTGGCCCAGACCTTGTCTTTGCAAAAGACGTAGATCTCGATAGGCAACCCCTTGGGGGTGGGGGCCAATTGCCGTACGAGAAAGGTCATTTCTTGGCTGATCTGCGGGTGGTTTTTCAGATAGGCTTCCACATAGGCGCGGAAGGTGCCGACATTGGTCATGCGCCGGCCATTGGCCAAATGAGATAGGTCGACTTGGTTGAGTTCGTTGTATTCGGCCAATTCTTGTTTTTTGTGTTCGATATGGTCGGTGATATACTGGATTTTGCCAAAACGCTCGATCATCTGCTCGTCCAAGAATTTGACGGTGCTGATATCGATATGTACCGAACGCTTGATCCGCCGGCCGCCCGAATCCTGCATCCCGCGCCAGTTTTTGAACGATTCGCTGATCAGGGAATAGGTGGGGATGGTGGTGATGGTCTTATCCCAGTTTTGCACCTTGACCGTCGTCAGCGTCACGTCGAGCACATCGCCGTCGGCGCCGTATTTGGGCATTTCGATCCAGTCGCCGCGCGCGACCATGCGGTTGACCGAAAGTTGGATGCCGGCGACTAGGCCGAGGATCGCGTCGCGGAAGATCAGTAGTAGTACCGCCGTCAGCGCCGTTAGGCCGCTGAGCAGGTAGAACGGCGATTTGCCGAGCAGTACCGAGACGACGAATACGCCGCAGAGAAAGTAGAGGATGACCTTTAGAAACTGTATCAGGCCTTTGATTGATATTTCGCGCGAGGTCTTGGTGCTGCGGTAGATGTCGACGGTTGTGCTCATCAAGGCGTCGATGACCAGCATGCTGGTGAGCACCAGATAGATCTGGACCCCGGTATCGGCTATTTCTTGCAATCGGGCATGGCCGACCAGGGCCAGTGGCGCCAGACGATAGATAACCAGGCCGGGCACCAGATGGGCCAAGCGGTGCAGGACCCGGCGCTCGATTAGGGCGTCGTCCCAATCGGTGTTGGTGCGGCGGATGAGCGAGTCGATGGTGCGCAGGACGGGGCCTCTGGCCAGGCGGTGGGCGATCAGGGCGGCCAGGGCGACCAGGATCGAAACGCCGGTCCGGGCGCCGGTCGCGGCGAAGTCTTCGCCGAGGCCCAATTCGAGCAGGATTTGTTGCAGTATATTGAGCATGGAGTTATCTGCAGGGAAAGTGGTATCTACCTAAGATAGCCTTTAAAGCAGGTCATTGGCTAATTCAGCGTTACTTTTTGCCGGAATGATGCGGACGCAGGCACACTATTCGGCACGCGTGGCGATGCCGTGCAGATCCGCGCCGACTAAGTCGCGTCGCCATCCGCGCAGCAGGCGATGGGCTTCCGGTGCGGCGTCTTCGGCGTCGAGGACGAGGCTGCGGACCTCGGCGCGGGCGGCGACGAAAGGCGCGTCGATTTGTGCCTCGCTGCTTCGCTTGCGCAAGTGGTCTATCGATTCGGAGAGTTTGCGCTCAATGACGTCTTCATCGTAGCGTTTGCGGCGCGGGCGGCGCGGGCACTCGTCGTCGGGAATTTCCAGGCCAATGCGAATTTTTTCGAGGATGCGCTCGCCGTCGCGTGGTGCGTTAATTCCGCGGGTTTGCGCCAAGTCTTCTATGGCTTGCGGTTTGCGCCGGGCCAGGAAGACCAGTGTTTCGTCGGTGAGTACATGGCTGCGCGGGCGGTCGCGGCGGCGTGCCTCGTGTTCTCGCCAGGCGGCTACCTCGCGCAAGACGGCGAATTCGCGGGGGGAGGCGCGGCCGGCGCCCTTGACCCGCTGATATTGCTCGCGCGGGTCCCGGTCTTCGTAAAGGCTTGGCTTGTCGTAGGTCGCCAACTCTTCGGCCAGCCATTCGCTGCGGCCAATCTCCTCGACGCGTTTGATCAATACGTCGCGGACTTCGTGCATATAACAGACATCGTCGATGGCGTAGGCCAACTGTTCCTCGGAGAGCGGTCGCTGTACCCAATCGGTGCGCGTCTCGGTCTTGTCGAGGGATACGCCGATCGTATTTTCCAGCAATTCGGCCAGCGAGCTGGTCGAGCTCATATTGGCGAGGCCGGCGGCGCAACGGGTGTCGAAGATATTGAGCGGAAAGGCGCCGGTAGTTTGGCGCAGAATGGTCAAATCTTGCACGGCGTCGTGCAAGATGAGCACAATATCCGGGTGTTCGAGTAGGGGGGCCAGTGGTGAGAGGTCTTCAATTGCCACCGTGTCGATCAAGTGGCAGTCGTCGCTGGCGAGCGCGAGTTGCACCACACCCAACTTGGGATAATAGGTGCGGTTCCAGACGAATTCGGTGTCGACGGCGACACAAGTTTTCTGCAGGGCGCGTTCGACGAGTTCGGCGAGCGCCTGTGGGGTATCGATCATATGTCCAGCGGAAGTCTCAAGGAATAAGGCTCATACGCGGCCTATAGAAAATATGGTAAGGGTCCGGTGACAGCAAGGTCTAGCGCAGTCGCAATAAACAGCGCACCGAAGTCTGTTCGCGATAGCCAGCTAGCCGCTTGCTCAAGAGCCAGGTGGCGACAAAAGTGAGTTGCGCGGCTGTCAGATAAAAGAGGGGGCCTCTTGCACCGGCTAGTGCCGGTGCCCACTGGAAGAGGGAGCCACCGGTGATGCCGCCGACGAAGCCGCCCAGCGCCGAGGCGTAAATAGCGATGGCAAAACCTTCGGCCTGGTATTCTTTGGAAACGGCATCGAGCATCGCCCGTGACTGGCCCATTTGATGACCGCCGTCCAACGCACCCCAGAGAAAGTAGATTGTACTCGCCCACAGCGTGATCCACGGGAGACCGGAGGGCAAAAAGAGCCAGGCCGGGGCCATTGCTGCTTGCAGGATCAAGGTGATGGTCAGCACACCGCGGCTGCCGTGGCGGTCGACCATCCGCCCCCAACCGTGTAGCCCGGCCATATAACCCAAGGCTTGCACCGGTGTCATCCAGACGAAATAACTTACGGGCAAACCCCAGTCTGTAAGGGCGACGACCCAGAGCGGGAAAGTAGCCGAGAGCACGGCGGTGCGGGCCATAATGAAAAAGGCATAGGCGCGCATGGGCGGTTCGGCGATGACCTGGCGCAGGCGCGGGAGCAAGCCCTCATTGATTACAGGCTGTGCCTTTTCGGCGACACCGCGCGCGAGGAATGCGCCGGCAAAGGTTGAAAAGAGCGCCAGCGCGAAGGGTAGGGCGAAGTGGTTGGCTGTGGGCTGTGAGCCGAGATACCAGCCTACCAAGAGCGGCAAGACCAGTTCGAGCAGGCGTTGTTGCAGGCGCATACGTGTGAGGAAGGAGCCTATGCCACCGCTGGCGGTGTTGTCTTGGACCAAGGGCCACCAGGCAGTATTGCCCATTTGCTGCACCGTGCCGCGGATAGTAAAAACCGCTAGACCGATCCACGCGGCCCAAACGCCAGCACCGCCCTGATAGGCCAATAGCGCCAACGCGATCCCGGCGGGCAGCGAGCCGAGCCGACCCCAGAAAAATAATCCAGCTTTGCCGGTGCGGTGCATAAATTGCAAACCGACGACGCGGCCCATCTTCTGTATATGGTTGCTAGTGGCGGCTATACCGATGACAAAGGGCGAGGCGCCCAACGAGAGCAAGAAGAGCGGGACAATGGAGGTGAGCAGGGCGTTGTTGGTCGAGCCGGAGACGGCGATGGCGATCAGCCGCGACTGGCTTTTGCGGCGCGATGCTTGGGAAGGTGATTCTTCTTCGGTTGTTGTGTCACCGGCGGTTTCGGGCATGGTTCAGAATAACGGAACGCGGGTGAACCTGGGCAAATAGGTTACGGTCGTATGAAGGGAAGGGGACGAACCGTGAGAGATAAGCGTATTGCTACCAGAGGTAGTGGCATATTGGCACGGGAGTTGCCAGTGCTTGGTTGCGAAGTGTTGGCAATGTATATTCCACGAAGGAACTAATTATGAACGAACCTAAAAAGCCCACAGCGACTCCAGAAGAGTATCCACTGGTGATTTCTTTTTTGCGCGAAGATGTGCAGGACTTGCGCCATGACCTGGGTGATTTCCGCAAAGAGACGCGCTAGGATTTCGGCGAAGTACGGCAAGAGTTCGAGAATGTGCGCCAGGATCTGAACGATTTTTGCAGGGAGACGCGGCAAGAATTCGAGAATGTGCGTCAGGAGTCTGCTCAGGAGTCTGCTCAGGAGTTTGCTAGTGTACGTCTCGAAATCGGCGCAGCGCGGCAAGAGGCCCGTCAGGATTTAGCCGAAGTAGCTCAGCGTTTCGAGTCGCGGCTCAACGGGGTCCTCACCAGTTCGGTTGGCGTCGGTATGTTGGTCGTAGCGTCGGCGCTGACGCCTTGATAGATTGAAGACCGAAGCATAAACAAAAGGCTCGGCCGATGTATTATCACGGCCGAACCTTTCTATTTCTGTATTTGTCGACTCGGCAATATCCTCCCGAATAATAACTTCGTCCTGTAAACAACCCAGCAAAGTTCGACTCGGTTTGTGATAGTGCAACATCCGTTTAGCTATGCGGTCTAAACGCCGCTTTCTCCCCCGGTGTCGGCGAGTGGTCAAAAGCGCCGCGTTTGATGACCGCCTCGGTGCCACCGGCTTCTTTGACGATAGCTCGCTGGCTGGCGAGCGCCTGCTCATCGCTGGCTTCGGGGTCGAGTAGTATCCGCAATTGTGCTTCGAAGTCGCGGAGCATGCTCCTATGTGAGGCCTCTCCAGACAAATCGCTCAGTTCGTTCGGATCTTCTTCTAAATCAAATAGTTGTGGTGTTTTTCCGACATAGTAATTGTATTTGTAGCGCGCATTCCTGAGCATATATGTAGCGTGCTCGGTACCCAGGGCGTGATACTCGCTAAAGACGGTGCGCTGCTGATCGTCTTCTTGCGCGATCTGCCAGAGCGAGCGGCCGGGCAGATCTTCGTCGGTGTGCTCCGCGCCAACACATTCGAGCGCGGTCGGGAAGCTGTCGACCAGCGAAACCGGCGTCTGCACCACTTTTCCCACCGGCACATCCGGCCCGGCGATGATCATCGGTACGGCAGCCGCTTCATCGTAGAGCGTAAACTTGCCGAAAAGGCCACGCGCGCCGAGGCATTCGCCGTGGTCGGAGCTATAGAGCACGCGGGTGCTATCGGTCAGGTCATTGTTCTCCAACGCGCCGAGCACTTTGCCGATCTGCTGGTCGAGATAGGTGGTGGTGCCGTAGTAGGCGGCAGTGACGCGGCGGACCGTTTCCTCGTCTAGCCCATCGGTAAAGCCGAAAAAGCGGCGAAAGTAATCCATCGCTGGATGGTCGGGCCAGGTGTTTGGCGTCCATTGCGGCGGTAGCGGCACGTCTTCGGGGGCGTATTGCTCGTAGATCTCGGGCGGTGCGATATAGGGCGGGTGCGGGCAGACGAAGTTGAGGAAGACGGCCCAGGGTTTTTCGTCGTCCTTGTGCTCGGCGAGCCAGCGCAAGGCGTGCTCGCTGCAGCGGGCATCGTATTGCAGATAGGTCGAGTCGCCGGGGCCGCCCTTTGCTAACTCATCGTGTTTGTCGCGGAAGGGGGGGTTGTCGCGGATGCAGCCGAGCACGTCGCCGGTGCCGTCGACTACGTGTAACGGTTCGACTTCGTCGCTAAAGCCGTGATCGGTGCCCTGGCCTTTGTAGTGCAGCTTGCCGATTGAGTCACAGCGGAAATCCTGCTCGCGCAGGCGCTGGTGCCAGGAGGGGATCGCGCCATCGTAGGGGTGGCCATTGTCCCAATAGCCGATCTGGTGCACGTAGCGGCCGGTGGCCAAAGAGGCGCGGGCCGGGACACAGATCGGGCAGTTGGTATAGGCATTTTGGAAGCGGGTGCCGCGCGCGGCAAGCGCATCCAAGTGTGGCGTTTGCACCACCGGGTGGCCATAGGCGCCGCTGGCCATGCGATGGTGTTGGTCGGATAGAATGAAGAGAAAATTTTGTGGTTTCATGGGAGGCCGGAGACCTTGTCTGCATTGATTTGCGGTGGCGTAGGATAGTGGAGGCCGCGCACGCCGGAGAGGTTGCGATTGGCGCTGGGCGACCATTCTTGGTCCGGCAGGCCGACGAGCTGACCGTCTTGCACCCAGGCTTCGTCGCCGCCGTAGAGGTTGCTCATAAGATGCATGCTCATATGGGCGAGCGTATCGGCATGAGATTCTGCGCCGGCCAGATCGTGCAATTCGCGCGGGTCGTTTTCGATATCGAAGAGCTGGCAGCGGTTGCCGACCGGATAGTAGATCAGCTTGTGGCGGCCCTCGCGGATCATGCGGCAGGCGGTGGCGTTTTCGCCGCACTCGCCGTAGAGGTAGTGCCGCCGTTTTTCGCTGAGCATCGATTGGCCCTCAACCGTATCGGGAATGTCGACGCCGGCCAGATCAAGTAGCGTCGGCATCACATCCTGCCAGCCGACGAGGCGGTCATCGATGGTATGGTGTGGTACCCTGTTATCCTCGCCGCCGAGCAGGATCATCGGCACATTGGCCGCGTGCTCGTAATAGAGTCGTTTGGCCCACAGACCGTGGTTGCCGAGCATATCGCCGTGGTCGGCGGTAAAGCAAATAATGGTATTGTCGAGCAGGCCTTCTTCGCGCAGAGTGCCGATGACTAAGCGCAACTGGTGATCAATCTGTGTGCAGAGCGCGTAGAAGGCGCGGCGGATGCGCAGGATTTCCTCGCCTTTGAGAGGCGCATTAGAGCCTTGGTTTACCTTGAGTGCATAGGGCAACTCGTCGAAGGCACGCGACCAATCGCTGTTGTGCGGTGCGTCGATGTCGATATCGCGGTAGAGATCGAGATAGCTCTGTAATGGTACTAAAGGGGGGTGCGGGTGTCTGAAGGAGAGAAACCAGAAGCCGGGTTTTGTTGGGTCGCGGCGCTGGATCATCCGGCTCATCTGTCGGGTCGCCCAGGTGGTGGTATGGCATTCTTCGGGCAGATGCCAGGGGCGGAAAGAATATTCGTTATTGCTCATGCCGTGCGCGAAACCCTCGCCGGGGTGGCCCTTGTCGGACAAGAAGAGGTCGTAGTCGTCGACAGCGCCCAAGTGCGGGCGACCTTCTTCGTCGAGGAGCACGTCGTCAAAGCCTATGCGGTCGCGCTGCGGGTAGACGTGCAGCTTGCCGACGGCGTAGGCTTGGTAACCGGCGTTGCGGAAGGTCTGCGCCATGGTTGGCACGTTGGGCATCGGCTCGGTGGTTTTGAAGACGCGGTCGCCGTGTGTACGCGGGGTGGTGCCGGTCATCAGGGTGCGACGTGCGGGAATGCAGACGGGGCATTCGCTATAGGCGTTGGTGAAGCGGGTGCCGCTGCGGGCGAGGGTATCCAGAGTTGGTGTGAGGATCGAGGGGTGTTGGGCTTCGCCTAGGAGGGGGGCGGACCAGTGGTCGGTGGTGATCAGCAGGACATGCGGTTTTTCTTTTGGCATATTGGCCTCTGTTTGGTGCTGTGGTTATCACTAGAGTGCGTGCGTTTTGCCTGCGGTTCGGGGGTCTTTCTCCGGGCCAAGCTAAGGCGGCGTGGCAGAGCCACCTTAACGAGCAAGGAGAACCCTTTAACTCCCCGTCCACCGACAGCATCACTTTCATCCTGGAATTATTTTACTAGCACGTAAAAAATTAAGCTTAAACCAGCACTTTTATTTTGGAAGAGCGCCTTCTTTAACAGAAGATTTCCTAAGAAGTAACATGGGTAACGAAATACCAAGAATTAAGGCAATCAATATAAACAACATCGTAAATCCATTGTAAAATATCTTACTAATTAGAACTAACTGCTCAACGTGATTAGTCGACTCTAACAATGCGTATTTCATAATAGCAATTAATGCTTGATATGCATAGAACCCTGGAATCATTGGAATCATTGGAGGTATTGCAAAAACAACTGGCGGATAGTGAATGACATGAGCCAAACGAATACTTAAAAGCCCAATAGTTATAGAAGCCAACAAACTAGCTAAAATAATATTCACTTCAAAATTCAATAAAAAGAATTTGGTGACACCTCCTAAAAAACCAAGTAAAAAGACTGTTAATATTGTTTTCTTAGGAATATTAAACAATACACCGAAACCAACTGCTGCTAATCCAGCCCAAAAACTCACCTCTATAATCTGTAAATAAATACTCATACAAATAAATTATAAATTAATGTAGAAGAAAAAACACCAAATGCAATTGCTGAAGTAATAACCAATCCATTTACCAATCGAGCCATCCCTATTAAAAATCTATTGTCTAACATATCAGAAAAAGAATTAATGAGTGCTACACCTGGAATCAAAAATAAGACAGAAGTTGAAATCGTTGCTTCGGGGCTCATTCCTATTCTATAGTAAGCACTTATATAAGCGACACTCGATGCGGTGAAGGCTCCTAGATAAACACCTATATAATGATTGAATCCTTTTTTATGAGATGATTGAGCAATAAATAGACCGATAAATGTACTTACAAATGCCATCAACATATTCGAGTAATCTCCCCCAAATATCTTGCAGAACCCTGCTCCTGCAATACTCACAGCAAGTAAAACAACAATTCTAGGATAACGAACAATATTTTTTACATTGTCTATTTCTGACTTTATTCTTCCTATGTCCCAACCATCTTCAATAGCAGACCAACTCGCCTTGCTTATGGATGCTATAATTTGAAAATTAATTTGGTGACCAGGAATATTAACTACTTTTGTAAAAGTTTCCTTGGAGTTTTTATCAGACAAAGTGGTTACAATTGATTTATGACTCACGAAACTAGAAGCCTCACAATTTAGCACACTAGAAAACCGTTCAATATTAGAATTTACGCGAGCTGTACTCGCTCCAGAAACCATCAATAAAGAAGATATCTCTAGTATCAAATCCGTCTTTTCTTTTAAACTATTGATTTCGTCCATGTACATTAATTCTCCCTTCCAAAATCAAGTATAATTTATGGATTGAATTCTATTAAATTAGCCTGTTATTTTAGCAAAATAAAATCCTCTATAACTAACGCGCCCTTTATTTTCATATAATAATTAAGAACAACTTTTAATTGATCTTGCAAGTCCTTTGATACTTCTAATTGCTCATTATCCATCGGCTGTTCATTTGTTTTCGTTGGAGTACTCATCATTCCCTGATGCCCTTCATGCCCTGTCATTACTTTACCCCCACGCCCATCTATAACAGCCTAGTGATCTTAAGATCGGGAAGGTGAGGCTGTCAACCGAAGAGGTTGTTGGCATAGGGTCGAAAGATGTATCTTGAACACAAAAGGAGAACGGCTATGAGCGAAAAAGAAATATCGCCGGAAATAGGGTCGCGGTTGTTGTTTGAGAACGACCGTGTGCGGGTTTGGGATTTGCAGTTGGCGCCGGGTCAGAGTACGGGTTTGCACCGGCACGAGCACGATTATCTGTATGTGGTGATCGGTGACGGCAGATTGCAGGCGGCGGGTGCGGAGGGTAAGCGCAGGGAGGCCAGTGATATGAAAGATGGAGAGGTGCGTTTTAACGAGGTCGATGGGGAGGCGGTGCACGAGGCGTTTAATATGGGGGAAGGGCCGTGGAGGAATATCATTGTCGAATTGAAGGACTAGGATTAT
Organism: Gemmatimonadota bacterium; assembly: GCA_018672475.1. Classification (GTDB taxonomy): domain Bacteria; phylum Latescibacterota; class UBA2968; order UBA8231; family UBA8231. The sequence continues at coordinate 33,978 of JABHFS010000189.1, read as the reverse complement.
GACCGTAGTCGAACGATCGTTTAGGGAGATGACCGATTTCTTCCAGGCCATCGGCGCAGCCGATCTGCAACATACCCACAAGACGTATCTGGCGCACGGTATCAGCGTATATACCGACCTCAAGAAATGGCAATGTGACGAAGAGCTGTGCCGGGTGGGCATGTTTCATTCGATCTATGGAACCGAAAAGTTCCAGGCGTTTACTTTGCCATTGCAGCGGCGCGAAGAGATCCGGGCGCTGATCGGCGAGCGGGCCGAACGATTATCCTATCTCAACTGCGCGGTTTTGCGTACCTCGATCGACCCGAATTTGCAAAATGCAGACGGGCCCTTTGTTATCGAGGACCGAATCGCGGAGGAATCAGTCGAACTGTCGCGGCAGGACTTCGACGATCTGGTGCGGGTGCATTTGTGCGATTGGCTGGAGCAGGTGCCGCGCGCGGAAGAATGGGACTACCGGCGTGGCGCCTATCGCAAGATGGCCGAGTGGCTTGGAGGTGTGGCGTTGGCGTCATTCGACGAGGTGTACGCGGGGCACTGACTTCACGGCGTTTGTTGCGAAATCGTTTCCCGAAGTCCGCTTTCGACTTGTAGTATTGTTGGAGGCCGAGTCGACTGGGATTTTCTTCAGGCGATTTCGAAGTCGCGCTCGGGTCGCGGCGGGTGGCCCCAATGGCCGCTGGGGTCGCTACAGTTGATCAGCACGCCTTCCTTTTCCCAGTTGAAACCGGGCACGGCCCGCACATCGGGCGTGCAGTAGCGCAACGTCAGCCCGCAGCGGCGGCGATCCGACTCGTTGTAATGCGAGCTGTGCAGCAAGAGGTCGGAGTGGATCGAGATCTCGCCGGCCTTGAGTTCGTCGTCGACGAGGCTGCCGTATTGTTCGACGTCTTCAACCGTCTGGTTGAGGACGTTATTTTCTGAAGCCTCGCTGGCGCGAAATTCGAGCTGGCCGGCACGGTGCGAACCGGAGACGAAGCGCATGCAGCCATTGCCGACATCGGCGTCGTCGATGGCCAGCCACACGGTCACCGTTTTTGACGGGGTCAGTGGCCAATAGGAGGCGTCCTGGTGCCAGGAGACTGTCGTGCCGTCATTGGGCAGCTTGCAAAAATAATGCGCGGCCAGGCCGATGATCTCGGGTCCGAGCAGGTCGCTGACGCGGGCGATGATCTTACGATGATGCATCAGGTCGTAAATTTTGGCGTATTTGAGGTGCCCGGAACTGAGGGTGAAGCTGCCGAGACCGGCGGCCTCGGCCTTGGCCAACTGCTCGTCGAAAAACGCCCGGTGCCCGATGATCTCGGGCTCATCACAGATCTGGATGCCCTTCAAATAGCCGTCGCGGTTAAAGGCTGCGACATCCTCGGCTGAGAGGGTCGTGGGATTTTCTACCTGGCTGGGATAGAAGCGCAGGTCGCGGTCCATCGCCCGCAATTCGTCGTGGCTGGGGTTGCTCTTAAAAGCATTGATGATCTGGCGGGTCATGGAGCACCTTTCCTGGCAGTGTATTTCCTCCAAATAAAACGCAATGTACACATCGCTTCAAGTGTGGCTGGCGCGTAAGTGTGGTGACGCGCGAACCGCAAAGAAGAAGAATTCGCGGGCTGATCCGCGTTATGCGTTCCATTCGATAAAGTGCCGGCGTACGCCGGTGATGGAGCGCTCTGGACTCGCGAGCCCTGCATTCAAAAAGGCGCGGCAGCGGGCCTCGTGCTCGGCATCGCGCGGCGCAGCGGGCATCAGACCACTGGCCGGGTCGTAGACGGACTGATGCGGGCTGCTGCCGTCGGTGTAGAAGATCTTATTGACGATGCGGCGGGTCGTATTGTCTTTGATGCGGCGCTCACCCGGCGGGTTGCCGCCTTCGAGGCAGATAAAGATCAGCAAATTGATCGCACGGAACTGGTCCTCGGGGACCTGGTTTTCGCCGACCATCTGGCCATGGATCTCGTCGAGGTCGTCGGCGTGCACGTTGGCGACTAGTATGTGGCCCTGGGCGGAATGCGCGAAGAAGTCGCGCACGTCCTGGCCCCAAAGGTAGGTCGGCGGCGGGTGGTCGCTGAGCTCGGTGGAGATGACGCAGTGACGGCCCTCGCCGATCTCGGCTACGGCGTCGGGCAAGGCGATTTTAAACGCTAGATCATCGGGCACAAAGCTGAGCAACGTATGCATGGTAGTGGTTTTGCCGATGCCGCCGGGGCCCGAGCCGGTGATATACGAGGCCCCGCGCGACACGAGCGAGACCAACCACGCCGCCAATTCGAGATCGACCGTGGAGATTTCGATAAGATCCAATAGGGAGCGGGACAGCTCTTCGTCTTCGGGGTGGCTGATCTCTTTTAGGACGCCTTGGCTGGAGTCGCTCATTTTACCTCTTGCCCTGTTGTAGGTCTGCGGTTAGTCGTCGTATAATGTGCATCCGCGCCTGGTAAGTTTAAACGCTTCTGCTGTTCACGCCAAAAAAGAAGACAGATGAGAGCTGTTGTGCCACCGCAACCAATGGGTATAGCCCGTCTATTCGCCTACGAAATCGGCTTGCGTTCCGTCTCAATTGATCCCTGCCAGAAGGCGATGCGTTCGCGTTTCCAGGTATAGGTGATGGCCATGCCGGTCTCGGTGGCTATGATCGCCGGATATGAATATTCTCCCTCGTCGATCTCTAGATCCAAACGGCGCGGCCAGGTTTGGCCATTGTCGGTCGAAAGCAAGATGCAGATCGGCGTGCGGCCTTTCTCTATCGGGTTACAGACCAGCGCCAGCGTTCCATCGTTGAGGCGTGCCAGGTCGAGGCCGCTATTGTTGTTGGGCAAATCCGTCGTGTAGAGCGGCGACCAACTGCGGCCGCCGTTCGATGAATCGCTGCGGCCGATTTTCCCACAGGTGGTGCGCACGAGCATATGCACCTGCTCCGGCGCCGATTCCCAGAGCGTGGGTTGGATCGCGCCGTGGCCGGTAAAGACAGCGGGATCGCGGTCGACGAGATCGCTGGCCGTCCAGGTTTGACCCCGGTCTTCGCTGCGGTCGACGAAGACATCCCAGCCATCTTTTTCGAACGAGGCACCGGCGAGCCAAGCGCCGTTACCAAGGATGATCATCTTGTTTTTGACTGGTCCGCGCCCGCCTCGGTCTCTCGCTACCAACTCGCGCGGCTCGGTCCAGTGTTGGCCGCCGTCATCCGATTCGACCAGCCAGGTTTCCCAGTCGGGAATCGTAACGCCGACCTTGAAGAATAGGTAGACGCGACCGTCTTCGTCGATATGGAGGACTGGGTTCCAATGCGCGTCGTCGCGTGTTTTGGCCAGTAGACGTGGAGTCGACCATTGTCCCTGTTGGTAATCGGCGCCCCAGATCCCGACATCGGCGCTACTTTCTTTGCTACCGCCGAACCACGCGGCTAAAAAAGTGTGATCGGCGAACTGGACCAATGTTGAGGCGTGGCATTGTGCGAAGGGGCGTTTGTCGGCGAAGATGTATTGTATGGCGGTAGCAGGTGTCGCGGTCATGGTTTGGCCTTATTGGCTAATTTATAGACCCCGGCGACATACTGGTCGCCGAGGTCTATAACCTATAAGCGTATAAAACCACGGGCAAATAACGGGCCGTTTATTCGCTTTCTTGAAAGGTGACGTTGACAGCATTTTTTTTGAGACCGGACAGTCTCAGTGTGTCATGTAGTTCCCAGTTGTCGGTTATAGCGGCCGATCCGGATTCACGTCCACCTCGTAGTCGATCCCGTCGAAACCAAAGCCGAATAGCCCGAGAAATTCCTCGCGATAGCTTGTGATATCGGATACGGCTTCTAGGGTCTCGGTGTTCACACTACTCCATAGCGCGGCGACGGCCGCTTGCACGTCTTCGCGCATTTCCCAGTCGTCGATGCGGATGCGGCCCTGGTCGTCGGTGGCGGGCGGGGCGTCGGTGTAGAGGCGGTCGGCGAAGAGGCGGTACATTTGTTGGATGCAGTTTTCGTGGCAGTCCTTTTCTTTCATAATCTTGTAGAGCAGTGAGATATAAAGCGGCACGACGGGAATCGCGGCGCTCGACTGGGTTACCATCGCCTTGTTGGTCGAGACATGGGCGCTGCCGTTTTTGTTTTGCAGGTATTCGTTGAGGGTCAGGCCGGTTTGTTCCAGGTGGTTTTTGGCCCGGCCGATGGTGCCGTCGCGGTAGACCGGGTGGGTGAGCTCGGGGCCTATATAGGTGTAGGCAACGGTGCGCACGCCTTCGGCGAGCACGCCGGCCTCGTCGAGCGCGTGGATCCACATCTCCCAGTCTTCGCCGCCCATAACGGCGGTGGTATGCGCAATTTCTTCTTCGCTGGCCGTCTCGATCGAAATATCGGAGACTTCGCCGGTCTGCACGTTGACGGTTTTGCTGGTATAGGAATCGCCGATGGGTTTGAGTACGGAGCTGAAGCTTTCGCCGGTCTTGGGGTGCGTACGGCGCGGGGACGCTAGGCTGTAGACGACGAGGTCGACTTGTTGCAGATCTTCTTTGATCGCGGCGATGGTTTGTGCCTTGATCTCGTCGGAGAAGGCGTCGCCGTTGATGCTTCTGGCGTAGTGGCCGGCGGCTCGGGCCGCATTTTCGAAGCCTACGGTATTGTACCAGCCGGCGCTCGCGGTACGTTTTTTGTCGGCCGGGCGTTCGAAGAATACGCCGAGAGTGGCGGCGCCCGCACCGAAGCTGGCGGCGATGCGCGAGGCGAGGCCGTAGCCGGTGGAGGAGCCGATGACGAGCACTTTCTTCGGGCCGTCAAAGGGGGCTTGGGCTTTGACCCAGTCGATCTGGTCCTGGACGGCCCGGGCGCAGCCTTCGGGATGGGCGGTGGTGCAGATAAAGCCGCGGATCTTGGGTTGGATGATCATAGATGTTCCCTGCTGTAAATGGTGATAGGCGTTATTTTGAGCCGACCGCGTATAATGTCATTACCCATAATAATAAGAGAAGACACCCTATGGTAGCCTAGTCGTCGTATTTTCCTCATGAGAGGGGCGGCGGGGCCCATAGACAACACAAGTCCAGCCCATAGATTATACGGCTTACCCTTTGGCGAAAGTCCAATTTTTGCACCGACTGCTGTATCTATTTCTTGTCTTGGCGACGAACGCGCAGGCCCAAGACGTGTCCTGGACGCATTATGCTGCTGACGCCGCCAGTAGCAAGTACGCCCCTCTAACCCAGATTAACAAAGATAATTTCGCTGAGTTGAGCGTCGCTTGGCGCTATACACCTCCCGACGGAGGCATTACTCGTCGCTTCGACACCAATCGCGGTACACCCTTAGTCGTCGATGGAGTGCTCTATTATGCTTCGCCGCTGGCGATTCTCTGCGCGGTGGATGCTGTGACGGGTGAGGAGTTGTGGACTTTTGATCCCGAGTCTTGGCGGACGGGCGGCAGTTTTGTCGGCAACTTGCGTGGCATCGCCTATTGGAGCGACGGCGAATACGGGCGCATTTTTTTTGGCACGGCTTCCGACCGCCTCTATGCAATCGACACAGCGACCGGTATGCCCGATCCGGCATTTGGCGCGGGCGGTTATGTGGATGTGGCGGGCGCGCTGCGTCGGCCGATCGACAGGGACAACTACGGGATCACCTCGCCGCCGATCGTCTGCCGCGGGGTGGTGGTCGTCGGTTCGTCGATCGTCGATTGGCGCTTCAGAGAGCCCGCCGAATATACGGCGCCGGGTGATGTGCAGGGCTTTGACGCGCGCACTGGCGCTAAGGTCTGGGAGTTTCGCACGATCCCGCAGAAAGGCGACTACGGCAACGAGACCTGGGAAAGCGACGCCTGGAAGACCTCGGGGTCGGCCAACGTCTGGGCGGCGATGAGCGCGGACGAGGAATTGGGCTATGTCTACCTGCCGGTCAGCACGCCCAGCCACGATTTCTACGGCGGCGAGCGGCCCGGCGACAACCTCTTCGGTGAGAGTTTGGTCTGCGTGAAAGCGGAGACCGGCGAACGCGTCTGGCATTATCAGCTAATCCACCACGGGCTTTGGGATTACGATATCCCAGCCGCGCCGGTATTGATGGATGTTGAGATCGACGGTCGCGCGCGCAAGATCGTCGCGCAGGTGACGAAGCAGGCCTTCTGTTATGTCTTCGACCGCGTCACCGGCGAGCCGATCTGGCCGATCGTCGAAAAGCCAGTGCCCCAGTCGCCATTGTCCAGCGAAAAAGCATCACCGACACAACCCATACCCAGCAAACCGGCGGCCTTTGACCGGCAAGGCCTGAGCGAAGACGATCTGATTGACTTTACGCCCGAATTGCGGCAAGCGGCGCAGGCGCTAGTGATGAAGTTTAGGAAAGGGCCGCTCTATACGCCGCCCTCTGAACAGGGGACCATCCTGGTGCCGGGTTTGCTTGGGGGGGCTGATTGGTCGGGGGCGGCGGCTCATCCGGGCAAAGGCTTGCTCTATGTGCCTTCGCACACCCTGCCGGCTTTGGTATGGACCAAGCGCAACGACAATCCGCTGGCCCTTTCGTCGTATATCGCCGGGACCTCTGAGCCTTTCGCTGGTCCAAGGGGGTTGCCGCTGACAAAACCGCCCTATGGCCGGATTACCGCTATCGACATGCAGACGGGTGAGCATGTCTGGATGAGCCCAGTGGGGCGTGGTCCGGCGGACCACCCGGCGCTTAGAGATCTGGATCTACCGGATTTGGGTTGGGCGAATCGCAGTTTCGCGGTGGCCACGTCGACCTTGTTATTGGTCGCTTCTCAGGATCCGGACTCGTTTTCCGAGCGCCGATCGGCTAGCGCATCGCAAGAGGCGTACGTACGGGCGTTCGACCTCGATACGGGCGATCTTGTCGGGCAGGTCGCGTTGCCGGGCAATGCCTCGGGCAGCCCGATGACCTATATGGTCGCCGGCCGGCAGTATATTGCGGTGCCGGTGGGCAATCGGCGCAGCGGCACCGAATTGCTAGTACTGGCGCTGCCGTTTTAACGAGGTCTCACGGCAGCTATTGGCTTGCTGAGATCGATACTGGTCGCTGACCCTTGCCGCTTGTTTGTGTCACTGCCGCGAGCGAGCGACGTTGCGTGTTATATCCCATGAAAATAGAACTACAGAAAATCGAATTGAGCTTCGGTGACAAGCCGCCGTTATTGCAGGATCTGGACTTTATACTCGACGCGGGTGACTTTGCGTTGATTCACGGTCCGTCCGGCTGTGGCAAATCGAGCCTGTTGCGCGTGCTCAACCGTTTGCAGGAGCCCAGCGCCGGTCGGATTTTGATCGATGGTCGCCCGGCCGGCGAATATGAGGTGACCCAGCTCAGACGGCGCATGGGGTTTGTGCAACAGACTCCGGTGATGGTCACCGGCTCGGTGCGCGAAAATTTGCACTATCCCTTCGCTTTTAAAGCGCAGCGCGGCCAGCAGTCGCCCGGCGATGAGGTTTTGCGCACTTGGCTCGACGACTTGCTACTAGCCGATGTGGCGCTCGACGACGATGCCGTGGTACTGTCGCTCGGCCAGCAACAGCGGTTGGCGCTGATTCGCACCTTGCTCGTCGAGCCTGAAATACTGCTTTGCGACGAACCGACCTCGGCCTTGGACACCGACTCGAAGGAGGTGGTCGACGCTTGGCTGGAGCGTGCGAATGTGGAACGCGGTCTCGGGATAGTACTGGTAACCCACCTGGACTTTAATCCGCAGAAGGCGCGTCTCAAGCGCTATGCCCTGCGCGAGCGGCGCCTAGACGGGACAGCGGCGTGAGTCTTATCGAGATCAGCCCGCTGCAATTGGCGCTCTGTGCGGTCTTCGTGGTGGTGGCCGGTACCGGCTCGGCGGTATTGCGTCTGGGCTTGGAGAAGGATCTGGCCTGGGGCACGGTACGCACCTTCGCGCAGCTTTTTTTAGTCGGCTATGTACTCAAGTTCATCTTCCAGCTCAGCAATCCTTATCTGGTATTATTGATTTTCGTATGGATGGTATTTTGGGCCGCCCATGCTATCCGGGGCAGGCTAAAAGAGAACCAGGTCGCCATTTTCGCGCCGATCTTTGTCTCGATGGTGGCCAGTTACACGACGGTGACGGTGGTGGTCACCGCCTTTATCATTCAGGTCGATCCCTGGTATAGTCCACAGTATTTCATTCCCCTAGGGGGCATGATCGCCGGCAATTCGATGAATGCGATTACCATCGCCTTGGAGCGGATGTTCACCGAGTTGCGCAGGGAGCGGCCTCGGATTGAACTGGCGCTGTCGTTGGGCGGCACGTATCAGGAAGCCACCGCCGATATCCTGCGCGCCTGCATTCGCGCGGGGATGATTCCCTCGATCAATGCGCTGATGACGGTGGGGCTGGTTTCTTTGCCGGGCATGATGACGGGGCAAATCCTGGCCGGTGCCGACCCGATGACTTCGATCAAATATCAGATCATCGTCATGCTAATGTTAGTAGCCTCTACGGCGATCGGTTCGATCATCGTGGTACATGTGGTACGGCGATTGTGCTTTAGCAAAGCGCAGCAGATGGTGGTGCACTAGGTCGCGATGGGGGGATACTGGGTTGCAATACGAAGGCCAGTGGGTGCGAAGTCTTGCCCAACGCAGCCTTAACAGAAGTGCGCTATGATGTCCGTGCCCGACGCAGATAGATTGCCTGCGCGGCTAGCGCTATGGCGATAACGCCGGCGGCGAGCATATAGGGCGCGCGTGCGCCGATATATTCGCCGACCAGACCACCGGCCAAAGGACCGACCAGGTTGCCGCCGCCGAGGATGGTTTCGTGGATGCCGATGCGCCCGCCTCCGGGTGCGGTGGAGTGTAGGCTATAAAAGCCGCTGGCGGTATAGGTAAAACCGATCATTACCCCCAATAGCAAAAGCCCGCCGGCAAAGGCGATGAGCGAAGTGCTGAAGGCCAATACGCCGAGTGCTAGCATCGCTGCTAATTGTACCGCTACCAGCGGCCAAAGCCTAAACTGCCAACGCTCGGTGCGTGAGATCAGCGCGAAAGTTGCGAGTTGGGCCAGGCCGATAAGAGCCATCAGATAGCCCAGGTGTGCCGTTTGTACCCCGAGGTCGGTAGCCAGTTTGGGGAAGAGCGAGCGGACGATGCCGATGGCGAAGTAGGTGGAAAAATTGGCGATCCAGGCCACGGGTAAGAAAATGCGCGCGGCGGCGAGCGAGGCCGTCTCTGTCTCCGTCTCGTTGCCCTGTTCGCGCCCATCCTCGCGGACCTGCAATAACACGACCCCGACAAACATGGCGAAGAACAACGCGGCGAGCAGCGCGAAGGAGAGCCCGGCATAGGCTGCGTAGAGCGCGCCGGCCAAGCCCGGCCCAACGACCATGCCCAACGACCAGGACATATTGAAACTGCCGATGCGCTGTCGCAGACCGTCGCTTCTTTGCCCCTCCGCAAGCCAAGCCTGTAGTGAAGGCCAGAACGCGCAGGTGGCGATTCCGGTCAATAGCGCCAAGCCAAAAAGCTGCCATACCGCACTGACATAATAATAGCCGGCAAAGACCGGTACCAGCAGCAGGCAGCACGCGGCCATCGAGCGCTGATAGCCGATGCGGTCGGCCAACCGCCCGAGCCAGAAAGCGCCGAGCGCGTAGGTCAGCGAGTGCGTCGCCCTGAGCGCGCCAAGATCGTCGTAGGTACCGCCGACGCGAATGGCCAGCAATGGAATGCAGAGGCTGGCCAGGGCCAGGCCGCCGTCCATCAGAAAGGCGGACAGATAGAGGAAGGGTGCTTTGCGCATGGGGGCAGAAGGTAGCCGAAGAAGGGTTCGGACGCGAGACCGGGCGCGATCTTCTAAAAGAGATAACGCTCTTCGACGAAGCGGCAGATTTCGCCGACGGTGCGCTCGCTGCCCTTGAGCGCGTCGTGCACGCGGGAGTGCCAGGGCTCCGGACCTAGGTGGCCGCGCCAGGCGCGGATGGCTTCGATATTGGCTGCGCCAGCCTGGCGTAGCCAGGCGAGATATTCGCGCATGCGGGTCTGGTCCTCCGGGTCGTTTAGCACGCTTGTCGCCAACAACTCGGCGACCTGCCAGATGCGGTGGGCGAGGTCGATATAGGTCTGCACCACGGTGGTTTCCAGCGCGAAGTCTGCAGGCAAGTCATGTACGAGGTCCAGGGCTTGCGTGCAGGCGCCTTTTTTTTCGTCAAAGGCCTCCGGTGTATCGTAATAGCGAAACATGCCCTCGCCGAGATAGGGCCTTTGACGCCGGCGGACTATTTCGATCGCCTGATTCTGCGAATAACAGACGGGGAAATCCGAGTCAAAAACGTCGAAGGCGATTGGTCCGAGCAACTCGGACCAATCAGCGACGCGCTCGGGATCGGCAAAACCTTCGCGCGTGGCCCAGGCGGCGGCAAATTCGCGGGTGTCGCGCCCGTTGCTGTTCCACGACCACTCGGCTAGGGCGGCGATATTGAAGCCATTGATCTCGCGGGCGAAAGTGCCCCAGGCAATCATGCCGTAGGCCCCCTGATAACCGCGTCGGTGCAATTGCCCGACATAGTCCCGCATGCGCTGTGCCGAGCGCTCGGGTATTTTAAACTCCGGCGTATCGACATCGCCGTTGACGCCGATGGGCGCGTCGTAGCTGGCGATCCAGCGGCCTTCTTCAGCGTAGCGGTCGTAGAGGGGGTTGGCGAAGAGGTCGCGGGGTTTGTGTGCTACGCGTTCCAGCCCCATGGCGCAGGCGCGTTCTATCTTGATTTCGGGCGGCGTTTCGGCGAGCACGCGCCAGTCGCGTTCGAGGGTGGTGGTGGAAAGGAAGAGGCGGATTTCGAGCTTGGGGAAGTTTTGCCTGGCGCGGCGCCAGGCCTGTACGAAGGCACGGGCTTCGAGCGCGAACTGACCCGTGGCGGTGCAATCGGCACAGCCGCATTGGCCGGGCCGCTCGCTGAGCCAGCAACTGATATCGAGCCCATCCTGCTCGGCGATCGATTCCATCCACTCGCTCAGAATATCGACCAATACGGGTTGTGAAGCGCAGGGCGCGCGGTGTTGGTTGCCTTCTTTGTGTGCGAAGTAACGGCCGGTTAGCGCGCTGTCGCCGATGCCGGCCAACTCGGGATAGGCGCGGAAAAGGCCGCAGTCGTGCAGGAAGTTTAGGTGCAGGATATAGGGCGAGTAGTTGAAGGCGCGACAGCGGCTTGCGAGCATCTGCTCTTTTTCGATAATGGCCTGGTTTGTTTTGTCGCGTTCGATCGTCTCCAGGCGTGTCGCTGCCATTTTGCCGTAGTTGAGTTTTAGCGCGGCGAGCTCGGGGATCCACTCGGCTTCGTCGGGGAAGTTCCACAGGCCGCGCTCGTCGAAGTCGGGCCAATCGGTGATGTGGGCTAGGGGGACGATTACGCGTTCGGGTGTGAGCGTGGCGGCGAGCAGTTGTTGCAGGGTGCGGGCGCCGTAGTAGAGGCCGCGGCCGTTGAGGGCGGCGATGAGCAGTTGTTCTTGGCCGACGGGGCGGATGAGATAGGCTTGCTCGTGGTGCCGGGAGAGCGGGGTGTTTTGCGCGACGGGCAGGTTTTGCAGGCGGGGGATGTCGACAGGGGTATTGGCTAATTCGCCCTGGTCGTCGGGGATGCCTAGGGTGATGGTGAAGCGGTCGCCTTCTGGGGCGCAGTTGGCTTTGTCGGTGAAGAGCTGGCGTAGTTCGGTGGCGGCTTGTTCGGCGAGGGGGCCGGCGTTGGGGGTGAGGTGGAGGCCGATTTCGGATGGGTGGAGTTCGAGCAGGTTGTCGATGGCGATTTCTTGCGGTAGGGGGAGGAGGTGGCGTAGCAGTTGTTGTTTCATGTGAAGTTCCTTGGAAGTGCTACTGCAGTTTTGCAGTTATTTGTTTGCGCTGTTGTGAGGAGTGCGAGAGCTGCGGGCTGACCGCGCTGGCTATTTCTAATGTTCTATCGCATGTGCAATATAGCAAATAGCCTGTCGAATCTACTAGGCGATATCGCCGTTTGCCCCTATCCATCGCACGGGCGAACTTTAGGGCATGAGTAATAAACTACCGACTTTTAGCCAAGCACCGGTCTACGAGTGCGACTGGCTACTCGACGCCTCGCCCTATAAAGCCGGCGTCTACGCAGGTGAACATCCAGCCGAAATCATCCTCACTAATGGCCTCTTAAATCGCATCTTCCGCGTCACACCGAATGCTGCCACCGTCGGTTTCGACAACCTCGTCACTGGCGCATCTATCTTGCGTGGGGTCAAACCCGAGGCGAGCGTCGTTGTGGACGGGGCCTCTTATGATATCGGCGGACTTGTCGGCCAGGAAGAATACGCCTATTTGCGCCGGGAGTGGATCGACGGTTTTGCGAGCGATCCCGCGGCCTTTCAGTTTGTCGACTTTGCCGTTGGCAAGACGCAGGCGCCCTTTGCGTGGAAACGAGTGCGGCCCTGTCCGGATTTGCCGTGGCCGCCGCCGGGCGTGCGTTTGACGTTGAATTTTGTTGGCCCGCAAGATCTCGCGGCAGCGATCGTCTACGAGCTCTACGACGGCTTGCCATTGTTGGGTAAATGGTTGGAACTGCATAATGGCGGCAATAGTGCCGTGCGTCTCAATACCTTCAATAGCGAGATCCTCGCGGTGGTCGAAGGCGAGGTTTCGGTGGATGCGCCCGCCGAGTGGGTTTACCCGGACCTGCACGTCGAGAGCGACTTCGCCTTTCACGGGATGACGCCCAAGAGCGCCAATGCGACGACGCATTGGGTTACAGACCCGCAGTATACGACGCAGGTCAATTACAAATACGCCACGCCCTGCCTGTTGGAGAGTCGTTTGCCGATGGGCCCCGAGGTCGATATCGCGGCGAGCGAGACCTTTAAGAGCTTTCGCACCTATGAACTCGCGCCCGACAGCAGCGATCGCGAACGTCGCGGTTTGGCGCTGCGCCGGATGTATCGCACGCTCGCTCCTTGGACCCAGGAGAATCCGATCCTGATGCATGTGCGCAAGGCCGATCCCGAGTCGGTCAAGGCGGCGGTGGACCAGTGCGCCGAGGTTGGCTTTGAGATGGTGATCATGACTTTTGGCAGCGGCTTCGATGCTGAGAGTGAGGATACCGACTATATCGCCGAGCTCAAGACGCTGGCGGATTACGCGCATAACAAGGGCGTAGAGCTGGGCGGTTATTCGCTATTGGCCAGTCGCAGTATCGACGCGGCAAACGACGCGATCAACCCGGAGACCGGTGCGCCCGGTGGTGCGATCTTCGGTCAGTCACCGTGTTTGTGCAGCGATTGGGGCGAAGATTACTTTCGCAAAGTCGAAGTGCTCTACACCGCGTCCGGTCTCAATATTTTTGAACACGACGGCTCGTATCCGGGCGATGTCTGCGCCTCGACCGCGCACCCAGGGCATGCAGGGCTGGCCGATTCGCAGTGGCGGCAGTGGCAGCGCATTACGCACTTTTATCATTGGTGCCGCGCGCAGGGTATCTATCTCAACGTGCCCGACTGGTATTTTCTCAATGGCTCGAATAAAAATGGCATGGGCTATCGCGAGGTGAATTGGTCGCTGCCGCGCGACAGGCAGATCCTTTTGGCGCGGCAAAATGTCTATGATGGCACGTGGGAAAAGACGCCGAGCATGGGTTGGATGTTTGTGCCGCTGGTCGAGTATCACGGTGGCGGCGAAGCGGCGACTTTGGAGCCCTTGGCCGAGCACCTGGACGCCTATGAGGCGCATTTGGCGCAGAATTTTGGCTGCGGGGTACAGGCTTGTTATCGTGGGCCGCGGCTCTACGACACCGACGAGACCAAGGCGGTCGTGAAAAAGTGGGTGGACTTCTACAAGCGTTATCGGGCGATTCTCGAATCCGATATCATGCACCTAAGACGTGCCGACGGGCGCGATATCGACGGGGTGCTGCATGTCAATGCACAGTTGGCTACGCGTGGCTTAGCGCTCTTTTTTAATCCGCTCGAAGAAGCGGTCACTAGGGCTTGGAAGTTGCCGCTTTATTATACGGGGTTGCGCGAGAGGGCGTTGATTCGCGAAGGGGAAGGTGAGGTGCGGGAATATCTGCTGGATCGGGTTTATGAGGTGGAGCTACAGGTGGAGATTCCGGCGCAGGGTTTGGTGTGGTTTGTGGTAGAAGCTGGGGTTTAAATAGGGGATTGAGGTTTTGTGTGACGATTAATCCGCTCGAAGATTGGGGCGTGCGCAGGAGATCCTGCTTTAGTCGGCAGCCGACGAAGCGCCGCATCCGTCGTACGCGGCGTGTTGCATCGATATTGAGTGCGTGATCGAGACGCTATCGCTCGCGTACAGGTTGTGTTCGCTTACTGCTTGCTCTGCCTTCTCGCTTTGCTTTGCTTTGACACCACTATTGGTGGTTTTAACTGATCGATACGATCGCTGGGAGCGTTTGGTCCCGGCGGTTTTGTCCTGTCTTTAGGAGTACTTATGTCGTTGATCACCGTTATCGGCCGCGGCCATTCGGGCACGCGCGCCATCTCGCATACGCTCTATGCCAGCGGTGTGTTTATGGGCCATACGCTGAACCGCTCCGGCGACAAGGTGCCGCCGCAAAAGCTCTACGATGCCTGCCGGGTCATGGCCAAATACGTCAAGTGGAAGGGCGGCCTAGAGTGGGACTTCTCCGCGTTGCACGATATGGATATCGACCCGGAGTTCGAAGACTTGATCGGCGAGTACTTGGCCGATGTCACGGGCGATCGTTCTGAGCACAAGGGTTGGAAGTTGCCCGAGACGACGCTGATTTACCCGTGGATCGTGCGCATGTTCCCCGACATCAAGTATATCCACTGGATCCGCGACCCGCGCGACAGCATTCTCAGCGGGCACAAGACCGACGATCTGAGCAATTTTGGTATCGATTACGAGCGGACGGATCGTATCCGGCAGCGGCGGGCGATTTCGTGGAAATACCAATACGAGTTGATGAAGGCGACGCCGAAGCCGAAGGACTGGATGTTGGTGCGCTTCGAGGATTTTGTCTTGCAGCAGGAGCAGGCGTTGACGAATCTGGAGGCGTTTTTGGGTTTTCCGTTGGGGCGGATTATCGTGCGGGAGGATGCGGTGGGGCGGTGGAGGACGGATGATAAGAGCGATGGGGAGTATATGTTCGATTTTTTTGCTGATGCTATGGCAGAGAATGGGTACGAGGTGGAGTAAAACCGAGCAGCGCTAATCGGTGGTGGGTGGGCATTGAGAGCCTCTCTTCGCTCATTCTCGCCAATGCATTGCGATTTGTAGGAATCCCTCACCAGCCCGTATCGGTCTCTACAGAAATCCCCGCGTAGATTTTATAACTCACCCCGCGCGAAAGCATACGACGCCTGCACGATAAGCCAGACGATTTTCAGATCCTCGTTGTCGCGGGGGGCATAGACCAGCAGGTAGTCGACGGCGCGGCTGCCGTGGATTACGGCGGATAAGGGGTGCAATACGGCCCAGCCTTTTTCGAGCACGATTTGCGAGGCGGCGGCCGGTAGGTTCAGATGCATGCTGCCGACTTCGTTGCGGTGCTGGTGGCCAAATTCGCTGCCAGCGGTCAGGTCGCCTTTTTCGTCGGTGTTGAGGCTTTCGCCGAGGATCCAGCTGATCGCACCCGGCAAGAAGTTCGGCGACTCCCAGAGCAGGACGTTGGGCAGCGCGGCGACGGCGGTGATCAATTCTTCCTGTACGACGATGGGGGCGGGTTGGTTGAGTTGTTGGTGGGGGATTTCGAAGGTGGCGGTGGGGTTGGGGCCGGGGCGATCCGGTATGCGTTGTAGGGTGCTGAGCAGCTGATCCATTTCGATCGTGGCCAGGGGTTTGACTTGGGTGGGGGCGTCTGATCCACAGGCGCTTACGAGCAGGATCGTTGAGAGGATCAGTGCGCTGGCATAGCGTTGCACTATTCTGCGACCTCTTGCAGGCGCCGGACTAGTGCGAGGCGTTCTTCGACACCGACCAACTCGTCAGACGAAGCGAAACCCATTAGCGGATCTTCGGCGCCGGTGGAGGTGCCGTCGGTCATTCGTTTTGTATAGAGCGGGTGCATCGCGGCGGCCGCCCCGAAGAGGCCGGGTAGGGCCAGGGCGCTGTGTTGATCGAGGATGCGTTGGATGGTTTTCATATACTCATAGACTCTATGGTTGCGCGGTGGGTTTCAGAAGGGTTTGGCGTCGGCGATAGCCTGGTGCTCGGGCAGGTAGGCGACGTCACGGCGGTCCCAGGCCGCCCGACCCTGCACCGCGTGGATGCCCATTAGCTGTCGCTTTTGCGGCGTGTCGGCCCAGGCGACGATCTCTCGTGCCGGCGTGCGGTCTTCCCATTGCTTTACCCAGAAATGCGTATAGCCGTAGGCGATGAGGCGGCGGTCTCGCGGGCTGGTATTGGCGGTGGCGGTGTGCCAAAGCGCGACATTCCAGATGACGGCGGTGCCGGCCGGGGCGGTGAGTTTTTTCATCTGCGGCATGTTTTCAAGTTCTGATCCGGTGTAGGACGGCGCTTGGGTGCTGGGGTTTTCGGCGAACGAGTTCGCCGACCCCGGTGGGTCGTCCGGCCGAATATGGCTGCCGGGCACGATGCTGAAGGGGCCCATGTCGTCGGTGATATCGTCGAGATAATAGAAGACCTTGGCCTTTAGTATTTGCGTCGGATGGTTCCACGGCGGCCAGTCGCGGTGCCACTCGATATGCGCGTCGGTGCCGGCGGGGTGGTTGTGGGCAATCATTTCGGTGAGCTGCAGGTCGAGGCCGACGACGGCTTCTAGTATGGGGATCACCGCCGGGTTATTGGACAGGTCGAGAAAGAGCGAGTCGTACTGGTACAGGTCGGGGATGACGTGGGCGGCGGTACCCTGCCCGTAGACCCCCTTACCCGTGTCGGCGGCGACGGCGTCACGCCATTGGGCTTCGGTTTGCGCGCGCACTTGTTCGTAGGCATCGCGCACGCGTTGTGGCCCGATATCGGCGAGCGCGTCGGGTACGAGCAGATAGCCCTCGGTGCGGAACTGTTGCCGCTGTTGCTCGCTCAGCATGGTTTGGCTTTCTTGCGGCCGAATCGACTGCGCCATCGCGATAGCTCGAATAAACTAGTGCGCGGAGTATGGCGAGCGCATGTGATGGATGAATGTATTGACGACGATGGTTCCGGGGCGGATCTTATTTTCAGTCAAGGTATGGCTTTCCCTATTCGCTATCAAGAGTGTCTATGCTAAAGGCAATTCTCTGGGACAACGACGGCGTGCTGGTCGACACTGAGAAACTCTACTTTCAGGCCTGTCGCGACGAGTTGTCGGCGCAGGGCATTGAGATCAATGAAGCCGACTTCGTGGCGACCTTCCTCAAGACCAGCGAGGGCATCAAAGCATTTGTCGGGCCTCTGGATGAGGCTGAGTTTACGGCCTTGCGCACCCGGCGCAATGAACGATATAGCGCATTATTGCAGCGGGGCGTCGAGCCGATAACCGGGGTGAGGGAAACGCTCGCAGCGCTGCACGGCAAAGTGCGGATGGGCATAGTGACCAGTTGTCGCGGCGATCATTTCGAGATGATCCACGCCAACGCGGGCCTGTTGTCGTATTTTGATTTTGTCTTAGTGCGCGAAGATTACGAGGCGTCCAAACCCGAGCCTGAGCCCTACCTTGTGGCGATGGAGCGCAATGGGTTGGCGGCGGACGAATGTTTAGTGGTCGAGGATTCCGAGCGCGGGCTGCAGGCTGCAGTGGCGGCCGGGTTGCGCTGTGTGGTTATTCCGCAGGGCCTGACGGAGCAGAGCGATTTCTCCCGGGCCTTCGCAGTTCTAAACGATATAAACGAGTTGGCGCCTTTGGTGTACGCTCTAATACGGGAGGATGCATGAAACTCAGTTTTACGACTTTAGGCTGCCCAGAATGGGGCCTAGATATGATCTGTGCCAAAGGCAGCAAATACGGCTATGACGGCGTCGATTTTCGCGGTTTGCAGGAGACTATGGATATCACGCAGTTGCCTGCCTTTACCAGCGGTGTTGCCGAGACCCGGCGCCAGTTGCAGGACGCCGGGTTGGAAGTCTCGGGCATCAGTTCGAGCATTCGGGTGTGCGTAGCGGAGAAGCTGGAGGACAACGTCGAGGAGGCGCGGCGTTCGATTCCGGTGGCCAAGGCGTTGGGCTGCGGGGCCGTCCGGGTCTTTGGCGGCGGCGATTCCGCAGTTCATTCTAAAGCAGAGCTGGCCGATGTCGGCCGGGATACGATGCAGCAGATTCTCGCATTGGACGGGGCGGCCGACCTCAAATGGCTCTTCGAGACGCATGACGAATGGATCAAGGCGGTGGATTGCAAGCTGTTGCTCGACCGCGTGCCGAACGAGGCCTTTGGCGTGTTGTGGGATATGGGCCACACCGCGCGCGTCGGCGAGGAGTCGCTGACGCAGACCTACGAGGCGGTGGGGCCGCGTGTCGCTTATACGCACATCAAAGACGCGGTCTACGAGCCCGAGCACGCCGAGGCGATGAAGGACGGTTGGCGCTACGTGGCGCCGGGTACGGGCCAACTGCCGTTGCAAGAAGCTATCGCCCTGCTCAAGCAGCACGATTACGACGGCTGGATCATGTTCGAACACGAGAAGCGCTGGCACCAGGAGTTGGAGGACCCGGAGGATATTTTCCCGGTATTCTCCGCTTGGGCCAGGCCGTTGATCGGTTAGTCGGAGATGAAACGCCACTATCCCGAAATCGCCCTGCACGTGCCGACCCTGCTCTTACCGCGGGCGGATGTCCCGCTCGAAACGTGGGCGGTTATCGCCTGCGACCAGTACACCTCGCAACCCGAATACTGGGAGGAAGTGCGGCGGGTCGTTGGGGCCGCCCCCTCGTCGCTGCACCTAGTTTTTCCGGAGGTATATCTCGACTCGGCCAACCGCGAAGAAGTCATCGCCGACATCAACCAAAGGATGCAGGAATATCTGGCGGATGGAGTGTTGGTCGAGCAACGGCCCGGTTTTATGCTGGTCGAGCGCAATGTCGGGCGCGCCTCGACGCGCAAAGGGCTGATCGTTGCGCTCGACCTTGAGCAATATGATTATCGTGACGGGACCCAGAAGCTGATCCGCACCACCGAGGGCACCGACGAGAGTCGCTTGCCGCCGAGGATACAGGTGCGGCAGGAGGCGTCGCTGGAGACGCCGCATATCATGGTGCTGATCGACGATCCGCAGCGCACGGTTATCGAACCGCTCTTCCTGAAAGATCTCGAAGAAGCCTACGACGTCGAGCTGATGCTGGGTGGCGGCCGGGTCCGCGGTTGGCGCGTCGACGACGGCCAACTGATCGACGAAGTCGCCGCGCATATCGCCCGCCTCTCGCGCGGCGAACCGCCGATGACCTATGCGATGGGCGACGGCAACCACTCTTTCGCCACCGCCCGTGCCGTCTGGGAGCAGCTCAAGGCGGAGGCCGAAGACGAGTCGCTGGTGATGAACCACCCGGCGCGCTACGCCATCGTCGAGTTGGTCAACGTGCACGACGAGGGTCTGGAGTTCGCGCCGATCCATCGGGCGGTCTTTGGCGTCGAGGTCGATGATCTCTTAGCGGCGCTAGAGGTGGATTGCGCGGGGCGGGGTTTTAGCCGGCAGACGTTCGCCGACCGGGATGCGTGGGAAACGGCCTGCCAGCAGGCGGCAGCAAGCGAAGGGCATCATATCCCTTATGTAAGCGGGGCCGAACGCGGCCTGTTGAGCATTGCCAAACCCGATTTCCAGTTGGAGGTGGCGTCGTTGCAGGTTTTTCTCGACCGCTATCTCGACGCGCATTCTTTGGCCAGCCTCGATTATATCCATGGGGAAGAGGCACTAGAGAAGCTGGCCGCCGCGCCGGCCAGCATAGGCTTCTTCCTGCCGGTGATGGACAAACACGATTTGTTCGAGACCATTGTCATCGACGGAGCTACACCGCGCAAGACCTTCTCGTTGGGTGAGGCGGAGGAGAAACGCTATTACTTGGAGTGTCGTCGACTGGCGCCGTGAGGCACGGCATCAGCAGGCGGTTTGTAGTCGTGTTTTCGGTTTCGGCTGATATAATCGATCGGCCCGTCGACAAATTCCGCCACCGTCTCCAGTGCGCTATCCGCGAATAATGCTTCAGTCCCTTTGGCGAACAATAGCGGCTTGCCTATGTGCCACCAGCGCGGCCAGTGGATCATCGCGATCATCGGCCGGGCTTGCTCGCTGTGGTTGGGCATGCCACGGTGCCATAGACGCAGATCGCGGATCAGCACGCTGCCTGCGGGTATACTCGGTTGCAGAGGTTGGCATTTGGCGCGTTGGCGTTCTTCGTCTGCAGGTGCAAGTTTGATATCGCCGTCGCTCATGGCGCGGGTGGTGTCGAGGTGGGTGCCGGGCCAGAGTTCGGTGCTGCCGTTTTTTGGGGTGGTGTCGACGATGGGTACGTTGACGACGAGGTTGTAGGCGGGTGTCGCCTGGCGGAGGTCGGGCCAGAGCTGGCCCGAGTCGACGTGCAACGGCTGTTGGTGCGGGTTGGGTAGGCAGGTGTTGCCGCTGTAGAAGGCATTTTTGACGCCCTCGCCGAGCACGGCCTGCGTCACGTCGACGACGAAGTCGTTGGCCAGCACGTCGCGGAAGAGATAAGGCGGGAAGGGTGGCGGGCTTTGTTGCAGATGGCCGTTTTTGAACTGATAGGGCACATCGTCGAGGGCGAGGATCTCATCGACATCGGCGAGCATGCGCTCGCGCAAGACGGCGATGTGGTTCGGGTCAATGGCGCGGTGGAGGACGACGAAGCCATCTTTGCGGATGGCGGCAACGGCTTGTTGCAAGTGCTCGGGTTTTAGTTTTTTGGCGGCGTGCTCATCGTCGCTCAATTGCAATTCAATCATATATAACGCCTCAGGCGCAGACGGGGTCGTTGGACGGCCAGCGGTTGAAGGTGGGCACGTCTACGCGGCTCAGTTTTTCACGCGTGTCGTACCAAGACTGCGCCCAGGCCTCGGCGTCGCGCAGTTCGCTGGTGGGGTCTTGGCGGCTGCGGGCGACAAAACCGGGGAAGAGTGGTCGACCGGTGGGTTGGCCGGTGGGGTTATAGCGCAGGTCAAAGCTGATGCGCACCTTGTCGCTGACATTGGGCAACGAGGAGTGGCAGGTGAGCCGGTGCATAAAGAGCACGTCGCCGCGCTTCATTTGTGCGGTGACGACGCGGTCTGGGTCGAGGTGTTTGTCTTGCACAAATAGGCCGATGCCATTGCCCTGGCAGTGGTGCAATAACCCGTCGCGGTGGCTGCCGGCGACCACTTCGATACAGCCGTGTTCGCGAAAGGCGTCGGTCAGCGGCATCCACACTGTCAGCATATCGGTCTCGTCGGCTTCGGGCAGCACCACGCCATTGTCCTGGTGCCAGGGCGTGGCACCGACGGCGAAACCGGCGATGCGGCCGTGGTGGTCCTTGGGAATGCCGGGCAAATACTGCTCGGGGGGTTTGATGCGGATGTGCTGGACGGGGTTGGAGTAGATCTCGGGACCGATGAGGTCTTCGATGATGTCGAGCAGTCTTTCATTGCGCAACGCGGCGAAGGCGGAGGGGATGACGGCGATGGGCGCGTCGGTGGTGTTGCCCTGCGGCAGCGAGATGTCGAAGTGCTGGGCGTGCACCTGGCCGGTTTCGTTGTAGATCTGGCAGAGGCGCTGGTCGAAGTCGAGGTCGGCGTAGGTGGAGGCTATTTTCTTTTTGGCGAAGAGTTCGTCGGCGAGTTCTCCGAGCACTTTTTCGTATTCGGCGAGTACGGGGTCGAGATCGGCGGCGGGGTCGAGTAGGCTTTCGACGAGCACGTAGCCGTTTTCGCGGTAGTGGTCGAGTTGGGATGGCGTTAGATGGGGCATGTTGGCGGCTCCTATATATAGAATAATGGAAAGCTAGGAGAAAAAAGAGGTAGGCACAAGGAAGTACGTATCTCACGTTGTCGGTAGATGTCTTTTGAATTTCCTATACTTCTTGGTCTATTAATGAGCAAAAAAACCCTTGCTGGTAGAAAATAGATGAGCGCTAGCACCCCAAACGAGCCTCAAGAATCAATGTGTATTTGTGGGTTGAACCCGTGCGGCTAATTCTTATTTTCCTGCTCGGGTGGTCGGGTAATGCTTTTGCGGAAAAAGTCTTTATCGAAGTAAAGGCAGGAGAGCGGGTGCAGGACTGGTGCAAGCGGCTCGCAGCCCAGGACATTCTAACCTGCGGTTCAGTATTGTACCTAGCAAGGACGGAAAATTATCCTGCGCACTCTTTTGTGCCTGGTCTCCGGGATCTGCCCACTCAATCTAAAAACCCATTCGCGGGAAATCGTTTCGAGGGACTGTTGTCACCTGGTGTTTTTGCATTTACAGATCTGGATTTGAAGAAACCGGTGCCCGATGCTGCAGGAGCTTTTGAAGAGCGCGATTTGGCAAATGCGCGCAAAGTAATAAAGCGACTGCTGGCGATAAGCGCGGCGCGTTTGGAGCACTTGCCGGCCGGCAAAGGGTTGCAGCTGCGGGAGCAGATCATTCTGGCTAGTATGGTAGAAAAAGAAGCCGTTTCCAATGTGGATCACGACAAGGTCGCGGCTGTTTTCTACAATCGGATCGCCAGAGACGACAAACTAGGTTCTTGTCCGACGGTGGAGTATGCCCTGGGTTTTCACCGGCCCTTTTTGTTGTACAGGGATCTGGAATCGGTCTCTTCTTCTCCCTACAATTTGTATGCAAGGACTGGGTTGCCACCTACGCCCATTTGTTTTTTTAGCGATGCCGCTCTGGCAGCGGTTAAAAAACCGCGCGCCGATAATTCGATATACTTCTTCGTTTTCGACTGGACCACGGGCAAGTTGCGCTTCGAGAATATTTCAGATTATGCAAAGCATCGTGAAAATGCAGACCGGGCAAAAGAAAATTACAGATTAAAATACGGCGATATAAGACAGCTCTTCCCCGGTAAGTTCTACGAACAATAGCGGTTTTTTGTAAAATACAGGGAATTCTTGCCACCAGGTCTCTGTATTGGTATTTCAGCAGAATCTAGACTCTGGTCTACGCTGCACGCCGTGTGTGAGGGCCACCTCAGGCAGCGGATAGCGTGAGCATCTTGTCCACCGAAATACAATTCGTCACTCAGATCATTTCTGAGCACCCAACCGCTTTGGTCCTCTGGACCTGATATTTGCACAGGGCTATCCATTGGGGGCGCTGTGCCGCTTGCTGCTAAAGGCTGTGAAAATAAATCCACACCGAAACGCCACACTGCCGTAACAGCCTGCGAATATCTTGCCTTTGTCAATAAGGGGGTAGGTATGCGATGGATATAATAAAATGAGTGTAGAAGCAGACCCGCTGGTTGAGCAGTATTTCGGGCACCTAGGTCACAGCGTTGGGCTTTCGTCCGCGATGGAGACGGATATATATCGTCGGATCCATCCCCTTTGATAAAATGACGGGATTGATCAAAGCCCGTACCACTCTCTCGGTGCCGATATCTGAAAATCGTAGCGCTCGATGCCCAACGCGCGCAATACACCGCGCTCCACCAGAGAAAAATCGGCCGGGTCTTTGCGATTAAAATTAAACGGCTCTTTGAGAGCGACTGGAGGGTTGGACATAAAGCGAGGTCGGCCCGAGGGATTCGGCGAAGAGGCGTGTAGCGTAAAGGGGTGGAGAAGGGTCAGGTCGCCGGTTTTGCCGGTCAGCTCGATAAAGTCTTCGCACTGGTCGATAAGGGCGCCGCAAGCACCGGGCTCTGCCCCCTCGGGATGCTCGGCGAGGTAGCGGGCGATGTGTCGAAAGGAATCGCAGGCGACAAAGGTGCCGCCGGACCTAGGGGGCGTGTCGGTCCATTGGATCACGGTGAGCAGGGCTTGTTCGGGGCTGTCGAGGAAGTGCTTGAAGAAACTGCCGTCCTTGTGCCAGCGGGCGGTGTCGGGCGCGGGGGGTCGCCAGGGCTCGTCGGTGCCGTAGCGGAAGTTGACAATAAAGGCGTCGGACCATTTGAACGACTCGACCGAAGAAAAGTGAATCGTTTCCATGCGTCGCACCGTCGGGTCGATGCGGTCTTCGCCGCCTAAAATATCGCAGATCGCACCCCAGGCTTTGGGACAGAGCTCCTTGACGTTAAACTTGTGCGCGTGGTCGAGATAGCGGATTGGCTCGGTCCAGGTGGCCGGGTCATTGGGGTCGCAGCCCATTCGCTCGTAGGCGTGACTGATGAGCGGTTGTGCGAAGTCGCGGGTGAAGCAGCCGGGGATGGTGACGTAGCCCTTGTCGAGGAAGTGCTCGGCCTCGGTGGGCGTGAGCGTTTGCATGTTCACGAGAGCAACTCGCCGATATTGTGGTTGGCCATAATCGCCTCACGCATCGTCTTCGTCGGGCCCGAGCATCCCGGGGAAACCTTCGATATAGCCGTAGTCCCAGTCGAAGGCCTCGTCGTATTCGCGCTTGTTCGTGATCAGGATGCCGATTTCCATGGCTATTTGTCCTTGACCCAGCTCATGCTCTCGCCGCGGACCAAGAAGGAGCGCTCGTCCCAAAACCCTGGGCGGGTGACGGGGATGCGGCCTTCTTCGACGGCGACATCTAAGGGGTTGGCCCGCGTTTGCAATGGCAGCGAGACGCGCTCGTGCATGCGCGCCGACTCATAAACGGCCATCATGATCTCAGTGGCGGCCTTACCGTGTTCGGCCTTGCCGTAGTAGTCCTCGAAATCGCCCTCGATCCAACGGCAGATGCCATAGGCCTGGTCGACGAAGGCGTTGCCGTAGCCGCCGGTGGCTTTTTCGTCAGGCTCGAACTCTTTCCAACCGCCCGAAGACGCGTTCATATAACGCAGGCTATTGTCGTTGACCGCGAGCATGCCGTCCTCGCCGTAGATATGCGCGCCGACCTGGTAGGTGTCGTTCATCTCGTTTTCGATCACGCCTTCAATACCGCCCTCGTAGCCTATAATACCAGCGCAGCGGTCCTCGACCCGGTGCCCGAAGACGAAATGGTCGGTATGGCGTTCGACCGAGCCCATCACCCAGTTGACCTTCGGATCGCCGAGCGCGTAGAGTTGGAAGTCGATGCAGTGCGTGCCGGTGTTCATCATGCCGGCTTTGATGGCCGACCACAGGCGTTGCGGTTTGCCGATGGCTCCGTCGGCGATCATGCGGCGGGCTTCGCGCCAGCAGGAATAGAAGCGGCGCTGGTGGCCGATGGCGAGTTTCACTTCGTTGCGTTGAGCGGCAATGATCATCGCGTCGGCTTCGCCGAGAGATATGGCCATCGGTTTTTCGCAGAGCACGGCTTTGGGGCGGCGCGAGCAAGCGGCGATCGACATTTCAGCGTGTTGCGGATCCCAAGAACAGACGCTGATGATGTCGAGGTTTTCTTTGTCGAGCATTTCGCGGTAATCGGTATAGGTCGCCTTGACGTCGAAGTCAGCGGCATAGCTGGCGAGCGCTTCGGGGTGCGCATCGGCGATGGCGGCGATTTCGGTGTGCTCGCATTCGGCCCAGCCGCGGCCGTGCTCGCGGGCGATGCGGCCGGAGGCGATGACGCCGACGCGGTATTTGGCTGCCATGGTAGGGAATCCTTTCTGTCGCGCCGGGATGGTTGGCATTCGGCGTCTCTTAGATTGTGGGTTTGCTTGCAGGGGAATAGATACGTCAAAGCAAGGTGGGGCGCAAATGGGTAATCGGGCGGGGTGAACCAGATATTTACGGATGAACTTGCTCGCTCCGCTCTTTTCGCGCTTGTTAGGTGAAAAAGAAGGAGTATGCGATGACCCCAGAAGAAAAGTTCATCTTCGACCTCGATGGCTACCTAGTCGTCAAAAACGTCCTGACCCCGGCCGAAGTAGGCGAACTCAACGCGCTGGCCGACGAGGCGTGGCCCGGCGAATACGAGGAAAACGGGCTGCGGCGCACTAGCCGCGTCTCGCTGTGGGGACCGGCTAGCCAAAATCTTATCGATCACCCGAAGGCCCTGCCCTATATGGTCGAACTGCTCGGTCCCAAGGTGAGGGTCGACCACGACTACAGCATTTTTATGCGCAAGGGCGGCAAGGCGGGCAGGTTGCACGGTGGGCAGACCATGCAGGGCGGAGTACCCGGCGACCACTGGTATAAATACCACGACGGCATGCTGCGCAACGGGCTGACGGTTTTTACGTATTGTCTAAGCCACGCGGGGCCGGCTGACGGCGGTCTTGGTTGTATCCCCGGCAGCCACAAGAGCAATTTCACCGTCGAGATCCCCGACGAAGTGCGCACCTATCAGCGCACGGCCCACTATGTGCGCCAGGTCGAAGCGGAGGCCGGCGATCTGATCATTTTTACCGAGGCGCTGGTACACGGGACGATGGAATGGACCGCCGAGCACGAGCGCAGGTCCTTGCTCTATAAGTTCAGCCCGGGCCACTCATCGTGGGCGAGCACCTATTACGACGCGGCCGATTATCCGAACGCGACCGAGCAGCAACAGCGCATGTTGGCGCCGCCGTCAGTTGGCCGGCGGCCCGATACGGTGGAGACCGGTGAATAACCCGATGGGCCTTGCTATTTGCATTGCACTCCATTTCTTAGCCATGTCGTAAGGGGAAAACCATGAAAATTCGCGATATCGACACGTTGCTCATTGACTCGCCGAGCCGCAAATGGACCATCGTGCGGGTGCATACCGATGAAGGTTTGGTGGGATTGGGCGAGGCGACCTATTCCAACAAGGAGCCGGTAGTCGTCGCGGCGATAGACCATATGAAACAAGAGCTCATCGGCGAGGACCCCGCGCGCATCGAATATCTCTGGCACAAAATCTGGCGTATCTCTTCGCTTTCCGGGCTTTGGCGCATGGCCGGGCCGGTGTGGATGAGCGCGCTGTCGGGTATCGACCAGGCGCTGTGGGATATTAAGGGCAAGGTGGCGAATCTACCGGTGGTCGAGTTGCTGGGCGGCAAATTTCGCGAGCGGGTCGGGCTGTATACGCATTTTTATGGCGCGACGCCTGAAGAGAGCGCGGCGATGGCCAAGCGCATGGTCGCCGAGGGCTTTACCGCGCTCAAGAGCAGCGCGCGCTCCAGTGACGGCTTTCGCTTTGACCCTTACGAGGACGATGGGCGGCCCGAAGAGACGGCCGAACACTACGCCGCTGCGCGCGAGGCGGTGGGGCCGGATATAAAATTGCTGATCGACTGTCACGGTCGTTTCACGGTGGCCAACTGCATTCGACTAGCCCGCGCGCTAGAGCCGTATAAGCTCTACGCCTTTGAAGATCCGGTGCCGCCGGAGGATTTGAACGCCTACGCCAAAGTGCGCCGCGAAATCTCCATTCCGGTGATGGGCAGCGAAAGGCTCAATACCAAGAGCCATTTTCGCCAATTATTGGATCTCGACGGCATCGATATTGCCCAACCCGATTTGATGTATGCGGGCGGGATCACCGAGGTGCGCAAGATTGCGGCGATCGCCGATACCTATCACGTGCCGATATCGCCGCACAATACCAAGGGGCCGATTGGCATTATCGCGGCGACACACTTGATGGCCTCAATCCCCAATGTCGCACCGATGGAGTTTGTGTCGGGCATTGACTGGCGAGACGAGATTATTACGGGATCGTTGGACGTGGTAGATGGCAGTATCGGGTTGCCGGAGGGGCCGGGGTGGGGGGTGGAGTTGCATATGGAGGGGGTGGAAAGGCATCGGTGGCGGGTGGGGGATCCGCGGTAGGGTCTGCTTCGGTGGGACGGGCAGCCCGAGGGGTCTTTAAAAACACCCGCCGCGGCCAGCCCCGCAGCCTCCGGCCGGCATTTTAAGATCGTTTTTTAGCAATCAATCAGTCGACATATCCCGCAAGAGTACCCCCATCGATGACCAACGCCGAACCGGTGACGCCGTGGGCCTGGTCCGAGGCCAGGTAGAGGGCCGCGTGTGCGACTTCTTCGGGTTGCAAAAAGCGCTTTAGGGGGATGAGCTGTTTTTCGATTGCTTCGGCGCGGGCCGGGTCGGGGCTGTTTTCGATATGTTGGCGCACCAGTGGGGTGTCGACGGTGCCGGGGCAGACGGCGTTGACGCGGATCTTGTATTGCGCGTAGTCGAGCGCGAGGGTTTTGCTCAGTTGTGCGACGCCGCCCTTGGAGGCGCAGTAGGCCGGGGTCATGTATTGGCCCTCAAAGCTGCTGGTCGATCCGGTGTTGATAATACAGCCCGAGCCCTGCGCCTTCATATGCGGCACGGCGTATTTAACGGCCAGGAAGACGGCCTTGAGGTTGACGCCCATCAGCCAGTCCCATTCTTCTTCCGCCATATCTTCTAAGAATTTGACAGCGACCACGCCGGCGTTGTTGTGCAGGATGTCGAGACGGCCATAGGTGTCGATAGCGCGCTGCACCATGCGTTCGGCGTCGGCGGCTTTGGCGACGTCAGCGTGTTCGAAAAGGGCGGTACCACCTTTGGTGTGAATCTGCGCCACCGTTTTTTCGCCTGCCGCTTTGTCGATGTCGACGACGATGACCTTGGCCCCTTCTTTGGCAAAAAGGGCGGCGGTGGCACGGCCCACGCCCGAGCCGGCACCGGTGATCAGGGCGACCTGTCCGGATAGTGCGGCCATTATTGTTCTCCTTTTTGCCAGAAAAAGACCTCGGGCAGACTGTCCGGGTAGGGGTTTTCTGGATCGTAGGTTTCGCCGCCGGCGTCGTCTATGATGGACGCCATCGATTCTTCCCAGCGCAGCGATTCGGGGCTTTGTGCGAGGATGCGGGAGGCTTCGGCGTAGTCGTCGACTTCCATATAGAGAAAGAGCTGGCGTTCGGCCATAAAAATGTTCATCTGTTGCACGCCGGCCTTTTCTAGATCGGCTAAGACGCCGGGCCAAATTTCCCGGTGCCGGCGGATATATTCTTCTTCTTGGCCTTCTTTGACGTGCATGACAAAGGCGACGCGCTGCATGGTTATTCCCCTCAATGCCCGGTGATATAAGTCGTGAATAATATAGGACTAACGATAACGCTCGGTGATATAAGCCAAGAATAATGTAGGACTAACGATAATGCTTCATATAGTGAGTATCGATGGGCTGCGATATGCGGGGGATTGTGGTCTGCGACATTATACGAAAAGCGGGGAATAGGCAGCAGATCGTTTGTTTTTAGGGGGGTAGTTCGATCGGTGGATTAAGTGATTAGTCGGAGCATGCTCCACAGAGGGGCGGTCTATTATGGGCCGCCCCTCTGTGAATCTTATCAATCGCCCTTTTATT
This sequence comes from Gemmatimonadota bacterium, assembly GCA_018672475.1. Taxonomy (GTDB): domain Bacteria; phylum Latescibacterota; class UBA2968; order UBA8231; family UBA8231. Next base: position 4,799 of record JABHFS010000189.1, on the reverse strand, counting down.
TAATATTATCGCCCAAATGCATCAACGGTAGCGGCTGCGGACTGTCGCCATTGATGAAATAGACCTTGGCGGCCGGATCCTTGGAGATCGCCTGCAGGGCTTCGAGCGCCTGCAGTTTGACGTAATTGGGATTCTTGCCGATCGCCTCGTTGATCTTGGTGATCTCATAGGCCCGGGCGTCGGCGAGCAGGCGGCGCTCTTCGGCTTTGGCGGAGGCGGCGTCCTTTTCGGCTATGGCCAGGGCGATCTTCTGCTGCTGCTCGGTCTGGTAGCGCTCTAGCTCAGCCTTTTGCTTTTGGACTTCCTGTTCGCGCTCCTTCTTGCCCTCGATGGCCTTGGTGATAAAGGGCGGCAAGGTGATATCGCGGATCAGCACGGCCTCCACCTCGACGCCCTTGGGGCCTAGATAGCTCTGCAATCCACTGAGCAGAGCGACTTGCAGGGTGTTTTGCGTTTCTTCAAGGAAGAAGTCCTCGGCGCGCGTGATGGTCTTGCCTTGCTCGCGGATCTGCGAGCGCAGTTGCGGCACGACATGTACGGCGAGCACGTTGTTGATGCTACCGGTTTCTTTTAAGATGCTCGGCGCTTGACTGCCGACGATGCGATACTGCACGCTGACGTCGATCTTGGTCTGCAACTGATCCTGGCTGGGCACATTCGAGGTCTCGGAGTGCGACTTCATGCGGACGTCGTAGAGATACCAGTCGAAAAGCGGGTTGACCGGGACGTGCAGGCCTTCGGCATAGTGCTTGGGCTGCACTTCGCCAAAGAGGGTGGCGACGGCGACGTGGCCGGCGGGCACGCTCTGATAAAACCTGGAGCCGAAGACGATAGCGGCGAAGGCGACGGCAATAACGATAAGCAGGGGCTTGGGTAGCTGGACCATAGGTGGCTTTCTGAAAGGAGGATCTGACATGGGATTTGCGCCTTTTTTAACGAGAGTTGGCGATGAACGCACATCATAATTGGGTGTTTACGCGGGTCTTTGTCAAGTAAATATGGTTAACGGCGGACGGGCCGTTGGGGTTGACATGATCGATCGGTGGCTCGTTTCTACCTTAAATCGGCCTCAAAAGCTTGATCAGACCGTCGCCTTGGCGCGCCGGAATGTCCTTAATATACGGAATTATAGCCTATGTTTCTCACAATTACTACCACCCACCAACCCGCCACCGATCTCGGCTACTTGTTACACAAGCATCCGGGTCGCGCCCAGGCCTTTGATCTGTCCTGTGGTACGGCGCACGTTTTTTATCCCGAAGCCTCAAGCGAAAGCTGTACCGCTGCCCTGCTGCTGGATATTGATCTGATCAAACTCAAACGGGGTCCGTCGGCGTCCAGTTTTGCGCTGGCCTCGTATGTCAACGACCGGCCCTACGCGGCTTCGTCGTTTACCAGCGTGGCGATTGCTCGGGTTTTTTCTTCGGCCTTGAACGGGCAGTGCAAGGACCGGCCCGAACTCGTGGAGACTCAAATGCCACTTACGGTGCGGTTTAGCGCACTGCCCTGTCGTGGAGGCGAAGGGCTGTTGCGCGGACTCTTTGAGCCCTTGGGGTATGCGGTGGAGGCGAAGGGGTCGTTGCTTGACGCACATTTTCCGGAATGGGGGCAGAGTCCTTATTACGAGGTCGAGCTGACGGCGACAATGCCGCTAAAAGATGTGCTGGCGCACTTATATGTGCTAGTGCCGGTGCTCGACGACGAAAAGCACTATTACGTGGGAGACGAGGAGATCGACAAACTGATGCGACGGGGGGAAGAGTGGTTGAGGGGGCATCCGCTGCGCGATCTGGTCATCGAGCGCTATTTGAAACATCAGCGGGGTTTGCAACAGGAGGCCCTGTCGCGGCTTGTGGAGGAGGCGGAAGAGGCGGAGGTGGTTGCGGGGGAAGAGGTTTTGGAAGCGGAGCGGAGCCTGAGCCAACAGCGTTTGCAGGTCGTGTTGCAAACACTCAAGCAGAGCGGGGCCGAACGGGTGCTCGATTTGGGCTGTGGTGAGGGCCGGTTATTGGAACTATTGGCGGCAGAAGGGCAATTTGCGGACATCACCGGGATGGATGTGTCGACACAGGCGTTGACTAGGGCCCGGCGTCGGCTCGAGCGTTTGCCGCGCGGTGAGCGGGTGGAGGTTTTTCAGGGGTCGCTAGCCTATCGCGACGGCCGGCTCACCGATTATGACGCGGCGGCGTTGGTCGAGGTCATCGAGCATCTTGATCCGCCGCGTTTGCAGGCTTGCGAGCGGGCGGTATTCGAGTTCGCGCGCGGTGCTGGTCGTTTGCCGCGATGCGGCGGCGGCCCGGCGGCGCTTCGGGGTCGAGGACGGGGCGGCAGGCATCTGTTATACGCGCACGGGGCGGCGTTTTTTCGCCGACCCGGATCTGGAGACGGGCTTGCTGGATCATGTGCGGCAGGCTTTTGACCGCAGCGGCTTGTGGGACGAACTGGCGACGGATTGGGTAGTGCTCGATGCCGAGTTGATGCCTTGGTCGAGTAAGGCACAACAGTTATTAGAAGACCAGTACGCGGCGGTCGGTGCGGCGGCGCGCGTCTCGCTGGCCTCGTCGGTGACCGCGTTGGAAAGCGCGACGGCGCGTGGTGTGGCGGTGGACGAGTTGCTGGCGCGTTGTCGTGGGCGGGCCGAGTCGGTCGAGCGCTATGCGGCGGCGTATCGCGCCTATTGCTGGCCGGTGCATTCGCTAACTGATCTCAAGTTAGCGCCCTTCCACTTGCTGGCCAGCGAGGGGCGGGTGTATAGCGATAAGACGCATGTGTGGCATATGGAAATGCTCGCCCGGCTTTGCGCCGCGGGATCGGATTTGCTGTATGCGACGGCGCATCGACGGGTAGTCTTAGACGATGAAGAAAGCTGTGCGTCGGTGGTTGAGTGGTGGCAGGCGTTGACGGCGAAGGGCGGCGAAGGACTGGTCGCCAAGCCATTGGATTTTGTCGCGACGGACGAACGTGGTCTGGCGCAGCCGGCGATCAAGTGCCGGGGGCGCGAGTATTTGCGCTTGATCTACGGACCAGAATACGTGGAAAGCCTGGGGCTATTGCGCGGGCGCAATGTCAAGGGCAAACAGGCGTTGGCGCTCAGAGAATTCGCGCTGGGGATTGAGGGGCTAGAGCGTCTGGTTGATGGGCAGCCGTTGCGCCGGGTGCACGAGTGCGTTTTTGGTGTGTTGGCGTTGGAGAGCGAACCGGTCGACCCCCGGCTCTAACCTTCGTTGACGCTTGCGACCAAGGCAGAGACGGCGTTTTCCATACGTGCCGTCGCCAGTGCGAGTACCCGCTGGGCTTCTTCGTCCTCGGGCGATAGCTGCACGACTTGGCGCAGGGAATCGACAGCCTCCGCGTAGCGACCTTCCCGATATTGCAATAAACCCAGATTGAAATGAGCCGATGGGTAGGCAGGCATGGCTTTGGTCACCTCTTTGTAGAGGACCAGGGCCTTTTGCAGTTGGCCGAGGTTGTGGTAGAGATAGGCGATATGACCACACTCGATCCAGTATTCTCTTTTGTTGGAGGCGGAGGCCAGGGCTTTGCGAATGGCGTTCTCCGCCTCGGCCGGATGCTTAACGGCCCGGTGGAGTTGCGCGAGTTTAAACCAGGGCCCGGGATGATGGGCTTCGAGGGCGACGCCTCGTTCGATGGCGGTGATCGCGGCCGGCAGGTCTTTTTTCTTGATCAGTAGATTGGCCAGGCTAAAGTGGCCGATGGCCATATTCGGGCGGGCTTGTAGAAAACGGCGATAGTAGTCTATCGCCTGCGCGGTTTGGCCCCTGCGTTTGTATACTTCCGCCAGACCGCCGAGGGCGAGTTCGTAGTCGGGTCTCAGATCCAGCGCCCGCTCGAAGGCTTTGACGGCCCGTTCGCTCTGCCCCTTCTCGGCGTAGTAGAGGCCGATGTGCTGCAAGGCGACGGCTCCTTGGCGTTTCAATTCGGCAGGTTTGGACGTTTTTTCTAAGACGGCATTGACAACGGCGTCGGCGCGCTGGTAGCGGGCAGGGTCAGTCTGGAGGTACTCGCCGATGCTAGCGAGCACATACAAAGCCGCAATATTGGGGTAGATCGAGATGCCGCGATTTAATTCAATCTGGCAGGTGTCACCGTAGCGATAACCGGCGACGGCCATGCGGGCGTAGCCGTCGGCGGGAATTAGACGGGGATCGCGGGCGATGGCCTTTTTGTACAATTTCAGGGCTTGTTGTTGCTGCAAGCGCGCATCGTAAGATCGACCGGAAGAATAATAGGCGAGTGTTTCGGCTTTGTGTAGCGAGAATAGGCTGGTAGCGACAAGGCCCGAGAGTGCGATGCCCCAGGCGAACGGACGAAACCAGGCGGCGACCAGGCGCTGGGCGCTGACAATGCCCGTGCGCAATAGCCATGCCAGGACCAGTGAAGTGCCGGCCGAGCTCAAGTAGAAAAAGCGTGAGGGTTCAACCGTCTCGCGGGCGACGAAAGGTATAAGGGCCAAGAGGGCGAAGAGCCCCCAATCAGCTTCGGGGCCGGTGCGGCGGACGACGAGCCAGCCGAGACCGAGCAATACGGCCGCGCCCGTGATCATCTCCCAGGATTGGATCTGACCGGCGACCAGCCAGTGGGCGGAGTCGAGGCAACGGCCCATATAGCCGAGGAATTGGCCAAAGACGGCGATGGGGTCGGCGATGGAGAGCGTCTCGCGGGCTTGCGGCGCCTGCGGATAGAGGAAGTGCAATAGGCCCGGAATCAGGATGGCTACCGCCAGCAAGGGGGCGGCTGCGCCGGGTCGTTGATAGCGCCGCCAAGCCAGGTATAGGCAA